>NZ_SLWU01000011.1 GCF_004345675.1 Caldanaerobacter subterraneus | reverse complement strand
TTCGCTAGAGATATCAATGCCCACAATAAGTGTAGAGCTCATGGATAAATTCACGCTCCTTTTTGCAAAAAGTTTTTTGAAGGTCCTTTGTCTCTTAAGTTTTTGTAATACACCCTCGCCGTGATTAGTGCTCAGATTTAGCTTATAGGGTGCCTGACCATCGATGCTCAAGCGATGGACAGATAAGCTAAAGAGGCACAACAAACGAGTATGTATTACTCAAATAACTCCAGAGGTTCAGTCTTTGCCGAGTGGTAATGCTGCTTTACCAGCATGCCACAGGAGTGAGTCAAAAATACCTCAGTAAACTTAAAAGGGACCTTCTACTTTTAAGTTTATCAGAGACAAAGGACCATTTAAATAAAAATGAGAAATTTAATTATGAGATTGTTTTACCAGGGTAAAAATGGTTTTTAAGGATTTAATTTGTGTGTTTATTATTAAATTTTTAATGTGGATTACAATCATATTATACGAGGAGTGGTCCTTATGGATATGGCAGAATTAGGAAGAAGAATAAGGGAAGAGAGAAAGCGCCAGTTTCTAAAACAAGGAGACCTATCGGGAGGAGAATTTTCAAAAGGCTACATAAGCCTTATTGAAAAGGGGAAAATTAGTCCCTCCCTCAAAGCATTAAGTTACATTGCAGAAAGACTAAATAAACCCATAACATACTTTTTAGATGAAGACTATGTAGAAAAAGAAGAACTAAAAAAAGAACTTGAAAAATACAAGACAATACTTGAAAAATTCCTCACTGCTGAGCGCTTTTTTGACAATAAAAACTACGAGGAAGCGATTAAATTATACCTTGAAATTTTAGAAAATTCAATAGACGAGTATTCCACAAACATAATAAATTTTCACCTTGCCAAATGTTATGTTGAAACTAAAAACTATTCAAAAGCCTTAGAAGTAGTTGATAAAATTCTGCCCTATTTTGAAAAAAAGCTCAATGACGGAATTTTAGTAGAACTATACCACATAAAAGGCTTAAGCCTTGGTAACCTGCAAAACTTCCAAGCTTCTCTTGAAAACTACTTAAAAGCCTTAGAAGCTCATGAAAAATACTCATCCAAAAATTTACACTCAAAAGCTCGCATCCTTTACAGCATTGCAAACCTCTACAGCAAAATGGGAGAATTCATAAAAGCAAGAGATTATTACATGAAATGCTTAGAATACGCCACACAAATTGAAGCTGTAGACTTCATAGCTCTAGCAAACAACGGATTAGGGCTTGTAAACTATGAACTCAAACAGTATAAAGACGCAATAAAATACATAAGGCGAGCAATACTCATTAGCAAAACCCTTAACCTAAAAGCAGACATAGCTAATGAGTACAACTACCTGGGATTCGTATACACAGACCTCAAAAAATATGACATCGCAGAAAAATACTTTACAAAGAGCTACTCCCTTTATAAAGAGCTGGAAAACGAAAGAGGAATGGCATACAATTTAACAGAAATTGGTAGAATATATTACCTGAAAGGAGACCTTAACAAAGCTTTAGAGTATCTAAATAAATCTTTAGAAATAGTGACAAGGTTAGGAGAAGAAGAGGAAATTGGGAGAATCTACACAATACTTGGGAATTTGCACTTAAAAGAAGGCAATTTTGAACTAAGCGAAAAAGAACTTTTAAAATCAGCAGAAATACTCTCAAGATTGGGACTAAAGAAGGATCTGTCAGAAGCCTACAAAGGATTAGGAAATCTCTATATAGCACTTAGCAAACCAGAAGAGGCAAAAAAATATTTCAATCTATCCATAGAGCTTTTATATGAGAATTACTGACTCTTTTCCAGCACTAGAACACAGAAACTTTCGCCTCTTCTGGTTAGGTCAGATGGTGTCATTGATAGGAACGTGGATGCAAAACATAGGGCAAGGATGGTTAGTTCTTGAACTAACAAATTCTTCTTTTTTATTAGGACTCATAAGTGCTGTGCAGTTTCTCCCTATGATGCTCTTTTCCCTTTTTGCAGGAGTAATAGTAGATAGATTCCCAAAAAGAAAATTAATACTCTTTACTCAGTCAAGCTTTGCTGTTACATCTTTTATACTAGCCACTCTGACAGCTTTAAAGGTTATAAATTACTGGGAAATCTTGATTTTAGCATTGATAAACGGATTTTTAAACACGATAGACGTGCCAGCTAGACAGTCCTTTATAATAGACCTGGTAGGCAAAAAAGACCTTATGAATGCCATAGCTTTGAATTCCGCAGTATTCAATGCCGCCAGGATAATAGGCCCTGCTATAGCCGGAATCTTGATAGGCAAGCTAGGGTATGCCATTTGCTTTTACTTAAATTCAGCAAGCTTCATAGCAGTTATAATTGGACTTATACTTATAACCGTAGAAGGAGTAACTCCAAAATTAAAAGACGCAAAAACGAGAATAATTGAAGACCTGAAAGATGGCATGACTTATATAAAGAATATGCCTGTAATACTGCACACAATCCTAATGATAGCAGTTTTAAGCACCTTTTCTATGAATTTTAACGTCTTAGTGCCCGTTTTTACTAAAAATGTGCTCCACAGAGAAGCTACAGGCTATGGACTTTTAATGTCAGCAATGGGAATAGGAGCACTAATTGGCGCATTAACCCTGGCATCAATAAGCAAAAGAGGAGTAAAGCCAGTCTACCTCTTCGCGGGAGGCATAGGTCTGGGGCTTTTTCAGATACTTATAGGGATTCAAAATAGTTACACCCTAACCGCCTTTTTGTTGGCTTTGTCCGGCTGGTTTATGGTAACCTTCACTTCCTCTGCAAACACCACAATACAGATAAACTCCGCCGACGAATTCAGAGGAAGGGTTATGAGCGTTTATTCTCTGGTATTTGGAGGAGTAACGCCTATAGGTTCGATGTACGCAGGCACACTATCGCAAAGATTTGGCCCCCATATCACCTTTATAGTAAGCGGTGTAATAGCAATGGCCTACTCCTTTTACGTATTGTCAAGATACAGAAAAATTTTTAGTGCCTAGCTTTCCTCCTCTTCGTATATTCTCTTTGCCTCTTTAAACATCTCAATTGCCCTCGGCAAAAGCCCATTCACATAGGCTATAAGCACGCCGTAATTGACAATGGGCACCTTTTTCTCTTTTGCATATGAAATTCTGTACATCATCTCTCTTCTGTTTAGCATGCAGGCGCCGCAGTGAACTATAAGACTGTAAGTCTCCAAATCTTCTGGAAAGCCCATGCCACTTGACCAGCTGAATTTCAATTCCTTTCCTGTCTTTTCTTTAAGCCACCTCGGTATTTTCACTGTCCCTATGTCATCCTCCTGCCTGTGATGGGTACAACCTTCAGCGATCAAAACTTTGTCCCCATCTTTTAATCTCTCAATCGCCTTCACGCCCCTCACCAGTTCTTCTAAATCGCCTTTATACCGAGCAAAGAGTATTGAAAAAGAAGTAAGAGGCACATCTTCCGGAACACAGGCTCCCACTTTTTTAAAAACTTGAGAATCTGTTATCACCAAAGAAGGCTTAACCTTTCTCCTCTAATTCCTTTTCTGATATGGAATAATTCCTAAACACTACTAAGCTTAAAAGTATCAACACCCCTGCCAAAGGCCCACAAAGCATAAGCCCTAAGGGACTTTCTGCGCTATATCCAAAGGCTTTAAAGAGAAGAGGTGTAACAAGTGACGAAATCCCCATGACCACCTTTACCACAAATCCCTGCGCTCCAAAAAACATACCTTCTCTTCTCTGCCCAACTTTAATGCCATCTAACTCCGCTATGTCTGCAATCATGGCATTGGGTATCACAAAAAACACAGAAAGAGGAATACCTGCAAGCAAAATTATCACAATAGACAAAGTCTTACTAAAAACCGTGCCAAAAAGGCCTGTAAGCCCTAGTATCAGAGCAAAAAATGCTGAAAACACCATAAAGACCTTCTTTTTCCCATATGCAAGGCTTAGTTTTGGCACAAAGAAGCTGAAGAAAACAGCTACCACAAAGGCTCCCGCAATCATAAATCCAGAATTTTCAGCAGGAATCTTCAAAAGAACTTCCGTAATATAAGGCATAGCAATTGTAAGGGTATTAAGCCCAAACCACAATGCCGTAATAGCAGTCAAGTAATAGATGAAGTCTTTATTTGAAAGAGTCATCTTTATAGAGGCAAACATCGAGACTGTCGACATATCCTCTTCTTTTACTGGTTCTTCCTTCACAAACAAAGGAGTCAGCATAAGCGTTACAAAGGCAAAACTTCCTAGTATGATTCCCATAACCTTAAAGTTAAAAATCCTAATTAAAATTCCTGAACCAGCTTCTGCCACCATGACGCCCAAAATCTGGGTTATCCCCTGCATCATCGTAAGAGTGATTCTTTCCTCTGCGCTTTTTGTTATCTCGGGAATAAGAGCAAGATATGGAGCTACCACTGCCGTGAAAGCCACAAAAAACAAGCTAAGGACAAAGGTCAGATAAACAAAATTTAATATAGATTCATGCTCTACAGGAGGAAACCAGATCATTATAAAGGACAAAAACAAAACAGGGCTTCCAAAGAGCACAAAAGGAATCCTTCTTCCCCATCTAGACCTCAATTTGTCAGAATAGTAGGCGACTATCGGATCAGAAACCCCATCAAAAATTCGAGCAACTATCATGGAAAAGCCTATAAGACCTATAGGCACAAGAATTTTAAGCCCCTGTGTGTTGAAAGCAGGAGGAGTGTAATAGTATTGATACCATTTCACCGCCGTCTGAGTGAAAATTGATATTCCCATGTACCCCAAAGAATACATAAAAAGCACGAAAAACCTTCTTCCCTTCATCCTCTTTCTCCTTTCAATAAAGGTTTATACACTTTTTCATAATAATCCCTTTCAAAGGCATCATTTCTATCTCCAAAATACTCTGCTTTTTCCCTCGCTTCATGAAGCTTTGCCATGTCAAGGTCAGCTGTTACCAAAAAATCGCCTTCATAATGGGGAGACACGGCCAAAACCCCATCCTCATTTTTAGTTATATCTATTGGAGCAAAAATCCCTGCTCTTCCTGTAAAGTGGATTCCACCTATCCACCCGTTCAAAGAAGCTTTGGCACCATACACATAGGACTCCTGAACCCTTGGCCATATGCCCCTTAATGCCCTCCAGAAATTGTATTCCTCATTGTTAGCTATTGGCAAAAGGACTATATCAACCCCCATTTCATAAGCCATTCTGAAAGTTTCAAAATAGGTGGCATCCATGCAGACAGGGCAAGCTACTTTCCCTACATCTAGTAAAAACACTTTAAGTTCATTTTCTCTATCAAGCCCTATTTTCTCCTCAAAATCAGTGAGGTGAATCTTCTTCTGCCTTCCTAAAATTTCTCCTTCCCTCGATATCAACGCTCCTCCGTTGTAAAGCCTGCCGTTTTCATTTATTATGTAACTTCCAGTATAAATGTAAATCCCATATTTCTTCGCAAGTCCTTTCATTAATTCCTCTAGAGCTTCCTGATAAGGACCTGCTATAGACTCAAATATAAACTTGAGAAGGCCTTCGCCTCCACCTTGAGAAGCACTCATTCCTTCCTTCTTAGATCTGCCGTTTAGATATTCATCAATCTTCTTAAATCCAGGAATTATGCCAAATAAGTCAAAAAAGTTGTACTCCGGAAAAACTACTATATCGCTATCTTTTGAAGCAGCCTCCTCCACAAAATTTTTAAGCCTTTCTGCATATTCTTCAAAAGAAGAGGTCAATTTGATTTGCCTCTGAACGCATGAAACCCTCACTTTTCTGTAATCCTTACTTCTCCTCGCAATACCAACTACCCTACCTACATAGCCCTCTGCCTTTTTGGAAGACATTTTCTTCTTAAAAATGTACTTTAACACATTCATCTTCATCACCCAAAAATCCCTTTATAAGCTTTGACATTAAGTTTACTTAAAACGTCAAACTTTAAAACAGCCTTTTTTCTCTCATTTTCATCCAGTTCTGCCCATATAAAAGTCTCCTCTCCTTCTTTTGCCAAAAAACCGTCATCATCTTTTGTCATTTCCAGCGGAGCGTGAATTGCGGACTCAGAAAAAAATTCTATCCCTTCAAACTTGCCTTTGAAGCCACTTTCTACTGCAAAAAACAGGTTTTGCTGTACATTTTGCCATACACCAGCTATCTGCCTTGCAAAATTTCTATTCCCTTTAATTGCCATAGGTGCAAGTACGAGGTTAACCCCTTTTAAAGCAGCGTATCTCGGTACTTGCGGATAAAACCAGTCTGTTGGGAGAATTATAGACACCTTAAAGCCTTTTACCTCAGCCATTTCAAGGTCAGTTCCCCTTGAAAGGCCGTAAAACTTCTCCCATTTTGAAAGGTACAGTTGCCGTTGAAAAAGCATTACATCCCCTTCCATCACTAAAAAAGAAGAGTGAAAAATCTCATCATCTTCTCTCTCAAAAAAACTTCCAGGGCATATGGCAATATTCTTATATTTTGAAGAAAGGTCTTTCATTATCTCAACAAAATCCCCTCTGAAATACCCCACTTCCCCCAGAAGAGCAGGGAAAACCGCAATATCAATTTTTTGCAAACAGCACTCCCCTATTACATCCTCATACCAGCAAATCCAGTCTTTCTGAGATTTCAGCTTGTAAACTACGTCTTTTTTCAAAACTACAGAGGCAACCTTCATAAAATTCACTCCTCAAAAAGCACTTTGTAAAGAGCCATTGCAAGATACCCTGCTCCTGTCGCAAAGCCAACCCCGGTCTTCGCTTCTCCTGTGTCTTTGTCAAAACTCTCCGCTAAAAGCCCGTAATCCATATTAGCCATCTTAAGCCAGCCTAAAGCCTCTTCCCTCTTTAAAGGATTTAGTAGACTTCCACAAAGACCTAAACCTGACGGCGTATTCGGATGATGGTCACAGGCTAATTCTTTTATCTTCGCATCTTTAAAGTAATACTTGTATTTCGGCGAATAATAGTAATCAATCGTATTCTTAAATATCTCATCCTTGTAGTCAACAAAACCGTAATAATACATAAGCCCTAGATTGCCTGGCGGATCATTGTAAAGCCTATAGTTTCCCTTCCCATCAGAAGACCAAGCAAATATCTTTTTCCCTTCTACTTCTACCACCAAGTATTCGTATATTCCTTTCTCTATCCCCCTTATCTTCTTTTCAACTTCTTCTGCTTTTTTGTACCAGTTAAGCTTTACATAAAGGTCTTTTAAATTGATAAGCCCTCTTAAGAGTATTACGTTGTCTATTGTCACAAAAGGATATTCTGAAGGGTCATCTGAAGGCAGTAGAAAAGTTTTATAAAGCCCTGTTTTGGGGTCATATTCTTCCTCAATCCTTCTATACACCATATCCAATGCCTTTATAAGCTCCAAATCATCCAAATCCACATCCATCTCCTTAAGCAGTATAAAATAGCTAGCTGCCTCATCTAATTCAAATCCTGGGTAAAGTACTGTGCCGTCTATGTAATGAGCATGGTCTCCAGCATTTTTGCTGTGCCTTAATATCATCTCCCTCGCAATAAGATTGTGGAATTCCCTGTCAATAAGCTTTATTGCTGGAAAAGACCATAAAAAACTATCTCTTTCCCAAAAAGCGCCTGAAACGTAATACCTCGGGCTCCTTGATGTTAAAGCCACATAGCTATCCGATTCCATGTCTTTGCCTACCGCAAAAAAGTAGTTGAAAAATAGGTTCTTGTTAAGTAATCTCTCCAGATATTCATCTTGGGAGTATTTTATGTATTTCTTCTCAAGCCATCTGCAAACTTCCTCGTATATCCTTTCAAAACCTTTTCTTTTGAGATGAATCAAAGTGGTAGAAGCTCCATCCATATCAGAATTTACCGCTATGTAAAAGCAGTTTTTGCCATTAAGTTTTAGCTTCAAGGTAATGCTGTTGCTCTCTTCAACGTAGTCAAACTCCTTTTCTGCTCCAAAGGCTAGAGAAAAGGCTACATTATAAGAATAGACGTTTAAAGCAGGGTTTTTAAGCCATTTGTCAATTTTAAACTCCTTTTTAAAATCAATCTCATGGGAATTAAAACGTAAAAAGCTCAATTTGTCAGGATGAACTATCAGGTATACTTCCATTTTTTCAGAACTTTCAAATTCGTAGACAAAACCTTTTTCTTTCAGATCAGCGTAAATTTTTATTAAAACACGACTTCCATCTGAAAGGTATAATTTGATAGAAGGAATGTAAGAAAATATCTCTTCTATCTCACTTTTCACTATTTCAAGTCCCTCACCTTTTTTGTAAAAACGGGGTTCAAACAAAGCTTCTTCTCCAGAAAGTTCAACAAGTCCTTTATTTGAAAGAGAAACAAAATTCAAACTTTTTATAGAAGCATCATTTATATCTATCTCAGGCAAACTTATATAGTGATTTCCAGCATACAATACCCTCATATTTTTGTCAATTTCACTGGGTCGTGTAACAATTTTATTCACCCTAACCCCTCCTGTTAATTTTCTTTTTATCTTGAAAAAAGTTTTCACCTTAATTGTACTATTTTTTCTAAAATAGGTAAATAAAAAGATAAAAAATAGGCGAATACTTTTTCGCCTATTATGCCAACCTACTGCGAATATTTAACCCCTTATCAATGGCATCCTGCACTATTTTATGACAGCACTTGTCTAGAGGATTTTTCTTTTGACAATCAGAATTACTCATTGCACCAGTAAGATTTATGACTTCTTCCATAGTGTTGGCACCATATTCTACTACTGCCTTTATAATTTCTTCTTTTGTCACTCTGCTGCAATAACAAGCATATTTAGGATTAGCATCTTTCTTAAACCATAGCGGCACTTTCACCAAATTTATTTAAAATCTTTTCCTCCATAATCCCCATACTCCTTTGTTCTAAAGCTTAGCATAACATGATTTTAACTTATTACTTTAAATCTTCTCAATCTTAAAGCATTTGTTACAACTGACACTGAGCTAAATGCCATTGCCTCTCCTGCTATAGCTGGAGTTAAAAGGCCCATCGCAGCAAATGGTATGCCGATTGTATTGTATACAAAAGCCCAGAATAAATTTTGATATATATTTCTCATGGTAGCTTTGCTTAATTTTATAGCGGTCACAATACCCATAAGATTTCCACTTAAAAGCGTTATATCTGAGGTTTCTATCGCCACATCTGTACCTGTACCTATCGCTATGCCAACATCCGCAGTAGCTAAAGCAGGAGCATCATTAATACCATCTCCCACCATTGCAACTACTTTTCCCATTTTTTGAAGCTTCATAATCTCCAAAGCCTTATGTTCTGGCAATACTTCTGCCAACACATTTTTTATACCAACTTGTTTTGCTATTGCCTCAGCAGTCCTTTTATTATCTCCCGTAATCATGTATACTTCAATACCCATAGCTTGTAACTTTTGAATTGCTTTTGCCGAGTCACTCTTTACAGTATCTGCAACAGCTATAATGCCATAAACTCTGTCGTGAGATGCCAATATCATTGCTGTTTTACCTTGTGATTCTAGTTCTTCAACCTTATCTTCAATTGACGTTATATCAATATTTTGTCTGTCCATGAGCCTTCTATTGCCAATATAAAACTCTTTTTCATTTATCGTAATGCATATACCGTAGCCTGGTATAGCCTCAAATTTCTCAGGGTCTTCCAATATTTTGAATTTTTCTTTTGCTTTATTGACAATTGCTTGTCCCAATGGATGCTCAGAATTTTTTTCCGCAATTCCCGCAATTTTCAAAATCTCATCTTCGGTGAAATCTCCAAAAGTTACTATGTCTGTAACTTCCGGTTCTCCTTTTGTTATCGTCCCAGTCTTATCAAATACTATTGCCGTTATTTTCCCTGCCCTCTGCAGATGTTCTCCTCCCTTTATGAGTATACCATTTTCTGCTCCTTTTCCTGTCCCTACCATCACAGAAGTGGGAACTGCAAGTCCAAGCGCACACGGGCAGGCAATTACAAGTACTGATACTGCATTTATTATGCCCGCATTAAAATCTCCATACCCAAAATACCAAATTAAAAATGTGGTAGCAGCTATGGCTATAACTGTGGGTACAAAAATACCAGAGATTTTATCAGCAATTTGTTGAATTGGCGCTTTTGATCCTTGGGCATCTTCTACCATTTTAATAATTTGCGATAGTACCGTATCTTTACCCACTTTTGTCGCTTCAAATTTAAACGTTCCTGTTTTATTTATCGTAGCGCCAATTACTTCATCACCAACGCCTTTTTCTACAGGAATAGATTCACCAGTTATCATAGATTCATCTATTGTGGAACTACCCTCAACTATTTTACCGTCAACTGGTATTTTTTCGCCCGGCCTTACAACAACGATATCCCCGACTTTGACTTCTTCAATAGGTATATCTAATTCTTGCCCATCCCTTATCACTCTTGCGGTCTTTGCTTGTAGTCCCATGAGGTTTTTTATTGCTTCAGATGTTTTTCCCTTGGCTGTAGCTTCAAGCAGTTTACCTAATGTTACAAGCGTTATAATAACTGCTGATGCCTCAAAATACAAGTAATTGTGTATCTCATGAGAGGGTTTGGTAAATACATTGTACAAACTATAAAAATACGCTGCAGATGTTCCCATAGCTACCAAAGTATCCATATTTGCCGTCATATTTTTTAAATTGTTCCAAGCACCTTTATAATATCTAAAACCTACAATAAACTGAACAGGTGAAGATAAAAATACCTGTAACCACGGATTATCAAGTATTCCACCTGAAATTTTAAACATTCTCAAAATCATTGGTATTACTAACGGCACAGTTAAAATCGCTGAATATATTACAAGTTTCCTTAATGTATTTATTTCTTTCTCCTTTATCTCTTTTCCTGTGTCAATACTTACTCCAGTCTTTTCTTTTGCATCATATCCTATATCTTTTATCGCTTTAATCATTTTTTCTGTATCAATTTCATTTGAATCATATTCGACAATTGCCGTCTCAGTTGCAAAATTAACTGATGCATTGCTTACACCAGGCAGGTTTTTTAAGGTTTTTTCGATTTTGGCAGCGCAGGATGCGCAGGACATACCCATAAGTGCAAGTTCTACTTTATCTTTTATTACACCATATCCTATATCTTCTATCTTTTTCTCAATATTGCATATATTAATTTTATCTGGATCATATATAACTGTTGCTTTTTCAACAGCAAGATTTACATTTGCGTCTAAAACTCCATCTAAGCTTTTAAGCCCTTTTTCTATTTTGGTTGCACAAGCTGCACAAGACATCCCAGTTATTTTTAAATTAGCTTTTTCGGCCATATTTTCATCTCCTCTTCATCTCTCAGCATTCTTATAGGAAATTCTTCAACATAAAAGGAGATTCAGAAATTTTATCTAACTTTTCTTTCTATTATTCCCCCTCCTACAACAATATCTCCATCATAAAAGACTACTGACTGCCCCGGTGTAATAGCCCTTTGTGAATTGTCAAATTTCACAAAAACTTTGCCGTCTTCAAGTGAATGCCAATCTTATTCGCTACCCTTCTAGCATCATTAACAGCAGCCAATGAACAACAGCCACCTTCAACTTTCACTGCTTCCTCATCTTTGTCCTGCCATATTTGCATCGTAACACCTATAACCTCATATCCCTGTTCTTTTAAAAGATATGCTGAAACAGAGCTATCAACACCTCCGCTCATTCCCACAACTACTCTGTTATTCTTTTTCATAAAAAAATTTTTTGACCTCCTTGTAGATTCTTTCATACAATCTGTGATATTGACCTTAATCTTTTAATAATTTGTGGAAGCACTTCTAAAACTTTATCTATATCTTCTTCTGTGTTATCTTTACCAATTGTAAGTCTTAATGACCCTCGAGCTAATTCTTTTGAGTGCCCAATTGCCAGAAGCACATGAGAAGGCTCCAATGAACCAGAAGTGCATGCTGAACCACTTGAAGCACATATTCCTGCCATATCTAAGTTTAAAATAAGGGATTCGCCATCTATAAATTCAAATGATACATTAACATTGCCTGGAAGCCTTTTTGTTGGATGCCCGTTTAACCTCGCATATGGTATTTTTTCTAATATTCCATTTATAAGTTTATCTCTTAAAAATGTAAGTTTATTTATATGAGAATCCAAATTTTTCGTGATAAGCTCCATCGCTTCTCCCAGTCCTACTATTCCTGGAACATTTTCTGTGCCCGCTCTTCTATTCCTTTCCTGTGTTCCACCTTGTATAAGCGAATGAATCTTTACACCCTTCTTTATATATAATGCTCCCACGCCTTTAGGTCCATATATTTTATGGGCAGATAGAGATAACAAATCAACATCTAATTTTTTTACATCTATTGGTACATTACCAACTGCTTGCACAGCATCAGTATGAAAATATACATTTTTCTCATGAGCTATTTTGACAAGCTCCTCAATTGGCTCTATCGTACCTATCTCATTATTGGCAAACATTATAGAAACAAGGATTGTTTTATCTGTAATTGCCTTTTTTAAATCTTCAGGTTTTACAAGTCCATATTCGTCAACTGGAAGATATGTTACTTTGAATCCTTCTTTTTCAAGATATCGACAAGTATTAAGTACTGCATGATGTTCAATTTCCGTTGTAATAATGTGATTTCCCTTATCTTTTAACGCATATGCTACACCTTTTAATGCCCAATTATCAGACTCAGACCCACCACTGGTAAAATATATTTCGTCAGAATCTGCCCCTAGTGCTTTTGCCACTTTTTCCCTCGCTTCTTCAATAGCTTTTTTCGCTTCTTGTCCATATGAATACAGGGAAGATGGATTACCAAAAACATCACTATAATATGGTAACATCGCCTCTAATACCCTTTTATCAACTGGTGTAGTCGCAGCATTGTCTAAATAAATTCTATCCACAAAAATCGCCTCTCTCTATTATTTTCTACTTCTTAGTATCTGTTCATATTTTACATTTTTTATTCAAAAAATTTGTGCATACTTAAATATAAAATACCACAAAGAATTCCTTCTTGTTTTGCAAGTTTCATTGACATCTCAAAAGCCTCTCTCTTTTATCTTTATAATTTCATCAATAATGTCAAGATTTAATGTGTCAGGAATAAATCCAGCTCCTATTCCTTGTAACTTAATTCCGAGTATTACGATAAGAATTATAAATTTTCTCTTTTTACGCTATCACAATCTTATCTCAATGTCAATAGGTGCATTTGCGCATCCAAATTGCTATTCCTTATCAAACTGAATGGGCGGTATCAAGCCGCCCAACATATCTTTTCCTTAGTCAGTTGCAAATTATTTAGAAAAGTTAACACCGATGTTTCACAAATTCCACAAAACATCCTCCTACTTTATACTTTAATTTTTTAATAGATATTACACTTCATATCCTGTATCAATAATTGCTTTTTTCATATCATCTACAGAAACTTTAGCAGGGTCATATGTCACCGTTACATTACCTTTGTCAAGGTCAACAATAGCTTTCGATACTCCATTTAACTTCTTTAGTGCATTTTCAATAGACATTTTGCAATGGTTGCATGTCATCCCCTTAACATTTATGACGATAGTCTCACCCTTAGGTCCAAACAAACCCATGATTCATATCCTGGTTATCCAAACTGTACAAAAATGTACAGTTTGGATAGCTGGGGTATTTGTAGTCCGCCTTTCAGACTTTCCCATCCCCAGCAGGCGGTATTTGGGAAAGCCATAGCCCCTGCCCCAAGAAGCAGGAACTTGCGCCCTTTAAGGGTCTCTCCACTTACCCTGAATTAGTAATTCTTTTAGGGCAGAGAAGTCTCTTTTTACCTTCTCAGAAGAGAGTGGAGTTACCACCGCTACCTTGAGAACTTGCCAGAAATCATAGGCACTAAAACTTGTTCCATACAGAGGTTTTAGCACCCTTCCTGGCTCACTCTCAAGGCTTTGTATGAGTTTTATTGCTTTGTTTATCTCTTTTAAGTGTTTTTTCTTTAGATACTTGTTTTTGACTGTTTTCTTTACATGCTCTTTTAATTCTTCTAATTCTTCTATGGTTAACTTGTTGAGAAACTTTATATAATTGTCTGGTATCTTTTCTTGCAGTCCCAACCCCCTTCTTGCTATTACATAGGCTGCTGCTATATCTTTTGTTATCATATACTGTGGCGCATATTTTAACATCCCTATTATTGAGGTGTAAGAAGGGTCTACCTCTATTACTTCTATCCCTTCTCTTTTCGCTAATGCTTTTATTTTTGAAAGAAGTGATTTATAGCTAAAGCTATGTCTTATCCTCCTTGATTTTCTCCCTGAAAAGTCTCCTCTTTTGCCTTTTTCTTTTATTTCTAATCCCTCAATTACAATTGCTTTTCCTTTCTCTTTTGCTATCTTTACTATCTCATGAGCATACTGCCATCTGAAATATTCCCTTTTATCTGAACTGCCACTTGCAAGCTCTGGCATTGGTATATTCCCATAGCTTATTAGATTCCCTTTTTCATCTACTTCTACCCATGATATGTTTTCTGGATATGCGTTTATGTCTATTCCTATTGCTCCTTTTTCTTTTGTTATTTTTATTTCTGGATATTCTTCTTCAATGGCAAAATAGGCGTATATATTGCCATTTTTGAGTTTTAATTCTACAGAATAAGGTATGTTTGATTCGGCAATTTCCTTAAGAAGTTCTTCTCTTCTCTTGTTCTTTTTATATCCTGCTTCTATTTTGGCATATACATATTTTCTTTCTCCTACATTTATCCTTAAGAAAGTGCCATTTTTTCTTACTTCTATTCTTGTGTTGAGATTTCCTTTTTTGCTTTTATCCCCTCTTGAATAGAGATTTCCTTTTCTTTTCTCCTGCCACCTAATTTTTAGTTTTTCATATCCTTTCCCATTTATATGGCGCTTTTTAAGTTTCCCAAATAAGTCTCTTCCTCCAAAAATTACTTTCTTTGGATTATTCCCTAATTGTCTAGATGATTCTAATACACCTCTTGCTTTCATTATTGCATCATCTACATATCTTGAGTTTAAGTTAAACATCCCCTGAAGGTCTCTTTTTAAGGTTTTTCTATCATAACCTTCTAGAAGCCTTTTGTATGCAAATCTCATGCAGGAGGACCATCTTCTCATTAAGTCTAATAATATTTGTTTGTCTTCTTGATTTAGAAAAATGAGTTTAGCCTGTATTACTACCATGTTTTTTGCCACCCCTTTGTCCGTAAATTCTTGCTGCGAAAGATGTTACTATTGCTATTAAGTCTTCTGCTAGCTCTTTATTTCATTTACTCCACTTGCTATCTCATGTATGACTTCATACTACCATCTTTCTTCCTTTTGGTGTTCTAACTGGGGTTATTAATCCTTCCTTTTCCCAGTTTATTAATGTAATTCTCACCATATCATACAGTTCTTTAACCTTTTTTATAGTTAATAACATTTATCATCACCCAATCAAAATTATATCATTTTTTACTACTAATTTCAACTGTTTTGACCTCCTTTTTTAAAAGTTAATAATATTTTTATTTTTTATTAAGCAATCTTAAGGAATTAAGGACTGCAAGGAGTGCAACACCTACGTCGGCGAACACAGCTTCCCACATTGTAGCAACCCCTAAAGCACCAAGTGCTAAAACCACTATTTTTACTCCTAATGCAAGAAGAATATTTTCCCATACTATTAACTTTGTCCTTTTGGATATCTTTATAGCTGTTACCAGTTTTGACGGTTCATCTGTCATTAAAACTACATCGGCTGCTTCTATAGCAGCATCTGACCCGATTCCTCCCATTGCAACACCCACATCAGATCTCGCTAAAACCGGTGCATCATTTATGCCATCACCGACAAATATGAGCTTGCCTTTTTTATTGTCAGCATACAATTTCTCAAGTACGCCAACTTTCTCATTTGGAAGAAGTTGTGAATACACTTCATCAATCCCTAATGAAGCAGCGATTTTATCGCTTACAACTTTGTTATCCCCCGTAAGCATGACAATCCTTTTAATGCCCATTTTCCTGAGACTTTCTATAGCTTTTGGGGAATCTTCCTTTACCTCATCAGATATGAGGATATAACCACAGTATTTGTTATCTATAGCTACATGGATGATAGTGCCTGTTGAGTCACCGGTAACACAATCAATATTTTCCATCTTCATTAATTTGGCATTGCCCACAAGGACTTCTTTTCCTTCTATATTTGCTCTTACGCCATTTCCTGAAATTTCTTCATACTTTTTTATTTTAGATCTGTCTACTTCTTTCCCATAGGCTTCTAAAATGGATTCTGCTATAGGATGATTTGAAAAACTTTCGGCATATGCCGCATATTCTAAAAGCGCATCCCTGCTCATGCCATTTACAGATTTAATTTTCGTCACCTTAAATACCCCTTTTGTAAGGGTACCTGTTTTATCAAATACAACAGTTTCTACATTGCTTAACGCTTCCAAATAGTTACTTCCTTTTACAAGGATGCCATTTTTTGAGGCAGCACCTATACCAGCAAAAAAGCTTAAAGGAATCGATAACACCAGTGCACAGGGGCACGATATAATAAGAAAAATAAGTGCTCTATATATAAATTCCTTGAAGGTTGCTGCTGGTATAATTAAAGGAGGAATTACAGCAATAATCAATGCCAAAAAAACAACAATAGGAGTGTAATATTTGGCAAACTTTGTCATAAATTTTTCTGTAGGAGCTTTCTTACTGCTAGCCTCTTCAATAAGTCCTAGTATTTTTGAAACAGTTGATTCTGCAAACTCTCTGGTTACTTCTATTGTGAGAAGTCCATTTTTATTTATAAAGCCACTTAAAACCTCCGCGCCTTTATAAACCTCTTTTAAAACAGATTCTCCTGTTAATGCAGAAGTATCCACCATCGATTCCCCTTCGATTACCTTCCCATCAAGTGGTATTTTTTCACCAGGCTTTACTATGATGACGTCTCCCGGTCTTACTTCTTGTGGTGAAACCCTCTTTATTTCATATCCAATTTTTAAGTTAGCATAATCGGGACGAATATTCATTAACTCTTTAATAGACCTTTTCGAATGATCAACAGCAATATCCTGCAGAAGTTCCCCAATTTGGTAAAAAAGCATTACTGCTACACTCTCAGGATACTCTCCAATAGCAAAAGCACCAATTGTCGCTATGCTCATGAGAAAATACTCATCAAAAATCCGCCCTTTCAAAATATTTTTGGCAGCTTTTAAGATGACATCTCCTCCTGCGATTATATAACTTACAAAAAATAAGGTAAATTTGACATAACCTAATGAATTAAATAGCAATGCTATTGCAAACAAGATAGCAGAGATCCCATATTGAATGATTCTCCTGTATACTTCATTAGAGTCATCATTCTCAAGCTTACAACTATCAGAATCACAATTTGCGTTCAGTGGACTTTCTTTTGCATCTAGGGCACAACTTTTACAGCCAAACCTCTCTAAAACAAAGGCCCTTTTATTATTTTGCATAGTATTCACCCTTCCTGATTCATTCATTAATATGGTCAAAACCCTGTTCAAATATTTTCTTTACATGGTCATCCGCCAAAGAATAATAAACCACTTTTCCTTCTTTTCTGAATTTAACAAGCTTATTTTGCCTTAGTATCCGAAGCTGATGAGAAACTGCGGACTGGCTCATACCAAGAAGTACAGCAATATCACAAACACACATTTCTGATTCAAATAATGCATAAAGAATTTTTATCCTTGTAGTATCTCCTAATACTTTAAACAATTCTGCAAGGTCATACAATTTTGTTTCCTCTGGCATAGCTTCTTTTACTTTATTTATAATATCTTCATGTATTACGCTAACTTCGCAGATTGGGATTTTGCTGTCTTCTCTTTTCATAGGTATCTCCTCTTTGCTTTAATATATGAATAATTGTTCATACTTTATTATATAATAATTTTTGTTTCCTTTCAAGAACTCCAATTTCCTTTTTTAAAATTCTTGACCGAATAGTTCAAATGTGTTATAAATAATTTTGCCACACAATTTTCAAGATTTGGTTTCTACGGGGGTATCGAGAATGACAGTAATATTTGTAGGAAAAAACAATCAAATTACAATAAAAGCTCCAAAAAATGTTGAAAAACTCGCAAAAGAGTTGAATATAAATTTAGAATCACATGTCTTTATAAAAAATGGAGAAATAGTTACTCCAGATGAAATTCTTCAAGATGATGATGTAGTAGAGATAATATCGGTAGTTTCTGGAGGTTAGTAGAAGGAGGCTTTACCAATTGAAGTGCATAAGATGTAAGAAAAAAGCAGTTATCACTCTAAAAAGGCATAATGCAGCCTTCTGTGCTGAGTGTTTTTTGCATTATTATAGAAACCAAGTCTTAAAAAACATTCAAAAAAATAAAATGTTTAAAAAAGACGACAGAGTTTTAGTGGTAGTATCTGGCGGCAAAGATAGTATGGCTCTGTGGGACGTTCTAGCCAAGGAAGGTTATAACGTTACCGCAATGTATATAAACCTTGGAATTGGAGAGTATTCAAACAGGTCTCAAGAAGTGGTTGAAAATTTTGCAAAGAAAAATAATCTTCCACTCATTGTAAAAAATATTAAAGAAGAATTCGGGCTTGATATATACAAGCTTTCAAAGACTTTAAAACGAAGCCCCTGTTCCGTATGTGGAACAATTAAAAGATACCTGTTTAACAAAGTAGCTTACGACAATGGATTTTCAGTTATCGCAACAGGTCACAATCTAGATGACGAAGCAGCAACACTTTTAGGCAATATTTTGAATTGGGGAGAAAGCTATCTTGCAAGACAGGGACCAGTTTTACCTCAAACTCACCCTAAACTCATAAAAAAAGTAAAGCCCCTTTATACTTTAACAGAAAAAGAAAACATGTATTACGTGCTTTTAAACAAAATTGAATTTTTACATGAAGAGTGTCCTTATTCAATTGGAGCTCGTTCAATTCTTTATAAAGAATTGCTGAATGAACTGGAAGAAAAAAGTCCTGGCACAAAGCAGCGTTTTTTGATTGGCTTCCTTGAAAAGGGCAAAAAGCATTTCAAAGAGGTAGAAAATATTGAATTGAAGGAATGCAAAACTTGTGGCCATGTCACAACAAGGGAAGAATGTTCTTTTTGCAGACTTACAAAAGTTTCTAATACCGTTGGCTAGTGTAGAGATTGTACCTAAGGCTGGTAGTATAAAAAATTCTTAAAACCAGCCTTTTTTCTTACACAAAAGTCAACATTTAAAATTACAAACAAAGTAGGGAGAGTGAAAAATGCATGAATCCTTTTGATGTAATGCTTAAAAATTATTTTGATGAAAAGATGCTTGACAAGCTTTCAAGAGTAAAAATTCTTCTCATTGGCTGTGGTGGACTTGGTTCAAATGTTGCAGTGATGCTTATAAGAAGTGGTATTAAAAACCTCACAATAGTCGATTTTGATGAGGTAGACATCTTAAATCTCAACCGACAAAATTACTTTTTACACCAGGTAGGAGAAAAAAAGGTATTAGCCCTTAAAGATACTCTCTTTAAAATCAACCCCCACGCAAACATAGCAGCCAAAAATATAAAAATTGATGAGTCAAATTTAGATGAGTTAATCCCTCAACATGATATAGTTGTGGAAGCTGTTGACAATGAATTTACCAAAACGCTGATTTTTAAAAAAGCCCAAAAACATAATAAAAAAGTGGTTTTGGCTTCAGGTGTCGCAGGATTTGGTGATTGCGAAAATATTAAAATAAAACGGGGTAAAAACTTTTCAATTGTGGGTGATTTTGTTACATCGATTAATGAAAAGAAACCTTTGGCACCCAAAGTCATGGCAGTCGCCGCAATACAAGCAGATGAAGTATTAAGGATGATAAATGAGCTGGAGTAAAAATGATGATATAATTATTTTTCTTCAAGTATTTTTTTTCGTTCCAGATACTCTTCTTCGCTTATTTCCCCTCTTGCATATCTTTCTTTTAAAATTTCTAATGCATCACTCTTGTGACTTCTACTTCTCGTACCTCGAAATGATGATATAATAAAATAGATTGCTACAATTATTAAACCTATTTCTATTGCTGACCAAATAATACCCCAAATGAATACATCCGCTCTATATCCCCATGCGCACATCATACGCATCAATTGTCTCTCCTCCTTTACAAAGGAATTTTAACAGTAAACTTACTCCCTTTATTTATCTCGCTTTCAACGCTTATTTCGCCTCCATGGGCTAGTACTATAGCTTTTGCAATCGAAAGCCCTATTCCACTTCCACCTGTTTCACGATTTCTTGATTTTTCTCCTCTGTAAAACCTTTCAAAAATAAAAGGAATATCATCTTTTGATATGCCCATTCCATTATCTTCTACAATAAATACTGCATAATCACCATCTTTATAAAAGTCTATTTTTATTTTGCCACCTACAGGAGTATATTTATTTGAATTTGATATTAGGTTAACGAAGACCTGTGCTATCCTGTCCTTATCACCAAACAACATAATGTTATCTTCGATGTTCTTTACAACTTCTTGTTCTTTTTCAGCAAAAGATGCTTCAAAATTTGTCAAAATGCTCTTTACTAATTCGCTTGCGTCAAATTTGATTTTATTAAGCTTTAACATATCAGATTCAAATTTATTCAATGTTTCAAGGTCTTTTACAATATTTATAAGCCTTAAGACCTCTTCATTTAAACTCTTCAATCTTTCATGCGTCGGCTCCCAAACCCCATCAAGCATTGCTTCAATATGACTCTGCAATGTTGTCAATGGTGTTCTAAGCTCATGTGCAATGTCAGAGGTCATTTGTTTTCTTAGTATTTCTTGATTTTTTAAAGATTCTCCAAGATGATTTATTGCAGCTGTGAGCTTAAATAGCTCATCTTCTTTAGGTATATCATAAACCTTTGCAGTAAAATCACCTTTTTCAAGCTTTTTAGCAACTTCCGTAATATTAATTAATGGTCTTGTAATATAATTTGACACATAAATACTTATAGTCAATGCTATAAAAATAGCTATCACCGTTGCTATAACATTATATCTGCTAATATCACATAAAAACTTAAAATCCAAGTCACTCATCATTATCGGCCCATAATAAATTATATCTACATATCCCACTGTTTTTTCATCTACAATGATGGGAAGAGTTTTTTCAGAAATATTTTTCTTATTCCATTTTCCCATCATATTCATCATATATGACATTGAAGAAAAATCCCATATAATTTTGCCATCTTTATCTCTAAGCCTTAATCCATATCCTTCCATCATAGCTGCATGCCCAATTTCACGCCCTGTCGTACTTTTCCAACCTCCCTCAGATTTATACACTGCAGCAAGAGTGTTAGCTATATTGCTAAATTCTTTATCTGTTGACTTTATAACATAATTTCCAAAGCTATTTATTATTAAGATGTTTGTTGTAATACTTACAATAACAATCGATATAAGAGCTATTGAAATAAATACAATAGCCGCCCTTGTTCTTAAATTATTTCTAAACATTTCCATCACCAAATTTATATCCAACACCATACACTGTTCTAATATACACTGGATTTTTCGTATCGTCTTCAATTTTTTGTCTTAAATTTTTAATATGTGCATCAATCGTCCTGTCATATCCTTCATAGTCAAATCCCATAACTTTTTCAATTAATTCTTCTCTTGTAAAGACCCTATTTGGATTGCGAATTAGAATCTTTAAAATTTTAAATTCATTTGGAGTAAGATTTACAACCACACCCTTTTTCCTCACTGTATGTGCTCTTAAATCGACCACAAGGTCATCATTATTAAAAGACATTACTTCAGCAAGAGGCACATCATCAGTTGTTCTTCTTAATATTGCTTTTACTCTCATAACCAATTCACGTGGGCTGAATGGTTTTGTAATATAGTCATCAGCACCTATGGAAAATCCATTAATTTTATCACTTTCTTGAACTTTTGCTGTAAGCATCAATATCGGTACATCGGAAAACTGACGTAACCTTTTACACAGTTCCTCTCCTGAAATACCTGGCAACATGAGGTCCAATATAACAAGGTCTGGTTTTTCTTTTTTAAATGTATCTAAAACGTTATTGCCATTAGTTTCAGTAATAACACTAAATCCCTCACGCTCAAGGTATGACTTTACAACTTCCAGTATTTTTATTTCGTCATCAACCACAAATATTTTCTTATTCATCTTCCATCCACCCTTTATTATTTTGCAGCAAAATTATGAATAACTTATGAAGATAGCTTGATAAACTTCTTTTAATATATTATACATCACAGTTTACAAAAATCTAATCGCTTACTTTTGGAAATTATTTTAATTAAACTGTATTTATTTTCTCTTCATATTTTCTTCAAAAGTAAGCCTTAAAATAAAAATGAACCCAAGTTAACAGTTTTTTAATAAATAGAAAGGAGTTGAAATGTATGGGGCTTATATTAATCTTGGCAATTGGCTTCTATTTGTACAAAACAGGTGACCTGCAAAGAATAATTAATAATTTAAATGCAAACAAAGATTGCCAAGTGAATGAAGCAAAGAAAATACTTGATATACGTTTAGCCAAGGGAGAAATTACAGTAGAAGAATATAACAAATTAAAAAGCATTTTGTAAAATATAAATATTTAGAGAGGAGGAGAAAATAATGTTTGGAGGATATATGATGGGTGGTTTAGGTCGTTGGTTTGGAGGATATTATCCTTGTGGTTATGGAACTTGGTTCGGCGGTGGACTTACCAATATATTGTTCTTGATTTTAATAGGCGTAGTAATTTACTTGGTAGTAAAACAGATTAGAAATGTTAACTTTTTTAAAAAACACAATACAGATCCTAATAATGAAGCATTAGAAATTGCCAAGTTAAGGTACGCTCGCGGTGAAATCACCTTAGATGAGTATATAGAAATAACTAAAACTTTAAAAAAGTGAGCTAAATAATCAGATAGAACCCCCCATTTTTCTGAATACAGAAAAGGGGGGCTGTATTTGTATATAATTTGCCTTTTTTTAGTATAATAAGTGACAATAATCACAGATTTTTGATAAACCCCTTTTGTATAATAAATTAAATAAATTAAATCTTTAGTTATACCCTTTGTTGAAAAGCTGCAAAAGCAGTAGTTGGGGAAGCCAGTGAAATCTTAATTTTATTGTTAAAAAATTATTTTAGAAGTTCTTGTCAAAAATAAGAATTGATATTATAATTAGAATCGTAATCAATATAAAATTGTGATGTGTATTAAGGAGGAAAAATAAAATGGATGCCAAAGAGATAGTATTAAAAACTTTAAGAGAATCTTCAAAGCCTCTGCGTCCTAGTGATATTGTAGAAAAATCAGGCCTTGACAAAAAAGAAGTTGAAAAGGCTATTAAAGAATTAAAAAAAGAAGATTTAATAATGTCTCCTAAAAGATGCTATTACTCTGCAAAATAATCTGTAAAAAAGAGAGTGCAGATTTTACACTCTCTTTTTTCTATAACCAAAACTTTCTGAAACTACTCTTCCAATACTATTTATCCTAGCAGTTATACAACTAAAGCAATGAGCAGGAGTATCAGCAACGCAAATTTTTCCAGGATACAGCCGTATATAATCGTTCAATATTCAAAAAATTTGTGCATACTTAAATATCTTTCCCCAGTATCAGGTAGTACTGTTACAACTCGTTTTCCTCTCCCGAGGCGATTTGCAACTTCAACTGCCGCAAAAACATTTGCGCCTGAAGAAATACCACAAAGAATTCCTTCTTGTTTTGCAAGTTTCATTGACATTTCAAAAGCATCTCTCTCTTTTACCTTTATAATTTCATCGATAACGTCAAGATTTAATGTGTCAGGAATAAATCCAGCTCCTATTTCTTGTATCTTATGAGGTCCAGGTATTTCCTATGAGTGAACTTATTAATAATAGGGAATACAGAAGCTTTTAAAAGAAGTTATAAAAGAACTTCATAGAGGTAAAAGTGTTGCAGAAGTTAAAGAAAAATTTAAAGATGTCATAGATGGAATAACTTCTACAGAATTGTCAGCAATAGAACAAGAACTAATAAACAGGTGAATATATATGTATTTTGAAGGTGACACAGGATATCGCTCCTATAAAAGCAATAGAAGGAGAAAAGAGGCTTATGTCTTAATAAATTTTAAAGGGGACAGCTTTAAAAACTGTCCCCTTTATTTTCTCTATCTACTCAAAAATTACTTTGCACTCTTTAAAGCCTCTGCAGCTAATTCTTTAAAAGTTTGGGATGTATGTGTAGCTCCAGTAACAGTATCTACTTTATCAGGGTCTTGCTTCTCAATAAGCTGCTGTTCCAATTTCTCAAATGCTTCTTTTGGTGTAACACCTGACTTAGCCTTCATATTTTCTGCATATTGCTGGTCATCTCTCTTTAACTGCCCATCCTTATTTACTTCATTATAAGTCACGGATGCTATTTTACCGTCTTTTACAGTTATCTCAATCTATCCTTTCCATCCGTGCTCGTCAAAATTAGGTTGTTCCGCTTTGTAAGTACCATCTTTGTAAGTACCAGTTGCTGTTTTAGAAGAACAGCCACTTATTGCAAACACCAAAAATAATCCCACTAATACGAGTGTTAAAATCCTTCTCATAAAATCACAGCCTCCCTTTTAATACAAATTTTGTGTAAAAATATTATACTGTTTTGTTAAAATAATATCAATGTTTTTCGCTCACCTCCCTTCTAAAAAATATCTTAATAAAACCTAAAATCTTGATACCAAGGAAGATAAAATCATTATGAGTCCTACAATTTGATATATTTTTATCGTATCGGCATTTGCTTTTACCAGCTTTGGTATTTCGTCATAATATTTGCGGGCAACATTTACAGACCTCACAGCTAGTGGAATTGTTATAAAGGTCATAAGCCATATTGGATTTTTAGTAACTAAAGCTATTAAAGCAAGAGACAGATAGGCTGCTATATAAAGAGATGCGTACACTATCACTCCTTTTTGTTTGCCAATTCTAACTAACAAATTGTATTTATGTCCTTTGAGGTCTGCTTCATAATCTGGATACTGGTTTATCCAAAGAACATTGGTTATTAAAAACCCTATAGGCAAAGAAACTAATAAAACATCTATACTTACATGATGAGTCATCACTAAATACATCCCTATAACTATCAATGGCCCAAAAGTTATTCCTACAGCTATTTCTCCAAAGCCTCTGTAGCTTAATTTAAAAGGAGGCAAACTATAAAAAACTGCTATTAAAACTCCAGCAAGCCCTACAATAAATACGCGAGGTTCTCTAAATATGACAATAGCTAGCCCTATAGCACAAGCTACAAGTATTGTTACTAAGGCAATAATTACTGTTTCTTCGACTGTAAGTTTACCTTCGACTATAGTTTTCTTCCCTCCACTAAAAGGAGTTCTTTTATCCGGAGTTACAAAAGTATCTACCCCAGATTTATAATCAATAAATTCATTGACTGCATTTTTACCTATCTCAATAAGGTAAATGCCTATAACTGAGACAACAAACCAGAATAAGTCAAACTCTCCCGTTTTACCATAAGCATAGGCAGCCGCTACAAACATAGGCACAGTAGATGCTATCCATATCTTAGGATCTGCCAACTGCCAAAAACCCTTCCATATCCTTAAAAATTCCTTTTTATCCATAGAACTTCCTCCAGAAAAATAGAATTACTTAGTCATTAAGGTATATTCTGGATCGGTAATCCTAAAATTTCCTTTTAACCCAGAAGTTATATACACTTTTTTATCATCTGTCACAAATATTGCTTCTACTCCAGGTAAATTTTCTGCAACCCTCATACCCTCATCTAAACCCATAACAAAAACTTTTGCTAGTGCATCACCATCTATAGAAGTATCTGTTATTATAGTAACGCTATATAAGTGATTATCCGCAGGATAACCGGTAAAAGGATTTAATATATGATGATATAATTTTCCGTCTTTTTCAAAATATCTTTCATATACCCCTGAAGTGACGACAGCTTTTTCAGCAACCTCTACTATCCCAAAATATTCACCTCTGGGTTTAAAAGGAGTTTGAATCCCTACACGCCAATTAGTTCCATCAGGTTTTGTACCAATTGTAAGGACATCACCGCCCAAATTTATAATAGCATGCTTTACACCTTCTTTTTTTAAAACTTCTGCCACTTTATCTGCAGCATAGCCTTTCGCAATACCTCCCAAGTCTATGCTCATGCCTTTATCTTTTAACATAACTGTCATATTCTTTTCATCTAAAACTATATTTTTATAGTTTACAAGAGGAAGTTTAGCTTTTATTTCTTCCGCTGAAGGCACTCTGGCTTTATCGGTACCAATATTCCAAAGATTTACTATAGGACCTACCGTGATATCAAAATAACCTTTTTCAATTTCAGAAAAATGTATTGCTTTTTTTATAACGTAAAAAGTATCAGGAGACACTTTTACGGGTCTAATCCCTGCGTTTTTATTAATTTCACTTACTTCACTATCCTCTATAGTGACGCTCATTTTCTTTTCTATATCTTCAATGGCTTTAAATCCATCATCCAATACTTTTTTGGGAACCTTGTCGTATACAGTCAAAGTACAATAAGTATCCAGTGCAAATTTAGTATCAGATATAGGTTGAGAATTTTTATTTGAACACCCAGAAAATATAAATATCAGTAGAAAAATACCAAAAAATGCTGTAATTTTTTTCATATAATAACTCCTCCAAGAATAAGGCCTTTAACCAATTTTAGTAATTTCTATATAAAAGCTTAGTCGTCACATCAATCAAAATTTGTTTTGGTGGAGAATCTTTTAACATAGCTATTTTGTCAAAAGCTTTTTTAGTATACTTCTCTGCTAACATTTTTGATTGGGTTATCCCACCATTTTGTTGAACAAATGCAACAATGCGTTTTATGTCATCCTCACAATAATTTCTCTTTTTTATCAACGATATAATTTTTTCATCTCTATTTCTTTCTAAAGAATATATTAAAGGAAGTGTAAAGACACCCTGTCGTATATCATTACACAAAGGCTTCCCCACAACACTTTCTTCCCCAGTATAGTCTAAAATATCATCTATAATTTGAAAAGCTATTCCAATATTATAGCCTATACTAGCCAATACTTTGGACAACTCTTCTCCACAGTTGCTTTCATAAGCTCCCACATAAAAGCTTAAAGCAAAGAGAGCAGCAGTTTTTGCAGCTATTCTTTTTAAATAATCGCTTATTGTAATATTTATGTCATATCGGCTTTCAAATTGAGCAATCTCTCCTTTGCATATTCTTGAAACCACTTTAGAGACTTTTTTTAAATTCGCAACATTGATATTATCTGATAAAAGCAAAAAACTTTGAGAGAAAAGAAAATCTCCAATAAACACTGCATAATCTTTACCATATTCTGCCTGAATAGTGGGTTTACTGCGCCTTATTAAAGCATTGTCAATTATATCGTCATGCACTAAAGTCGCCATGTGAAGCATCTCAATAGCAGCTGCTAAAGGTAATATCTTTTTTCTATCATAATTTCCAAATTTAGCCGATATAATTACAAAAGCAGGCCTTAACATTTTGCCACTATTATTTACCATATCTAGTAGTATATCGCTAATTAATTTGTTTGAACTTTTTACACCCTTTTTCATGATTTTTACAACTTCTACAAGTTCTTCTTTTACCTCTAAATTGTCATTCCAAAACTTATCCATTTAACCACCTTTAACCTTTATCAAGAAAAATTTAGTATTTTAATATTTTTAATTTGTTCCAGTGTTTTAAAAGAAATTTAGAAGATAAACCCACAAAGATACCAGTTCCTATCCCTGCTATCATCAACACAGGCAGATATATCATTATCTTTATATTTTGAACTATTGCAGAAGCCACCAACATCTGCCCAATATTGTGAAATACTCCCCCTGAAACACTTACTCCTACTTCACTAACATGATTTTTCCCAATGTTTTTGACAAGATACATAACAACAAGACTTAACAAGCCCCCTCCTAAACTGTAGAAAAAGGTAGAAGGCGAAGAAGCAAAAAAAGTAGCTAATAGTATTCTCACAATGAGAACAATTAATGTATCAATAAAACCAAATAAATACAAAGAAGTAACAGTGATTATATTTGCAAGGCCTAATTTAGCACCAGGAGCAATAAAAGGAACAGGCAGCATTCCTTCTATAATATATAAAATCAATGAAGTAGAAACTAGTATTGACAAAAAAACCATTTTCTTGGTCCTGGACATATTTGTATATTCAATAGGTAACTTCGTCGATCTCCACACTTTTATCCCCCCTTATCTCTACCACAATCCTAAAGGGGAGGCACACTATGCTTTGCCCTGGTTTATCAATAAATCCCTCTTTCATACAGATTTTATCCGGACACTCGGCATGAATAACCTGAACTCCCCCATTTTTGACTAACAATATATTTTTACCTTGCTTTGTAACTATAGGTATTTCTTCTTTATGATTTACATCATCCAATGACACCTTTTTGTACACTTTACCATCTATCATTATTACCGCATATTTATGGTGATACTGTTGGGTTGCTGATATTCTATAAAACACCAACAACCCAACAGATAAAACCGCTACAAAAAGTATAATAAAAATATCACCTTTTTTCACATCAAGTAGCCCTCTCTTTAACTTTTATCAACTTATATAAAGATATGTTTTTCGAGCAAAGGTAGTCTTCTTCCACCAATTTTTTATCCATGGAATTACATAATAGTCGAGGCCAAAAGACCTCCCTGCTCCTCCCATTAAAGCTATAGCAGCGAAGATATACCACAATATTGACTTATCTGCCATTGCTGACAAGATGAAATTAAGTGCTAAGAATATAGAACCAGCAGATGCAAGGAAAGTAAACAAACCCGCTATTAAAGCCAATCCTATTGCCACCTCTGCTAATACTACCATGACCTGGAATAAGAAAGCATGGGGTACTACAAAAGTATCCATAAACCACTTATAAAAAGCCGGCGGTTCCTTTAATAGAGGCTGCAAAGTTTGAACAGCAGTAGCTCCAGAAGTAGCATTAGCAGTTGCGCCGGATACATCAGAGGTAGTTATAATAAATATTTTTGACGGGTCAAGCCATCCTTGCTGTATTTTATTTATGCCTTCAATAAGCCACAAAGCGCCTACATATATTCTCAAAAGGACAAGCCAAAAAGTAGGAACATGGGCTGCAATATGTCCTCCCAATATTGAGCGATTGTTTTTGACTTCAAAGAACTCATGGTAAATGTACGATAACACAGCATCAATGCCAGCTACCCCAAAAAGGTAGTGCATGTTCACAAGATGCTTAATAGCCATTGCTAAAAAACCCGTCAAAGACACACCCATAAGTTCTGCTACTGCATATCTACTTCCTATGGATACCATAAATCCATGATATTTAGGTTTAAAAGTTTTTTTCTCTTCCCCTTTTATGTCTGCCACTATATTATGAACAGCAGTTTCCGCTGACTGCAGCGCTGTCTCTACAACTTGAGGTATAGGTTTCCCATCTATTTCATAATACGCCAAGTCACCTATCACATAAATGTTTTCTTTTCCTACTGCTTGCATGTATTCGTTTGTTTGGACTCTGCACCGTCTATTTAATTCCAGCCCAAAATTTTCAACACATTTATTGCCTTGAACTCCACATGTCCATATTAAAGTTTTTGTCTCAATCTTTCTCCCATCTTTTAACACAACATAATCCCTGGCTACTTCCACAATAGGGGAATTAGTTAAGACCTCTACTCCTTTTTTATTCAAAAACTTTTGCGCTTTAGTAGCCAGTTTAGCATTTAAATTGGGAAGTATTGTATTTAAAGCTTCTACTACCATAATTTTGATTTCACTGCGGTCTAAGTTATATTTATCACACAAACTTTTTGTCCATTCCATCAATTCACCCGCAGTCTCAATTCCTGTAAATCCCGCTCCAGCTATTACAAAAGTAAGCATCTTCTTTTTTTCATCCGGATCCTTCTCTACACTAGCCTTTCTAAACATTTCTTCAATGTGTTCCCTCGTTCTAATAGCTGCCTCCAAACTCCCTACATTAAAGCCATATTCAAATACACCTGGTATACCAAAATCACATGGCTCACTGCCAATGCCTAAAATCAAATAATCGTATTGATATGCGCCTTTTTTCCCAATCACTTGCTGTTTTTCATGATCAATTTTTTCTATTTCGTCAAGTATTATGTTTACTCTCTTGCCAGCAAAAACCTTATGTAAATAAATGCGGACACTGTCAGGTTCTATTCTAGAACCAGCTACTTCATGTAAATCTGTTAACAAAGTATGATAAGGTTTCTTGTCTATAAGTGTTACTTCTATATCAGGATTATTTTTTAATTTTTTATTCAGTAATTTCGCTGCATGTAAGCCCCCATACCCGGCCCCAATGATTACAATTTTCTTGTTATTACCCATATAAACACCTCTCCGATTGATATGATTATAACAAATTTTCTAGTCAATATTTTATCATACAAATCACATTTTGTCTATGGTCTGACAATAAAAACGTTGTCTTTTTCACTAAAAAATTTATAAAATCATCGTTTATAAAAAAATATACCCCCACCCGGTATTGATTAAAACTTTAGTGTTGTTTTTTCCTGTACTGTTTCGCATACGGAAAAATTAATGAAACGCACCTACTAAATGAAAATCCTTAATATAACAAATAAAGGCAGGTATTTAAAAAATACCTACCTTATCTATTAAAAAGTCCTTTATTCAAATTCTTTCATTGCCTCTTCAACACTCTTCTTTCCACGCAAAATCATCTTTTCCCAAAAGGCCCCTTAAGCCTTCGCTTTGCCCTGCTCCGCAACTTCCTGCTGTTTTTTCTTGAGCTCCTCTTCATCAGCTAAATAATAGTGCCTTATAGGCTTTAAGTTCTCATCTAACTCATAAACCAGAGGAATACCTGTAGGAATATTTAGCTCCATTATTTCCTCATTAGAAAGATTGTCCAGATACTTCACAAGGCCTCTTAAACTGTTTCCATGAGCTGCTATTATCACTCTCTTGCCAGACTTTATAGTCGGTGCAATTGTGGACTCCCAGTAGGGAATAACTCTATTTATAGTGTCTATCAAATTCTCTGTGAGAGGGATTTCATCCTCAGAAAGGTCGGCGTACCTTGGGTCATTGCCAGGATATCTCGGGTCATCCTTAGTCAAAGCAGGAGGTCTAACCTCTGCAGACCTTCTCCAAAGCTTTACCTGCTCTTCTCCATATTTTTTTGCAGTTTCTGCCTTGTTAAGCCCCTGAAGAGCTCCATAATGCCTCTCATTCAATCGCCAGGACTTGTAAACTGGTATCCACATGAGGTCCAGCTCATCTAATACAATCCATAGTGTCCTTATTGCCCTCTTCAAAACTGAAGTAAACGCCACATCAAAAGTAAATCCCTTCTCTTTTAAAATCCTTCCCGCCTGCTTTGCCTCTTCAATTCCTCTAGGCGAAAGGTCTACATCTGTCCAACCTGTGAACCTGTTTTCCATGTTCCATATGCTCTCTCCATGGCGAAGTAAAACTACTTTGTGCATGCTACACCACCTTCTCGTCTTTAAATTTTATTCCAAAAGGCTATTTTTATTATACCTCAATGAATAAATAAACACAACAAAAAGCTCTTACACCATTTCCCTGAAAAGGTTTGACTTATCTTTAAAAATATTTTACAATCAAATTGGCAAATATTATACAAAATGGGGGAGAGGTAAATGAGGTGGTCTTTGGATGTCCTTTATACTTCCTTTGACAGCGAAGAATTTCAAAAAGACGTCGAAAAAATAACTTCATCAATCGAACACATACGGTCTTGGACTGAAGAAAACTTTACAACATATGAAAATTCCAAAGAAAAACTCGAATACTACATAAGATTTAAAAATGAACTGGGAGATTTAATGGTAAAAGTAAGAGGATATTCTGCTTTATCTTTAAGTGTGGATGTAAAAAATGAAAAGGCATTAAAAGCTTTGGAATCTCTTGAAAACTTAAGCACAATGCTTGCAGAGCCAGAGACCAAATTTAAAAGATGGCTTTTGAACATGCCGAACTTGGAAGAAACAATCCAGTCTTCCTCTTATCTTAAGGAACACGAATTTTTTATAAAAGAGACAGTCAAAGAAGCAATGCACCTACTTTCAGAAAAAGAAGAGACGATAATAGCAAAGATGAAAAACACAGGGTCAGAAGCATGGGCAAAACTCCATGACCTTTTGACCTCTACACTCCTTGTAGACATAAATATAAGCGGCGAAGAGAAAAAACTGCCTCTTTCCGTTGTAAGAAATATGGCTTATGACAAAGACCCTTACATAAGAAAGACAGCTTATTTTGCCGAATTAAATTCCTATAAAAAAATAGAAGACGCTTCAGCAGCTTGCCTCAATGGAATAAAAGGAGAAGTAATAACTGTTACAGAACTGAGAAAATACTCATCTCCTTTAGAAATGACTCTTCAGCGTTCACGCATGGATTTTGAAACACTTGAGGCAATGCTTGAAGCTATAGAAGAATATCTGCCAGAATTTAGAAGATATTTAAAAGAAAAAGCCCGCCTTTTAGGTCATAAAGATGGACTACCTTTCTATGACCTTTTTGCTCCAGTAGGAAAATTGGACAAAAAATTTACATTTGATGAAGCGAAAGAATTTATAGTAGAAAACTTTAACTCCTTCAGTGAGGACCTTGCACAATTTGCTAAAAAAGCCTTTGAAAACAGCTGGATTGATGCAGAGCCAAGGGAAGGCAAAAGAGGAGGAGCCTTTTGCTACAACCTTCATCCAATAAAGCAAAGCAGAATACTGGCAAATTTTGATGGGAGTTTTTCTAATGTTCTAACTCTGGCTCATGAATTAGGGCATGGATATCACGGCCATTTGCTAGCAAATGAAACATTAATAAATTCAAGATACCCGATGCCTATAGCGGAAACAGCATCAATTTTCAACGAGCATATTATAGTGAATTCTGCATTAAAAACAGCTTCTAAAGAAGAGAAATTATCAATTATAGAAAACTCACTGCAGCGCTCAACACAAACCATCGTAGACATTTACTCAAGATTCTTATTTGAAGATGAAGTCATAAAAAGAAGAAAAGACCATTCTTTATCTGTTGAAGAATTAAAACAAATTATGATAGAGGCTCAGAAGAAAACATACGGGGATGGCCTTGACCAAAATTACCTGCACCCTTACATGTGGATAAACAAGCCCCATTATTACGATGCCGATTTAAACTACTACAACTTCCCATATGCATTTGGGGAATTATTTGTAAAAGGCCTAATTTACAAGTACAATCAAGAAGGCAAAAAATTTGTAGAAGAATATAAAAACCTTCTTTCCCAGACAGGGAAGAAAAATCTCTATGATTTAGGAAAAATCGTAGGATTTGACTTGCACTCTAAAGACTTCTGGAGAAAATCTTTAGATGTCATAAAAGAAGAAATCGACCAATTTATATCTTTAATATAATTCAAACACTGGAAGAGGTTCTTCTCATTCGAATTTTATTTTGAAGTAAAATATCTAAAAGGGGACCCGGGTTTTGTACAAAGAGCGGTCCCCTTTCATATTTTAAAACTCCCTATTTTCATAAAATTTAACAGATAATAGACATGAAACTGTCAACACAATAAGTGTCAAAGCAATTATAAACAACATTTTCACTGTATCTGATTGATTCATTATAAAAGATACAATATTTTGAAACCCATAGTGTAAAATTATCGTAGGATTTTTTGAGTGAAAAAAACAAGAGACAACCCCTGTGATAAAATAGAACTTGGAAACAAAACATCACAGAAAGGGGGGTCTCTTGTGAAAAAACATATCTTTGAGGATATTATACTTACAAAATGCTCTAAATTTCACTGAGGAAGTAGTAGAAATTTTTGGTGATTTGTTAAACAAAGGAATGAATATTACAGAGCTTGTAGCAAGGATAAAGGAACTCACGGACAAACTAGGTAGAGAGGCAATAGAAGCAATTATTGAAGAGTTAGATAGGATAATAAAAGAAGACAAGAGAAGGAAAGAAAAATGGGTAGTAGAGAGGAAAGATAAAAAGAGATTAACGACAGTCCTTGGGGATATTGAATATGAGAGGACATATTACAAATCTAAAGAGGATGGGAGATATACATATTTGGTGGATGATGCATTAGAGATAGGACGGCACGATAGGATAGAAAAGGGAGTAAAGATAAAGTTAGTAGAAAACGCAATAGAAGAATCATATGAGAGAAGTAGTAAAAAAGCATGTCCAGAGGAGTTAAGTAAACAGACGGTATTAAATGCAATAAGGGAAATAGGGGAAGTAGAAGTAAAGAGAGAAATAAAAGAAAAGAAAGAAGTAAGGGGTTTATACATAGAGGCAGACGAGGACCATGTACCTTTACAGGACGGGAGAGATGAAACTCCACGATTAGTATACATACATGAAGGTAGAGAAGAGAAAAACGGAAGGAACGTACTGAAGAATGTCTATTACAAAGCATATGTAGGAGAGAAACCTGAAGACATATGGATAGATGTAGCAAATTACATAGAAGACAATTACAAAGAAGAGAAGATAGAGAAGATATACATAGCAGGAGATGGGGCACCGTGGATAAAAGAGGGATTAGAGTGGATAGTAAAATCAAGGTTTGTACTAGACAGATATCATTTAAACAAATACGTATTAAAAGCTACATCAAAAGAGCCAAAGTATAGGGATAAGATATGGAGAGCAATAAATGAAGGGGATAAAGAAGGAGTAAAGAAGGTATTTGATGAGTTAATAAAGGCAGCAGAGGAAGAGAGAGAGAAAGAGAAGATAAAAGAAGCAAAGAAATACATACTAAACAATTGGGAAGGGATAAAGATATACAGTGAAGACGAAGATGTAATAGGGTGCAGTGCAGAAGGACATATAAGCCATGTATTTTCAGCAAGACTAAGCAGGAATCCATTAGGGTGGAGCAGAGAAGGATTAAAACTAATGGCGAAATTAAGGGTATTTAGCAAGAATGGAGGAGACTTAAGAGAAGTAGAATGGGGCAAGAAAAAGAATATAAATGCAGGAAGTTACAAATTAACGAAGAAGCAAATAAAAGAAGCGGTAAGGAGAGTTAAAACGTCTACAAATGAAAAGATAAATAATATTACGGTTTTGAATATAGGGAAAGTAACGCCAATATATAGGGTTTTAAGAGCATTAAAATATGCACAAGTTATATAAAAAAGCATGATAAGTTGAAGGCTGAAATTAACTAAGTTTCAGGGGTTGTCTTAAAAAAATCCTACAGTATCTTGACACTATCATGTGTCTTCCGTTACTTGCAAAATCTTCTCATTTTGTGTATACTTCATTTTAGGTACCTCCTGTTTATTTTGATAATTCGAGGTAAGTTCTTAAACTTACACTCTGTATTTTATCAGGAGGTACTTATTTTTTCAAAGTCCATTCTCCCTTATTTTTTATTCATTACAGGAATGCTCTATTAATCAAAGTGATGTAATCAGCAATTTTATCCAAATCAGAGGTTATATGAGTTGAAAAGAAAATACTTTTGTTTTCATCTTGTATTAAAGAAGAAAAAATGTCCAAAAGCTCACTTCTTATCAAAGGATCCAGCCCTGAAGTCGGCTCATCCATAATGAGAAGTTCAGCCCCATGGGACAACGCTATGGCAAGGGCAAATTTTATTTTCATCCCTCTGGATAAACTCTTTATCTTTCTTTTAGCAGGCAAATCAAATTCTTTTAAATACTTCATAAAAGCTTCCTCATCCCAGTTTTTATATAGGGGTGCTATAACTCTTTTCATCTCTGAAATAGTTAACTCTCCATAAAAATAACTTTCTTCATATACAAAGCCGATTTTTTCTTTTATTTCCTTTTCATGTTTTATATTGTCCAACCCAAAAACTTTAATTTCCCCTCCATCTCTTTTTAGCAAATTCATAATAAGCTTAATAGTCGTACTTTTCCCTGCCCCATTAGGTCCAATGAAGCCCATAATAAACCCTCTTGGCAGCGAGAAACTTATATCTTTCAATGTAAACCCTCTAAAATTCTTCCTTAAATTCTTAACCTCCAAAATTGGCTCCACCTTTTAGACCTCCTTATACAAAATCTCTAACATCTCTTTTATCTCTTCTAAGGATAAGTTTACTGCTTTTGCAGCTATAACCGCTTCTACTAATTTTTCTTCTACAATTTTTAGCCGTTTCTCACGCATTAATTCCTTGTTTTGCGCTGCTACGTAAGTGCCCTTTCCGGGAATTGTAGTAATGAATCCTTCTTTTTCAAGTTCATCATAAGCCCTTTTTGTCGTAATTACACTTATCTGCAGCTCTTTTGCCAAATTCCTAATAGAGGGAAGCAGTTCTCCCTCTTCAAGTTCACCCTTTAAGATTGCTTCTTTGATTTGTCTGACAATTTGTTCATATATGGGCTCTTCCGATGAATTAGAAATGATAATGTTCATCTATTACAACCATCCCCTTTGTGTTATTACTGTATATATACATTATATACAGTAATAAGGATTTTGTCAATAAAAAAGTTCTGTTTGTTTGAAAAATCAAACAAACAGAACTGTCCCCGGTGTTTGATTATATTTTTGGAGAACCTATTGTCTTTTTCTTTTTTAATGTGTTTTTAACATCTATCGCCCCATATACATCTTTTTCTATTACATCGCTGAATTTTTTAAGTTCTTCAAGTGATAACTCTTCAATTGGTAAGTTTCGTTCTATCGCATATAAGACAACTTTGCCTGCAATTTCATGGGCGGTCCTAAAAGGAATACCTTTTTGTACAAGATAGTCTGCAAAATCTGTAGCATTCATATAACCATATTTTGCAGCTTTTTCCATGTTGTCTGTTTTTACTTTAATTGTCTTTATCATTTCTGTAAATACTTTCAAAGACATTTTTAAAGTGTCTATTCCGTCAAACAAGGCCTCTTTATCCTCCTGCATGTCTTTGTTATATGCCAGAGGAAGTCCTTTCATTACGGTAAGTATTGTAATCAAATCGCCGTAAACCCTGCCGGTTTTGCCCCTTATTAATTCTGCTGCATCAGGATTTTTCTTTTGCGGCATCATACTGCTTCCTGTTGAAAATCTATCGTCCATTTCAATAAAGTCAAATTCCTTTGTAGACCACAAAATTAATTCCTCACAGAATCTGCTCAAATGCATCATTGTTATAGAAGCAAAGCTTAAAAATTCTATCACAAAATCTCTATCACTAACCCCGTCCATACTGTTTAAGGTTATATCATCGAACCCTAAAAGAGAAGCGACATAATATCTGTCGATATTAAAGGTAGTACCTGCAAGAGCACCAGAACCCAAAGGCATTACATTGACTCTTTTCATCATATCATCAAGCCTTGACAAATCTCTTTTAAACATTTCAACATAGGCAAGAAGATAATGTCCAAAAGTCACAGGCTGTGCCCTCTGTAAATGCGTATATCCCGGCATAATTGTTTCTTTATAAGTTTCAGCCATTTCTTTTAGAGTATCTATAAGCTTTATTAAATCCTCTTTTATTTTGTCTATCTCATCTCTTAAATAAAGCCTTTCATCCGTCGCAACTTGGTCGTTTCTGCTTCTTCCTGTGTGAAGTTTACGCCCTACATCGCCTATCTTCTCTACAAGAAGCCTTTCTACATAGGAATGAACATCTTCATCCTGAGGTATTTCTTTTAACTCGGATTCCTCAAGTATTTCTTTAAGCCCTTTTTCTATCAAATTAAGCTCCTCTTCTGTTAAAACGCCAGCCTTGTAAAGACCCTTTGCATGGGCAATAGAGCCCATTATATCATACTTTAAAAGCCTTATATCAAAAGAAATGGAGGAATTGAAATCCTCCATCAGTTTGTCCAAGTCCTTTTTAAACCTACCTCCCCACAGCTTCATCCATATCCTTCCTTCCCATTTCCATCAAAGCCCTAATTTTTAAAGAAAGCCCAAAGAGGTTTATAAATCCTTCTGCGTCTTTTTGGTTGTAAACTTCATCTTTACCAAAAGTTGCGAATTCTTCGTTGTAAAGAGAATAGGGAGATTTTGCACCCGCATTTATGACATTTCCTTTATAAAGCTTTAGCCTTACAACACCCGTTACATTTTTCTGCGTCTCATCAATAAAAGCATCCAAAGCTGTTTTGAGAGGTGAAAACCAGAGGCCGTTATAGACCAGATCCGCATATTTCTGTGCTACCAACTCTTTAAACCTCATCGTTTCTTTATCAAGTACAAGGTACTCAAGTTCTCTGTGAGCAATATAAAGTAACGTTCCTGCAGGAGTCTCGTAAACACCACGAGATTTCATTCCTACAAGTCTATTTTCAACAAGGTCAACTATCCCTACCCCATTTCTTCCTCCAATTTCATTTAATTCTTCTATTAATTTGACAGGGCTTAGCGTTTTTCCATTTACCTTTACAGGAATGCCCTTTTCAAACTCTATATAGACATATTCCGGCTTATCTGAGACTTTCTCTGGAGGAGTAACTATATCGTAAATATCACTTTTAGGCTCATTCCACGGGTCTTCAAGGTCTCCTCCCTCATGACTCACATGCCACAGATTGCTGTCTACACTGTATATTTTTTCTTTAGTTACAGGAATAGGTATTCCTTTCTTTTTAGCATATTCTATTTCATCTTCCCTCGATTTTAATTCCCATATTCTCCATGGTGCTATTATTTTTATTGAAGGATCAAGAGCACGTATTGAAACTTCAAACCTCACCTGGTCATTGCCTTTGCCTGTCGCACCATGGGCTATCGCCTTGGCACCTTCCTTGTGAGCAATTTCTACAAGTTTTTTGGCAATTAAAGGCCTTGCCATTGAAGTTCCCAGAAGGTATTTTCCTTCATATATAGCCCCCGCTTTTAATGTAGGAAATATATAGTCTTTTACAAACTCCTCTTTGACATCTTCAATATATACTTTGCTGGCACCACTTGCTAAAGCTTTATCTTTTATATACCTTAGGTCTTCCCTTTGCCCTACATCCACGCATACCGCTATTATTTCACATTCATAATTTTCTTTTAACCATGGTATAATCACTGAGGTGTCAAGTCCTCCCGAATATGCCAGTACCACTTTTTCACCTTTTAACATTTTTCACACTCCTCACGAAAGAGAATTTTCTATATTGCCTTTTCGCTCTCTATATACTTATCTATCAACACCGACTTTTCAGGCAAAATCGTTGATAATTTTAAGAGTAACAAGTTTAAAATCTTATCTCACTAAGCACATCATCTAGTATCTGTAAAGCTTCATCAATTTCTTCCTCCGTCACGATGAGTGGAGGTACAAACCTCAAGACATTGTGACTTACGGAATTTATTAAAAGTCCTTTTTCAAGTGCTTTTAAAACAATCTCCGATGCATCCTCCAAATCCACTTCACATCCCACCATAAGTCCTTTTCCTCTTATTTCTTTCACGACTTTATGTTTCTTTTGCAAAGTTTCTAGCCCTTCTCTAAAATATTTGCCTTTTTTATCAACACCTTCTAAAAATCCATCCTTTGTCACCTCATTTAATACTGCAATCCCAGCCGCACAAGCTAGAGGATTACCGCCAAAAGTAGAAGCGTGATCTCCTGGCTTAAAAACAGCTTTATCTTCTTTTGCTACTATCGCTCCTATCGGAAAACCACCTCCTAGCCCTTTGGCTAAAGTCATAATGTCTGGAACTACACCGTAATGCTCATATCCGAAAAGCTTTCCTGTACGCCCTATTCCTGTCTGAACCTCATCCAATATAAACAGGAGGTCATTTTCATCGCATATCTTCCTTACCGCTTTTACATACTCTGGTGTAGCCTCATGGATACCTCCTTCCCCCTGGATAACCTCGAGCATAATTGCACACACTTCATCGTCGACAGCCTCATAAAGGGCCTCAATGTCATTTAAAGGCACATATTTAAACCCGGCAAGGAGCGGTCCAAAACCTTTGTGATACTTCTCTTGCCCTGTCGCAGTAAGCGCTCCAAATGTCCTCCCGTGAAAGGAATTTTTGGCGGTTATGATTTTATACCTTTTGCCGCCGTATTTTAACGAGGCGTACTTTCTAGCAAGCTTTATAGCCCCCTCATTTGCCTCTGCACCGCTGTTCGCAAAAAACACCTTCCCTCCAAAAGAATTTTCTGAAATCATTCTGGCAAGCTCTATCTGCTTTTCATTCCAGTAAAGATTTGAACAGTGAATTAAAGTCTCTGCTTGCTTTTTAATAGCTTCGACCAGTGCAGGATGACAGTGCCCCAAAGAATTCACAGCAATACCTGCCACGAAGTCGAGGTAAGCATTTCCCTCACTATCCCATACTCTTGTACCTTCTCCCTTGACAAGCATAATAGGATATCTATTGTAAGTATCCATCAAATATTTCTTTTCATAGGTTATCATCATCAAAACATTCCTTTCCTATCATTGTCCCTATCCCCTCATCCGTAAAAATTTCTAAAAGAAGAGAATGGGTAAGCCTTCCATCTATTATGTGTGCCCTTTTTACACCATTTTCTACAGCTTTTATGCAGCACTTAAGCTTTGGAATCATTCCCCCGTTTATTCGCCCAGAATCCATCAATTTTTTAGCATGTTCCAAGTCCATTCTGGAAATCAAACTCGTCTTGTCCTCCACATTTTCCAAAACCCCCTCAACATCTGTGAGGAGAATCAATTTTTCCGCCTTTAAGGCTTCTGCTATCTTGCCAGCAGCCGTGTCGGCATTGACATTGTAAGTCTTTCCATCATCCCCAAAGGAAACCGGAGCTATAACAGGTATATAGCCTCTATCAATAAGCATCTCTATAACCTCAATGTTTACTTCAACTATTTTGCCAACATACCCCAGGTCTCCGTTTGACAGGTCTTTTTCTGCTTTTAAAAGTTTTCCGTCTTTCCCACTTATTCCAACAGCCATGCCTCCCAGTTCGTTTATCATTGAAACTATCTCTTTGTTTATCTTTCCAACAAGAACCATTTCTACAATTTCTGCAGTTTTTTCATCTGTTACCCTCAGCCCATTTACAAACTTTGATTCTATCCCCAGTTTTTTTAAAAAGCTGCTGATTTCGGGCCCTCCACCGTGAACTATCACAGGATTTAAACCCACAAATTTCATAAGTACTACATCCTGCATAACCATTTTCTTTAAATTACAGTCCAGCATGGCACTGCCGCCATACTTTATCACAACTGTCTTGCCGGAGAATTTTTTTATATAGGGGAGCGCCTCCACAAGGATATGTGCTTTTAAAATTTCATCTCCGAATTTTTCTTTCCTTATCATGTCCTGTAGCTCCCATTTATTTTTACATAATCGTAAGAGAGGTCGCATCCCCATGAAGTAGCCATAAATTCTCCGGCTTTCATGTCAACTATTATGAAAATTTCCTTTTCTTTCAAAACTTCCTTAGCTAAAGATTCATCAAAGGCAAAAAAACTGCCATTTTCACAAACCTTAACTTCCCCTTTTGCGCTTTTTAGATATATGTCCACTTTGTCCACATCAAAGTCTGCTCCAGAATAGCCCACTGCTGCCAGTATCCTTCCCCAGTTGGCATCTTCCCCAAAGATAGCTGTCTTCACAAGGTTTGAATTTACAATGGCTTTAGCTGCAAGTCTTGCGTCATTTTCCGTCTTAGCATTTATTACATTTACTTCTATAAGCTTAGTCGCTCCCTCACCGTCTTTTGCGATGAGTCTGGCAAGAGTTTTATTGACGTATTCCAAGGCTTTGTAAAATAAATCAAATTCATAGGTCCCCTCCTGAATGGCTTTATTTTCTGCCATTCCATTTGCCATCACTATCGCAGTATCATTTGTGCTCATATCCCCATCAACAGAAATCATGTTATAAGTCCTATTGACAGTATTTTTAAAGGCTTTATCCAACGTAGCCTTCTCCACACTGGCATCTGTAAGTACAAAAGAAAGCATTGTAGCCATATTAGGATGTATCATTCCGGAACCTTTTGCAAAACCTGTCATTGTAATATCTTTTCCTTCAACATTAAATTTCACAGTAACAGCCTTCAAAAATGTATCTGTCGTCATAATAGCATGGGCTGCATCATATCCTCCTTCTTTTGATAGGCTCAATGCCGCCACTTCAATTCCTTTCAACACTTTTTCCATTGGAAGAGGTACGCCAATCACTCCTGTAGAACAAACTAGGACATCTTCTTCCTCTATCTCGAGGACTTCTGCTACCTTTTTTGCCATAGATTTTGCGTCCTCAATTCCTTTCTCCCCTGTACACGCATTTGCATTGCCGCTATTTATTACAATTGCCTGGGCTTTCCCCTTTTTTGCCCTCTCCATATCTAGAATGACAGGAGCTGCTTTTACCCTGTTTGTAGTAAACACTGCCGATATGTTCGCCAATCGCTCAGAATATATTAAAGCCAAATCCTTCTTACTTCTCTTTATGCCTGCAAATACACCTGAAGCCACAAAACCTTTGGGCAATTCTATTTTCCCATCTAAAATCTCCATCTGCTCCATCGCCTCGTTCCTACACCCCTTTTAATATTAATGCTTTACTATGGATATACCGGCACTATATCAAGTCCTGTTTTTTCTTCTAGCCCAAAAATTATATTCATATTCTGGATCGCTTGACCTGATGCTCCTTTTACTAAGTTATCAATGGCAGTCATTACAACTAAAGTACCTGTCGCTTTGTCAACTTCAAAACCTATGTGACAAAAATTCGAACCATATACATTTTTAGTAGAAGGATAAGCCCCAGGCTTTAGCACCTTCACAAAATACTCATTTTTATAAAATTCAGCGAAAACCTCATAAATTTCCTCTTGATTTAAATTTTCTCTTAGCTTGCAATACATTGTACTCAAAATTCCCCTGGTCATAGGTGTCAAGTGAGGTGCAAAAACCACCGATACCTTTTCTCCCGATGCCTTGGAAAGTTCCTGAACCATCTCGGGCACATGCCTGTGATTTGCCACATTGTATGCTCTTATACTTTCATTACATTCTGCATATATATTCTTCTGTGACGGGCTGTGGCCTGCTCCCGATATCCCCGATTTTGAATCAATAATTATGTTTCCATCTATAACCTTCTCTTTCAAAAGAGGAACAAGCCCTAATATCACACTAGTAGGATAGCACCCTGGATTTCCCACTACATCGGCTTCTTTTATACTATCTCTATAAATCTCAGGTAAGCCATACGCTCTTTTTATCCCATCATACCCATCGTATTCTCCGCCATACCATTCTTTATAAGTCGAATAATCGTCAAATCTGAAATCTGCCCCCAAATCAATCACTTTAACCCCTTTTTTTACCGCTTCCCTTGCAATTTTAGAAGCATAACCTGCAGGTAGCGCCGTAAAAACTACATCGCACTTTGAAACCGCCTTCTCTACCTCTACATCATCGAGAGAAATGTCATAAAACCCTGTAAGGGATGGATAGACATCTGCTATTGACTTTCCTGCATAACTTTGAGACGAAATGTACTCTATTTTTACTTTTTCATGCTTTGAAAGAAGGCGCATAAGCTCTACTCCAGTGTATCCAGTTGCTCCAAATATCCCAACTTTTATCATCCGGCTGCCTCCCTTTGTAAATATATATACAGTTTAATTTATATTTATGCAAAAATTCGTAAAAAAATAATTGCTGCATAAATAAACTATTTTATTTATATTTATGCAGCTTTTACTTACCATTATATCACCGAAAAAAATTTTTTCAAGAGTTTTTTCAAAAAATTTTTCTTCCTAAAATTTACAAAAACTATCTTGTTGTCTTTTTTAAAAAGATGTACCCAAAAATTAATACTACAGAAAAAGCTAATATAGAATTATAAAGGAATACCATTTTTATTCCATAAAGGTCGCTTAAAAATCCTCCTAATAAACTTCCCACAATCCTTGAAATACCCATGCCTATTAAATTGTTCATGGTCTGCCCTGATGCTCTTAATTCTTTTGGAACTTCTTGATTAATATAGGTTGCCATGGAATAGTATAATACTATAAAAATTAATCCGTGTAAAAGCTGAAAAGGTAAAAACAAACAGGCTTTTGATATAAAAAATATAATCAACCATCTGATTGCAGCTACTGTGCTAGCCCCTATCAATGCCCATCTTGTACCTATCTTTTTAAGTATTCTGTCAGCATATAACAAAAACGGTATTTCACTCATTGCAGAAATAAAATAGGCTAATCCTAGAAGTTCGTTGCTCCCTCCTATTTGCCTGAAGTAGATGGGAAAATACGTATAGTAAAACCCTAGAGTAGTCTGAATTAAAAAATTGAGAGCCATCAGCACTACCAGATTTTTATTTGAAAAAAGTCTCCATATGGAGATTTTCTCTTTTCCAAACTGATGTCCTTTTACAACTGGAAGTTTAAAAACAATCATAAAAGCTATGAACATCACTGCAATGTTCAAAATAAAAATACTCCCAATATACCTTTGCGCAAACCATCCTGCTATAACTGACATTACCGCATATCCTATCGTACCAGCCATTCTAATCGGTCCAAAGTTTTGATTTATCTCGCTTAAATGCTCCAATGTTATGGCATCACTTATCGGACCAGTAGAACTCTGAAAAAATGTGAAAAACGCTATAACAGCTATAAGATAATAAAAACTTCGCGACAAAGGAAACAATGCCATAGTAAAAATGCTAGCTAAAAATAAAATTTGCAAAACAAAATTTTTAGACCTCGCTCTGTCGCTTGTAATTCCCCAAAACGGCTGAGCTATTATAGCGACAAAAGGACCTAAAGACATTAAAATTCCAATTTCACTCTTACTATAACCTATGTAGTCCAGATAAACCGGCACAAAAGTTCCGTAAATAGCCCCACTCATAAAAAATACTGCGTAAAAGAGTATGAAAAAATAATACATAATAGCTGCATATCCCATTTATCTCCCTCTTTCTTTTGTGGATGAAATTTGATTTTACATAATTATAAAAAAACTTACTCCAAATAGCAAATGCATATTGACAAATTATTTCATATGTAATATAATTATTACATGTGAAATGAAAAATTGAGGAGGTTTTTAAAATGGGATTTGTTTATCTTATACTCGCCCTTTCTATCACTTCAATAATTTTTTTAACAGCAATTGTTCTTGAAATAACCAAGCTTCAAGTGCAATCTAAAGTTTTTTCTAAATTAAATCAAGAGACACAAGAAAAACTGTCATCTTTACGTCAAAAAGCAGAATCTATTGAGAAATTACTTGAAAATATAGAATAAAAAGGAGGATTAATATGAATATATCGGGCACAGACTTATTTGCAATTATCACACTTTTTACGCCTTTTATTTTAGCAGTTATCTTTGCAGTTATCTTTGCAGTTTTCTCTATATTTGCCTTTGTAAAAATATCAAATATGCGAAAACAAAATGACCTTTATATAAAAATGTCAAACGATCTATTAAATGAGATAGATGCAGTGAAAAAGGCGCTGGAGAAAATAGAAAAACTGTTAAAGGAAGTTGATTAAAATGGCTGAACACAACCCCTCACCAGAATATTTAGATCCGGCAAAGATTATAAAAATTTTTGACGCCCTATCTCACCCTGTAAGAATAAAAATATTAGGCATTTTGTATGAAAATAGGCAGTATATAAGCGAACTTGCAAGAATAATAGGCATAAGCAGACCTCTTTTATACATCCATCTTCGCAAATTAGAAGAAGCAGGACTTGTAAAAGCAAGTATGGAAATCTCCAGTGATGGAAAAGCCACAAAATATTATGAATTAACTCATTTTGATATGAGACTAACACCTCAAATGCTCCATGAAATCTCTAAAGAAATTAATTTAGAAGATGAAAAATCTCAATAACGAAGATAAAAACAATATGAGGGCTCTTTTAAAAGAGTCCTCATTTGTTCTATACGCCACAACTTAATACAAACTATAACGACACCCCAAATCAATATTTTTTCTTATAAATTCATAGTTTTTTTCAAAAAAAGCGAATTTATATCTCTATATACTCTATTTTTAACAATAGTAACTGTGCCACCCGTTTCTATTTCTGTAGTAGGAAAATTCCCCGTTGTAGAAATAATAACTACATGCTGATTTTCTATATACCAACCACTTCGCGACATTATATCCCAATACTTACCTACTACTTTGCCAATTTCTTTATTCCCATTTTCCTCTTGGGTTTCAAAAATTGTATACAATCGTAGAATTCCAAAATCATTTTCTTTTTCACGATATACTATATATTGGCTCCTACCATTATCCAAAGATTTGATTTCTTCACCATAGACATCTAATAGCTTTCCTGTTTTTTTATCTATAACTTCAATTCTATCATCACCTATTTTTAATATCTTCACTTGAGAAAAGTCGTAAGATAAGCCTATATATCCTCCATTCAATTCCACTCTTCCAAATTTGTCTGGCATTACAACTCTTTTTTCTCTACTAGATTTTTCGGATCCCCTTTCGATTCAATCTTTTTAATCCTTCAGCTGCTGCTGTGCCAAAATTTTTAGAATTTTGTTATGAGAATCCACCAATAAAAGCCTAATGCTATCATTTTCTTTTCTCAATTGCACAATTTTATTAAACTTTATAGGGTAATTTTTATAAACATTTAATCCTAATGTCATTTTTAAATCTGAAAGTACGTACTTGTCAAAATTTTCTATAAGCTCTATTTTCCCTGTCCTCGTATCAACTATTTGCGCTCTTCCATCTCTATAAAAAACTATTGCAATATTTCCTCTATCATACAGTAAAGGAACCACGTCGTTGAGATTTCCTGATAAAGTAGTACGTTTCCCCGTTATCAAATTTATAAATTCTATATTGTTTTCTAAAAATTGTTTATCAGTAGCTGCTGTAATAAAAATAACCGCTTCACTCCCTCTCTTTATCAATTCATTAGGTTTGTCAATTAAAGCTATTTCTTTTTCTCTTCCATTTTTGTCCACCTTATATATTTTCGTGGTTTTTATGTTTATATTTCTGTAAAAATATACATTGCTATTTTCATCTACAGATAACAAGTACCCATTTGTAACTAATTTAGGTTCCTCTTGCTCTAGCTTTTTGTAGATTTTTCCTGAACTTTCAAAATAAATCTGGTACCCTGTATTCCTCTTTACACCAATTGCATCATTAACAGGCACATTCACTTTTACTTCACGAATTTTTAGAGCATCCAAATCCACCAATTTAATTGTTTCAGAACCTTTATTAGTATAAGCAAAATAATAGTCATTTGGCAGCATAGAATAAAAATTAGAAATTACATATCGTATAACTCCCTGATCCAATGTTAGTTTAGATCCTTTAAAAAAATTTACAATAGCTATATTGTTAGAACCATCTTTATCGATTGTACCTATTAAAGCATTCTTCCCACTCGGGCTTGTCAATATAAAACTTTCTATCCCAAGATTTAATTTTATAGGTAACCTGTAGAAATTCCCTCTCGATTCAACAACCATGTCTTCTCCATCGTTAATGATGACTTTATTCTCATCTGCATAAACTAACTTGGGGTCAGAACTTTTATTGAATTGATACTCCTCCAAATTTGCGTATTCATTAGAGCAGGATACCAAAATCAATGACGCTACCATTAACACTGCCAATAAAAAATACCTCATCTTTTTCATAACCTCACCTCATAAAAATACTTTGTAAAATTTTTAACTTATATTCTACACCCATACGTTTACAAAATTGTAATATTTCAATGTTGCTGTAATATTTCAAATTAAAAACAGCATTTTTCTTTTCCAAAGAATCAGTAATATTTTTTATTTTCGCTTTTTGGAAGTTCAAGTTATAAAAACCAACAACAAGGTAATCCCAAATTTTTAGGATTACCTTGTTTATACAGTTGGGATAAGTTATTTATAGAAAATTTTATGCATTTATTACTTTAAATTTTATTTAGTTAACCTTTTGCTATCAACATTTTATGTTCAGTACAATCGGTACTTGTATCCTTCATTTAACCCAGGTAAAGTACCATATCTCGGATAAATATATATATCGTAATAAACCCCCAAAATACTATAATGTATTTCCTGCTTGTAAATATCAGAGGGATATGCCCATACATCATAACCTGTTGATTCATACAGTTCTGTCCCACAATACTGGCATTTCCATAAAGTGTATTTTGAATATATTATTTTCCCATTCTCAATCCAGCAAAGATTTGATAAACCACCAGTATTTGGCCTCATTAAATGATAGCCATCAGGACTTGCAGGACAATAAGCTATATATTCTGGTTCGACTATATTTTGTGACATGTCTCCAGCTTTAGATATTACACCTTTTGCCTGTATATTATCTGTTGCAGCAAATACAACAGTTGCTGATAAAAGTAATGTCAAACACAATAAAAATGATACTATCCTTTTCATTTGATTTCATCCCCCTAATTTCAAATATTCTTAGCATTCTAATAGAACAACTTTTAAAACCTTTTTTCCTCCACCTGTCTTTTTAATAATTCTAAGGACTACCGGTAATTCCTTCTATATCCATGGTATCTTATTTCCAGCATCATGTCAATTGACCAAAAGTATAAATTTTCACTAAAATAGCCCTTACTTTTGTACTTTAGTATAAAAACCGAGTTTCTCTCCTTTAAAATTTGTACTAAAGTACAATCTAACATCTTTTATCCCTTATTTAGTGATGTAAAAACAATAAAAACTTATATTAAATCTAACTTTGTTGCCTTGTATATGCAGTCCTTCACATTCTTTGTTCCCAATAGTTTGAAAATTTTCCTTTTATGATACTTTATATTGCTTAGTGACATATTAATTGTTTTTGCAATTTCTTTATCTGTTTTCCCTTCTGCCGTAAGCTTGAGTATCTTTATATCTATTTCGTCAAATTTTCTTTTTATTCTTTCCATCTCAAATTCCTGGTAATTTCTTTATATATATCTTGCCAGTAAAAATACTACTGCTACTAAATTATCATTAAACTCATTTTCAGAAGATATGTCTACTATCCCTATCAAATTTCCTTCTTTATCAAAAATAGGCCCAGCAGTACAATTTAACCTTTTTAAATCTTCAATATAGTGCTGTTCTTTTCTTACAACCGCTATATTCTTCTCTCTTATCGCCAGTGATACTGCATTTGTACCTGCAATTTCTTCTTTTAATACCATACCCTTTTTTAAGTAAAAATCGATATCGGCATGGGGTAAGTTTAATTCCAGTATTACACCTTCTTTATCAGTTAACAAAAACATAAAGTTTTTAAAATCATTAATATCTTTCAAATCTTTAATGCTTTTGCGAAAAGCTTTAATTAATGAATATCTTTTGCTATCTTCAACAATTTTTACATTATTCAACGCCACTAACTTTTTATCCGGTGTTAAGCCCCTTTTTAAACATCTCCCCCACGACTGTTCAAATAGACCCTTATGTGTCTCAAACTTTACAATCTTGTCCATATTTTCCCTCCATATATGCTCCATATTGTAATATTTCACCATTAACCCCCAAATTCCTTCTTTGATTGCCAAATTGTAATATTTCTGTAATGTTGTATCAAAGAAAAATGTCGATTCCTTTTATTTAAAATATAAAAAGCCCGGACAGTGCTTTCTGTCCGGGCTTTTTATATTTCAGACAAAAGGAACCGTCCCCTTTGTCTGAAGGGTATCTTTATAATAAAGTGCCAAATCTTTTTATAAACCTGGTTTTCACGTACTGAGCCAAAGTCAAATATGCCAGTATTGTTGGTATCAATACTATCCCAAAATATGTTAAAGGTAGAGGTCTCATGCCAAGCTGTGCTCCAAATGTAGTAAACGGAACAACTGTTCCAACAAGTATAGCTGTCATTGTAAAGAGGAAAAGAGGCCATGCTGGCATGCTCTGTATAAATGGCACTTTCTCTGTTCTCAGCATATGCACAACCATAGTCTGTGTCCACAAGCTCTCTACAAACCAACCAGTCTGGAAAAGAGAAACAAATTGGGCTTTTAACTCAGCAGGCAACAGGAAATAAGAGCCTCCTATTACCATTGGACCAACCACAAAGAACATCAAGGCGTAAGTCGTTATATCAAAAATGGAACTGGTAGGTCCAAACCAGATCATAAAATGCCCTATGTTTGCAGCATCCCATTTTCTCGGCTTTTCTATATACTCTCTATCCATTCTGTCCCAAGGTATTGATGCCATTGAAAGGTCATAAGTTAAATTGAGGAACAAAAGTTGTAACGGCGCCATTGGCAAGAAGGGTAAGAAAGCGCTGGCTACAAGCACCGAAAATACGTTGCCAAAATTGGAGCTTGCCGTAATTGCAATGTACTTCATGATATTGCCGAAGATTTTGCGCCCTTCTACTACCCCTTCTTCCAAAACCATCAAGCTCTTCTCTAAGAGAATTATATCAGCAGACTCTTTGGCAATATCAACAGCGTTATCAACAGAAATTGCTACATCTGCTTCTCTCATGGCAGGAGCATCATTTATTCCATCCCCCAAAAATCCTACTACATGTCCTTTGGTCCTCAATGCCTTGATTATCCTTGCCTTTTGCATTGGAGTAAGTTTTGCAAAAATTGTGGTTCTTTCTGCTATTTCAGCCAGCTCATCATCTGTCATATTCTCTATCTCTTCACCCAAAAGTACATTCTGCACAGGTATTCCAACTTCTTTACAAACTTTCTTTGTCACTATTTCATTGTCACCTGTCAGAATCTTCACTTCAACTCCGTGTTCTTTCAAAGCCTTTATAGCATGAGGGGCTGTCTCTTTTGGCGGATCGAGAAATGCCAAAAATCCCATCAATACCATCTTGCTCTCATCTGCCACACTGAACACGCCTTCTGGAGGAACTTCGTTCTTCTGTGCCACTGCCAGCACTCTCATCCCATCTTCATTAAGCTTTCTCACCATTTCTAAAGCCTCTTCTTTTATCTCTTCTGTCAATGGCACTACTTCTCCTTTATACTCAACCCAATCACAAATGGAAAGCATCTCCTCTACAGCGCCTTTAGTAACTAATTGCCTCTTTTTACCACCAACCCCATTTTCGCTCTCTAGCACGACAGACATTCTTCTTCTTACAAAATCAAAGGGTATTTCATCGACCTTTTTATAAATCTTCTCAAGCTCTGATCCTTTCATTCCCTTTTCTTCGCCGTATTCTAAAATTGCTATGTCAAGAAGGTTTCTCAAGCCTGTCTGGTAGTAACTATTTAAAAAGGCATGTCTTAGCACTCTGTCATCTTCATTCCCATGGATATCCAGGTGCTTTTCTAAGACTATTTTATTCAAAGTCAAAGTTCCAGTTTTATCTGTGCAGAGTATATCCATCGCTCCAAAATTCTGTATTGCATCAAGCCTTTTCACTATAGTCTTGTGCTTTGCCATTGCTACAGCACCTTTGGCGAGGTTTGTAGTCACAATCATTGGGAGCATTTCAGGTGTCAATCCCACTGCCACCGCCAGTGCAAACAGCAAAGCGTCAAGCCAGTTTCCTTTTGTCAGCCCATTGACTATAAAAACTACTGGGAACATAGCTGCCATGAATTTGATAAGGAGTCTGCTCACATTGTCAATACCCTTTTCAAAGCTCGTCATAGCTCTTTGGCCGACCAGTGTCTTTGCCATTGAACCAAAGTAAGTGCGCTCCCCTGTCGAAATCACAACCCCAATCGCAGAACCGCTGACAACGCTCGTCCCCATAAAACATATATTTTCTAAATCGGATATAGATAAGCTTTCAGCTTTTCTCTTCTCTTCCTTCAAATTCGGATATTTCTCTACAGGTTCAGATTCACCAGTTAAAGTAGCCTGGTTTATGAAAAGGTCTTTTGAAGTAATGACCCTTAAATCCGCCGGTACCATATCTCCTGCTGCAAGATGTATTATGTCTCCTGGAACTATCTCTTCCATTTTTATTTCCTTTACACCTGTTTCTTTCCTTTTAACTGCTGCTGTTGTGTGAACCATAGCTTTTAGTTTTTCAGCCTCTATGTTAGAGCGATACTCCTGCACAAAGCGCAGAAGTCCGCTAACTAGGACCATTATAGAAATTATTATGATGGTGCTCCAGTCCCTGTCTTGAGGTAAGACGAACAAGACGTCAGTTATATATGATACAATTGCCAGAAATACGAGGATTCCTATAAATGGATTTATAAAAGCTTTCACAAGCTGGACATACCAAGGAGCTGGTTTTTCATGAGCTACTTCATTTAGACCGTACATTTCAAGTCTTTCTTCTGCTTCTTCTAAAGTCAATCCATCTCTATCAGTCCCTAAGCTTGCAAGCACCTCATCAATATCTTTTTTTGCAAAATTTACTAGCTGAGCAAAAATTGCATCACTTGCACCGTTTTTCTTTGCAATCTTTATCATTTTCCTCACCTCCAAAACACAATAGTAGGGTATAGGTTGCTGCTACTACAACCTTCCAATTACAGTATTTGTTTTTCTGGAAAAAATCTTTCACAAAGAGACGATGGAATTAAAAGGAAGACAGTGTTTTGGAGGTATATGTAACAGGGCATTAAAAGAAGGGGAGGGAAACCAGAAAAAGGGCTATACTATGATTACCGGTGAGAAGAATGGAAGTGGAGAAAGTTCCCCATCCTTCTTTAATGCCGCATTACATATACCCTTTTTACTTATGCTACTACCTCCACCGTCCATTCTTCTCACCTCCGTTTTTCCGCAAAATTTAAAAAGCCTCTCTCAACGAAAGAAAGAGGCTTTCCATCCAATTTCCTTCGTTGAGCTTTGGCACTATACAGCTTTGGAGAAAACTCCAGCTGCATTAGGCAAAACCTTGATTCGGTAATGCCTGTTCACCCGTTACCATCTCTCGATGTTTCCGGGCAGCAGCCTGTATCTGTATAGGAGCCTCACCTAACGAGGTATTAAATTTTCACGCCCTTTTACATTATATTCTTCTTCTTGCACAATGTCAACTTATTTTCAAAAATTTTTACACAAAAATTCTTACACTCATAAAATGAGTAAGATAAGCAAAAGCAATGCCTATTGTAGAACCCATTAAAACATCGGAAGGATAGTGAAGCCCCATGTATATTCTAGAAAGTCCAACAAGTACTGCAAGAGAAACAAAGATAATTGCAAGGTTGGGAAAGAATATTGAAAAAGTCATTGCGAGAGAAAAACTGGCAGTCGCATGTCCAGAAGGAAAAGAATAATCTTTTAATAATTGACGAAAAGTGTTAGCATTTGCAAGCACCATATAAGGGCGAGGCCTTGTGTATTTTCTCTTCAACAGTTGCACAAAAAGATGACTACTTATAAGGGAAAACAAAGCCTCTATCGCAGACGTTTTGACATTATTTTTACCAAAAAGGGCCAAAAATACTGTCACAAACACGGTGAAAACAGGGCCACCCGCATGAGTTATTTTGGGCATTATTTTATCCAAGAGGCTGCATTTTATCCTCTCATTGATGTAGAAAAATATATTTCTGTCCTTGTCCTGCAGTATTTTTCTTAATTCCATTGACAGGCCACCTCTTTAAAAGTCTTCATTTCTATCTTATCATAATTTTTATAAAATGTCTCTCTTATGAGCTCACCCTCAAATTCCTCCATGTTGATTTCACAATTTTAAAAAAATAAAGGGGCCCTATCCCCTTTTTAAGCCAAAGCTCTTTTCTTAACTTCTTCTATGGCATTTCTCACTTGAGGAATTAAGGAAACTACAAAACAAATTAAAACCTCTGTTCCTATGATACTGCCATTAACTAAAAGTGAATACACTATGGGGTTCATACCTTTTGGAGCATAGCTTGCAAAAAAGAATATTCCAGACAAAAAGTGGGAGAAAAATCTTCCAAAACCGCCGACTAAAATTCCCAAACTTAAATTTTTTCTAAAAAAGCCTGCAAGCCCCAAAGCCCCAAAAGCCAAAGGATAATCCAAAAGAACCTGTACCCATTGTACTATAAAAGGATCTTGAATCAGCTGCAAAAACCCATAGGCCATTCCAACGACAATTCCTGGACCGGGACCGTAGTAATAGGCAAAAACAAACAGTGGAAGCATGCTGGCAGGTGTAATAGATCCCCCTTGGGGCCAGTGGTAAAACCTTATATAAGATAGAACAAAAGCTATAGCAATTGAGAGGGCCCCATAAACAAGCATTTTTGTGTCAAACTTGACACTTTTCCTCATAAGATACAAGAGAAAAGCTGCCAGCAAAATTGCTAGGATTACAGAAAGGGTCACTGGTTTTATCTCTGCAAAATCAGAAAATATGCTTAAAATATAGGACATAAACAAAAACACCTCCATTTTTAGGAGGTTATGTTCGCTGAAAAAGGCACCGCCTCATGCGGTGCCTTTTGAGCCCGCATTCCCTACGGAGGCATTACCCTCATCAGGTTCCAAGGGTTCGGCATTTCTGCCGTCTCAGCCTTTTCAGGCTCCCCCAGCGGACATAACCACCCGTATTTTGTTTTGCTTATTTTTAACTTTACCACTTTTTATGCTATGTGTCAATACTTTTAACTTACAAGCTGCTCTTCTTCCCTCTCAAACTGGCTGTTGTAAAGTTTAGCATAGAAGCCGCCTTTTTTGAGAAGTTCTTCATGGGTTCCCTGTTCTACTATATCTCCATGGTCCATAACGAGTATTAAATCTGCATCTTTTATTGTAGAAAGCCTGTGAGCGATTATAAAGCTTGTGCGCCCTTTCATGAGATAATCCATCGCTTTTTGTATCTGTATTTCAGTTAAAGTATCTACAGAGCTTGTAGCCTCATCCAGTATGAGAATTTTTGGGTCTTTTAATATGGCTCTTGCTATTGTAATAAGCTGCTTTTGTCCCTGAGAAATGTTAGTACTCTCTTCATTTATCATCATGTTATATCCACCAGGCAGGCTCTTGACAAAGCTGTGAACGTGTGCTGCTTTAGCAGCTTTAATCACTTCCTCATCGGTTGCGTCAAGTCTGCCATATCTTATATTGTCCATGATAGTTCCATTGTAAAGCCAGGTGTCTTGAAGCACCATTCCAAAGAGGGACCTTAAATCTTCCCTTGAAAATTCTCTTATATCGTGACCGTCAATTAAGATAGCACCTTCATTTACATCGTAAAATCTCATTAAAAGCTTGACAATTGTAGTTTTTCCTGCACCAGTAGGACCAACAATTGCAACTTTTTGCCCTGCTTTAATCTTAGCAGAAAAGTTATTTATGACTATTTTATCTGGCCTATAGCCAAATTTGACATTCCTAAATTCAACGTCTCCTTTTATATCCTCCAATTTTATCGGCTTAGGATTGTCAGGCACTTCCTCCTCTTCTTCCAAAAACTCAAAAACTCTCTCAGCACAGGCTGCTGTCTGCTGAAGTATATTGGAAATATTTGCAATCTGCGCAATTGGCTGAGTGAAAGACCTAATGTACTGTATAAAAGCCTGTATATCTCCCACTTCTATCGCATTTTTGATGACCAACCAACTTCCTAAAACTGTAACAGCGACATACCCTAGATTGCCTATCACATTCATAAGGGGCATCATAACACCTGTCAAAAACTGTGACTTCCAAGCAGCATCATACCAAGTGCTATTAAGCTCATCAAATTTGGCTATACTCTTTTTTTCTCCATTAAACGCTTTTACTATGTGATGTCCTCCATACATTTCCTCCACATGCCCATTTACATGCCCTAAATAATCTTGCTGCTCTCTAAAATATTTTTGAGAATACTTTACAATAAAAGCAATTACTAAAGAAGACAGAGGTATAATCAAAAGAGCAACCAACGTCATAAGCCAGTTTATTGTAAGCATCATAATCAGAACGCCAATAACTGTGGTCACAGAAGTAATTATCTGTGTCAAGCTTTGATTGAGAGTCTGTGTAATTGTATCTACGTCATTTGTGATACGAGAAAGTATTTCTCCTTGATTCGTGCCTTCAAAATATTTCAAAGGAAGTCGATTAATCTTCTCAGAAATTTCCCTTCTAAATTTGTAGGTAACTTTCATTGCAACACCGGACATTATCCAGCCCTGCAAATAGCCAAATAAAGCGCTTAGCCCGTATAATCCAATGAGGATTAAAATTATCCTTCCAATATATTCAAAATCTATTCCGCTTCCCTGACCTGTTATTCTGTTCATCACACCTTCAAAAATTTTGGTGATAGCTTTACTCAATATTTTAGGTCCTGCAATGGAAAAGGAGGTACTTAATATTGCCAGTAAAATTACCGTTATTATAGAGATTTTATACTCAGACAAATACTTTATAAATTTTTTCATCGTTCCCTTAAAATCTTTTGCTTTTTCTGCTCCACGTACTAAAGCCCGAGGTCCTCCACCCCTACCCATATGTGGAATTGGCGGCATTTTGGAATCTACTTTTCTGTCTCCGCTCATGCTAATTCCTCCTCCTTAAGCTGCGACAAAGCAATATCTCTATAGGTTGGACAAGTCCTCATTAAATCTTTGTGCTTACCTATGCCAACAACTCTTCCTTCCTCCAAAACAATTATCTGATCTGCATTAAAAAGGGTAGAAACTCTTTGAGATACCATTATGACAGTGCTGCCTTTTAGCTTTTCCTTAATAGCTTTCCTTAAAGCTGCTTCTGTCCTAAAGTCAAGGGCAGAAAAACTCTCATCAAAAATGTATATCTCAGGTTTTTTAACAAGGGCACGAGCAATGGAAAGCCTTTGCTTTTGACCTCCTGATACGTTTGTTCCCCCTTGAGCAATTTCTGTGTCAAACTTTTTGGGCTTTTCATTTATAAACTCCATCGCCTGTGCAATTTCCGCTGCTTCTATTAAGTCTTCCTCAGTAGCCAGGTCGTTACCATATTTCAAATTTGACTTAATAGTACCGCTGAAAAGCCAGCTTTTCTGAGGCACGTACCCTATTCTGCGGCGAAGGTCCTCTTGTTTCACTTCTCTTACATCCACCCCATCCACCAGCACTTGCCCTTCTGTAACATCGTAAAATCTCAGTATCAAATTAACTAAAGTACTTTTACCAGAACCAGTTCTTCCTATTATGCCTACTGTCTGACCAGGCAAAACTTTGAAGCTCACATCCTTTAGAGCATAATCTTCAGCTCCAGGGTATTTGAAAGACACATTTCTAAATTCCACTGTTCCTGCTTGTGTTTCATCAAACTGCTTTGGATTTTCTGGGTCTTTTATAGAGGGCTCTGTTTCTAAAACCTCAGCAATACGCTCTGCTGAAACAGAAGCTCTCGGAATCATTATAAAAAGCATTGAAAACATCAGGAAAGCAAATATTATCTGTATAGCGTACTGCATAAAGGCCATCATGTCTCCAACTCTCATGCTGGAATTTTCTATTTGATGAGCCCCTACCCACACTATCAAAAGAGTTACACCATTCATCACAAGCATCATTGAAGGAAACAGTATCGCCATAGCGCGGTTTACGAAAAGACCCACTTTGGTCACATCCTGGTTTGCTTTGTCAAATCTTTCTTCTTCAAACTTTTGATTGTTAAAAGCCCTTACCACCATTATCCCTGATAGATTTTCACGTGTAACTAAATTGAGCCTGTCAATTAATTTTTGCATCAACATGAATTTAGGCATGGCAATAGAATACAGGACTGATATTATCCCAAAAAGTACAATAACCGCCAATGCTATAATCCATGACATTGAAACACTCTTGCTCAAAGCTCTGAAAACTCCACCTATTCCCATTATAGGAGCGTAAAATACCATTCTTATCATGATTACAAGGAGCATTTGTATTTGTGTAATATCGTTTGTAGTCCTCGTTATCAAAGAAGCAGTGGAAAATTTGTCAAACTCTGCATTAGAGAAGTGCTGGACTCTAATAAACAGGTCTTTCCTTAAATCTCTCGCTACTCCTGCAGCTGTGCGGGAGGCAAAAAAGGCTACCATAATAGTACTTGCCGCACTTAAGCCAGTTATCAGAAGCATAAGAAGTCCTGTGTGTAAAATGTAGTTCATCTGAATCCTATCAGTATTTATGCCAATTGCTTTATACTCATTTTTAACCGCCATTGTGGCAGCCTGAATTATCATGTCATCCCCTAAAACTTCAAATTTTTTATTCATTTCATCTTTTATCTGAAGAAGCTGTTCCTCTGGCATTCGTGAAATTATCGCAAACAGGTCCACATTTGCAGGTATTTTCTTCCCATTAAATTCTATTACTCCATTTTTGGCATTCTCTTTAGCCTTTTCAATTCCCGAAACAGCAAGAAATGCCTTTCCTAAGGGCAAATTTATCTTGTCAATTTCTGATTTGTCTATATTATTAAGAACATAAACAGGTTCTTTTGAAAGTATAGGATATTTTTTAACATACTTGTCATAATCAGAGCTCATCTTGTTTACGAGTGTGTAATTTTTCAAAATCTCCTCTTTTTCACTGGGAGTGACAAAAAGCATTAGCTTATCCATTTCACTTTTTCTTATTGCTTCAGGAACTGCATTTGTTATTCCACCCTGCTGTATACCGTTATTGACTATTTTAGACATGTAATCAGGTAGCGCCAGGTCACTCATGGCTTGAACAAATATGAAGAATACTGCAAGTAAAATTAATACTGCATAGGGTTTCAGATATCTTGCCAGCTTTGTCATATAGTCACCTTCTCCTCCTTAAATTTTTGCTACATTTAGTTATCTTGTAATCTTTTCCTTCTTTATTTCCATCATCTTTTTAAATCCTCATTACCTTTCATTTCTAACACTTTTTTTAACGCTTCTAGTCCCTCTATTATCTTATTAAGGTCCTCTTGACTAGCTCTATTTATCAACTCTTCAAATTTTCTTTCCGCTTCTTTAAAATGCCTTTGAAACTTTTCCTTAAATTCTGGAGTAACACTGACATAAACTACTCTTCTGTCTTCTTTGCTTCTCACCCTTTTAACCAACCCTTGTTTTTCAAGTCTGTCAAGAATGCCAGAAACAGTGCTGTTAGAAAGCCCCAATTTTTGACTTAAATCGCTTACTTTCATCTCTCCATAATGGGCTAAAATCCCCATGAGCATTCCCTGAGGGCCTGTTATGTCATACTCCTTGCATTCGTATTTCATCATCTGCTTTATTGTGTTACCTATTTGTTTTAAAAGCTTTAATATTTTCAAACCATTGCTTATCTCTTCCATTTTCACCACCGCATTTAAAATTATTTCGTATACGAATATTTCGTATGCAAATATTTTTGACACAAAATATATTTTACTCCTCCCAATCTAGTATGTCAATATTCTCTAAAGCTTTTCATAAAAAAATAAAGACTGCCTTAAAACTAAGACAGTCTAAAACTGTTGACAAAATAGAGAAGTGGCATTTTGTGTGTAAATGCGACTTGTTGCCAAAGCAGTAACTAAACTTAGCGAGCTTGAGGAGCGAAGGTGGGGCGAGCAAAGCGAGCGGCCACTTTGAGCCCGAAGGGCGAATTGGCCGGTACCCCGCCTGAGCCCTCAAGCGAGCTTTAGTTTAGTCGCTTTGCAACTCCGGAGCATTAACACAAAATGCCACTTAATTGAATGGGACTTTATCAACAAACGAGACTGCCTTAAAACTAAGACAGTCTGAAGAGTTTCACATATTGCGCAAAATACTTAAAACTTCCTCCACTTCATAAGTATTTATCACATCCCTGGCTTCAAGCCAGCCTTTTCTCGCAATTCCCACGCCATATTTGACATCCTCAAGTCCATCAACACTGTGAGCATCAGGATTTATGGCAAACTTTACGCCTTTTTCTTTTGCGTATTTTATATACCTCCAGTCAAGGTCCAGTCTAAAGGGATTTGAATTAATCTCTATTATCTTTCCATAGTGAGCCGCTGCATCAATCACTGCGTATACATCTATTTCGTAACTATCCCTGGCAAGCAAGAGTCTACCTGTTGGATGCCCCAAAATTTTAGTGTATTTATTCTCCAACGCTTTTATGACCCTTTTAGTCATTTCTTCTTTGCTCATCCTGAAGTGAGAATGGATTGAAGCAACTACCATATCAAACCTTTTTAAAATTTCTTCTTCATAATCCAGTGAACCATCAGGCAAAATATCAGATTCTATCCCTTTTAAAATAACTATATCAGGATATTTTTTATTTAATTCATCTATCTCTTCCCACTGTCTTAAAAGCACCTCTTCAGTAAGCCCATTTGCATAAAAGGCGGATTTGCTGTGGTCAGTAATCGCTATATACTTATACCCCAGATCTCTTGCCTTTCTCACCATGTCTTCTAGAGAATTTCTCCCATCGCTGTAAGTCGTATGCACGTGAAAAACTCCTTTAATGTCCTTTTCCTCTACCAAGACGGGTATCTTCCCTTTTTCTGCTGCTTCAATCTCTCCCATGTCCTCCCTCAATTCAGGGGGAATATACAAAAGGCCAAGCTTAGAAAATATCTCTTCTTCCTCTTTACACTCTATGAGATGGTCTCCCTTAAAAAGTCCGTATTCATTCATCTTTATACCCATGGATTTTGCCCTGTGTCTCATTGCAGTATTATGCTCTTTGCTTCCAGTGAAATGGTGAAGAGCATAAGGAAACTCCTCTTCCTTCACAACCCTCAAGTCCACGTTTATCCCTGACTTTAAAACTACGCTAGTTTTAGTCTCTCCCTTTGCAATTACTTCCCTCACTCCATCATAATTAACAAATGCATCCATGAGCTTTAAAGCTTCCTTTGAAGTTGCGAGTATGTCTATGTCTTTGACTATCTCCTTTTTCCTTCTCAAACTTCCGGCAATTTCAGATTTGATAGCAAGGCCCGTGCCATCGATATATTCTTTAATCTTAGTAGCCTCTTCATAGGCTTCAAAGTAGAGATGGTGTCCGCTATATTGCTTCACAAACTGTATTCCCTCCAATATCTTTTTCTGTGTTTTTTCTCCAAAACCTGGAAGCTTAAGCAGTCTGTTTTCAAGGCAGGCGTATTCTAATTCCCCAATCGTGGTTATACCAAGTTTCTCATAAAGCGTCTTTATTTTTTTAGGCCCCAAACCAGGAATTTTTAACATCTCTATGAGGCCAGGCGGTACTGACTCTTTTAATTTTTCGTAATACTCCATTCGCCCGGTGGTTATAAGCTCTGTAAGCTTTTTGTTAAGCACCTCTCCTATCCCTTTCACATCTTTTAACCTGTCTTCTTTAACAAGCGTCTCCAAATCTTCATCGAGAAGCTCAATTGTCCTCGCAGCATTGTAATAGGCTCTTGATTTAAAAGGATTTTCCCCTTTAAGCTCTAACAAAAGTCCAATCTCATTTAATATATCCACAACAGTCTTTTTATCCATAACCCACCACTTCTTTTTTTGATTTATTTTTATCCACTTTAATTATTACACTAACCTTGTCAGAGTCTTTAAGCATTTTTCTCCCTTCTTTCCTGTCTGTATCTATATATATCACGAATGACTTCTCTAAAGTCTTCCGCTTCCCTAGATACTTCAAGCATATAATTTATGTAAAAACTATGGTCGTTTATTATAATCTTTTTCCCTCTCAATGCTTCCCATGCAACAGTAGCATTAGCTATATTTAAAACAACAAGGTCTACATCCCTTTTAAGCAAATCCTCCAGTTCATTCCATAAATTATATACAAATCCCTCATCGTATTCCTTTAAATAAACCGCTATGTCTATATCAGATTCTTTTGTGGCTTTCCACTTAGCAACAGATCCAAACAGAAAAGCCATAACTATATTATCTTTATTCCTGAAAAACTCTTTTAGAGTTTCTAGATAATCCATCCCATCACCCGCTTTCTATCCTCATTATACCATAAGGTCAATAAAAAATAATGGCACAATTGACAAAATTATTATCAATTGCGCCATTGTGATCTCTTATCCAATTCCCTCTGGCTTCTTCTTATCATCCACCAATCTTAACCCCTTCATGCTTAAGTAAAAACTTTTTTATCTCAATCCCCCCTCCAAAACCTGTCAAGTTTCCGTCGCTTCCAATAACTCTGTGACAGGGAATTATAATGGGAATAGGATTTTTATTAAGAGCCTGCCCTACTGCTCTCGCTGCTTTGGGTTTCCCAATTCTTCTTGCAATTTCACCGTATGTCACAACAGATCCATAGGGAATTTTCAAAGTCTCCTCCCACACAGCCATCTGAAACTTCGTACCTTGCAAATCCAGCTTCACATCAAAATTCTTCAGCCTCTTTTGAAAATACAGGTCAAGCTCTTTAATGCACTCTTCAATATAAAAATCGGTTCCCTCTTCAAAATCCTCTAATGGAAATTTTTCATTTTCAAACTCAATTTTGCATATACCTTTGCCAGAAGAAAATACTGTAAGAACACCTACCGGAGAGTTAAATCTCTTGTAAATCATATAAAATTCCCCTTTATCATTTTTAAAGTAAAAAGTAAACTTGCACAGAAAAAACTTCACAATCACGAGAAAAAATAATACATAAAAATGAAACCAAATAGTGTTACTCCGCGTCTATAATATTGGGGAGATTTCGTCAGGGAGAGATAAAAAATGGAAAGAAGGTTTTACTTAATTATTATTCTAGCATTAAGCCTCCTATGCCTTCTACTTGGAATAATGCTTTTTATAACAGCATTTTACCCTAAAATTTAGGGGTAGCAAAAACCTACCCCTCAAAATAGCTGGCAACCTCTTTAAGATACTCTATAATCGGAAGGTGCTGTGGGCATACGCTCTCACAATTGCCGCATTCTATACAAGAACTAGCCTTTGCATCCCCTAAATCCTCATAGGCTTTGCGATTCGCCTCATAAATATTGTACATATGCGCTTCATTGTAAAGCTCGAAATTTCTCGGTATGTTGACCCCATTTGGACAGGGCATGCAGTAATTACATCCTGTACAAGCAATAGGGGAAAGCTCTTTATATTTATTTCTAACTCTTACCACAATCTCCAGCTCTTCAGAAGTCAAAGTGCCAATCCCAGACCTGTTCGCGCTCTCTATATTTTCTTTCAACTGCTCAAAAGTGCTCATGCCACTTAAAACAACAGAGACTTCAGGCTGGTTCCAAAGCCACTGGAGTGCCCACTCAGCAGGACTCCTCTTCACTTTTGCTGTATCCCATATCTCCTGCACAGCTTTTGGAGGATTGGCAAGTCTTCCTCCTCTTATGGGCTCCATTATCACAACTCCCAATCCTTTTGATGCAGCATACTTTAACCCCTTTTCTCCTGCCTGCACATCTATGTCCATGTAATTGTACTGTATCTGGCAAAAATCCCATCTGTCATAGTAGTCTATTATTTCTTTGAAAACGGGAAATTCGTCGTGAAACGAAAAACCTATGTATCTTATTTTTCCTTCCTGTTTTTTCTTTTCAGCCCAGGCTAAGGCATCAACTCTTTTCATATTTTCCCATTTGTTTTTATCTAAAGCGTGCAAAAGGTAAAAATCTATATGGTCAGTCTGAAGCTTTTTAAGCTGTTCATTTAGATATTTGTCCATATCCTCTTTTTCATTTATAAGCCATGTGGGAAGCTTAGTCGCAAGAAAAGTCCTCTCTCTATATCCCTCTTTCAATGCTTTTCCTGTGACAATCTCGCTGTTGCCTCCATGATAAGGCCAGGCAGTATCGAGATAATTCACTCCATTGTCAATAGCATATCTTATCATCCTTATGGCTTCTTTCTCATCTATTCTGCTGTTGTCATTGTCAATGACAGGGAGTCTCATCAAACCAAACCCTAATGCAGACACTGCCACATCCAATTTTCCAAATTTTCTATATTGCATAATCCTCTCCCCTTTCCCTGCAAAGTTGTAAAGTAATTATATCACATCTTTTTTTGAGAACAAAATTTATAAAAAAGAAAAGGGCAAAAGCCCTATTAATGTAGATTCACTCTCTTTCTTTCCTATACTTTTCCATTATTTCTGAGAAAATTTCCGCATTTGTTGGCGGTGTATAAGTTATCGCATTGGCACCTGCTTCTATGGTCTTCAAAATTGTCTCTTCAGTAGGACCACCAGTTGCTATAATTGGTATATCAGGATCTATGTCTTTTATCTTTTTCACTATATCAGGTGTCTTTTGTGCTCCCGACACATTAAGAATTGTAGCGCCCGCCTCTATTCTTCCTTTTATGTCTTCCTTCTCAGACACTATAGTGACAACTATCGGTATATCGATGGTGGCTCTCATCTTTTTTATTATATCATTCGCCGTTGGAGCATTTACAACAACACCCATGGCACCGGAAAATTCAGCGTCAAGAGCCAGATTTATAACTCTTTTCCCCTGTGTAAGCCCTCCTCCTACGCCGCAGAAAACAGGTATGTCAGCTGCCATTATGAGAGCATGAGTAATTACAGGTTGTGGTGTAAAAGGATATACAGCCAAAACGGCATGAGCATTGGTGTTCTTAATCAAAGCCACATCTGTCGTAAAAACTAAAGATTTTATCAATTTCCCATACACCTTTATACCGGAAGCCTTTTGATGTATTATCTCAGGCACTAAAACCATTTTCTGCCTTAAGGGAGAAGTTATCTCTGGAACAAAATCATCAGCCATACTCATCACCATCACTTTATTTACTGGTATAGTATTATATTAACCAATAAATATCTCCAATTCAATAGGTTTTTCCCAAAAAACAGTGAAAAAATCAGATAGGAATCAGACAAAGGGGACGGTTCTTTTTGTCTGATTTAAAAGAGCTCTTGAAAAATTCAGTCGTAAGGAACCGTCCCTTTTGTCTGTTTTGTTCCCTTTGTTTTTTGTTTAGTATTTTTAAATTGGACTCTTTTTGAAAACCATTTTCACACTCATAAATATAAAAACGTTTAACCATGTGTGCATAATTTACAACTTTTTTTGAAGACTTATTGATTTTTTGTAAAAATTTATGATAAACAGTACTAAACTTTTGTGATACAGCATAAAATTTAAATAGGTAATTTAAAAATCACTAAAATTTACTGCAATTTTTTAATATTTTTTAATTTTGGTTGCACAAAATTAAATTTCTTCATAAATGTTTTACATTTTTAACAGCTATCTTGCCAACTAATATTAAATATGCTATAATAGTAATCGTCTACAAAATAAAAACAAAATTAAAGGTAAGGGGGATTTTTGAAGATGCTAAGAAAGAAATGGCTTCCTCTTTTAGTGGTGCTCGTCTTCGCCCTATCAGTTGTCCTATCTGCTTGTAGCAAACCACAGGAGACACAACCATCCGAACAGCCCAAGCAAGAACAAACAACTCCAACAGCTTCTGTCCAGGACAGCGACAACTGGACAAAAGCAAAAGACCCTTCAAAAATACCAGAAGCTTCAAAATCTCGTACAGACACTCTCATAATAGGTCTGCATGAGCCAGCAGGAACATTTAACCCACTCTTCTATGAGACAGCTTATGACAATTACGTCTTAAGCGCTATATTTGATGGCTTAATAGAAGTAAACTTTGACGGAACATATATACCTGGCCTTGCAGAGAAGTGGGATTTGGACAAAGATAATAACACTGTCACCTTCCACTTAAGAAAAGGGGTACAATTTAGTGATGGAACGCCTTTAACAGCCCATGACGTAGAATTTACTTACTACGTATTAGCAGACCCAACTTACGATGGACCAATTGACCTCTCTCCTGCAGGTATAGTAGGATTTAAGGAGTATCAGGAGGGCAAAGCAGATAAAATTGAAGGTATAAAGGTTTTAGATGACTACACAATACAAATTCAATTAGAAAAACTCATGGGAACTAGCTTGTCAGATTTGGGTATACCTGTAATTCCAAAGCACTACTATGGAAAAGACTTTAAGAAGGGAAATCTTGAGGGCATAAAGGCTTTAATGCAAAAGCCACTTGGTTCAGGGCCATATGTATTTGACAAATTTGTACCTGGTCAGGAAGTGCGCTTAGTAGCAAATGAGCACTACTGGAAAGGTGCTCCAAAAATTAAGAATTTGATCTTCAAGACGACCACAGACGAAACAGCAGTTCAAGCGTTACAGGCAGGAGAAACAGACTATGAAACTTCCAACATCACAGCTAAAAAGGACAATGTAGAGCTTCTTGAAAGCCTGGGATTTGTAGACTATGCACTGTTGCCCACAAACGGATATGGGTATATCGCTTTTAACTTCTATCAGCCAAAGTTCCAGGATGTAAGAGTTCGCCAGGCTCTGACATACGGTCTTAACAGAAAAGCTATAGTTGACGCAGTGTACCAGGGGCTGGCAGAAGTGAGAAACGTTCCTCAGTCAAAAGTGTCCTGGGCATATCCACCTGAGGATGAAATAAATCCATATAACTACGATCCAGAAAAGGCAAAGCAGCTCCTTGAAGAAGCAGGCTGGAAGCTAGGACCTGACGGGTATCGCTATAAGAATGGTGAAAAGTTCACAATTCACTTCCTGCAGTCAACACCAAACCCTGTTAACGACGCTTTAGTGCCAATTGCTGTTGAAAACTACAAACAATTAGGTATTGAGTTTATAGCAGAACCCATGGAGTTTAACTTAATAGTTGATAAAATTAAGAAAGCCAAAGAAAAGACTTTTGACATGTACTTCATGGCTTGGGGCTTAAGTGCTGAACCAGATCCATACAACATATTCCACTCCAAAGGGTCACAGAACAGAAACGGATACTCCAATCCAAAAGTTGATGAGCTTATTGTAAAAGCTCGCGAAGAGTTAGATATGAATAAGCGCAAAGAACTCTACCATGAGCTTTACAAAGTGCTCAATGAAGACCTGCCATACATCTTCATGTACCAGAGACATGACCTCAATGCCAAGAACATGAGAGTAGTAGGATTCCAGATTTCATCTTTCAGAGACTTCACTTACTCGCTCTATCAGGCAGAACTTCTCCAGTATTAAATTAAGTAGGAAAAGCCCGGACTTAGGGCCGGGCTTTTCCAATGCATTTAGGAGGGGATTTGATGACACAGTTTATAATAAGAAGGCTTTTGCAGAGCATTCCAACATTAATAGGAGCATCCATAATAATATTTTTAATTTTTGCTCTTGCTCCTGGCGATTACGTAACAAGGCAGTTTGAAAACCCTAAAATGACTCCGGAGAGAATGGAACAGTTAAGAGCGCTATATGGCCTTGACAAGCCTTTACCAGAAAGATATTTAAGATGGGCTGGAAACATGCTAAGAGGCGAAATGGGAGACTCTTTAATGTTTAAAAAACCGGTTATAAGCGTGATAAACGACTTTATATGGAACTCTTTCCTTTTAGGAGTTGCCATAATGTTTTTTGAATGGTTGATCGCCTCAATAATAGGCATATACTCGGCAGTCCGACAGTACTCTGTCTTTGACACGATAGCTACTTTGATAATTTTTATGTTATATTCCCTGCCATCTTTCTTCCTGGGACTAGTTTTACTTAAATTTTTCGCTGTAGATTTGAGATGGTTCCCAGTAGGTGGAATGATAACCACAGGTTCAAACTACACTGGATGGGCCTATATAATGGATGTAGCTAAGCATATGGTACTCCCCGTTGCAACCTTGACTCTGATAAGTGTAGGGGGCTTAAGCCGCTACTTCAGAGCCAATATGCTAGAGGTTATCAAACAGGATTATATAAGGACAGCGAGAGCGAAAGGATTAAAGGAAAGGACTGTTATTTTTAAACATGCTTTGAGAAATGCACTTTTGCCTTTAATCACTCTCTTCACACTTGAAATACCAAGCCTATTTGCAGGTGCAATGATAACAGAGAGAATATACAACTGGCCGGGAATAGGAAAAGTAGTCTTGCAGGCAATTTACGTGAGGGATTATCCTCTCTTCTTAGGATATACCATGTTAATCACAGTACTCACAATCTTGGCAAATATACTGGCAGATGTATTATACGGAATAGCCGATCCGAGGGTAAGGCTTAAATGAGGAGGGATAAAATTTGGAAAGACCGACTCCAACTCTCGATTACAGGAGGAAAAACAAAAAAAGAGGCGGTACTTCACTCTGGCAAGACGCTTTTCGCCGCTTTATAAAGAACAAATACGCTATTTTAGGTCTTGTAATACTGACCTTTATGATTTTATTTGCCTTCATAGGACCTTATTTTTCCCCACATCAGGACGTACCCGATGTGACAAAGGCAAATCAACCCCCAAGTAAAGAGCACTGGCTTGGAACAGACAACCTTGGAAGAGATGTGCTATTGAGGCTTATGCTTGCAGGTAGAATATCTCTCACAGTAGGTATAGCTGCTACTCTGATACTTCTATTAATTGGCGTGTCTTTGGGGGCAATCTCCGGATATTACGGAGGATGGGTAGATGTCATAATAATGAGAATCGCAGATATCATATACGCTATGCCTGGGCTTCCAATATTGATAGTGATGGGTGCCATAATGTCCGACTTGAAGATACCTCCGGCTCATAGGATATACTACGTCATGTTCATATTGGGTATTATCTCATGGGTTGGAGTTGCAAGGCTTGTAAGAAGCCAGATTTTAAGTTTAAAAGAGCAGGAATTCATGCTGGCAACAGAAGTTTTGGGTTTAAGAGATAGCAAGAAGATAATAAAACACCTTTTCCCCAACGTCTTGCCAACAGTAATTGTCGCCGGAACACTAGGAGTTGCAAGTTCTATAATCTCAGAATCTGCTTTGAGCTTTTTAGGCTTAGGAGTCGTACCTCCAACACCTTCTTGGGGTTATATGCTTTCTGCCGCCAATAATATGATAGACTTTGCAAAGCGTCCGTGGCTATGGATTCCGCCAGGCGTTGCCATAATGCTTACTGTCCTTGCTATTAACTTCGTAGGCGACGCTTTGAGGGACGCTTTTGACCCAAGACAAAAGATTTAGGAGGAGTTGAAATGGCAAGAAATATTGTAGAATTTCGCAATCTTAAAACCTACTTCTACACCGAAGAAGGTGTTGTAAAAGCAGTAAATGATGTCAGCTTTTCAATTCGCGAGGGTGAAACCGTCTGCGTCGTTGGGGAATCAGGGTGTGGAAAAAGTGTAACCGCTCTTTCTCTAATGAGACTGATCCAATCTCCTCCTGGTAAAATCGTAGGTGGAGAGATAATATTTGATGGGAGAGATATCCTTAAATTAAGCGATGCTGAGATGAGAAGAATCAGGGGAAATGAAATAGGAATGATATTCCAGGAGCCTATGACCTCATTAAACCCTGTTCTCACAATAGGAGACCAGCTGATGGAACCTCTGATGCTTCACAAACACATGACAAAAAAGGAAGCCTGGAACAAAGCTATTGAACTTATAAAGCAGGTTGGAATTCCCCGCGCTGAACAGATTATGACAAGCTATCCTCATGAGCTAAGCGGCGGAATGAGGCAGCGCATAATGATAGCAATGGCCATAAGCTGCGACCCCAAACTTTTAATCGCTGATGAACCTACAACCGCTCTAGATGTTACCATACAGGCTCAGATACTTGACCTTTTAAGAAGGCTCAAAGAAGAGAAAAAAATGGCTCTCATGCTCATAACCCACGATTTAGGAATTGTGGCTGAAATGGCGGATTACGTGGTGGTGATGTACGCAGGGAAAGTCATAGAAGAAGCTCCAGTGAGAGAGCTTTTCAAAAACCCCAAACACCCATACACGAGAGGCCTCTTAAAAGCAAAGCCTGTGATTGGAAGAAGGCAAGAAAGGCTTTATACCATACCAGGTCAGGTGCCAAACCCGATAGATCTTGGAGATTTCTGTTATTTCAGCGACAGATGCGAATACACAATGGACGTCTGCCGCAAAAAGATGCCTCCTTTTGTCGCTGATGAAAATGGTCATAAAGTGGCCTGCTGGCTGTACGAAGGAGAGTGGAAAAAATGAGCGAACCTTTGATTGAAGTGAAAAATTTAAAAAAATACTTCCCTATAAGAGGAGGAGTTTTGCAACGCACAATAGGATACGTAAAAGCCGTAGATGGAGTAAGCTTCACTATAAATAAAGGGGAAACCTTAAGCCTTGTAGGAGAATCTGGCTGTGGGAAGAGCACTGTAGGCCGTACTATAATAAGGCTTTACGACAAGACGGATGGAGACGTTCTTTTTAAAGGTATTCCTATACATAGCCTCAAAAAAAGCGAGCTTAGAAAACTTCGCCCCAAAATGCAGATGGTATTCCAGGACCCCTTTAGCTCTTTAAATCCCAGGCTTAGAATAGGGGATGCAGTAGGAGAAGCCTTATTAGACCACGGCCTTGTCTCAAAAAACGAATTAAGAGATAGAGTAATAGAAGCATTAGAAATGTGCGGACTGGCTTCATATCACATAGATAGATATCCCCATGAATTCTCTGGCGGTCAAAGGCAGAGAATAGGAATAGCTCGCGCACTCATTTTAGACCCTGAATTTATAGTCTTAGACGAGCCTGTCTCTTCTTTAGACGTGTCAATACAGGCACAGATAATAAATCTTTTGATGGATTTGCAGCAACAAAAAGGCCTTACTTATCTTTTCATCTCTCACGATTTGAGCGTGGTGGAACACATAAGCACAAGAGTTGCTGTAATGTATCTGGGCAATATTGTAGAGATGGCATCAAGAGATGAACTCTTTGACCATCCACTGCATCCTTACACGCAGGCACTTCTTTCTGCAGTGCCAATACCTGACCCGGACTTAAAAAGAGAGAGAATAATACTAGAAGGAGATATACCAAGTCCAGCAAACCCGCCAAAAGGCTGCAAATTCCACACAAGATGTCCTTTTGCAAAGGACATATGTAAAGAACAAGTTCCTGAGTTTAGAGATGTAGGAGGAGGGCATTATGTAGCTTGCCACTTAGTATAGCTACATGCCCTCCTCCTTTTTTTCAAGTTCTTTTATAAAAATGGGTTTCACCAAAAATTCGAAGTACACAAAGCTAATCAAAAGAACCAAAGAAGTAATCAGAAAAGGAAGAGTACTCTTACCTCTTTGAATTACATACCCTGCTATAAAGCTTCCAATAGCCCCTCCTATGCTCCTCAAAAAAGTTCTGGCACCTCCAAAAAAATCTCTCTTATCTTCCTCTACAGCAGACATCGTTTGGCTGTCCACCATATTGAGAAAAAGTGTAAAGCTACCACTCCTTAAAAGGAAAATTAACACAAAAGCAATGGGAAGCATCTTAAAGTAAAGAATGAAAGCCAGCCCTATATTTATAGCGTACACGTAGTAATAAGACCTAATTACTCCCAGCTCATTTATAAGCCAAGGCATTATTATAGAGGCAAAGAACAGAATTATACCATTGGCAGTCAAAACGTAAGAGACAGCCTCATCATGCCACCCTGTGGTAAATTTTATTATGACATTCTGAAAAGGTATAACCAATGAAAATACTATCCCCATTAAAAATAGATATAATGTCAAAATTATTATTTTGCTGTTCAAATGCTCTTTAAAATTCTCTGTTAAATTTTTTGTCTCAATCTTTTCTGCACTATTAAGCCTATTGTTATTGCGGCAGGGCAAAAATAATCCCCTCAAAATTGCCACTAAAAAGATAGACAAGGCAGATATGTATATTGACCACTGATATTTAGTGGTACCATACTTGAGAAACTGCGGGATAAATCCCCCCATAAGAGTCCCTATTCCACTAAAAAGCGTAAAAACCGCGAAAAGAAGGCTGTAACTTAAGGTCTCCATTTCATTTGACCCTGCATAAGAAAAGAGAAGCTGTATTTCAGTGGAAACCAAAAGTGAAACCCCTATAAACTGTATTATTTGGGCCGGATAAAAGGCATAAAGGGTGGTCCCAATTCCAAACATCAAATAGCCCAATCCTATCAGTACAATCCCCGTTATAAATACCCTTTTCCTCCCAAAATGCCTTGCCATAAATCCTGCAGGCAGTGAAAAAAGCCCCATGACAAAAGTGCCTATAGAGTTTAAAGCGCCAATCTCTTCAGGTGAAATATTCAAAGCTAAAAAGTGGAAATTTAGCACAAACCCTAAAATACCCATTCCTATCCCTAAAAATGCCTCTGTTGCCACAAAAATTTTTACTTCCCTTGGCAGAAATTTTATCTGGTCAAAAAGCCCCATACACTTTCTCCTTTCTTCCCAGACAATCAGACAAAGGGGACGGTTCCTTCCGTCTGATCTTTTAAATTTAATCAGGCTATATAGTCAGGCTTTGCCTTTTTCTTTCAAAATCTTATGTATACTATACCTAGTCACCCCAGCAATAGAAGCAATATCTTTAATTGAAAGTCCTGTTTTTTCTCTGTATTTTTTTATTAAGTCATGCCATTCTTTACGTTTTTTAATTTCCAGATTTTCTATATCTTTAATCCCAAATTCCATTGCCATTTTTTTAAATAACTCTTTGGCTTCTTCCGTACTCATTTTTTCTTCCTCAATGTCGATAAAAATTTCAGTGCCTTCTGTCTGCTCCATATATTTCTTAAACTGTTCTATAGCTTTCTTTTTATCATCAGAGAAAATACCTAAAATCAACTCTGTATCTACAATTTGACACATTTTATCATTATCGTTAAGATAACAGCTATAACTGCTCCACTTATAATCAGAAACTTCTTTCACTAGTCCCGCTTTTACCGGATTCTGATGAATGTATCTTACTAATGCTATAACGTAACTCTCATCTTCAACTGGCTCACTTCTAAACCTATCTTGAAATAAATGCCCTGTCCTATCGTATTTTTTATTAAAATAAGAAACATAAGTTCCTGCAATCCTCTTAATAGAACTTGACAAATCTTCATTGCCTTCCTTGATCATCAAATGAACATGGTTACTCATTAGACAAAAAGCAGTTAAATAAAACTTCCCGTCTAGCTTTTTCTCTGCCAATATTTCTATAAAGCGCTTTTTATCATCATCATTGTTAAATATATTTTTCTTTTCATTTCCCCGCAACATCACATGATAATATCCACTCTTGCTTTTAACTCTTGACTTTCTAGGCATTTATATCCACTCCAAAAATAATAATTCAGACAAAAGGAACCGTCCCCCTTGTCTGATTATAACATATAAATTAGATAAAATCTCCCATTTTTTCAGAAGTTTTAATTTTATATATTCCTAACAGGATAAAGGTTAATGCAAAAGCCAACAGTATGATTATATTCATATAAACATCGCTTAAACTACCACCCATTTGAATTTTTTCTATAGCGTCTATTGCCCATTTCTGTGGTATAAAATCAGAAAGCTTTTGAAATGATTTTGGCATTAAATATAATGGCCAGAAAGTTCCCCCTAACATACAAGTAGGTGTAATAATTAAAGTAGACAAGACATTAGAATAACTTGTAGAGGGTGAAAAAGCAACTATCATTGAACTTAAACCAATAGAGGTTATTCCAAAAGAAACCAGTACTAAAAAAACATCAAATGTCGCTTTTGTGAAGCTTAAGTTTAATATAAAGGTAATCAACGCAAGTATAAAAGCTATTTGAAAAACTGTCAAAATCAAATTTACCAAAAAATTGCTCGCTAAATAAGTTCTTGACTTTAAAGGAGAAGCAAAAATTCTGTAAAAAGTTTTATCTCTCTTCTCCACAAGTATAAAATTAGAAATATTAAAAGTACTAAACATCAAAAACATTATAAAAAATCCTAAACTTCTTGTTGTTGCCACTGCCGTCTTCCCTATATCTTCAACAATATATGTTTTCAAGCTAAAAGGACTGTTCTTATAAAGGTTGTACATCTTATAAAAATTTTCTTTATTTCCTTCGGATGCCTTACTCAAATTGTAAAGAACATTTATCTTGCGGTCAAGATAACTTTTCAAAAATAAGGTGGTTTCTTCCCCTTTTATTGATACAATCTCTACATCCTTTGGATTTCCTTTCAAAATTTCTTCTTCAAATCTTTGAGGAATCACTATAGCGCTGTCAACTTTTCCTTTCGATACTTTATCATTTATCTCATCTTCTTTTAAGAAAACAACCTTGAATTTATCCGTTTTTTCCAATGAATTAATTAAATCTGCCGAAATCAGACTTTTATCTTTATCTACAACACCTATTCTAAGCTGTCCGCTGCCACCATAGGTAAAAAGCAAAAAGAAAAGTGGAATTATAATACCAGAAATCAATAAAATAATATTCCCTTTCCTTCTAAAAAATAACTTTACAGTATTGTTCATAACCAAAAATAGCTCTCTCACTTAAAAAGCCTCCCTTCTGAATAAATAAGCTGACAACACTATGAAAAAAGCTGCAAGAATTAAATTTACCATGAGGGCTGTAGGTACATATTGGTAATTACCTACCCATATCACGTTAAATATGGCTGTATTTGTCCATGTAATTGGAGAAAAATTTGAAAGTCTCTCAATAAACTGACTTCCCATCTCTTTTACAGGATAATATGACCCACCTAAAAAGGCTATAAAAGGAATTATACCGTTTAGTAAACCTTGTGCCATTGCTCCATTTTTTATAATAAACCCCAAACTCACTCCCAAGCCCACCACAAAAATTATCTCACTAATTATAATCACAAAAACAGTTATGATATCATTTCCCCAATTAGCTCCGAAGATGTATTTGCTAAAAAAAATAATAATCAAGGCCTGTATAAAAACAGAAAAAGTTACCCCTAACACCTTCCCTATCAATATTTCATATTTCTTAACAGGAGAAGCTAATATTCTGCGCCCTGTCTTTTTTGTCCTTTCCATATCTATTGAAAATACACCACTCATAGCACCGTATAAAATTATCAAAGTAAGCATTGTAACAGAATAATAATCGAATGATGTTTGTTTAACTTTTCTGTCAATAGAGGTTATTTTTACAAATTCTCTATTTAAATTTATATCGCCTCTATTTTTAAGAAAGGCAGGATTTTGTGAAGCTATAGCTGTCATTCCCTTAAAAGTATCAACAAAAGAGTCAATCATACTTTCTGCAATCTCCGTTTTTATATCTCCATGTGCATTCTTATAAAAAGTTATATCTTTACCTTTTAAAAAAGCATAACCATCATATGTGCGTTTTTCTATTTCACTTATTCCTTTGCTGACATCTTTTATTTCTACAAATTTTACTCCCATTTTATCAGTTTCTTTAATGAAAATATCAAAACCTTGTGAAAGTATCGTATCTCCTTCATCTGTATATATGACTTTTATATCCCCTAATTTTATATCTGATGTTGACGAAAACGCAAAACCTAAAATTCCAATAAGAACTATTGGCAATAGTATCATAATTGCCATTACATTCTTGTCATAAAGAATTTCCTTTATTTCTTTAAGCATTATAGTAAGGATTCTCATTTTACCACCTCTAATCCCTCAATTTTCTGCCCGTTAACGTGAGGAAAACTGTCTCCAAATCGGGAATTTCATTTCTCAGATTGCGTATTGGTATATTCTTTGAAATAAAATAATGGATTATATCATCAAAATTGCTCACATCTTTTAAACTTGTTATCTTTATCGTGCTGTCTTTTATCTCAACATCTTTTACACCCTTTATTCCTTTCAATTCCTCCTCTTTTATTCCATCAATTGAGCCAATTTCAATATAAACTGTATTCACATCTGTAACCATTGAAGTGAGTTCTTCCTTTGTTCCTTCAGCTATAACCTTGCCATGGTCCATTATAGAAATCCGCGTGCAGATAGCCTCTACTTCCTCCATATAGTGACTTGTGTAAATAATTGTACTACCCATTTCATTTAACTTTTTAACAGATTCCAAAATGTGATTCCTCGATTGAGGGTCTATACCTACTGTAGGTTCATCCATTATTATCAATTTAGGTCTATGGGCAATGGCACAGGCAATATTTAGCCTTCTTTTCATACCACCTGAAAATTTATTTGGTACTTCTTTCGCTTTATCTGAAAGACCTACAAACTCTAATGCCATCTCTACATTTTCTTTTAGCTCTTTCCCCTTAAGTCCATAAAGGCTTGCAAAAAACTTTACATTTTCATAGGCTGTTAAATCTCCATATATAGCAACGTCCTGAGGCACAATACCTATATTTTTCTTTATGAATTCAGCATCTTTACGTATGTCTTTGTCAAAAACATAGACTTCACCTCTGTCAAAACTTATCAGTCCGCAGATTATGCTTATAGCCGTAGTCTTTCCTGCACCATTGGGACCCAAAAGTCCATAAATTTCCCCTTCTTCTATTTCCAAATTTACATTATCTAAAGCTATAATATTGCCAAACCTTTTTGTCAAATCCTTCATTCTAACTATTTTCATAAAATCCCTCTCCCTAGAATATAAATTTTCAGATAAAAGAAAATATCCCTCTTAATTGAAATTGATTTACCTTTCTAGGAATATTATAAAAGAAATGGTGGAAATTATCTAGTATAATCACATAAAAAAAGTAAGGTCCGCGATGGTCTTCGCTTCAGCCAGTACAGGTCCTTCGGCACTCTTTAGCACTTTACAACCTGTACTGACCTATGCTCGACTGCTATGGATACCTTAGAAGTCTTATGCACCTTCCATAAGACCTCCAGTCTAAGTACACTGCAAAGGCGCGTACTTTGACCTGCGGCACCCATAGCAGTCTTAGCTCGACTGCAATGCATCCTTTTTAGCTTATAGCTTTATCAAGACACATTGCAATCTGCCCTCTGACTGACATTCGCAATACCGAACATCAATCTTCGGCCGGCCATCTAAGGCTTACGCCTCTAAATGACCTTGGCTCAACCACCGCGAACCTTACACTATTATGTTTCCCGCACTTTAAGGGAATATTCTAAGAATTTTTATCTATTTTTGGAAAGTTAATGCAATAACTCTTGCCTGTCCTTCCAAGTCTTCTTTCTTAACTTCCAGCTCAGAAGAGGGGATTTGTTCTCCATTTGTAAGTTTCAAAAAGTTATCTACTGTGTCTATTGGAAAATCTATGTACTCCGTCTTGTAGTGCATTGGAATTGTAATCTTTGGGTTTAACTGCTTCATCACTTCTACCGCCTGTTTTGCGTCGATGGTATAATATCCTCCTACAGGGATAAGCAAAACATCCACAGGCCCTATCTCATTGACCTGCTTTTCCGTCAAGACATGTCCTAAATCTCCCATGTGGCACACTCTTACACCGTCAATCTCAAAAATGAAAACTATGTTTTTCCCCCGCTTTGCCCCCTGCTCTCCGTCGTGGAAAGTGCTTATTCCTTTTATTTTTATTCCTTTTATGTTGTGTTCTCCTGTCCTGTCCACTATTTCAAATTTCCCTTTTACAGCTTTAAAGTAATTGTGGTCAAAATGGGAATGAGAAGAAGTGACAATATCTGCCCTCACATCCGGCATAGGGTATCCTACAGAATCGTCAAAAGGGTCTGTCACAATTGTAGTCCCGTCTTCGGCAGTCAATTTAAAGCAAGCGTGTCCTAACCATTTTATTTTCATAAAAGACCACCTCCTAAAACCTATTATAACACAAAAAAGGCGGCAAAAACCGCCTTCTTTACATTCTTTCAGGAGCAGTGACTTTAAGTATGTCAAGAGCGTTCTTTAGAACAGTCTTTACAGCTAAAATCAGAGCAAAGCGTGCTTTCATTAAATTCTCCTCTGCTCCTTTCACCCTATGGCTGTTGTAGAAAGAGTGGAAAAGAGAAGCAACGTCTATGACATACCTTGTAATCCTGTGAGGAGCCAAGGTCTTCGCAGCTATAGTTATTTCTTCAGGAAAATAGGCAAGTTTTTTAATCAAATCCACCTCTTCCTCTTCTTTTAAAAGCCCAAGGTCTACATCTTCTATATTTTCTATCTTAACCCCCATCTCCTCTAACTGCCTTATTATAGAACAAATTCTCGCATGAGCGTACTGCACGTAAAAGACGGGATTTTCATTCGTCTGCTGCTTAGCTAAATCCAAATCAAACTCTATTGGGCTGTCAGGAGACCTCATATTGAAGAAAAATCTCGCTGCGTCTTTACCTACTTCCTCTATCAAATCCCTTAAAGTGATCATCTTTCCTGTCCTTTTAGACATCCTGACTACCTGTCCGCCCTCTATAAGCTTGACAAGCTGCATCAAAACTACATCAAGCCTTGATGGGTCTATCCCCAAAGCCTTCATAGCCCCTTTCATAGGAGCGACATGCCCATGGTGGTCAGCTCCCCAAACATTTATCACCCAGTCAAATCCGCGCGTCACAAACTTGTTTTTGTGATAAGCTATGTCAGAAGCAAGATATGTTGGAACTCCATTTGACCTCACTAAAACGTCATCTTTCTCAGCGCCAAAAAGGGTCATTTTAAACCACAATGCCCCATCTTTTTCATAGGTATAGCCCTTTTCTGTAAGCTCCTCTATCACTTTATACACTTCTCCGCTGTCATAAAGGGACTGCTCAGAAAACCACACGTCATACTCTATTCCGTAAAGCGCCAAATCCTCTTTCATCTTCTCTATATTCTTTTTAAGCCCATATTCTATTAAAGCCTTTCTCCTCTCTTCAGAAGGCACATCCTTATACTTGTCTCCGTGTATCTCTAAAAATTCTTTCGCTCTGTCTATTATGTCCTCTCCGTGGTAACCCCCTTCTGGCACCTCTGCATCTATTCCAAGAAGTTGCAAATACCTAGCCTCAAGGGAATATCCAAACTTCTCTATCTGATTCCCCGCGTCGTTTATGTAAAATTCCCTTGAAACGTTGTACCCCGCGTAATCGAGTATGGAAGCCAAAACGTCTCCTATCGCTCCCCCTCTAGCATTTCCCATGTGCATCGGACCTGTAGGGTTAGCAGAAACAAATTCCACCTGCACCTTCTTGCCTTTTCCAAGGTTAACCCTTCCATAATCTTTTCCTCTTTTGTGAATCAATTTAAGCGTCTCAATCAAAAAATTTTGGTTTAAAAAGAAGTTGATAAAGCCTGGCCCAGCAACTTCAACCTTCTCTATAAAGGTACCAGAAGTATTCATTTTTGAAGCTATAATCTCTGCAATTTTACGAGGAGCCATCTTTGCCTCTCTTGCCATAACCATTGCAAAATTGGTAGCAAGGTCCCCATGCTGTTTTTCCTTTGGCTCTTCCACTTCCACATCTTGAATGGATTCAAAATTGAGCAATCCCTCTTTTTTAGCTTCATTTAATGCTTTTAAAACAACATCTTTTATCTCTTCTTTAGCTTTTTGAACAATATTCTCCAACTCAATTTACCTCCCGCACTTTTAGATATAGTTCATTGTTGCTTACCTTTCTATTGTTGAGGTCGAGAACATACTTTATGTTTACCTCTCCTCCACTCTCCCCCATATTTACATTCACGTCTGTAGAGAGAACTCCTAAAAGAATTTTGCCATAAGGTGTCTGATAATCTGTCTCATGCCTTTTATTTTTTTCAAAGACCATTTTGGACTTGTTCGTGCCAAATCTGAGCAAGGTAACCTTGTCTCTAGTTATTTTCAAAGTGGTAGTGGTGCCATCCATGCCTGACAATTCGCTCTCTTCATACACCACGTAAAAAGTATTGCCCTTGACATAGAAATTCCCTTCTGTAACAAGTTCTATAGTGTCAACTTCTTCCCTGTCGTTCTTCTGAGTGCCCTTTACAGAAATAATGGCCTTTTTCAAATGCCTCTCCCCTTTTTGCCTTCAAAAAATCCTTTTCTATTATTTTTTAACATACAATCCCCTTATTTTCAAGTACGCTATTCAAAATATTTAAAAAGGAAGCGGATTAAAACCCGCTTCCTTTCTTATTCTATGTCGCTTCTCCAAGCAAAGAAAGGTTTGGCCCTACCGTAAAGAGCATATTCTTTCTTGCTCACCCACGCCCAATTTTGATTGCCGTAGTCATAGTGCCACCATTCATCTAAATAGTTTGTAAAACCCACTGATGTCATGATATTAAAGAGTAACCTGCGATTTTCCAAGGCTTCCCTTTCTTCTTTTGAAAGCTCCTTGCCTTCTTTCAACAACTCTTCAAAATAAGTAGTCCTTGCCTTTTCCGTAGGATCGTCATACTCTGTTCCCATATTGAGCAGCCTTCCCTTGTCATCTGCAATTGTCAGGTCAACAGCCCCTCCGGTGTTGTGGGGCGAAGGCCTCGTAGGATCTGTAGAAGGTAATGCAACAAATGTCAAGGTTCTTTTAGTAATCTCTTCTTCCGATTCAGAAGGATATTGCTTCCTAAACTGTTCCTTTAAAGTATCAAACAGAGATTGCTGCACCTGAATAGGTCTCCACGTATCAAAAATCACAAACTTATATCCCGGTGGCAATAAATCAGCCGCTTCTAGTAATTTTTCATATACACTCTCTCTCACGTAACATTCAGGAAGAGCACCTTTTATCCCCTGAAGAAAGTACTCTGAGCGCACTATTATCCTCTCGGGATATAAACTTAAAGGAACCAGCTTTTCATTATTTTCTCTTATCGGAATCTTTCTAACCTCTTCCCAATTCCACTTTTCGATTGGAGTGGAAATAGGTATTTCCTTAAAATTTTTATCACTCATTTTTTCACCCTTTTCTCCAGCAATTTTATAATATTCTTCTCCTACCAATTCTTTCAAGGCCTTTTCGTCCTCTTCACGAGGTGAATACATGTAAAGTATTACACCTATTAATATCCATACTACTAGGATTATATTACTCGTAGGGCCACTCTAAGGATAAATCCGTGCCGGGTATCAGCGTAGAAATAGCAATAAGCCCCGCCATTATCGCACCTACAATGGGATAAAACATACTTGACACTTTTTCCATTCCTTTTTAGGTAAAGGAGCAGGAGTATCTTTGAAAACCCCAATTTTATCCATAATTAATCAGTAGCCTTTTTTATAGCTTCATAATACTCACCTAACAAATTTTTCAATGCTTCTTCCTCATTACCTTTTGGAGCTTTAGCATATAGTATAACTCCCACTATAGCCCACACACCTAAAACAATATATTCATATGGCCAAGCTAATGACAAAGGCGTTCCTGGAATCAAAGTAGCTATTGCAATTATAATTGCTACTATACCTCCAATTAAAGGTAAGAGAGTAGCCGAAGTCCTATAAGCACCTCTAAGATTAGGATATTTTTTTCTTATTTTAATCAAACTAAGAGTAGCCAATACCCACGCAATTGCAATAGCAAATCCTCCCATATCTAAAAACCATACCATAGCTCCTTTTCCCAGCCATCCTAAACCAAGTGCAAATCCAAGAGTTAAGTAAAGAGCATTTACAGGTGTTCCATATTTAGGATGCGTTTTAGTGAAGGTCTGGGGAAGAACTCCTGCACGTGACAAAGACAAGATTAATCTAGGCGTTGCTGCAAATAAACCTACAAAACTTGTAACTAATCCTAGGACAGAAATAAAATATGCCGCCCATCCTAATGCAGGAAAACCAGCTACTTTAAAAGCATCTATTGTTCCTAATTTTAATTTAGCAGTCTCTTGCCACGGAATAACCCACGCAGAAGATAGCAACACTATCGTATAAAACAATCCCGCTAAAACAACTGATAAAATAACACTAATGCCAATTTTCCTTACGGGCATATTTGCTTCTTCTGCTAGTACAGCAACTAACTCAAACCCTGTTAAATATGTCATAGCGGGTAAAACAAATCTCATTGTCGAAAGGAATGGATTCATATCTTTACTCCAGGCAGGCCAAAAGTTTGATGCTTGACCGTGAGTAAATCCTACAATTACTAACAGTAACCCTAGTACAATCATTGTTCCAAACATTACAATTTGAATCCCTGATGCTAAATGAGCTCCATAATAATTTACTAAAAACACTAACAATGTAATAGCAATACCTACTATAAGTTCAGGTAAATGTATTTTAGTCCCCGCAATAACATAATATGGGCCTTGTTCAAGTTGAGGAAAAATCCATGCCAATAACAAACTTGATGCCGTCACATAAAATGCCAGAGAAGCTAAATAAGCGCCTACTAACGCCCATCCTGCTATAAAAGAGGTTGTCTTACCAAATGCGACATACGTGTAAACAACTTCTCCTCCAGCTCTGGGGAAAACAGTAGACAATTCGGCATAAGCCAAAGCAATTAAACTAGCAATCACTGTCGCTACAACAAATCCAAAAATTTCCCCTCCTGCTCCGTATGCTGCAAAAAACTTACTGTTTGTATATATCCAGCTTGTTCCTATAACACCCGCTGCTCCAAGAGCAACTAAACCAATAAAGCTTATTCGTTTTTGAAGTTCTGTCATTAATAACACCATCCTCTCTCTTTTTTATTATTATTATTTTTTAATTTTTAAAGTCTTACTTTAGTTTTCTCTCTTTACATACTCACCTGGTTACCCAAACTGTACAAAAATGTACAGTTTAGATAGCTGGGGTATTTGTAGTCCGCCCTTCAGACTTTCCCAACCCCAGCAGGCGGTATTTGGGAAAGCCATAGCCCCTGCCCCAAGAAGCAGGGACTCACGCCCTTACGGGTCTCTCCACTTGCCCTGAATTAATAATTCCTTCAGGACAGAGAAGTCTCTTTTTACCTTCTCAGGAGAGAGTGGAGTCACCACCGCTACCTTGAGAACTCGCCAGAAATCATAGGCACTAAA
>NZ_SLWU01000010.1 GCF_004345675.1 Caldanaerobacter subterraneus | reverse complement strand
TTTACCAGGGTAAAAATGGTTTTTAAGGATTTAATTTGTGTGTTTATTATTAAATTTTTAATGTGGATTACAATCATATTATACGAGGGAGTGGTCTTGATGAAAGACTTTATTTTTTCAAGTCCTACAAAGATTATCTTTGGAAAAGGGACAGAAGAGCAAGTTGGGAAAGAAGTAAAAAATTATAGCAACAAAGTATTGTTATGCTATGGTGGAGGAAGCATAAAGAAATACGGATTGTACGATAAAGTCGTAAAGGCTTTAAAAGAAGAGGGAGTTGAATTTGTAGAGCTATCAGGAGTAAAGCCTAATCCTAGGCTTAGCCTTGTGCAGGAAGGGATAAAATTAGTTAGAGAAAACAACATCGATTTTATTTTAGCTGTTGGCGGGGGAAGTGTTATTGACACTGCAAAGGCTATCGCAATGGGAGTGCCTTATGAAGGGAATGTTTGGGACTTTTTTGAAGGAAAAGCAGAATTGAAAGAAGCTCTTCCTGTGGGAGTGATTCTTACCATTCCAGCAACAGGCAGTGAGGCAAGTGATGCTACAGTTATCACAAATGAAGATGGGTGGTATAAGATAGGTTTCCACCATGAACTTTTGAGGCCTAAGTTTGCAATTATGAACCCAGAGCTTACATACACTCTTCCGCCGTATCAGACTGCTTGTGGTGTTGCTGACATTATGGCCCATATAATGGAGAGGTATTTTGTGAATGAAGAAGGAGTTGAGCTGACTGATAGACTCTGTGAGGCTACATTAAAGACTGTGATAAATAATGCCCGCATTGTTTTAAAAGACCCTGCTAATTACAATGCGAGGGCGCAGATTATGTGGGCCGGCACAATTGCTCACAATGACCTTCTTAACACTGGAAGAGGAAGAGGAGATTGGGCATCACATAGAATTGAGCATGAACTAAGCGCTATTTACGACATTGCTCATGGAGCAGGCCTTGCTATTGTATTTCCTGCATGGATGAAGTATGTTTATAAAAATAACATTAATAGATTTGTTCAGTTTGCTGTAAAAGTTTGGGACGTTGATTTGCCGTACGAAAACTTAGAAGAAATTGCCCTGGAAGGGATTAGAAGAACAGAAGAATTTTTTAAAGAGATTGGACTTCCAGTTAGATTGAAAGAGGCAGGCATTTCGGACGATAGGTTTGAAGAGATGGCCGACAAGTGTACAAAGGGAGGAACCAGGACAATAGGAGATTTTGTTAAACTTAATAAAGAAGATATAATAAAAATTTACGAGTTGGCAAGGTAAAAGTCAGTATTTTTAGCTGACTTTTCTTTTTTGTTACAATTTGGACATAAAAAAGTGATATAATTTATGATATAATCAATATGATTGGATAAACCATAATTTTATGGGGGATCAGTATGGACAAAAATAGCGATTTAAACCTAAAAAGAAGCCGGCGAAAAAAGAATAGTGAAAAAAAGAAAAAAAGCTCCATTAAGCTTTTTTTCAAATGGGTTGGAATTGCTTTTCTTATTCTGTTTTTTGCAGCGGTTGGGGCAATCGGCGGAAAAGTCTTGGCTATAATTAAAAATACTCCTCCAATTTCTCAGGAGGCTTTGACCTCTCAGGCGCAGTCTTCTGTTGTTTATGCAAAAGACGAAAATGGTAACTGGCAGAGAGTAGCAATACTTCATGGTGCTGATAACAGGCTGTGGGTTCCAATAGAGAAAATACCCAAGAATTTGCAAAATGCTTTTGTGGCAATAGAGGACCAGCGTTTTTATAAGAACAAACTAGGAATTGACCCAAAGAGAATTATTGGAGCTCTTATTGCGAACATTAAGGCGGGAGGAAAGCCTGTAGAAGGTGCCAGTACTATTACACAGCAACTTGTGAAAAACACCATGCTTTCCAGTGAAAAAACTATTACTAGAAAAATACAGGAAATGGTTTTGGCTTGGAGATTGGAACAGATATATTCAAAGCAACAGATACTGGAAGCTTATCTTAATACCATCTATTTAGGCGGTCCCAATGTGAATGCCTACGGTGTCCAGGCAGCTTCTTTAGCTTATTTTGGAAAAGATGTGAGCCAGTTAGACCTTGCGGAATGTGCTATGATTGCGGGAATTACAAAGAATCCATCCCGTTATTCTCCTTATGCTGATCTAGAAGCCGCTACAGAAAGGCAGCATTTAGTGTTAAAGAAAATGCTGGAACAAGGCTATATAACAAAAGAAGAGTATGAAAAGGCAATCTCAGAAAAATTGGTTTTCAAGAAAACCAATTTTACCACTTATGAGCATAAATACTTTATTGACCAAGTTATAAATGATGTGGCAGATGCTTTGTCTCAGCACCTTAACATTTCCCACGATGAGGCAATAAAGAAAATATACAACGGGGGTTTGAGAATTTATTCTACTATGGATTTGCAAATACAAAAAACAATGGAAGAAGCTTTTAAAAATCCAAAATTGTTCCCTCCTGATATAAAGGATAGAAGTGGGAATACGAGAATAGTTCAAGGTGCAATGGTAGTGATGGACTGGAGGACTGGCGAGGTAAAGGGAATTGTAGGAGGCAGAGAGACAGAAGAGACTAAAGGTAAGACAAGGATATTTAACTATGCAACACAAGGTGGAAGACCAGCTGGTTCTTCTATAAAACCTCTTACAGTTTACGGACCTGCTTTAGAGAAAGGTTATACGGCAGCTACTGTTGTGGATGATGTTCCCGTTTTTTATAAACAATGGAACTGGGAGCCCCATAACTACGAAAGCGGGAAGTACAGAGGGCTTATGACCTTTAGAGAGGCTTTAACTTATTCCGAAAATGTTCCTGCGGCGAGGATAGTTGTAGAAATGATTGGACTTCATACTGCAGCGGAATATGGAAAGAAATTTGGACTCAACATTACAAAAGATGTTGCCTCTTCTCCTGCTGCTCTTGCATTAGGAGCGGGAGGCGCAGTTACACCCTTACAGGAAGCTGCAGCTTACGGTGCCATTGCCAATGGAGGAGTATATACTACTCCTATCACTTTTACAAAAGTCACTGATTCAAAAGGAAAAGTAATTTTGGAAAACAAGCCTTCACAGCATATGGTCTTAACGCCACAGAACGCATACATTTTAACAAGTATGATGCAGGACGTAGTGAAATACGGGACAGGTACAAATGCAAGGTTGCCTAATATGCCGGTGGCAGGTAAAACAGGTACAAATGAAAGTTACAACGATGCATGGTTTACAGGCTTTACTCCTTACTACGTTGGGTCTGTGTGGATGGGTACAGGGGAAAACATTCCTATGATATATGGAGGGAGGGGAGTTGTAGGAGGCTCCTATCCAGCCATGCTATGGAGAACAGTCATGGCAGAGATACACAAAAGCTTGCCTTACAAAGATTTTGAAAGACCTCCAGGTATTATTTCTGTGACAGTGTGCAAGGATTCTGGGGAGCTTCCAACTGACCTGTGCCATCAAGACCCGAGAGGCGACAGAACCTATACTGAAATTTTTGCAGAAGGCACGCAACCCACTACCTACTGTACTGTCCATGTGCTGGCAAAAATTAATTCACAAAATGGCAAATTGGCGACAGAATTTACTCCACCAGATTTAGTTAAAGACGCTGTGTTCATTGACCCTCCAGGCAGGACTTCTGAACAAAATGCCGTGGCGCTAGATGGCAAATATGTGGTGCCAAAGGATTATGACGACACACCTCCACCAGCACAACCACCGTCGGGAGAAGTGTTGCCGCCAGAGAATATGCAAAATCCACCATCTCAGCCTCCGAATGAGATACAACAGCCTCCCGGGAATATTCCTCCCAATAATGGAGGGAATAACGGTACTACACAGAATCCGCCTCAGAATAACAACAATAATACGTCAAGTAACCCTCTGGAAAAGATCTTTCCTCCTAAAAATAGCAAGCCTTGAGCAATATCAAAAGAGTCCACTCCAAGTAGAGGGTGGGCTCTTTTGAAATTTTGTGGTATATTTAATGTAAAGAGCTTGTGAGAGGGGGCTTTTAGTTTGAAGGATAGTAGAAAGTATCTAGAAGAACTAGTACAATTTAGGCATAGAGGTTCTGCTACTAAAAATGAAAGGCAGGCAGCTGAATACATTTTAAGAGAGCTTGAGCGCATGGGTTATAAAGTAGAAAGGCAGACATTTAAGACTACAAGGGATAATCTCTACATGTTGCCGTTACAAGTTGCAATCTTACTATTTATTTCTGCCCTCCTTTCTCTAATGTATGGGGGTATAGTGAATGCATTAGCATTTTTCTTGAGCATATTCGGAATAATGCTTCTATTATTAGAGGTAAGCGGTATTCCGGTTGAAACGAGTATTATGCCGAGATTTTTGTCCCAAAATATTTTTACGAAATTTGATGAAAGCAAAGAAAAAAGAATAATTGTATCAGCTCACTATGATACTCAAAGAGCGAGTGTAATGTTTCACCCTAAAATTGTAGACTATTTAGGGTTAATTTATAATATTTCTTATGTAGGTTTTGGGCTTGTTCCGATTGGAATACTGTTTAATGTATTTAAATTTCAACCCTTAGGAACTGTTTTTCTCATAATTGGCCTTATAATTGTTACTGCCAACATAATTTTTATGGCTTTGTGTGAAATAACGGGTAAGTACACTCAGGGTGCTAACGACAATGGAACGGGGGTTGCATTAGCATTAGCTTTAGCCGAGTATTATATAAATCATAAAGATGAATTTCCCGGAAATGTTGATGTAGTATTTTTATTTACAGGCAGCGAAGAAACGGGAGAAAGGGGTATGAAACATTTTATAAAAAGATATGCTAAAAGCCTTCCCAAAGATACGCAATTTATAATTCTTGACAATTTAGGAACGGGTAAGATTACGTATCTTGAAGGAGAGGGAATGATTTTTTATAAAAAGGCAGGAAAGATGTTACTTGATATAGCTGAGGAAATGCAAAAAGGGTATAGCGGAAAAGTGCAGAGAATGAAAAACTTGCTCCTTCCGACAGACGCTTTACCTGTCATGGCAGCAGGTTTTGATGCTATAGCCTTCCTTGCAAAAGATGAAAAGGGAAGGCTAGGAAATTATCACTGGCATACAGATACAATAGAAAATGTAGATATAGACCTTCTTTTGTATGAGGAGGAATTTTTTAAAGAATATTTGATGAAAGTAGCAAGAGAACTGGAGAAGAGATAAAAAGATTTAACCCAGAACTTGAGATAGTTTTTGCTACAAGAGGCGGATATGTTTTGAATGATGTAACAAAAGAAGATGCTTATTATAAAAGTAAGTCAAAAAATAAAATAGGTGGCGCTAGCTTATTTTTATTTTTACATAGATATGCTATAATATTTTTGTAAGCAATTACTTGCATAAATGTTGTGAGGTGTTTTGATGGGTGATTCGGTTAAGGAAAAGATAGTTGTATCTACTTTAAAACTAATTTCTGAAAAGGGGTATAGGTCTACAACTACAAGAAATATTGCAGAAGAGGCAGGAGTAAATGAAGTTACAATTTTTAGGTGTTTTAGAAGTAAAAAAGATATAGTCCTTTATGCTTTGAAAGAGCTGGAACTACTTAAACCCATGGATAAAAAGATATTGGAGAAGTGTAAATGGGATTTAAAAGAAGACCTTTTGATGTTGGCTGAAGAGTATCACAAGAATTTTACAGAAGATAAAGCTAAAATTATGATAGGTTTGAGAAGTCCAGAGATTTTTGAAGAGGTAAAGGAGTACTTGATGAGGATTCCAAAAGGTTTCAAGGATGTTTTAATTGAATATTTTAAGATAATGTATCAAAAGGGCATGTTAAATAATGATGATTTTGAATTACTGGCTTTTTCGTTTTTATCGTTAAATTTTGGCTTTATACTAATGAAAGCTTCTTACGGCAGAAAGTTGATTGGCTTCAGCAATGATGAGTTTGTCCGTAGAAGCATTGAAATTTTTGTAAAAGGAATAGCGAAAAGTAGTTGATGTGGTGTAAAATATATAGTATAGTAAGGTGCTGGGAGAGGAGAAGGATTAATGAAAATTGGCATTCCTAAAGCTTTGATGTATTATTTTTATTACCCTTTCTGGAAAACCCTTTTTGAAAGTCTCGGTTTTGAGGTAGTCACTTCTGACGATACTTCAAAGAGCATATTGGATATTGGCGTAAAGGAAGCTGTGGCTGAAATATGCCTTCCTATGAAGGTTTATACAGGCCATGTTCTTAATTTGTTAGAAAAAGGAGTAGATTACATATACGTTCCCCGCTTTGTAAGTTTGAGAAAAGGAATTTTTATGTGTCCAAAATTCATGGGTCTTCCCGATATGATAAAAGGTCTTTTTGATAGAATTGAAGATAAGATTCTTACTCACCATATAGTTTCAAAGACTTTAGATATTTCTGAGTTTCACAATTATACCATATTTATAGAAAAATTTGGAATTGGTAAAAAGGACTTAAAGAAAGCTTTAGCAAAGGCAAGAGAAGAATGGCTTAAGTTTCGGAGGTTAAACAAGGAAGGGTACGATATAAATGAGCTTTTGACAAGTAATAAACCTCAAAAATACGATGGTGATATAACTATAGGGCTTTTAGGTTATGTGTACAATGTGTACGATAGATTTGTAAATATGGACATATTTAGTGTCTTTAGAAGGCTTAATATAAAAGTAGTTACTTTTGATATGATGGATGAAAAGGTGATCTACAAAAACCTGAGAAATTTTAGGAAAAACATGTTTTGGGAATTTACAAATATGCTATTAGGAACGGCTTATGAATTTATGAAGAGAGATGATATTGACGGAATTATTCATTTGACTGCTTTTGGATGCGGACCGGATTCTATTCTTGAACCTTTTTTGACGATAGATTCTGAAAAGAATAAAAAACCTTTTATGACAATAAGAATTGATGAGCAGACTGGGGAGAGTCACGTTATAACGAGAGTAGAGGCTTTTACTGATTTGATAAGGATGAAAAAATATAAAGCCGAGGAAAAGGCGAAAGGCGTGGTGTAGGATGAAAATTACTTTTCCCTACATGGGCTCCCCCTATATGTACGAAAAGCTGTTTACTCTTTTGGGTCATGAAGTAATAACTCCTCCACGGCCTTCTCAGAAGACTGTAGACTACGGTGTAAAATACAGTCCCGAATTTGCATGTTTTCCTTTAAAGGTCATTTTGGGTACATATCTTGAGGCTTTGGAAATGGGAGCAGATACCATAGTTACATCAGGAGGAAACGGACCTTGTAGAGCGGGTTATTACGGGGAGGCCCAAAAGAAAATACTTAAAAATATGGGTTATGATGTTGAATTTATTATATTTGATGAGCCTAAGAAAGATATAAAGACTTTTATGGACAATGTGAAGAAAATAAAAGGGAAGAATTCATGGGGAAAGGTTTTAAAGGTGGCAAAAATTGTATATGATATGGCTAAATCTATGGACAAAGTAGAGAAAATAGTTGAAGTAAAGAGAGCTTATGAATGCAACAGGGGAGAGTTTACAAGGGCATGACACGAGATAATGGAGGAATACAGAAAAATAGAATCTTCTGAGGATGTAAGAAGGGTAGAAAAAGAAGCTATTGAAAGATTAAACAGCATAAAGGTGTGTGAAGTGCCAGAGGAAGAGAAGATAAGAATTGGAATAGTTGGAGAAATATATGTTGTAATGGAGCCTTCTATAAATGGCAATATAGAAGAAGTCTTAAATACATACGGCGCGGAAGTTGAGAGGTCTCATTATATCTCAGAGTGGATTGATTTTAATTTAATTCCTCTACCTTCCTACAAAGAAAAAGAGCATCAAATTTTGAAAAAGGGAGAAAAGTACATAGAAATAATAATTGGCGGTCATGCCAAACAATCTGTTGGTGCCATAATAGATTTTATGGACAGAGGGTTTGACGGAGTTATTCACTTAAAGCCCTTTGGATGCCTTCCTGAACTTATTACTGAAAGCGCAATAAATAAGATAATAAGAGAGTACGAATTCCCAATTTTGACCTTGTCAATTGACGAGCAGATGGCTATTGCCAACACTTTGACTAGAATAGAAGCTTTTTTGGATGTCATAAGGTTAAAAAAACGTAAAAAAAGGATAGTGAGGTAGGACAAAGTGGAAAAGGTGTACATTGGTGTTGATGTAGGATCAGTGAGCATTAAGGTTGTGGCTATTGACAATGATAACAATATTTTATTTAGGTCCTACGTCAGAAATGTAGGACAGCCTATTGATATTGTAAAGGAAGAGCTTAAGAAATTGCACAATGAATTGCCTGACAAAGAGATAGGTGGAGTAGGTGTTACTGGAAGCGGTAGACAGCTAATCGGCTATGTCTTAGGGGCTGATGTGGTTAAAAATGAAATTACTGCCCATGCAACTGCTACAATTTATTTTCACCCAGATGTCAGCACTATTTTTGAAATCGGGGGACAAGATTCGAAACTGATCATAATAAATGATGGCACAATAGCTGATTTTGCTATGAATACTGTTTGTGCTGCTGGTACAGGGTCATTTTTGGATCACCAGGCCCAAAGGCTTGGGATAAAGATTGAGGAATTTGGAGAGATTGCTCTTACTGCGAAAAGAGAGGTTCGCATTGCTGGAAGATGTACAGTTTTTGCTGAATCGGATATGATATCAAAACAGCAGTACGGTTTTAGTAAGGCAGAGATATTAAAAGGACTGTCAAAAGCCTTGGTGAGGAATTATATGAATAATCTAGTAAGAGGAAGAAAATTAAGACCGGTCTTTGTGTTTCAGGGAGGAGTTGCGGCGAATATTGCTATAAAAAAGGCCTTTGAGGAAGAAATAGGTCATGAGGTGATAGTGCCTAAACATTATGATATAATGGGTGCTATAGGGATTGCGATGATTGCTAAAGAAGAGGTAAAGAGGACAGGTAGACCTACCAAGTTTAAAGGTTTTGATGTATCGGGAGAAAAATTTGAAACCACCACCTTTATATGCAAAGCTTGTCCCAATGAGTGCGAAATAATACAGATTAAGGCGAATGGAAAGATAATTGCTATGACAGGAGATAGATGTGGGAGATATTCAAATTCTGTAATATGAAAATGAGGGGATAACCCCTTTTTTATTTTTTGATTGATTTTTTTATGGCTAAGAGGTAAAATTTAATTAAATGTAACAGTTGTTACAACAATGAGGTGGTATTGTGGAAATAGAGCTTAAAAATATAAGTTACTTTCGAGATGGAAAGTACATTTTAAAGAATGTGTATTTTAAATTCGAGAAAAATGGCATATACACTGTAGTAGGGCCGTCTGGAGCAGGAAAATCTACAATGCTTAAATTGATCAATAGATTAATTGAACCTACAGAAGGAGCTATTTTTATAAATGGTGTTGAATACAAAAATATAGATGTAATTCTCTTACGAAGAAAAATTGGCATGGTATTTCAAAGGCCTTTCCTATTTGAAGGTACGGTAAAAGAAAATATTGAATTAGGGCCTTCTCTTAGAGGGGAGAAAAACATAGATGCGCTTTTTTACCTTGAAGCAGTTGGATTGAGCAAAGACTACCTCTTTAAAGATGTGAACAATCTATCAGGAGGAGAAGCACAAAGGGTTTCCATTGCCAGAGCCCTTGCAAATTCTCCTGAAGTACTTCTTTTGGACGAGCCTACCTCTTCCCTTGACCCTACTTCTACCAGCATAATAGAAGAACTAATTAAAAGGCTTAATAGAGAGGGCATTATGGTCATATTGGTCACCCACAACATGGAACAGGCAAAGAGAATAGGAGATTATACCTTGTTTCTTTACAAGGGAGAACTAATAGAGGCAAGAAAAACATGGGAATTTTTTGAAAATCCTATAAGCGAGGTTTCAAAGTTATTTTTGGAAGGAAAATTAAAGGAGATGATAGAATGAGTACTAGCTCTTTGATTTTTGCTTCTTCCCTTGTACTTGTTGCGATTTTCATTTCTTACTATCAAAAGCTTGGCATTGAAAAGGAGATAATAATAGGAACGGCTAGGGCTGTTTTACAGCTTATGATTGTAGGGTATATACTTCATTATATCTTTTCAGCAAGTAATGCTTTTTTTACTTTGGCAATGGTGGCGATTATGATACTTGTAGCTGGGCACAATGCTTCAAAGAGGGGGAAAGAGATTCCAGGAATTTTTTATTATGTAACTTTTTCCATTGCAGTAAGCGCTGCTGTAACACTTTCTCTTCTTGTACTGTTTGGAAACATCAAATTTGAGCCTCAACAGGTTATACCTGTATCTGGTATGATAATAGGAAATTCTATGGTGGCTTCCGGGCTTTCTGTATCCAGATTAAAAGATGAGATAAAAAATAGGCAGGAAGAGATAGAGGCCTACCTTGCTTTAGGAGCTACTTCCAGGCAGGCTGCTCAAAAAGTAATAAAGATGAGCATAAAGACAGGAATGATGCCAACAGTGGACAGCATGAAAACATTAGGTATTGTTCAACTTCCTGGCATGATGACAGGTCTTATATTAGGAGGAGTAGATCCGATTACGGCTGTAAAATATCAGATAATGGTTACTTTTATGCTGGCATCGACAGTTGCAATATCCTGTTTCACAGTGACTTTTTTGACGTACAGGACATTTTTTACAAAACAACATCAACTAAGGCAGGCCTTTTAGCCTGCCTCAAAATTATGGTATTAAAACCTGCCCTTTATAAGGGTCATATACGTAGTACAAAAATCCTTCTTTTAGTGAAATTTGAAATATCAGTTTATCTTGCTGCCAGAACTGGGGCGATATTTCCTCTATTTTTGTATCTTCAAATTTTGACCTCAAATCTTCTCTTTCCCCTGTTTTGAGATTGTACACGTAAGTATTTGACTGTTGTGAGGTATCGTTGTAAGCGAGTACTGCAAGGTATTTTCCACTGGAATCTACTTTAATATCTGGTATAATTGTATTTTCAAGAGAATCTATTAGTTTAAATGCTCTGTGAGATATATCATAGCTTATTATTCTGCTTTGAGACCTATCATTAGTTTGCATTGTGAAAAATATGGTATTAGTTTTTGGACTATAAGTCAAAGCAGTTGAATGAGCATTTAGATTGTCTGGCAAAATTTCTTTTGGAATTTCTCCGCTGTCAAAAAGCTTTGTTTCAACATTATTTTCTATTTTATAAAAGGTTCCATTTTTTTCAATAAACTCCACAGTTCCTAAATCTTTTATGCTGTCAATTATATAGCCATTGCTATCAGGAGACAAATAGTAACGTGATTTATTTACAGAGCAATACCCGTTCATAATATATCCATAGGTTAACGACGCATCTACATAAGGTTTGCCGTCTTCTGTACCTGAGCCTAAAATTTCATAGGCTACAGGATGAGGACTTGATACAGTCATTATTGTAGGAGGGTTTTTCATTAGTACCCTTGCGAAATCTTCATCTCTTACTATTATTGCTTGCAAGAATTTCTTTACCACTTCTTCGGGGGTCAATTCTTCTCTACTTAACTCAATCTTCATAAGTTGCATTGTATTTCCTCTTATATCCTCGTTTAGATTTTTCAGGACGAAAATGCTTTTTGAATCACTACTCCATACAGGCCAGTAATAAGTGTATAAACTGCTTGTTACGTAGTTTTGTATTTTTTCTTTAAGTACTTCTGGGGGTATGCGCTTTGGCACATTTAGCGTCACTTGTTTTTTGGTTGTGAAAGATGCGGCGTCTGCTATCCAAATGTTATTCATGCTTACTGTAACATTCATATCCTCTACTTTTTCTTTTTGAGGTTCATATTTCTCATATGCTATATAGTAACCATTTGGAGATACAGAAGGATTTTTGCCTTCATCAATTATTTTTTCGCTGCCGTCTTTTAGGTTTTTATAAATTATTTTATTATCCCTTTCAAAGACTATAGCATCTTCAGTTTTTACAAAAGATCCACAGCTTCCATCTGCTAATTTAGTGACTTTTAAGCTTTTTAAATCTATTGCATTAATATTACTTTCTTTTACCTCAAAACCATGGGTTTCTCTTGGAACAATTATTTGTTCAGTGTAAATTACTTTATTCCCATCTGGTGAAAAACCTGGGTCGCTATAATAAGTATCTCTATCTTTGCTTTCGATTATTTTAGTTTCTTTTCCAGTCTTTAAATCTTTAATGTAAATTGCGTTTTTACCATCAGATGTTCTTGTTGTGAATACTAATTTTGTTCCATCTGGTGAAATAGCGACTTCGCTGGCAGGCTTATCAATTATTTTTTCAAAGCCTTTATTATCGTATTTGTAAATACCCTTATCATATAAAGGCACATATATAGTCCCATTACATTCTGCTATTTTTCCAGCATTTATATTTCCTAAATTTATAAAAGATATTTGATTTATAATTTTTAATTCTTCTGCATTTACTTTTGTTATTAAATTATCTTGCAAGTTCTTGATGCCGAAAGAAAACACCATTAAAAGTATTGCAGCAGCTGCTATGATTGCTACACCTATCTTTTTCCATCTGTTTCTTTTAAATCTTTTTTTAAGAGATTCTTTGAGCTGGTGATTTACAGGAATTAGTTCTTTTAGCCTATTGAGATTTTCCTCTATTCTCTTTTCGTCCATTTTCATCCCTCCAAACATTTTATTACAAGATTTTTCAATTTTTGAATTATTCTATAAGCCTGCGCTTTTACCGCTTCTTCTGTTTTTTCAATTAATTGAGAAATTTCTCTGTGTGTCATGTTTGCAAAGTATTTTAAATTTACAATTTCTATTTCTTCTTTTGAAAGGGAATAAAGGGACTTTTTCAAACAATCTAATTCTACTTCCCTTTCCAATTTGTCTTCAAATACATCAGGATAAAAATGCTCCATAATGAGTTCTTCTGATACTAGGTTTTTCCTCATTCTGTAATAGTCTGTCACAGTATTTCGGGCTATAGAAAAAATCCATGCCTTTGAGTTTGATTTTACTGTATTGTACTTTTCAAAGGCTTTTTGAAAAGTTTCACTTACAATGTCATCTGCATCCCATTTGTTGCCAACTTTAAAATATACGTACCGGTACACATCGTCAAAGTTTTTCTCATAAAATTCAATAAAGCTTTCTGGCACAAATTTGGCCTCCCTTCTCTCCTTTATTGACTCCTCCCACCTTTATAGACGAAAATCTACACAAAAGGTAACAATACCCTTGCATTTATTTTAGTTTTATAATAAAATAATGTACAAATCAATTTGTAAATGCGATGAAGCGGAGCAGTAGGCAATGAGGGCTTTCAGAGAGTCGTTGGCAGGTGCGAAACGGCAGCCTGACTTGCTGAAACTCGCCGCAGAGCAGGCGCACTGAAATAAGTAGGTGCGCACGGCTTGCCGCCGTTACAGGCTTTGAGAGGGCGCTTTTGCGCCAAAAAGAGTGGTACCGCGGAAGATGTGGGTCTTTCGTCTCTTTGAGATGAAAGGCTTTTTTAATGGAAAAATTAAAAAGTAGAGGTGGAGGATATGGCGTATTCAGTGGAGATTGATAGGAAATGGCAGAAAATCTGGGAAGAGACAAAACTTTACAAGTTTAATCCTGAAAATGTGGACAAAAAGCTTTATTGTTTAGAGATGTTTCCGTACCCTTCAGGGGCAAAATTGCACATAGGTCACTGGTATAATTACGGTCCTACAGATTCATGGGCAAGAATGAAGAGGATGCAGGGCTATGAAGTATTCCACCCTATGGGGTTTGACGCCTTTGGTCTTCCTGCTGAAAATTATGCCATAAAGACAGGCATACACCCTTATGACTCGACAATGGAAAACATAAGGACCATGGAAAGACAACTCAGAGAAATGGGAGTCACTTTTGACTGGGACTATGAAGTGATAACCTGTCTGCCAGAGTACTATAAATGGACTCAGTGGATTTTCTTAAAACTTTATGAAGCAGGTCTTGCCTACAGAAAGAAAGCGCCTGTAAACTGGTGTCCCAGCTGCCAGACTGTTCTTGCAAACGAACAGGTAATTGATGGGAAATGCGAAAGGTGCGGAACTGAAGTTACAAAGAAAGAGCTTACTCAGTGGTTTTTCAAAATAACTGCCTATGCGGAAGAACTTTTAGAAAAATTAGATGATCTTGATTGGCCTGAAAAAACTAAAATGATGCAGAGGAACTGGATTGGAAAATCTGAGGGCGCAGAGATAGAGTTTAAAATTGATGGGAAAGACTTGTCTTTTAGAGTTTTTACCACAAGGGCAGATACGCTGTTTGGAGCAACTTATGTGGTATTGGCTCCTGAGCATGAATTGGTGGATTTGATTACTACAGAGGAATATAAAGAGGCTGTGGAAGAATACAAAGAGTATGCCAAAAAGCAGAGTGAGATTGAGAGGCTTTCAACAGAAAAGGAAAAGACAGGAGTGTTTACAGGAGCGTACGCGATTCATCCGCTGACAGGTGAAAAACTCCCTATTTGGATAGCGGATTATGTGCTTGTAACTTACGGTACTGGATGTGTTATGGGAGTTCCTGGTCATGATGAAAGAGACTATGAATTTGCGACAAAATACAATCTGCCTATAAAAAGAGTTATAAAAGGAGTTGGAGATATAGACGACAGTTTGCCTTTTGTGGAATATGGAATTTTAGTAAATAGCGAAGAATTTACGGGGATGACATCTGAGGAAGCGCGAGTCAAAATAGTCGAAAAGTTGAAAGCAGAAGGGAAAGCAGAGTTTAAAGTAAATTATAGGATGAGGGACTGGCTTGTGTCCAGACAGAGGTACTGGGGAGCTCCCATTCCTATAATCCACTGCGAACGCTGTGGAATAGTGCCTGTGCCAGAAGAGGATTTACCTGTACTTTTGCCATATGATGTTGAGTTTGAGCCAACAGGAGAATCTCCTCTTAAAAAGCATGCAGGTTTTATGAATGTCACCTGCCCTAAGTGCGGAGGTCCGGCTTTAAGAGATCCTGATACTCTTGATACTTTTGTAGATTCTTCTTGGTATTACTTGAGATACCCTGACAATAAAAACGATAAAGAGCCTTTTAATAAAGAGTGGATAAACAAAATGCTTCCAGTAGATAAATATGTAGGTGGAGCAGAGCACGCCACTATGCACCTTTTGTATTCGAGGTTTATAACGAAAGTTTTAAGAGATCTGGGATACCTTAATTTTGATGAACCTTTCCTTTCACTTGTGCATCAGGGGACGATTTTAGGGCCGGATGGCAGCAGAATGAGCAAATCAAGAGGGAATGTTATTTCGCCGGATGACTATATTAAACAGTACGGTTCAGATGTATTTAGGCTGTATCTAATGTTTGGCTTCTCTTACTCAGAGGGCGGACCATGGAGCGATGAAGGAATAAGGGCTATTGCTAGATTTGTCAATAGGGTGGAGAGGTTTATAGAAAAATTTATTGAGACCAGACAAAATCCAGGGAAGACAAAAGAAGAAATGGAAGATGCGGAAAAAGAATTGAACTATGTGAGACATTACACTATAAAACACGTGACATTGGATGCCGATAAATTTGAGTTCAACACTGCTATAGCGAGAATAATGGAACTTGTAAATGCTTTGTACAAATATGAAAATGAGGTTGAAGTAAAGAACATGAAATTTTATGAAGATGTGGTAAGAGATTTTGTAAAAATCCTGGCGCCCTTTGCGCCCCATTTCTCTGAAGAGATGTGGGAAAGACTGGGGTATGAATATTCTGTTTTCAATCAGAAGTGGCCTGAGTGGGACGAAAAAGCCCTTGAAAGAGACATGATAGAAATTGCTATTCAGGTAAACGGAAAGGTTAGAAGCAAGGCTCAAGTGCCTTCAAATGCGACGGATGAAGAGTTGAAGCAGATTGCTCTTTCTGATGAGAGAGTGAAATCTTACCTGGATGGCAAAGAAATAAAGAAAGTGATAATTGTAAAAAATAGACTTGTAAATATTGTGGTAAACTAAGGCAGGGCTTGCCCCTGCTTTAGTTTTTGGTATAATTTAGTGTGGAGGTGAGTAATTTGGTGAAAGCTGAGGCTGTAATTGATAGCATAGTAAAGAAATTAGTTGAAACTATTGATCCCAAAGCTATTATACTTTTTGGTTCACTGGCAAAAGGCAAGAATCATGAAAATTCTGATATTGATTTATTAATTGTGTGGGATGAAGAGGAAGGATTAAATAATACTCAACGGCGTATAAAATTAAGAAAGTTGCTTGGATTTGTGGAAGTTCCTATTGATATTTTGACGTGTACGAGTGAAGAACTAAAAGAGGCAATGAAAGACGATAAATCATTTACTGCAAATATAGTAAAGGAAGGGAAGGTTATATATGGTAGACTCAACCCCAAGGTATCCTGTTGATTTCGAAACTTCGAGAACGACTAAGGAAGCGGAGGAAGCCTTTGAAATACTTGAAAATTTAAGACATGAAATATTAAAAAGAATAAAATGACTTTATCGTTTATAGACGGTCTTTTATTTTTATGCTATAATATACTTGCAAATGTTTGATAAACAAATAATTGTTTGGGAGTGTGTGAATGTGGCATTAACACAAAGAGAAAAAGAGATACTAAGATTAATCAAGAAAAATCCCATGATTTCTCAGGAAGAGCTGGCGAAGATGCTGGGAATAAGTAGGTCGGCTGTTGCAGGGCACATAGCTAACCTAATGAAAAAGGGGTTTATACTGGGTAGGGGCTATGTAGTAAGGGATTTAAAAGGAGTTACAGTAATTGGAGGTGCAAACATAGATATAAAAGGGAAACCCTATAAGGAATTAAGGCAGCACACATCAAATCCAGGCCACATAAACATAGCACCTGGTGGAGTGGGGCGAAATATTGCTCATAATCTTGCACAACTCAATGTTCCTGTGACTTTTTTAAGCGTTGTTGGCAATGATGATGAAGGAAGAAGGCTTTTAGAGGAGACAAGGCAGGCAGGAGTTAATGTAGAACAGGTGGTGATTTCAAATACCAGGCGAACAGGCATATACCTCGCTATTTTAAATGCGATTGGCGATATGGACATAGCCCTTTCAGGTATGGACATTTTAGAAGAATTAAATATACAGTATCTTGAGTCCAAGACAGAGGTTATAAAAAATAGCGAGATTGTAGTTTTTGATGCCAATATTCCTGAGGAGAGCATTAGATACATTACAGAACTTTGTTACAACAATAACATTCCTGTGGTAGTAGAACCTGTCTCAATAGACAAGGCGAAAAAATTAAAAAATGTGTTAGACAAGATTGATTATATCACTCCAAATAAAGAAGAATTGGAATCTATAACAGAGATAAATATACTGAATGATGAGGATATGAAAAAAGCTGTTAAATATTTGAGAGATAAAGGAATTAAAAACGTCATAGTAACTTTGGGGGAGAGAGGCGTATATGTTTCTTCAGAAGAATTAGAAAAATTCATAGAGCCTTACCAAACTGAAATTGTGGATGCCACGGGCGCAGGGGATGCGCTGACGGCAGGCTTGGTTTATGGCATTTTCAATGGTTATTCTCTTGAAGTATCAGCAAAGCTGGGACTTGCTGCAGCTTCCCTTACTATATCCTCACCTTATACAGTTAATCCGTTTTTAAATGAAAATCAGTTAAAAAATATAGTAAGGGAGATTTGAAAAATGAATAGATTTATCGATTTGTCAGAAGAAGTAAAAAGTGCCTTAGAGGAAAGAAGGCCAGTTGTGGCTTTAGAATCTACGATAATATCCCACGGTATGCCCTACCCACAAAATATTGAAACTGCCAGAGCCTTAGAAGAAATTGTAAGGGAAAATGGCGCTGTACCTGCTACAATTGCAATTATAGGAGGAAAAATAAAAATAGGTCTAAATGAAGAGGAACTGGAGTTTATGGGTACATCAAAAGAAATATTAAAAGCCAGCAAAAGAGATTTGCCTGTGGTCTTAGCAAAAGGGTTAAACGCTGCTACTACTGTTTCTGCCACGATGATTTGTGCAAACCTTGCAGGTATAAAGGTATTTGTGACAGGAGGAATAGGAGGAGTACACAGAGGGGCAGAAGAGACTTTCGATATATCTGCCGATTTGCAAGAACTTGCAAATACAAATGTAGCAGTTGTATGTGCAGGAGCAAAAGCTATACTTGATTTACCTCGTACTTTAGAATATCTTGAAACCTTTGGTGTTCCTGTAATTGGATTTAGAACAGAGGAATTTCCTGCTTTTTACACAAGAGAGAGCGGGCTCAAAGTGGACTACAGAGTGGAAGATGAAGTAGAAGCCGCAAAGGTTATAAAAACTAAATGGGATTTGGGACTTAAAGGAGGGATTTTAATAGCCAATCCCATTCCTGAAGAATATGCCCTAGACAGAGCTTATATTGAAAAAGCCATAGAAGAGGCTATTTTTGAAGCAGACAGACGAGGAATAAGGGGTAAAGCCCTTACGCCATTTTTGTTGGAAAAGATAAAGGACCTGACAGAGGGTAAAAGTTTAAAAGCAAATATTGAACTTGTTAAGAATAATGCCAGAGTTGGAGCCAAAATTGCTGTACAATTGAATAAACTGTATAAAGAGGCGTAGAACGCCTCTTTATACTTTATTACCTTCTTTATTACCTTCTTTCTCTGTCATGGACCTCGTCAATTATTTCCTGACGCATGTTCTGTATGCTTATAAGCCTGTTTCTATTTTTTTCTTTTATCCTCTCTATTTCTTCAGGTGAAAGCTCTTCTGCGTGTAGTTTCAGATAATCTTCTGCTTCTCTATAATTTTCTATTGTATTGTGTATCATTTCTTGAAGCTTTTCCACATTGTCTGACCTATCATCAGGCTTTGGCTTTTTTGTATATCTTTCTTCTTTTCCCATAGACATCACTCCTAAATTTTTATTTTCATATTTATTTTGTTCAGCAAAAATTTATTTATGTGTTATAAAACAGATGAGATATTGAAGAAAATCTGGGATACAGTTATAATTGTAATATAATTAAAAACCTCAAATCTGTTATAATACTAAAGACTTGAGGTGAAAAATATGGCTCTTTACACGCTTACAATTGCAGTAATATTTTTATACATCTTCATTACAGGCTTTCATGACGAGGGAAATTTAATAGCTACCATCATATGTTCAAGGTCTATAGAGGCGAAAAAAGCTTTAATTATAGCTTCTGTTGCTCAGTTTTTAGGACCTTTGATTGTTACCACGGCAGTTAGCACTACTATTGCAAAGGATATTATAAAATATTCTTACCTTCTTAAAAGCGGTGAAAATATATCATTGTTGATACTTTCTGGTATCTTGGGAGCTGCTCTGTGGAATTTTATAACATGGTACTATGCTATTCCTTCTAGCTCTTCGCATGCTTTAATTGGAGGTATATTGGGGCCTTTTGCAATAGAGTACGGTTTTCATTCTATCAATTTTTACGGAATAATGACAAAAGTTATAATACCTCTATTTTTTTCCCCTATAATAGGCTTTGTTGCTGGATATATACTTACATTAATTTTCTGGAAATTATTAAAAAATGCACAACCTTCTGTGAATAGTTTTCTTAAAAAACTTCAATACGGTACGATGTTTTTATTGAATATAGGGCAAAGTGCAAACGATGCTCAAAAAGGAATGGGTTTGATTGTAATTCTAATGATGATAAAGGGAAACACTCATAGTTTTGGAGTTCCCTTTTTTGTAAAATATATAGCAGCTTTTATGATATCCTTTGGTCTTTTATTTGGTGGATTTAGAATGATAAAAAGTGTGGGCGGAAGGATATACAGAGTAAGACCTTTTCACTCTTTTAATGCTCAGCTTTCATCTCTTTTGGTAGTGACTGCTGCTACTTTGGTTGGAGCGCCTATAAGTGGCACACAGCTTGTGAACTCTTCTATTTTGGGCGTTGGAGCAAGGGAGAGGCCTAGCGCAGTAAGATGGCAGTTTGCAAAAGCCATATTTGCCGCCTGGATTACCACAATACCAGCTTCTTTTATATTTTCTTCCATCATTTATATGGTTGCTAAATTATTGTAAGAGGTGATGAAGGTGAATGTATTTAAATGGCTTTTTACTGAAAGCGTTGATTTTTACAAACTGCTGCAGGAGCAGTCAAAACTTACACTACAAGGAGTAACAGCTTTAGAAAGGTATATGTTCACAGGCAGTGAAGAAGACGGCCATGAGGTGACAAGGCTTGAAAAACTTGGAGATAGGAAAAGAGAAGAACTCGTAAAAGAACTCGACAGGACTTTTATAACTCCTTTTGACAGGGAAGATATTTTTAACCTTTCTAAGGCTATTGATGATATACTGGATTATTCGGATACTGCAGTGGAAGAGATGGAAATATATGGGCTTGAGCCTACGCCGGAGCTGAGAGAGATTGTAGGAGTTATACGCATTAGCACTGAGCTTATACATGAATCTGTATGCAATTTAAACAAAGATAGAAAAAAAGGAATGAGGCAAGCGCTGCAAGCCAAAAAATACGAGAACAGAGTAGAAAATCTTTACAGAAAGAATTTGGCAAAGCTTTTTGAGGAGGAGGATATAAAATACATCTTAAAGATGCGAGAAATCTTTAGGCACCTGAGCAATTGTGCTGACAGAATAGATTTAGCAGGAGATATACTTGGTCACATTTATGTGAAGATGATATAAAGGGCAAAATTTTGCCCTTGAATTTTTGTTAGAATAAGAGTTTTAATGTGTATTATTTTTGTGTTTTATGATAAAATGAAAGAGAAGAGAGGGGGGACGTTTATGAAAAGAATTAACAAAGTTTATAATTACGTTCAAGAAGCTTGCGAAAGGCAATTTAAAGAAAGAGGAGAAGTAATAGGTGTTTCTGCCATGGAAGTAGCCCAAGCTTTAAAAATTCAAAGAAGCAATGCTTCAAGTGATTTAAATACCCTTGTTAGGGAAGGGAAGTTGACAAAAATCGAAGGTAAACCAGTATTATACAAAGTTAAAGAGCTGAGCATTACTTCTAACGTTAATCCTTTGAGGACAAAAGATGCTTTTAGCGAAATAATAGGCGCTAACTTAAGCCTTAAAAATGCCGTACAGCAAGCAAAGGCTGCTATAATTTATCCTCCTCATGGACTCCATACTCTTTTGCTTGGAGAAACTGGAACGGGTAAGTCTATGTTTGCAGAAGTTATGTACAACTTCGCGAAAGAAATTGGGCGTATAAAGAAAAATGCCCCTTTTGTGACTTTTAACTGTGCAGATTATGCCAGTAATCCTCAGCTTTTGATGGCTCATTTGTTTGGAGTAAAAAAGGGAGCTTATACTGGTGCAAATAGTGATAAAGTTGGCCTTGTGGAGAAAGCTGATGGTGGAATTTTATTTTTGGATGAAGTTCACAGATTGCCACCAGAGGGTCAGGAAATGCTTTTTTATCTTATTGACAAAGGATTGTACAGAAGACTTGGCGAATCTGATGTAGAGCATAAAGCAAATGTTCTGATAATATGTGCTACCACAGAAGATATCGAATCTGCTCTTCTTAAAACTTTTATAAGGCGAATTCCAATGGTAATTAAACTTCCAAGTTTGGCGGAGAGAACGTATGAAGAAAGGTTTGAACTTATTAAAAATTTCTTCAAAGCTGAAGCTGCTATTATTAAAACAGATGTAATGATTACATCTAACGCCTTAAAGGCCTTGTTACTTTATGATTGCCCCAATAATGTAGGGCAGTTAAAGAGTGACATAAAGCTTGCAATAGCTAAAGCGTATCTGGGATACATGATGAAAAGGGATGAAAATGTATGTGTCCATACGGAGGATTTGCCTGAATATGTAAGAAAAGGTCTTTTAAAGTATAAGGAAAAAAGAGAAGAGATTGATAAATTTATTACAGGAGAAATAATAAGGTTTTCTGTTGATGATATGATACCGATCGTTCAAAGAAACACTCAAATTTTCAATTTTTATGAAGCTTTAGAAGAAAAAAGAAAAATACTCGAGCAAAAGGGTTTAAGTGAAGAGGATATCAAACTTATCATGAGTATTGATATTGACACCTACTTAAAAAAGTATCTTTTAAATTTAGACAAAAGCAACTTAGAGGAGCTATACAAGGTAGTAGACAAAAAGGTAGTTAGCTTAGTACAAGATTTCTTAAACTATGCCAGCAAAAAATTGCAAAAAGAATTTAGCGATAAAACTTTGTACGGGCTTTCTATGCATGTCGCAAGTTCTATTGAAAGGATACTAGAAGGTAAAGATATTGTAAACCATCAGTTAGAACATATAAAGAAGGTTTATCCAAAGGAGTTTGAAATAGCTAAAGTATTAAAAGAAGAAATTCAAAGAGAATTCAACATAGTTGTGCCTGAAGATGAAGTAGGTTTTATTACAATGTTTCTTTGTCTTGAAGAAGGAACGGAAGAAAAAGATGAAAGAGTAGGCATTATTGTTGCTATGCACGGAGAAGCAGCTGCTACTTCTATTGCAGAGGTAGCTAACAGGCTTTTGGGTGAAAATTATGTAATTGGATATAATATGCCTCTTGACCAAAAACCAGAAATTGCATTGAACAATTTGGTAAATATCGTTAAAAAGGTTAATAAAGGCAAAGGGGTATTGCTTCTTGTTGATATGGGTTCACTAGTATTTTTCGGCGATATGATATACGAGAGAACAGGTATTCCAGTAAAGACTGTTGAAATGGTTTCTACTCCTATGGTACTAGAAGCAGCAAGAAAAGCTTTGCTCAATTCATCTTTAGATGAAGTATATGATGCAGTTGTCAATTTAAGCCCCTATGTAGGGCGGATTTATAGAGAAAGTGTTAAATTTGAAAATCCTCTCAAGAAAAATGTAATCATAACTGCTTGTATAACAGGGGAAGGTACGGCAGTTAAACTTAAATCAATACTGGAAAAAGAGCTCAATTTAAAAGAGAAGGATATAGATATCATCCCGATGGAAATTGAAAGTAAAAAAGAATTTAAAAGGAAGCTTCTTAATATAAAAGAGGAGAAAAATGTTTTGGCGGTGGTAAGCGCTATAAATCCAGAAGATGAGTCCATTTTGTACATTTCTACATCTGATGTATTTGATAAAAACAAGTTATCTGTATTGAAAAACGCAATAGAAGCCGTATCTAATGTGGGTTTGATTGACAATATGAGAGAAGTCATAAGAGAAAATGTGAGAATAGATGCTGAAAAGTATATCTCTTCATTTAAACAGTTTTATTCTACTTTAATAGCAAAAGGTGTAAAACTGAATGAGGATATTACAATAGGTTTGATTCTTCATATTGCCTGTGTAATTGAGCGCATTATTGAGGGCAAAGAGTTGACACATGTGAAAAATACACAACAATACATTAGAGATTATCCAAAAGAATTTGAAACCATAAGAAAAACAGTCAAGATTTTAGAAGAAGGATGTGATATTAGTATTTCTGATGAAGAATGTGTAAATATAATGAAAATTATCTATTCAATTTAATACACATATGTGTATTGAAGACGTTTTTATAGGATACACATTAAAACATAACAAGAAAGATAAAAATAAGAGGCAGAAAAGAAGCTGTATTTTAAATTCGAGAGCTAGTTGGCATAAAATTTGCGTAAATATACGTTGCAAAATATTTTGAAGGGGAGTTGATCTAATGGATACGTTCATTAATTTTCTTGACAGGTATTTTATGCCTGTAGCAGGAAGACTTGCTGAGCAAAGGCATTTAAAATCTATTCGTGATGGAATAGTTGCTACAATGCCATTACTTCTCATTGGTTCGTTTTTCTTGATTATAGCTTTTCCACCTGTACCTGCTCTTGAAGCTTTAATTAAACCCTATGTGAACGATTTATTAAAAATAGTCAATGCAACATTTGGAATAATTGCTATGGTTGCATCTTTTACAATAGCTTATTCTCTAGCTGGAACTTATAAATTAGATAGTTTAGCTGCAGGAATTCTTAGTTTATCTGCTTTTATGGTAGCAATTCCGTTATCACAGGATGGGAATATTCTTTTGAAGTGGACAGGAAGTCAGGGGCTTTTTGTGGCTATTTTAATAGCAGTATTTACTGTAGAAATGCAAAGAAAATTTGTAGAGAAAAATTTAATTATTCGTATGCCTGAAGGAGTTCCACCTTCTGTTGCAAGATCATTTGCAGCTTTGGTGCCGGGGTTTGTAATACTTTCGGTAGTATGGGTTATTAATTTTATCTTGGTTAAAAGTGTTAATCTTTCCATACCTGAAGTTATAAATAAAGTAATTGCACTTCCGCTTATGCATCTAGGTTCTACCTTACCTGCTATAATACTTGCAATACTGGTAGCACAATTGTTATGGAGTGTAGGTATACATGGCCAAGCGATAGTAGAAGGAATAATGGCCCCAATATGGATTTCATTTGCGGAACAAAATGCTGCAGCAAAAGCCGCTGGAGAAATTGTATTACCACATATAGCCACTTTACAATTTTTCCAAATTTTTGTACAAATTGGAGGAACAGGTACTACCTTAGCATTGGCTTTGTTGTTACTTTTTACTACTAGGTCAAAGCAATTAAAAGCGGTAGGAAGGGCTGCGATAGGTCCAGGATTATTCAACATAAACGAACCAATAACTTTTGGAATGCCGATAGTAATGAACCCGATAATGATAGTCCCTTTTATGATAGCTCCTATTCTAGTTGCACTTATTACTTATTTTGCCATGGCATTAAATATTGTAGGGAGACCTTATGCTCTAATTCCTTGGACTACTCCTGTACTGATAAGTGGTTTTCTTACAACTGGAGATTGGAAGGCAATAGTTTTGCAGATTATCAATTTTGCAGTAGCAGGAGCAGTATATTATTCCTTCCTGAAATTATGGGACAACAAGAAATATGAAGAGGAGCAACAGGCAATGTTAGAGAAGGAGTAAATGGTACGGACAAGTGAATGTTTTCTAATAGGACAAAAAATAAAAAAATATAAATAGACTTGCGTATCCTGGTGGGTTTTATTTCCAGGGTACGCAATATGTTCAATTTTTCTATCGAGAATGTGATCCTGCAAAATACACCTGAAATTAAAGAATCTTTTAAAAAATGCCATACTACAAAAATAAAGTAGGGAGGTATAAAGAATGAAAATCTTGTTAATCTGCGGAGCTGGCATGTCTACCAGTTTGCTAGTAGAAAAAATGAAAAAAGAAGGTGAAAAAAGAGGGATAAAGGATTTATATATTAATGCAGAAGCTGCAGATAATTTAGAGAAAGTAATCGATGATTATGATGTGATTCTTTTAGGACCACAAATAAGATATAAAGAAAAATACGTGGCAGAGCTTACAAAAGAAAAAAACAAAGTTTACAGAGTAATTCCTCCTCATGTATATGGAATGATTGATGGAGCTAAGACTTTGGACTTAGCACTAGAGGCACTAAAGAATAAATGAACAATAGGAGGCGTCAAAATGGACTTAGAACAAGTTGTATTCACTATAATATCTCATGCAGGCAATGCAAGAAGTAATGCTTTTGAAGCTTTAAAATATGCAAAAGAGGGAGATTTTGAGAAAGCAGAAGAATGTCTAAAAAAAGCGGGTGAAGAGCTTTTGGAGGCTCATCATGTACAAACAGATATGATACACAAAGAAGCAGCGGGAGAAAAACAAGAGGTAACACTTCTTTTAGTTCATGCAGAGGATCATCTTATGAATGCGATTCTTGCAAAGGAATTAATAGCTGAGATGGTGGAACTCTATAAAATTATTTATCAAACAAAGGGGGCTACTTTATAATTGTCGAAAAAGGGTTTGAAAATTGCAGTTATTGGAGGAGGGTCTAGTTATACCCCTGAGTTGATCGAAGGTTTTATAAAAAGGTATAATGAGTTGCCTGTAAAAAACATTTACTTAATGGATATAGAAGAGGGAAAAGAAAAGCTTGAAATAGTAGGTAATTTGGCAAGAAGAATGGTAAAAAAAAGCAGGTGTTAATATAACCATTCATTTAACTTTGGATAGAAAAGAAGCCATTGAAGGGGCTGATTTTGTAATTACCCAGGTTAGAGTAGGAGGAATAGACGCTAGGATAAGAGACGAGAAGATTCCGCTAAAATATGATGTGATAAGGCAGGAAACTACTGGACCAGGTGGTTTTGCAAAAGCGCAGAGGACAATACCGGTTATATTGGATATATGTAAAGATATTGAAAAATACGCTCCAGATGCATGGCTTATCAATTTTACAAATCCTTCTGGAGTAATCACTGAAACAGTATTAAAGTACACTAAAATAAAAGCTATAGGCGTATGCAATGTGCCAATAGGTATGGTTTATGGAATTGCAAATCTTATGGGGGTTGATCCAAAGCGAATCTATATTAGATTTACTGGGCTTAATCATTTGGTATGGGGAACAAATGTCTATCTAGATGGAGAAGATATAACAGAGAAGTTAATAGGGATGTATGAATCAGCCAGATCGTTAAGTATGAAAAACATACCAGAACTTCCTTGGGATCCCGAATTTATCAAATCTCTTGGAATGTACCCTTGTCCTTATCATAGGTATTACTATTTAACTGATCAAATGTTAAAAGAACAAAAAGAAGAAGCTGCTACTGTAGGAACAAGAGGAGAAGTTGTTAAAAAACTAGAAAAAGAATTGTTTGATCTTTATAAAGATCCTAATTTAGATGTTAAGCCTCCACAGCTTGAGAAAAGAGGTGGAGCACATTATTCTGATGTTGCATGTTCTTTGATAAGTTCAATATATAATGATAAGAAAGATATACATGTGGTTAATGTGAGAAACAATGGGACGATTGCAGATTTGCCGGATGATGTGGTAATAGAAACAAATGCAGTAGTTGATAAAAATGGTGCTCATCCTATAACTATTGGGCATGTATCACCAAAAATAAGGGGTTTGATGCAAGTTGTTAAAGCATATGAAGAACTTACAATTGAAGCAGGGGTAAGAGGGGATTATTATGCGGCTTTACAAGCGTTAACAATACATCCTTTAGTGCCATCTGCCACTATTGCTAAAAAGATACTTGATGATATAATTGAACAGAATAAAGAATATTTACCGCAATATAAGTAATAATAGAAATTACCTCTCTTTGTTTTCTAGAATTATGTTTCAAAATCACTTTAACATGAGGAGTGAAATTCCTATGTCTAAAGAATACAGATTTCCAGAAGGTTTTTGGTGGGGTTCGGCAACATCAGCAGTGCAAATTGAAGGGGCTGCAGATGAAGACGGTAAAGGGATGAATGTATGGGATTATTGGTATCAGAAAGAACCTAATCGCTTTTTTAATGGAATAGGGTCTCAAGTAACATCTGATTTTTATCATAGATATAAAGAAGATATAAAACTTATGAAAGAGTTGGGGCACAATTCATTTAGATTTTCTATTTCATGGTCTCGTCTAATTCCTGGTGGCACAGGTAAAGTTAACGAAAAAGCAGTAGAATTTTACAACAATGTTATTAATGAGCTCTTGGAAAATGGTATCGAACCTTTTGCTACCCTTTTTCACTTTGACATGCCTATAGAAATGCAAAATATTGGAGGTTTTGAGAATAGAAAAGTAGTAGAATATTTTGCTGAATATGCTAAGACATGTTTTGAGTTGTTTGGTGATAGAGTAAAAAGATGGATAACATTTAATGAACCGATAGTTCCCGTATTAGGTGGGTATTTATATAATTTCCATTATCCAGATATAGTGGATTTTAAAAGAGCAGTGCAATTCGGTTATGGCACAGTATTAGCAAGTGCGAGGGCAATAGAGGAATTTAAAAAACTAAAAATAAATGATGCTAAAATAGGTATTGTTTTAAACTTGAGTCCTGTTTATCCAAGAAGTAATCATCCGGCAGATTTAAAAGCAGCGGAGCTTGCGGATTTGTTTCATAATAGAAGTTTTCTTGACCCTTCCGTTAAAGGGGAGTATCCTAAAGAATTAGTAGAAGTTTTAAAAGCTTACAATCATTTGCCGGAATATAAGGAAGAAGATTTAGAATTAATAAAAGATAATACTGTACAATATTTAGGAGTAAATTATTATCAGCCGCTTAGAGTTAAAGCTAAAGAGAATATGCCAAATCCATATGGTGTATTTACACCCAATTGGTTTTATGATGAGTATATTATGCCAGGTAGGAGAATGAATCCTTATAGAGGATGGGAAATCTACGAAAAAGGGATATATGATCTTCTGAAAAGAATAAAAGATGAATATGGAAACATAGAGTGTTTTATTTCAGAAAATGGAATGGGAGTGGAAGGGGAAGAACGCTTTATAAAAGATGGTATTATTCAAGACGACTATAGGATTGAATTTATAAAAGAGCATTTAAAATGGGTTCATAAAGCAATTGAAGAGGGATGCAATGTCAAAGGATATCATGTATGGACATTTATGGACAATTGGTCGTGGCTTAATGCGTATAAAAACCGTTATGGGCTCGTAGCGGTAGATTTAAAAACGCAAAAGCGTACAATAAAAAAGAGTGGTTATTGGTTTAAAGAAGTGGCAGAAAATAATGGCTTTGTCGATTAACCCCGGTTTTCCCGGGGTTTTTTCTTTTTTCAATTTTGTCATAGAAAACGAATGACAAGACTGAGTTTCTTTTAATTGCATAAAAAAAGAAGGGGGATTACAATATAGTTAAAAAAGTTTTTGAAAGAAGGAGGGAAAAGGTATGCAAAATGTGAATGCGATTACTACAAAAGGTGGAAGCCTAAGAGTAAAATTACAGAGACTGGGTGGCTTCTTGGCAGGAATGGTAATACCTAATATTGGCGCATTTATAGCATGGGGACTTATCACTGCATTCTTTATACCGACAGGATGGGTTCCGAACGAACACTTAGCTAAGTTGGTCGGTCCCATGATAATGTACCTCTTGCCTATATTGATAGGTTATACAGGCGGTAAACTTGTGTACGATGTAAGAGGTGGAGTTGTTGGAGCTGTTGCCACAGCTGGTGTAGCTATAGGTTCTTCTGTGCCTATGTTCATTGGTGCTATGATAATGGGACCTTTAGGAGGATATGTAATCAAAAAATTTGACGAAACGGTGGAAGGCAAAGTACCAGCCGGATTTGAAATGCTTGTGAATAACTTCTCAGCAGGAATTTTAGGAGGGATTTTGGCAATTTTAGCGTTTTTATTCGTAGAGCCTGTTATGAACGCTATCTCACTTGGACTTGGTGCTGCTGCCCAGTGGGTTACAGACAAAGGATTACTTCCTTTGATAGCGTTGTTCATTGAACCTGGAAAAGTTCTCTTTCTGAACAATGCCATAAACCACGGTATACTGGCTCCTCTTGGAGTAGCACAGGTAAAAGAATTTGGAAAGTCTATATTCTTCCTTCTTGAAACAAACCCAGGCCCAGGTTTGGGAGTGCTTTTGGCATACTGGCTCTTTGGAAAGGGAGACGCAAAACAGTCAGCTCCTGGCGCCATAATAATCCACTTCTTTGGTGGAATACATGAAATATACTTCCCGTATGTTTTAATGAACCCTGCATTGCTTCTCGCTGTCATAGGCGGCGGAATGGCTGCAGATGCAACATTTGTTCTCACAAAAGCAGGACTTGTGGCAACTCCTTCACCTGGCAGCATATTTGCAGAAATAGCTATGGCTCCAAAAGGCGGATTACTTCCTGTACTTGCAGGTATAGCAGTAGGAGCTCTGGTTTCCTTCTTGATAGCTTCACCTATTGTAAAGAGGGCAAGCGAAGAGAGCATGTCAGCGGAGAGCATGAGTTTTGCACGTTCAATAGTAAGTGGTCTCAAGGCCCAGAGCAAAGGTGAAAAAGTTGAAATGCCAAAACCAGAAGTGAAAATGGATACACTTCCCAAACTCATAGTTTTTGCCTGCGATGCAGGTATGGGCTCTTCAGCTATGGGAGAAACTATCTTGAGAAAGAAGCTCAAAGAAGCCGGTTTTGACATACAGGTGAAGCACTCAGCTGTAAATCAGATACCAAAAGAAGCGGATGTAGTATTCACACAGGAGAATCTGGCAGAAAGAGCAGCCCAGGTTGTGCCCCATGCTAAGATTGTGACAGTGAAGAATTTCCTTGACAATACCGTGTATGACGAATTTGTAAAAAGCCTTAAAAAATAGCTGATGGTGAAAGCCATGGAAGATTTGAGTGTAAGGCAGAAGTTTATCCTTAAAAATTTAATAGAAAAGGGACCATTTGAAATAGCTGACCTTGCCAATCTTATGGATGTCAGTGAAAGAACTGTATCAAGAGAAGTGGCATTAATAAACGAACGCTTAAGGGATTTTAATGTAAAAATTGTAGAACAGGGGAGAAAGATATTCATAGAAGGAGAGGAAAAGACGCTCAAAAGGGTTTACAGCTCTTTGGGCGCCATTCCTCTCCAATGGCTTTTAACACCTGATCAAAGGCAGGTTTTGATGACTCTTCAGCTTCTTCTTTCTGATGAACCCATTAAAGCTGGCTATTTCAGCTATCAGTTTAATGTGGTTGAAGGCACAATAAGCCTTTACCTCGATAAAATTGAAGAGTGGCTTAGGATGAGAAAGCTTAATCTTATAAGAAGAAGAGGATATGGGATAAAAGTAGAGGGCGGTGAAGTTGATAGAAGAAATGCCATTATAGAGCTATTTTACAATTATACGCCAATGGAAGACCTGCTGCAATTTATTTACGATGAAGAAAAAGGGAAGTACTTCAAAGCCTTTTTTGATTCAGTATTTGGCAAAGATTTAGTAGAAAAAGTAAAAAGTATCTGTGAAAGGGTTAAAGAAGCCGTATACGAAGAACTGCCTGATTTAAATTATTTTGGCATGTTTGTTCATATACTTCTTTCAATCTACAGAAGCAAAGAAGGAAAGGCCATTGAACTTGATAGAGAATTTATAAATGATATATTACAGTCAGAAGAGTTCAATTTTATGAAGAAAGTTGAAAAAATCCTTGAAGAGGAAGATTTCTACCTGCCAGAGTCAGAAATAGCATATTTAGCTATTCACTTGAGCCCAAAAAAGTATGTGTACAAGCAGCATAGGTTTGAAGAATTGGGCATTACTCTGGAGGAGCTGTCAAAAGAGGTCGTAGAGGAAGTTTCAAGGATTTTCAATGTAAATATACGCTGCGATGAGCAGCTTCTTTTAGGGTTAGCACAGCATCTAGAACCAGCTTTTTACAGGTTGAGGATGGGTCTTGTTGCTTCAAATCCTTTGATAGAGGAGATTAAAAGCTATTATAAAGATTTGTTCAGTGCGGTGGAAAGAGCCTGTAAAATAGTTTTTTCAAAGTACAACATCATAGTACCAGAAGAAGAGATCGGATACATTACAATGCACATAGGGGCGGCTATTGAAAGGCAAAAGGAAATGGCCAAGAAGCTTAAAGTTATGGTGATTTGCCCTAATGGAATTGGAACTGCCCGAATACTTTCTGCTAAATTGAAAAACAAGTTTAAAGAGATTAACCAGTTAAATATAGGAACTATTTGGGAATTCAAGAGGAAGTATCAGGAATACGATTTGATAGTTTCTACTATAAGATTGGAAGAGGCAGATTCAAAAGTAATAATTGTATCTCCTTTTTTGACAGAAGAAGATGAAGAGAAGATAAGAGATTATATACAAAATCTTGTCGAAAAAGTGGAACAGAAAGATGGGCAGTTTGAGGCTAAAGTAAAGGTAGAAGAGAATTTTGAAGTAGCAGATGAAATATTGAGAAATTTTAAAATAGAAGAAGTAGAAGCTGATAGCACAGAAAGACTGATAGAGCTAATTGGGCAAGACCTGTCAAAATCCATGCTTGCTGAAGATGCTGAAGAAATAAAAGAGCTTCTCCTTAAGAGGGAAGCAATGAGCAATGTGGTTATACCTGGTACTCGAATTGCCCTTTTGCACACTCGAAGTGATAAAATGGTACTTCCTTTTCTTGGAGTTTACAAGGTGAAAAGCCCTTTGAAACTTCAAAGCGTAGGGTTTGCCTACGAAGAAGTGGATACTTTTTTGGTTATGCTGGCGCGTAAGACAGAGAAAAGTGATATACTAGAGATGTTAGGAAAGGTGAGCATTTCTTTGATTGAGGACAAAAATTTTAGTGAGATTTTAAGGCTTGGGGATGTAAAAGATGTAAGAAATGCTTTGGTGAAAATATTAAATGAGGCATAGGAGGCGAAGTCATGGACAGAGAAATACTCAATGAAAAGAACATACTTTTAAACCTTCCTTCAGAGTCTAAAATAGAGGCTATTGAAAGGGTAGGGAATCTCCTTGTTGAAAACGGCTATGTTGAAAAAGAGTATATCGAAGGTATGAAGAAAAGAGAAGAAGACATAACGACTTATATAGGAAATGGGGTAGCTATACCTCATGGGGTTTCTGAATATGTCAAATACATCAAAAAATCGGGGATAGTCATAGCTCAGTATCCCGATGGGGTGGATTTTGGAGATGGCAACAGGGCCTATATTGTGATAGGAATTGCAGGTAAAGGAGATGAGCATCTTAACATTCTTTCAAAGATAGCTTTGACATGCCAGTACGAAGAAAATGTAGAAAAGCTCAAAAATGCAAAGACTCCACAGGAGATAATAGAAATCCTGGAGAAAGGTGATGAGTAAAATGCCGAAGGCGCTTCACTTTGGAGCAGGCAATATAGGGAGAGGATTTATTGGATATTTACTTAATAAATCCGGATATGAAGTTACCTTTGTAGATATTTCAAAAGAAATTGTAGATAATATTAATAAGTACCAGAGGTATAATGTCATTATTCTGAAAGACCCTGTGGAAAAAGAAGAAGTAAGAGGAGTCAAAGCCTTGCATTTAGAAGAAGAGGATAAAGTGCTTGATGCTTTTTTAGAAGCAGATGTGGTTACTACTTCTGTAGGTGTTTCAAACCTTTCTTCCATTGGTGAAAGGTTAAAGAAATACTTAAAGGCGAGAAAAGAAAAAAGTGAAAAATATCTTAACATAATGGCTTGTGAAAATGCTCTTTTTGCTACTGATGTTTTAAAAGAGAGCGTAGTAAAAGGGGAAAGCGACGATTTTATTTCTTATCTCAATCTAAAAGTCGGTTTTCCCAATACGGCAGTTGATAGAATTGTTCCAGCGGTTAAAGTTGATAAGGAACTTCCTGTGGATGTGGCAGTAGAAGAGTTTTTTGAATGGGATATTGAAAAGAATAATGTGAAGGGGAATCTAAAAATAGAGGGGGCAGAATTAGTAGACGATTTAAAGCCTTATATAGAAAGGAAATTATTTTTGTTAAATGGGGCTCATGCTACAACGGCTTATTTGGGCTATTTAAAAGGCTATACGTATATTCATCAGGCTATAAAGGAGGAAAGCATAAGAGCCGTAGTGAAAGGAATGCAGGAAGAAATATCTACTGCTCTTTCTAAAAAATATGATGTAGATAAAGAATCTCTTATGGCCTATGCAGAAAAAGTGATTAAAAGGTTTGAAAATCCATATTTACAAGATGAGGTTACAAGAGTAGGGAGGGAACCTTTGAGAAAGCTTTCATCAGAAGATAGATTAATTGCACCTTTAAAGCTTTGCAGTGAAGTTGGAATTACGCCAAACTTTATCCTCTATGGAATTGCTGCTGGGCTTTTATTTGACTACAAAGAAGACACACAGGCCGTTAAAGTGAGAGAATATGTAGAACAATTTGGTATAAAAAAGGCTGTAAGTGTTATTACAGGACTTGAAGAGGAAAGTGATTTAGTAGAAGAGATAGAGAAAAGGTACTTTGAGCTAAAAGGAAAATTAATATAAAAAGGGCGTTTTGTGATAAGGCACAAAATGCCCTTAAAAATGTTTACAAGAGAGAGAAAACGTATAAAATTGGGAGAAAATAAGAGCAAAGGCCAAAAAGTTCTTGCAAAATTGCGCTATATCAAAATTGAAAGGCAAAAGAAGTGTTTTATATAATTAAATCAAAGCTTGTCTGACATCTGATGTATGATTTAATTTACACAAAATTAATACTAGTTTAACTTCAATTTAACACTTTTTTGTTATACTTAAAACAGTTCTAGATTTTCACATTTTTTAACCCACATTCTAAAAGTAAAGGGAGGATGTAAATGTTTAGTCAAAGGTCACGTCTTCTTTCCATTCTGGTTGCAGCTCTATTGATTTTTAGCCTCATTTTCCCGTCAGTGCCACAAATCGCATTTGCTGCAACCTCCAAGACCTTCGATTTCATTGAAGTAACAGACTTCCACGGTTACCTACAAAATGATGGTAAGACATCTGATGGCACTTTGTACAAGCAGCAGATAGCAGCTGTAATGGCAAAACAAATTAAAGACATAAAAGCACAAAACCCCGACAGAACAGTGATTTTGTCCGGCGGGGATATGTTCCAAGGAACGCCACTTTCTAATGTGCTAAGGGGCAAGCCAGTCATTGAGATGATGAAAAACATCGGATTTGATGCAATGGCTCTTGGCAATCATGAGTATGACTGGGGTATTGAGTCAGTAATTGACACGCAGAATGCTACTTTGAAGAATTCCACAATTCCAGTTCTTGCTGCAAACGTGTATGACAAAACCACAGGCAAGCCAGTGAGCTATGTAAAACCATATGTTGTTATTGAAAGAGATGGAGTAAAGATTGGAATAATAGGTATTGTAGACAACAAGGAATTCCCCACTATAATAATGCCGGCATTTATACAAAATGTAGATTTTAAAGACCCTGTGCCAATTGTAAATGACCTTGCACAGCAGCTAAGACAGCAAGGTGTAAAGATTGTTGTGGTTTTGGCTCACATGGGAGCATATAAAGATAGCTCTGGAAATGTAACTGGCAACCTCATAGACTTTGCAAAACAGGTAAAAGGTGTAGATGCTATATTTGGCGGACATACTCATACTATAGTTACTACAAGGGTTAACGGAATACCAGTTGGAGTTGCTGCAAATTACGGGAAGGGAATTATTCACCTGAAGATTACAGTTAATGAAGATGGAACTGTCACAGCTGGTGACATGCAATACATTGACCTTACTAAGATTTATTCCACACCAAATATAGACCCTAAGTATATTGACCCAGAGGTACAGGCAATAGTTGACAAAGCCAATGAAGATGTAGGACCTATATTTAATGAAGTTATAGGCAAAGCGGCAATAGATTTGACAAGAACTCAGAGTGCTAAACCCTATGGGGATTCATTGCTTGGTAACTGGGCAGCTGAAGTGACAAGGAAGGCAGTCAATGCAGATTTTGGATTTGCCAATAACGGTGGCCTTAGGATTGACATTCCAAAAGGCGATATAACCGTTGGAATGATGTATCAGTTAATGCCTTTTGATAACACAATAGTTACGATGAAGATGACAGGTGCTCAGATTAAGACAATTCTTGAACAGGCAGTTCAAGACGGAGGAAAGGGTATACAGGTTGCAGGACTTTCCTTCAAATACGACCCCACCAGGCCTTCAATGCACAGAGTATTTGACATGAGAAAATCTGACGGTACACCTATAGACATGAATAAGTCCTACCTTGTTGCTACAAATAATTTTATGGGTACAGGTGGAGACGGTTTTACAGGATTTACTGACCCTGAGGTAAAGAAGAGCTATGTCGATACTTACAAACTTGTAAGAGATGCTTTCATTGAAGCAGTAAAAGAGCAGGGGACAATAACTTCAGTAATAGACGGAAGAATTGCTCCTGCTACAAAAGAGGGTACATTAATCACAGTTCTTGCTACATCTGATATACATGGCAATATATTCCCATGGGATTACAACACGGCTAAGCCTGCTAACAGAGGATTGGCAAAAGTTTCAACTTATGTAAAGCAAGTGAGAGAAAAGTATCCTTATGTAGTGCTTGTTGACAATGGAGATACAATACAGGGTACACCATTATCTTACTACTATAACAAGATAGACACGAAGACAGAGTATCCACTTGCAAAAGTGATGGGCGCAATGAAGTATGATACTTGGACATTAGGAAACCACGAGTTTAACTATGGACTTGAAGTATTAAACAGAGTAATAAAGGATATGAGAAACGAAGGAATACATGTTCTTTCTGCTAATACCTACAAAGATGATGGAACAAATTATGTAGACGCTTATTACATCAAAACATTTAATACACCTCAAGGACCTGTCAGAGTAGGTATCCTGGGACTAACAACTAAGATGATACCTGCATGGGAAAACAAAGAAAATTACGCAGGACTTCACTTCAATGACCTTGTAGATGAAGCTAAGAAATGGGTGCCAAAATTAAGAGAAGCAGGGGCAGATATTGTAGTGGTCACAATGCACTCTGGTGAAGAAAAACCAACAGACATAATACCAGAAAACCAGGTAATTGCAGTGGCAACGAATGTCGATGGAATAGATGCAATAGTTGCAGGGCATACTCATGTTAATATACCGCAGCATAACTACAAGAATCCATCAGGACAGACTGTAATAGTTACACAGCCTCGCAAGTGGGGTGAATATGTATCACAGATATACTTTGATATCACAAAGAACGATCAGGGCAAATGGGTAATTGCAGACAAATGGAGCACTACAATAAAAATGGACGATTCAATACAGGCAGACCCTGAGATAATAAACTTGGCACAGCCATATCACGATGCTACATTAAAATACATTGGCACAAAGATTGGGGTTGCAACAGGCGATTTCTTGGGCACAGAACAAACAATAAAGCCTACAGCAATAATGGACCTTATAAACAAAGTGCAGAAATACTATGCAAAGACAGACCTCTCAATTGCAGCACCTTTGAGCAGCTCAGCTAAGATATTAAAAGGTGACATCACTATACAGGATATAATGGGCGTGTATGTTTATGAGAACTACCTCTATGGAATAAAGATGACTGGAAAGCAGTTAAAGGCTTGGTTGGAGTGGTCAGCAAGGTATTACAAACAAGTGTCTTCACCAAATGATCCAATAACAAAAGATCCGACACTCAATATACCTGATTACAACCTCGACCAGCTGTACGGTGCAAGCTATGTGATAGATTTGACACAGCCGGCAGGACACAGAATCAAAAACCTCAAAGTAAATGGCAAACTTGTAAAAGATGATGATGTATTCACTGTCGCAATAAATAACTACAGGTTCAACGGTGGCGGTGGATTTATGCAGGCTGCTGGAATAACGAATCCAGAAGTTGTGTTTGACTCTGCAAAAGTATATGGTGATGACGGACAGGTAAGGAATTTGATGATAAGATATATACAGGAGCACGGCACGATAAGCCCTGTGGTTGAGAGCGATTGGTACATCTCAACGACGCCAGTACAGGAAGAAGCAGAAGTAAGCCAGGGTACAACTCAGCCATCACAGCAGACAGAACAACAGACAGCTTCTCAGCCAGTTTACAATTACGGAATTGTCACAGCATCAGCACTTAATGTGAGAGAAGGCGCAGGGCTTGGATATAAGGTAATAGGAGTGCTTCCTGCAGGTAAAGTTGTTACACTGCTTGAAGAAGTAAATGGCTGGTATAAGATTAACTACAACGGAAAGACAGGATATATTTACAGCAAGTATGTTGCTGCAACTCCGAATCCGTCAAATGTTGTTGTGCTAAAAGCTGTTAAGGTCACTGCTAAGAGTGGACTAAATGTAAGAGTAAACAATTCTATCAATGCGAGAAAGATAGGAGCAGTGCCATACGGAACGGAGCTTAAAGTGGTTGGAGAGTACAACGGATGGTATCAAGTACTCTACAATGGCGGATTTGGATATGTATATGCAAAATATACAAAATAAACTAAAGGGAGTGGTTTTCCACTCCCTTATTATTTTTGTATCAAAATATGATAGAATATATGAAGGAAACATTCGTTAAAGGGGTTGAAGCTCTGTTGAAAATAGGGGATGTAGTTTTAGAAAATAACGTATTTTTATCACCTATGGCAGGAGTTACAGATAAGCCGTTCAGATTGATATGTCAGGAAATGGGTGCAGGACTTACTTATACTGAAATGGTAAGCGCTAAAGGGCTTTACTATGGGAGTGAAAATACAAAGGCACTTTTGGATATTGACGATGGGGAAAAAGTAGCCATTCAGATATTTGGCTCTGACCCCGAGATTATGGGAGAGATTGCAAGAAGGTTGAATGAAAGCAAAGCGTTAATCATTGATATAAACATGGGATGCCCTACTCCAAAGATAGTAAAAAATGGAGATGGAGCAGCTTTAATGTTAAAACCGGATTTGGCTGAAAAAGTGATGGAGGCGGTGGTAAAGGCTTCATATAAACCAGTAACTGTAAAAATAAGAAAAGGATGGAATGATAATAATGTAAATGCAGTAGAGATTGCACAAATTGCTGAGAGAGTAGGCATTAAAGCTGTAGCGGTACACGGGAGGACAAGAGAACAGTTTTATTCAGGAAAAGCTGACTGGGAGATAATTAAAAAAGTCAAGGAAAGCGTAAAGATACCTGTAATAGGCAATGGAGATATATTTACGCCAGAAGATGCAAAAAGAATGCTTGATGAAACAGGTTGCGATGCCGTAATGATTGGGAGAGGAGCCCAGGGCAATCCGTGGATATTTAAAAGGACTGTCCATTATCTTAAAACGGGTGAACTTTTGCCTGAACCTACAATAAAGGAAAAAGTAGACCTTATGATAAGGCATCTTACTATGATGGTTGAGTATAAAGGTGAAAGAACAGGTGTGGTAGAAATGAGAAAGCACATCGCTTGGTATTTAAAAGGCCTTCCAGGCAGTGCACGAATGAGAGAAGCAGTATTTAAAATGGAAAGTTATAAAGAAATAAAAGAATTTTTAGAAGGTATTCCTAAAATTTACGAAAAAGGGTAATAAAAAATCCTGCGAGAGCAGGATTTTTATCTTAAATTTTCAGGCAACGTCTGTCTCATTGGGATGTTTTGCCTATTTAGAAGGTTTTCTACCAAGTCAGGGAATTCTTCAGCGGGTATACCTGCTCCCATTTCTGTTGGGTCGTGAAAGGCATGGGCTCTTGCACCGCCACAGAGAAGGGAGAAGTTCATTTTTCTATTCACAAGAGGGGATACTGTCATTTCAGAACATACTCCACAGGTTCCAAGTAAGTCTATATTAAGCCTCCCGCCTTTTTTCATCAGATAATGCCCTTCTAAAGCGAGTATTTGTGCTGGTACTCCAAACATTAACACCACCTGTGGCTCTACAGGAGCTTTTGGAAGTTTAAATACGATAACTTCGGAAATGCTTCCAGGTTCTAGTCTTGGTATTTTCTCTCTTGTTATTCTTGAAGTTTCTAATGAATAAAATCTTCTTAGCAAAAAATCTCTTTCCCCGTTTTTAATAGGTTCAGGCAAATCGTATAGTCCAAGATTTGCAGCTCCTGCAGCGCACATAAAATCTTCTGCCTTAAGCCTTAAAGCATCAGGCGGTTCAGGTAATCCAGAGTAATTTGTTGAACCTCTTACTGTTTCAACCGCCTGGCAGTAAGTTAATCTGCCATTGGGCCTTGGGATATCTTCAAAAAACTTCTCATACCTTTCTTTGTGAACAGATGGTACCAAAAATACACCTACAGGTTCATATTTTAGCTTTAATTTTTTTACTATTTTTGAAGTTAAGTCTTTCCAGTCATGTTTTGGCTTTATGAGTTGCTCTTCTAAAAGTGGACCGGCCATTTTAACAACCTCCTATTGTTTGCCAAAAATATATATGGCATTAGTCGGGCAGATTTCCAAACAAGAAAGGCATAGTATGCACTTTTCAGGATATAAGGCTATAGATTTGTATTCTCTGTTCGGATTCGTTTCTCCTTCCCTCTTTACAAGTTCATATACATCTTCAGGGCATACTTCTACACATCTTCTACAACCTATGCACTTTTTGTCGTCTATTGTTATCTCAGCTCCTGGCTTAAAAATATTGACATCAGTCATTCTATCACCTCAAATTTTTTAGGGCTTACACCCTAATTTTAAACCTTTTTTACATATAATGCAATTTAAAATGCATCAGTTATTTTTATATTATCCATAGGTCAAAGCTAATAATTTTTTGTAAAAACTTAGGACAGGCACATACGGGAAAGTAGGGCACATTATGTTATTACAAAAGGAGATGATGTATAAATGGAGGAGGTTAGGAAATACAAAGGGATCGATTTGTTAGAATTTCAGTATAAAGAAGAAATCAAAAGAAGAAGCATTATACCAAAAGAAAAGTTTTATCACCGTTTTTTAAAAATTGGAAACCTAATAATGATTTCTAAACCTTATGATGAAGAATGGCAAGAAAAAAGCTATAAGATGAGTTTGTATGAACTTATGAAAGAAATAGACTATGAAGAGGTATTTGGATTAAGAATTCCTGGAAAGTCTAATAAGAAGAAGGTTTACACAAACAGGCTTTCTTTTGAAAAATTCACTATTGGAGATATAGTACTTGCGACAAGTCTGGGCTTTCACATACAGGGAGCTATAAGGCATGCTGCTATATTTGACAGCAGAAGATATCATGGAAGTATTGATGATGAGTGTTTGCTCACTGCAGAACCTGACAAAGGAGTAATATACGAATCTATTCGGTTTTATTACGAAAATTTTGGAGAAGCATGGGGGCTTTTTGTTCCAGGGACAACTTTCAAACAGAGGATTGAAATAGTTGAAGAACTTTCAAAACACGTAGGAGAAAGGTATTACTGGAGCGCCCATAAAAACAACCCTACAGCCTGGTACTGTTCTTTGGTTCCATGGAGAGGATATTATGAAATTGCAGGGATAGACATAGACTACAATGGAGGTTACTGGGTGCTCCCTATAGATATTTTCATGAGCGAATATACAGAGGTGTTTGAGTACGCAAGGGGATAAAATTCTTATCCCCTTGCAAGTTATAAGATGTCTGACAATTTGAAAATACATGAAAATACAAAAACCATATTGACTTTTAGGTAAGGGGTAATATATAATTATCTCGTAAACACGTGTTCATGAAATTTATTTTAAGAGTTTTTGTTGAAAAATGCGAAAAGTTACTCTATAATCTATAACAAACAATATAGAAATAGAGGAGAATTGTTATGATTAATAGCAAAGACATTGCTAGGATTGCCGGTGTGTCTCGCAGTACTGTGTCAAGAGTCATAAATAATTATCCCAATGTTTCGCCTGAAACTAAGGAAAAAGTGTTAAAAGCTATTAAGGAATATAACTATGTTCCTCATGCTTCAGCTCGCATGTTGAGAGGAAAAAGCTCTAAGACGATTGGCCTTGTGATTGTAGATTTGAAGAGGAATAGTGATATTCATAAGGTTTATGACAATGTTTACTTTGGACCTTTTACAACTGCGGTTATCGATTTTGCAAATCAGCTAGGATATAATGTTCTTGTCATTACTGTTTATAAACCGAAAGATTATAAAAAAGTGAGGGAAGTCTTTTACAATAAGACTATCAATGGAGCAATTTTTATTGGTGTAAAAAATGATGACCCCGAAATAAAAAATCTTATTGAGGCAGGGCTTAAGACGGCAGTGATTGACCAGGAAATAAGAGATGATGAGAATGACCCATTCAATAAAAGTATCATAGTCAACATGGATAATGTGACTGGAGCCTATGAAGCTACAAAGTACTTGATAAGTCTGGGTCACAGGGAAATTGCCCATATAACAGGTGATATGGAAAAGCTCTCTGGTTTTGCAAGATTAGAAGGATACAAGAAAGCATTGAAAGAAGCGGGAATTCCATTTAAAAGTAGTCTGGTAGTAAAAGGGGATTTTGTTGAAGAAAGCGGTTATAAGGCTGCATATAAATTATTCAAAAAAGCAAAACCCACGGCGATTTTTGCTTCAAATGATCAGATGGCTATAGGAGCTATGCAGGCTTTAGAAGAGATGGGATACAAAATTCCAGATGATGTTTCTATAATTGGTTTTGATGATATTACTATATCTCGCTATTTGAAACCTGCTTTAACGACGATGAGCGTTTCTTTATTGCAAATGGCAGAGTTAGCAGTAGAAAATCTTATTAGGTCAGTCGAGGAAGAGATAGCAATTAAAGCTAAATTTGTAGTACCTGTAAAACTGGTAGAAAGAGAATCTTGTAAAAGAATTGAGATAAAAGAAGAAAATGAAAAGAAAGAATATCTTTTATCAAGATGAAGGTCAACATTTTTGTTTCTATACTCTTTTGTAAACACGTGTTTATTGGATTTTTGTATAATATATGGTATAAAAAGGCTTAAAGCCTTTTTAATCTAAAAATTGAGAAAGGGGTGATAAAAAGAAAAGGTATATTTAAAAAATTTATAGACTTTGAAAACTATTTCAAAAGGGGGATTGTGAGGTGCGAAGGCTCTTAAGTGTATTATTGGTTTTAATGTTGGTGACGGGTGCACTGGCAGGCTGTGGACAAAAGAGCCAGGAAGCAGCTGATAAAACCCAGCAAAGTGAAACAGCCCAGCAACCTGCCCAAGAAACTACCTATCAGAGAAATGAAACTCTTTATGCTGGAGGCGGATTGTGGGCACCACCGAGCAACTGGAATCCGCTTACACCATGGAATGCAGTAACAGGTACAGTAGGATTGATTTACGAAACTTTGTTTAATTATGACCCGCTTAAAAACGAATTCATTCCATGGTTAGCCGAAAAAGGTGAATGGACCTCTGATAATACTTATCAAGTAACATTAAGAGATGGACTTACTTGGTCAGATGGTCAGCCTTTGACTTCAGAGGATGTAAAATTCACTTTTGAAATAGCAAAAGAACACCCTGAAATCTATTATAGCCCAATGTGGCAATGGTTGCAATCTGTAGATACTCCTGATAATAAGACTGTGGTATTTAAATTTTCAACTTCCCATTATCACGAATGGCAATATAACTTATATCAAATTCCTATTATACCAAAACATATTTGGCAGAATAAATCTAAAGATGATTTGCTGAATGGTGCTAATGAAAAGGCAATTGGTTCAGGACCTTACTTATTTGATACTTACAGCAATGACCGCATGGTATATAAGAGAAATGATAACTGGTGGGGTATAAAAGCTCTGGGACTTACTCCACAACCTAAGAGAATAGTGTACTTAATTGTTCCAAGTAATAACGTAGCTCTCGGAATGTTGATGAAAGGAGAACTGGATGTAAGTAATTTCTTCCTCCCTGGTATACCGACGTTAAAAGCTAATTATGGAATAACGACTTTCTATGACAATCCACCATACATGATTCCTGATAATACAGTGTTTATGTTTATCAATGTGACTAAAGAACCTCTTAGCAATGTAGAACTAAGACGCGCCATGGCTTATGCTATAAATCCAAAAGTAATAGCTGAAAAGGTGTACGAAAATCAGGTTGAACCTTCAAATCCTCTAGGTTTTGTGCCTGCTAAGTCTTGGGAAGAATATTATGATAAGAACGTAGTTTCACAGTATGGATTTAGCTATGATCCTAATAAAGCAAAAGCGATTTTGGATGCTGCAGGATTTAAATTGGGTAACGATGGAGTGAGGACAACTCCAGATGGCAAGAAGTTTAAATTAGAAATTAGCGTTCCGTATGGTTGGACTGACTGGATGGAAGCAGCTAAGATTGTTGCAGACCAGTTAAAGGCTGTAGGAATTGATGCAGAAGCAAAATTCCCTGATTATAGCAAATATTGGGAAGATTTAACTAAAGGGACATTTGATTTATCTTTCAACAACTTCGGAAGCCAAGTAACCTCAACACCATGGACGCTTTACAACTGGCTCTTCAATCCTATAACAGGAGATGCTCAATACAATGGTAACTTTGGGCGCTTTGATGTAGAAGGGTTGCAGGATATGGTGGCAGCTTTAAATGAAGCAAAACCTGGAACAGATGAAGCTAAAAAGGCTGCTTCAAAATTGGAAGAAGTATTCTTAAAGAACATACCGGCCATACCGCTTTGGTACAATGGTCTCTGGTTCCAGGCATCAAATGCAGCATGGGAAAATTGGCCAACAGAACATGACCCATATGCTTACCCAGTAACTTGGGGAGGCAGATGGCAGACAGGCGGTACAATGATGATGATGAAAATAAAACCGAAAGCTTCGCAATAATAAATGGGGGTATATAGATGTTACGGTATTTGATTAAGAAATTGTACATCTACATTTTGACTTTCTTTTTTGCAGTGACAATCGACTGGCTGATCCCCAGGTTTATGCCTGGGGACCCCATTCTTGTATTAGTATCAAGATTTTCGGGGTTACCAGAGTCGGCAAAAGTAATGTATGGATATTTGATTAAAGCTTTTGGATTGGATTTGCCTTTGTGGAAGCAGTATCTGAATTTCTGGATGGCTATATTTAAAGGTGATTTGGGTATAAGCATATATCTATATCCTAAACCTGTTTTATCAGTTATCGCTCAGGCCATACCTTATACACTTGTAGTTTTGCTGCCCTCTATTCTTTTGAGCTGGATAGTGGGGAACTATATAGGGGCTGCAGCAGCAAGGCACAGGAGCCTTGATTCCAGTATGTTACCTGTATTTTATATTATCACTTCAATTCCATATATGTGGCTTGGAATACTTTTAGCGTGGGCTTTTGGCGTCCTATTAGGGATTTTTCCAATTGCAGGTGCTTACAGTTTTAGCATGAGACCTAATTGGTCGTGGCAGTTTGTAGCAGACTTCTTAAAGCACTGGATATTACCTTTCTTGTCTTTATTTATTGTGCAAATTGGCGGTTGGGCAATAGGCATGAGAAACTTGATAATATATGAGCTTGAAGCGAATTATTCAAGGTATTTAGAAGCTCTAGGTGCATCCGAAGGGCTTATAAGGCGATACGCTTTTAAAAATGCTATACTTCCACAGATTACTGGTTTGGCTCTTCAATTGGGTACAATTGTCGCAGGTTCCATAGCGACAGAGGTAGTTTTTGCTTATCCAGGAATGGGATATATATTGTTGCAAGGAATATTAAACCAGGATTATTTTTTGGTCCAAGGAGTGTTTTTATTCATAATCATTGGGGTATTACTTGCTAACTTTCTGGTAGACATACTTTATATGATAGTTGATCCAAGGATCAGACTAGGACTTGGAGGAGAAAATGTATGAAAGAGTTTATGTATTTTGCATTTAAAAATACGAAATTTAAAATAGGCCTTAGTATACTGCTTTTTTTCTTGATATTGGCTACAATTGGTCCCTACCTTTCTCACTATAAAGATCCTCTTGAATATGTGAGTATGAGCAATTTGCCTCCTAATAAAGATAACTGGCTGGGGACGACCACCTTTGGTCAAGATGTTTTTACTCAGTTTGTATATGGGTTAAGGTCCACATTTTTTATTGGGCTGTTTGGAGGAGGATTAGCTACTATAATAGGGCTTTTAATCGGTTTTATAGCAGGGTATAAAGGCGGCTGGATAGATGAGATTTTGATGATGCTTACAAATATCTTGATAGTGATTCCAACTTTAGCTCTTCTTATAATAATTGCTGCTTATCTCCCTTACAGAGGGATAGGAATTCAAAGTGTGATAATAGGTTTGACGGCTTGGCCTTGGACTGCAAGGGCTGTGCGAGCTCAAACTCTTTCTTTGAAGTCAAGGGAATTCGTGAATCTGGCGAAGATAACGGCTTTACCACCTTTAAAAATAGTTTTAGAAGAAATAGCACCAAATATGATGTCCTATGTAGTGATGGTATTTATTCTCCAATTTGCAGGTGCGATACTTGCAGCAGTGGGACTGGATTTTATAGGTTTGGGACCTACAAGAGGGATTTCTCTTGGATTGATGCTCCAGTACTCCGTGCTGTGGAATGCAATTCAATTGGGAATATGGTGGTGGTTTATTCCTCCGGGGTTGGCAATAACGATGATAGTAAGTTCGCTGTACTTTCTCAATATAGGCCTTGATGAGATATTCAATCCAAGGCTTAGGGAGGAGTGACCAATTTGGTAGAGATAAAGGGTTTGAAAATATATTATAAAACTTTGCGCGGAGACGCTAAAGCATTAGACGACGTGACTTTTACGATAAATGACAGAGAAATACTGGGGATAGCTGGCGAATCAGGATGTGGCAAGTCGACCCTGGGGAATTCCTTGATCCTTTTAAAGCCACCAATGAAATACGTCTCTGGTGAGGTTAGACTAAATGGCGAGAGATTACCGATTGACAATACTGTTGAGATGAGAAAATATCGCTATAAAAAAATTTCTCTTATACCCCAGTATGCTATGGATGCTTTAAATCCAACTCGTAAAATAGGGGGAATAATAAAGGATTTGGTTGGTCAGCATAGGGTAAAATACGAGGAGATAGAAGGAAGGCTACATGAAAGGCTTAGAATGGTTAAATTATCTAAAGATATACTTAATATGTACCCTTTTGAGCTATCAGGTGGAATGAAGCAAAGGTTAGTTTTAGTAATATCTACTTTGTTAAATCCAGACCTTTTGATAGCAGATGAAGTCACTTCTGCGCTGGATGTTTCTTCACAGAAAGCAGTTTCTCTCATGTTTAAAGAATTTAGGGATGAAAAGATTGTAAATTCTATAGTTTTTATTACTCACGACATAGCGGTTTTGTATCAAATAGCGGACAGGATAGCTATAATGTACGCAGGTAAAGTAGTGGAGATTGGTCCTACGGAAGAGATAATGAAAAATCCTCTCCATCCGTATACAAAGGCTTTAATTAAATCTTTGCCAAATGCGGGGATTAGACATACACATCAAAAGTTAGAGGGAATTCCTGGTCATCCCCCTAATCTTATAAACCCACCGGAAGGTTGCAGATTTAAAGATAGGTGTCCTTTTGCCAGTGACGAGTGTTTAAATGAACCGCCACTTGTGGAAGTTGAACCAGGGAGATACGTTGCTTGTTGGAAGGTGAAGGGAAGATGATTAGGGTAGAAAATCTCACAAAGGTATTTACTTCAGGAGGGATATTTTCTAAAAACACAATAGTGGCAGTAGATGGAGTAGATTTTGAAATAAAAAAAAGCGAAATTTTAGCTTTGGTAGGAGAGAGTGGAAGTGGTAAATCTACAATTGGCAAGATGATGTTAAAGCTATTAAAACCCAGTGGCGGTCAAATCCTTCTAAACGATAAGGACATCTATAAAATAAAGAACAATAAAGAGTTTTATTCAAAAGTACAGGGCATTTTTCAAGACCCCTACTCTTCCTTTAACCCCATATTCAAAGTAGACAGAATTTTTAAGCTAATAAAGCAGTCATTTAAAAAAGAAGTTTCTTCCTCTGAATGGGAAGGGAGAGTAGAAGAGGTATTAAAAAAGGTGGGGCTTAATGTAGGAGATGTTTTAAATAAATACATTCACCAATTAAGCGGAGGACAGCTCCAGAGGTTGTTAATAGCAAGGGCCTTGCTCATGGATGTCGATGTACTGATTGCCGATGAAATTACAAGTATGTTGGATGCTTCAACCCGAGTAGATGTATTGGAGGCTTTGCTGAGCTTGAAGGAGATAGGCGCTTCTATACTCTTTATTACCCACGATCTTTCACAGGCTTATTATATGAGCGATAAGATAGTAGTTTTGTACAAGGGCTCTGTTGTAGAATCAGGGTCTATAGAAAAAGTGTTTTCCAATCCAATGCATCCTTATACTAGAATGCTTTTAGATTCTATACCGCAATTAGATAGAAAATGGGAAGAAGACAGGATAAGCGTTGAGGATTTTGATAAGTCTCGTGCAGCCTGGAAAGAAGGGTTATGCAAGTATATAGATAGATGTCCGTTGGCAGATTTAAATTGCGTAAGGCCGAAGCTTAAGTTAGTGGAAGAAGACCATTATGTAGCTTGTGTAAAAATGTAAAAAAGGTGATTTTTATGGAGAAGAGAATTTCACTGAATGGGAAGTGGCATTTTAAGGAGATTGGAACGGATGTATGGTATGAAGAGCAAGTTCCAGGGTGTGTTCAGCTGGATTTGATAAAGTTAGGAAAATTGCAAGACCCTTATTATAGAATGAATGAAATAGAGTTTCACAAGTTAGAAGACAAAGAATGGGTTTACAAAAAAGAATTTACATTAAGCACAGAGCATTTAAATGAATATGACGCAGTGAAGTTGGTGTTTGAAGGAGTGGATACTTTTGCAGATGTATACTTAAACGGCGTGTATCTCGGTAAAACGCAAAACATGTTCATACCTTATGAATTTGACATAAAGGGCGTAATAAGAGAAGGGATAAATATTTTAGAGGTTTACTTCAAATCTATAACAAAAACTGTAAAGTTGATGGAAAAGGTAAGTCCTGTCAAACTAGAATGGTCGGGAGACAGTGGAAGGCCTTATGTGAGGAAAGCCCAGTATTCATTTGGATGGGACTGGGGACCAAGAATTGTACAGGTGGGTCTTTGGAGAGGTGTATATATAAGATTAGTAAAACACGCAGAAATTAAGAATCCATACTTTTATACGGAAAAAATTGAAGATGATAAGGCTTATGTTGTAATAAGCGCAGATATTGAAAGATATGTACGTGGTGATTTTGAGGCGGAAGTAGAGCTTATTGAAAAAGATATATCTATTATCAAAACAAGAACTAAAGTTGAAAAGGACAGAATAGACCTGAGGATAAAAGTAGACAATCCTAAATTATGGTATCCCAATGGTTTAGGGGACCAGCATCTTTATGAAATAAAAATAAGGCTTTTCTCAGGTGCAGAAATATTAGATGAAAAAAGTTTTAGAAGTGGGATAAGAACGATTAGATTGATAAGGGAAAAAGATGAAGAAGGGGAAAGCTTCATTTTTGAAATAAACGGTGTAAGAGTCTTTGCAAAGGGAGCCAACTGGATACCAGCTGATAATTTATTGCCAAGGCTTAGCAGAAAAGATTATTACGAATATATAAGGCTTGCAAAAGAAGCAAATATGAACATGCTGAGAATATGGGGAGGAGGGATATACGAAGACGAGGCATTTTACGAAGCCTGCGATGAGATGGGAATAATGGTGTGGCAGGACTTCATGTACGCCTGCGCAGAGTATCCCGACCAGTTTGAATGGTTCCAGAAATTAGCAAAAGAAGAGGCTGAGAAAGTGATATTAAGCCTTAGAAATCATCCCTCTATTGTGCTTTGGTGCGGGAATAACGAGAATAATTGGGGATTTCATTCCTGGTGGAATAAGGGGGATCCAAAATACCTGGGCAATTACATTTACAAGGAGATACTGCCTAAAGTATGCGCAAAGCTGGACCCATCAAGGCCTTATTGGGTATCGAGCCCTTATGGAGGAGAAGACCCGAATAGCGAAGCAGAAGGGGATAGGCATCAGTGGAATGTATGGAGCGGATGGGTGGACTATGAAGAATATAGAAAAGACAGGGGCAGGTTCATAAGTGAATTTGGTTTTCAGGCGATGCCTGATTGGAGGACGGTTTTATCTTATACGGCGCCAGAAGAGAGGAAAATATTGAGCCCAGTCATGATTTCTCACAACAAAATGGTCGAGGGAATGGAAAGACTGGTAAGGTTTATGGTAGGCCGGTTGGGATTTCCCAAAGACCTTAAGAGCTTTGTCTATTTGACCCAGTTTAATCAAGCAGAGGCTATAAAGACAGGAGTGGAACACTGGAGGTTAAGAAAATTTAAAACAGCAGGTGCTCTTTACTGGCAGTTTGATGATTGCTGGCCTGTAGCCAGCTGGTCTGCAGTCGATTATTACAAGAGAAAAAAGGCTTTGTACTATTATTCCAAAAGATTTTATGCAGAAATTCTACCTTATGTAGAAGAGGAAGTTAATGGTGTAACAGTTTATGGAATAAGTGATTTGCCATACGATAAAGAAGTAGAAGTTGTTGTAAAAGTTTTCAAATTAAATGGCGAAGAACTTGCAGAAAAAAAGCTAAAAGCTAGATTAATAGCAAATGATGTTACAAAAATAGCCCATTACAGTTTTGAAGATTTGAATATTGGATATAGAGTAAAAGAAATGCCTATAGCGATCCCAGGGTGTACGCTGCCGGTGGAGAAGAACGGGGAGTTATTGAATAGCGTTGTGTATGTAGAAATAATCACTGATGATACGGTTTATGAGAATTATAAAGTATTTGGCAAATTCAGAGATCTGGATTTAGCAAAGCCAAAAATCGATTATGAAGTAAGGGAGAATAAAATAATTTTAAGAACAAATGTTCCTGCTTTTGGAGTATTTATAGAAACGGAGGATGATATGGAGTTGTCAGATAATTGTTTAAATATGATGCCAGATAAAAAATATGAGGTAAGTTATTCAGGTAAGTTAAAAGAGATTAAAATTTTTGACATTACTCAGTTAATAGCAAATATATAAAAATTGTACCAAAAATCATTAAAGAATAGGAGTGATAGAATTGGTAAAATTTCCAAAAGATTTTACTTGGGGAGTAGCTACGTCATCATACCAAATAGAAGGAGCAGTAAATGAAGATGGAAGAACTCCTTCTATATGGGATACATTTTCCAAGACAGAAGGGAAAACATATCAAGGCCATACAGGAGATGTAGCTTGTGATCATTACCACAGATATAAAGAAGACGTACAGATAATGAAAGAAATAGGAGTTAAAGCCTATAGATTTTCCATAGCATGGCCAAGAATTTTCCCTGAAGAAGGCAAGTACAACCCGAAAGGAATGGACTTTTACAAGAGGCTGGTAGATGAACTGTTGAAAAGAGAGATAATACCGGTAGCGACAATTTATCATTGGGATTTGCCTCAATGGGCGTATGAAAAGAACGGAGGATGGCTAAATAGAGAGAGTGTGAAATGGTATGTAGAATATGCATCAAAGCTTTTTGAAGAATTAGGGGATGTGATACCTTTATGGATAACCCATAACGAGCCTTGGTGTTCATCAATATTAAGCTATGGGATAGGGGAGCATGCGCCAGGCCATAAGGATTGGAGAGAGGCCTTGATAGCAGCTCATCATATATTGCTTTCTCACGGAGAGGCCGTAAAAGTATTTAGGGACATGAATCTGAAAGGGGCGCAAATAGGTATAACGTTAAATCTGACACCTGCATATCCGGCGAGTGAAAAAGAAGAAGACAAATTAGCAGTCCAATATGCAGATGGATTTGCAAATAGGTGGTTTTTAGATCCAATATTTAAAGGCAATTATCCAGAGGATATGATGGAATTATATAGTAAAATAATTGGAGAATTTGATTTTATAAGAGAAGGAGATTTAGAGACCATAAGTGTTCCAATAGATTTTCTTGGAGTCAATTATTATACAAGGAGTATTGTAAAATACAACGAAGATTCCATGTTAAAAGCAGAGAATGTACCGGGGCCAGGTAAAAAGACAGAGATGGGATGGGAGATAAGCCCAGAGTCCTTGTATGACCTTTTAAAGAGGTTAGACAGAGAATACACGAAACTGCCTATGTACATTACGGAAAATGGAGTAGCATTTAAAGATGAAGTAACAGAAGATGGACGAGTGCATGATTATGAAAGAATAGAATACATAAAAGAACATCTGAAGGCAATAGCGAGGTTCATAGAAGAAGGCGGCAATTTGAAAGGATACTTTGTATGGTCTTTGTTAGATAATTTTGAATGGGCACATGGATATTCAAAGAGATTTGGAATAGTTTATGTGGATTATGAGACACAAAAAAGAATATTAAAAGATAGTGCATTTTGGTACAAAGGGGTAATAGAAAAAGGTGTAATCGAATGAATACAGCATCTATGAGGCAGGGTATAAATTGTTCTGCCTCTTTATTTCTAAGCAAATACCCTTAAATGGAGTGAGATGAGACTATGAATAAATGGTATGCTTTTACTGGTGTGCTTGTGATAATCATTATAATCATGTATTTAATTTTAAAAGATACTTCTTTAACTTTTAGCTGTTATGAGAGAGAAAAATTTCCGCATTTGATGGGGAATGCTTTAGTAAAAAAACCTTCAGTAGCGGGTAGGCTTAAGATTATAGAAAAAGATGGAAGAAAAATATTGGGGGACCAGTATGGCAATCCAATACAGCTAAGAGGAATGAGTACACACGGATTGCAGTGGTTTTCAGAGATTATTAATCATAATGCTTTTTCTGGATTGTCAAGAGATTGGGAATCAAACGTGATTAGACTTGCTATGTACGTTGGTGAAGGTGGTTATGCTACAAATCCAAGTGTTAAAGATAAGGTTATAGAAGGAATAAATTTAGCAATTCAAAATGATATGTATGTAATAGTTGACTGGCATGTTTTAAATCCGGGAGACCCTAATGCGGACATATACAGTGGCGCAAAAGATTTCTTCAAGGAAATAGCTACTAAATATCCAAATGACCTTCATATAATTTATGAATTAGCAAATGAGCCCAATCCAACCCCTCCAGGAGTGACAAATGATGTTGAGGGGTGGAAAAAAGTTAAAAACTATGCTGAACCGATAATTCAAATGCTGAGAGATATGGGGAACCAAAATATAATTATTGTAGGTTCTCCTAACTGGAGTCAACGCCCGGATTTAGCGGCAGAGGAACCAATAAATGATCCCAATGTAATGTATTCTGTACATTTTTATACAGGTACTCATAAAGTAGAAGAACACGGTAAGCCCGGATATGTTTTTGGCAATATGGCTAAAGCATTGGAAAAAGGTGTACCTATTTTTGTAAGTGAATGGGGTACCAGTGAAGCTAGTGGTGATGGAGGTCCATATTTAGATGAAGCAGATAAATGGCTTGAATTTTTAAATGCCAATAATATAAGCTGGATAAATTGGTCTTTGGCAAATAAGAATGAAGTTTCAGCAGCATTTTTAACATCTACTAATTTAAATCCTGGTGATGGTAAAGCATGGGCTGTAAATCAATTGAGTCTCTCAGGAGAATATGTAAGAGCAAGAATAAAAGGAATTCCCTATAAACCTATTTCTCGTGAGGCAAGAGGAAAGTAACTTTATCAAAAACTATAAAACTGAAGAGGTGACTAAAATGAGCAAAAATATTCTAGATATGCGGAATACAGTGCAAATAGGTATTGTAGTGAGGGATATTGAAGAATCTTTGCAAAATTACGCAGAATTTTTTGGGGTAGAAAAGCCTCAGTGGTTTTGGACAGATGATTACAGCAAAGCCCATACCAAATTTAATGGAAGACCTACAAAAGCAAGAGCCAAACTTGCATTTTTTGAGCTGGGGCCATTACAACTGGAATTGATAGAGCCTGATGAGAATCCGAGCACTTGGAGAGAGTTTCTCGATAAAAATGGGGAGGGAATTCATCACATAGCTTTCGTTGTAAAAGACATGGACAGAAAAGTAGAAGAACTTTATAGAAAAGGCATGAAAGTAATTCAAAAAGGGGATTTTGAAGGGGGAAGATACGCTTATATAGATACTTTGAGAGCATTGAAAGTCATGATTGAACTTTTAGAAAATTATTAAAGTGGAGCGCTATGCTCCACCTTTTATTTTTTTAACGATGTTATTCCCATTATAGCGAGGGAAATGAGTATTATTGTTCCACCTGGTGATAAATCGAAGTAAAAAGAGAGTATAATTCCAGCGAACACTGATATAAAGGAGAAGATAATCGAGTAGATTATGGCTTGTTTAAAGCTTTGAGCGATTTTTAAACTGGCGGCAGAGGGTGTGACCATTAAGCTCGACACCAAAAGCGCTCCTACAATTCTCATTGCTAGTGCTACTGTTAGAGCTACTAAAATTGTGAAGAGAAAGTTTATAGCTGACACAGGTAATCCTGATATTGTGGCAGCTTCTTCGTCAAAAGTGATGTACAAAAGTTCCTTGTAAAAAAGCGCTATAGTGAGAATGACTAAAAGGCCTAAGGTGGAAATTAACACAACATCTGTATATGTTACAGATACAATGCTACCAAAGAGGTAGTTCATTACATTGACTGCTCCGCCTCTTGCAAAATTTAAGAGTATTATCGCAACTGCCATTCCTGCAGATACAATTATAGCAATTGAAAGCTCAGAATACTGAAAATAGGTTTTTCTCAGTCCTTCTATTCCAAAGGCGGCTAGAAGGACTATGGCAATTGATCCTATAGTAGGGTCAATGCCGGCCAAAATTCCAGCTGCTACTCCCGCTAAAGCCACATGGGACAGAGCATGCCCCATTTGGGAAAGCCTTCTTAGTACCAAGAAATTTCCCACTAAAGGGGCTATCACTGCTATTATAGCCCCTGCTATAAAAGCTCTCCTCATAAATTCGTAAGAAAAAATGTCAAACATGTTCTACACTCCCATTATTATTATGCTGATGCTTTACTTTCTTCACAGGATATTCGTAGAGGAAAGAAGTAAAGTCGTGCTTTTCTATATCGATAGCTTCGCATTTTTCGTTTATTTTGCCGTCAGTCATACATATGATTCTGTGGGCCTTGTTTGTTATAGCCATGATGTCGTGAGTCATCATGACAATTGTTATTCCTCTTTCTTTGTTGAGCTTTTCCAAAAGCTCGTAAAGAGCCTTTTCTGATTTAGCGTCAATTCCTGTTGTGGGTTCGTCTAGAAAAAGTATCTGCGGCTCAGATACTATGGACCTTGCTATGAAAACCCTCTGAAGCTGTCCTCCTGAAAGTCTCCCAATTAAGCGGCTTCTAAATTCAAACATGTCCACTATTTTTAAGGCTTCATACACTTTTTCCCAGTCTTCCTTTGAAAGCCTTTTAAATAACCCTTTCCTGGCGTAAAGGCCCATAGACACAACTTCCTCTACGCTTGCCGGAAAAGAAGAGTTAAAGGAAAAAGAACGCTGGGGAAGGTAGCTTATAAAGGAGCGGTCCTTTATGTTCTGGAGGTTTACACCTTCATACAGGACTTCCCCAGTGGAAGGCACGAGATTGCCTACCATTACTTTTACTAGGGTACTTTTCCCTGAGCCGTTAGGACCAATAATCCCTACAAACTCGCCTTTTTCAATTTTTAAAGAGACGTTGCGAAGGACCTGCCTTCCATCGTAAGCAAAATTTACATTTTTAACCTCGATATAACTCATTTTTCATCTACTCCAATCCTTTTTTTAGTTTTTCTAGATTTTCCTTCATGAGAGAGATAAAATCTGCATTTCTCTCCATATCCTCCTTGCTTAAAGTGCCTATTGTACTTATTCTCATTATCTGTGCTCCACTTTCCTTAGCTATGGTTTCCATTGGTTTTGCAGGTGCCATTCCTTCCACAAATACATATTTTATGCCCTCTTTTTTAATTAAGTCAACTAATTCACTTATCCTCGCAGGACTTGGCTCTGCCTCATCGCTCATCCCAACCAAGGGCTCCTGCTTTAATCCATAGTCTCTTGCTACATATGCAAAAGCGCTGTGGAAGAGGACGATGGTTTTTAATCTTGTCTTTGAAAGTTCTTCCCTGTATTGTTTATCAAGATTTTCAATTTCTGATTTTAGGTTTTGATAATTTTTTTCAAAATAATCTTTATTAGAAGGATCGATATCTACCAGAGCGTCTTTTATATTTTTTATGATTATCAATGCTTCTTTAGGAGAAAGCCATGGATGCGGGTTTATGGCGTTTCCCTTTTTTATAGGCTCAATCCCCTTGGACACTTCAAAAAATTCAGTATTTGGCGCTGCTTCTTTTACTTTATTGATCCACGGGTCTTCCATCGTCATTCCCAAATATATTACCGCTTTTGCTTTTGCTATTTCTGTCATTTCTTTAGCGCTGGGTTCCCAACCGTGAGGGCTTTCATTAAAAGGTATTATGTTCTTTACGGTTAGTTTGTCTCCTGCTATTTTAGATGTCAGGTCATAAATTGGATAGAAGGAGGCATACACTAAAGGCTTGGATGTTTCACTTGGCTTTGCTGTGCAGGAGGCAAGGCTAAGTATTAGTGTAAAAGCGATTAAAATTGCTAAAAATTTCTTCATACTTTTTGTGGCCTCCCTTATCATTTTATTCATTTAGCGCCTTTTTTAAATTTTCTAGATTTTCTTTCATCAAAGCTATGTAGTCTTTGTATTGCTTTGCTTCTTCTTTCGTAAGCCCTTCAATAGGATTAAGGGATAAAACCCTGGCTCCAGTTTCTTTGGCTATAGTTTGGATAGGTTTAGGAGAAGTCAGGGGCTCTGTAAAAATGTATTTTATCTGTTTTTCCCTTATTATGTTTATAATTTCAGCCATTCTAGCAGGGCTTACTTCTACTTCCTCATTTGCCCCTACTAATGCTTCTTCTTTTAAATTGTAATCTCTTGCGAGGTATTCAAAGGCGCTATGGTAGACTATAAACGTCTTGTGCTTTGTGTTTGACAGAGCATCAGTGTATTTCTTGTCTAACTCTTCCAAGGTATTTTTTAGGCTTTGATAATTTTGCTCAAAATAATCTTTGTACTCTGGGAAAGTCTGTTTTAAGGCATCATTTATATTTTTTGCCATTATTGAAGCTTCTTTTGGAGAAAGCCATATATGAGGATTTGGCTGATTTCCTTCCATTATAGGAGTGACTCCTTTGGATACTTCATAAAAGACTACATTTGGTGCATTAGGTTTGACCTTTTCTATCCATGAGTCCATTCCTAAGCCCAAATACAGAATAGCTTTTGCCTTTGTCATCTCAGCGACATCTTTTGTTGAGGGTTCCCAATCGTGAGGTTCAACTCCCGGAGGAATTATGGTTTTTACTTCTAGTTTATCTCCTGCTATTTTTAAGGTAAGGTCATAAATTGGATAAAAAGAAGCGTATACCAAAGGCTTAGATGAATTAGCAGTGGTGCTGCAAGAAACCAGTGTAAAAATCATTGAAGCTAAGACTAAAGCCATTACTAGTTTTTTCATAATTTGAAAGCCTCCATTTCTCAGTTTGGATTTGATCTGCATTCTTTGCAGTATCCTACAATTTCTATTTTGTGGTCTACGACTTCAAAATCTTTTATCTGGTCCATCAAAAGCTCAAGAGGGCATATTTCCATTTCAAATACTCTGCCGCATTTTAAACACCTCATTGTGTGATTGTGAAGCTGTTTTTTTACCACGTACATAATATTATTTCCAATTACCGCCTCATTTAAAATATTCAAGCTCTTTAAAAGGCTTAAAGTCCTGTACACAGTGTCAATGCTAACCTGAGGGAAGACTTCTCTTACTTTTTCGTACACATCTTTTACAGACAAATAGCCCTGGTTGGAAAGCATTATGTCAAGTATTAATTCTCTCTGAGGCGTAAGCTTGTAATTATGTGCTTTTAATTTTTTTAAAGCTTCCTCTTTCTGCACTTTAATCACAACCTTTTATTAAATAAGAAAGTTTTCTCAATTAAGATTATATTACGATTTAAAAGGTATGTCAATATCCAGATTCTTATTGAAATTTCAGTAAATGTTTTCTATAATAAAGAGAGGCGAAAAATTTTTTGAAAAGGTGATGGAATTGGAACAGTCAGAAGTGATAGAGAGAATAAGAAAGAATATAGAAAAAGTCATAATAGGGAAGAGTGAGGTAATAGACCTCATGCTGACAGCCTTGATAGCTTCAGGTCATGTTCTTTTAGAAGACGTACCGGGAGTAGGGAAGACTAGTTTAGCTAAGGCTTTGGCAAGGTCAATAGACTGCGATTTTAAAAGGGTGCAGTTTACTCCCGACCTTTTGCCAGGGGATTTGACAGGAATAAATGTTTTTAACCAGAAGATAGGCGATTTTGAGTTTAAAAAAGGTCCTATCTTTACAAATATTTTGCTGGCTGATGAGATAAACAGGGCAACCCCCAGGACTCAGTCCAGCCTTTTAGAGTGCATGGAAGAAAGACAGGTGACAGTAGACGGCGTGACATATAAACTCGATAGACCTTTTTTCGTTATAGCTACTCAAAATCCTATAGAAAGCTATGGTACTTTTCCTCTTCCTGAAGCTCAGATAGACAGGTTTTTGATGAAGGTAAAAATGGGTTATCCAAAGAGAGAAGAGGAGAAAAGGATAATCGAGGTTTTTGACAAGAAAAATCCTTTGGAAGAGTTAAAGCCTGTATGCACAAAAGAGGATGTGCTGAAAATGCAGGAAGAGTACAAAGAGGTGTATGTGGATAAAGACGTGTCGGAGTATATATTGGATATTGTAGAAAAAACGCGCAATATGGAGGAAATAGAACTAGGGGCAAGTCCCAGAGCTACTCTGTTTCTTTATAAGACCAGTCAAGCTTACGCTTACGTAAAAGGCCGTGATTTTGTGACACCAGACGATGTAAGGTATATAGCGCCTTTTGTTCTAGCTCACAGGATTATTTTAAAAGGTTCAGGGAAGCTAAGAGATATAAAGGCAGAAGAGGTTATAGGTAGAATTCTAGAGGAAGTACCTGTTCCTTTAGAAAAATAATTTACAGGTGGTTTTTAATATGAATGCCTTGTGGTTTATACTCGTCATAGTTGCCTTGGTGGCTTTGCAGTCAAATCTTTACAAAAAAAACATATTTAAAAATTTGATAATTGAGAGGGAATTTGAGAGAAAGGCAGTTTTTCCAGGCGAAAAAACTGCATTAAAACTTACCATACACAATAAGAAATTTTTCCCCATTACCTATCTCAAGTTGCAACAGAAAATACCCGTAGAGCTCAGCATGAAAAAATCTAAACTGGTGGAAAAACAGGATAAGGTCAAATACCTTCACAATACCGTTCTTTCAATGCTTCCTTTTCAAAAAGTGACGCGTAAGTTTGAGGTGGTGGCTACAAAAAGAGGCATATACAACCTTTTTGATGGTATAAAGGCTTTTTCAACAGATTTATTCGGGGCAGAAGAGTACGAAGTAGAGCTTCCAGCTCCTGCAAGACTTATCGTTTATCCCAGGCTAATTGATTTAAAAAGTTTTAGGCTTATCGCTAATTCTCTTTACGGGGATTTATTTGTGAGAAGGTGGATAATAGAAGATCCTGTCATAATAAGTGGAGTGAGAGATTACACGACTTCAGACAGCTTTAAGAGTATAAACTGGAAAGTCACTGCAAAGACTCAGAAACTTAAGGTTAACAAGTATGACTATACAGCTGATAAGAAAATAGTGCTCTTTTTTAACGTGGATTTTCACAGGTATGTGTTTAGGGTAGAAGAAATAGAAAAATTTGAGAGAGCGATAGAAGTGGCGGCGACTTTATCCGTTAATTTAATAAAAGAAGGGATTCCTGTGGGATTTTCTACGAATGCAATATGTCTTGCAGAAGGGGACTACACATTTGTGGAGCCTTCGGCAGGGGAGGGCCAGATTGCAAGGCTTTTAGAAATTTTTGCAGGCCTATCTTTTTTGAAAAAATACAGCGTAGAGGATATGGCAAGTTATCTTTCTAAAACTCTTTCATGGGGAACAGACCTTTTGGTTGTAACGCCTTTTGTGGATGAAGGGATGTTGTCTCTCCTAGAGAGGTTTTTTGGGGATAAGGATGTAATGCTTGTATACATGAGTTCAAAGGGAATTGAGAATGTTCCTCATAATGCAAAGCTCTTTTACTATAGTGAAGAGGGGAAAGAAATTGAAGTGGTGGGATAGGGAAAAGTTTGTTAAAATATTTGCGACAATTTTAGAAGGTTTGCTTATATTTTTAGTTTTTACTTTGCTAAACGGCCTTATCGTTCAAGAAAAGGCGGTGCCTTTTTTAGCCTTTTTTGTCCTCTCTTTTGTTTCGGGAATTGTGAATGCATTAGAGTATTGGGATATAAAACTTTATAGGACCTTTAGTTTGGCTGTGGGTATTTTTTCAAGTCTTTTACTGAGCGTAAAAGTGAGTGAAAATTACTATCAGCTTATGGCAGACTTTATTGTATTTTTGTTTTTATGGTATAGAGGGGCGAAAATTAAAAGTACAATGGTAGAAGACGTAATGAATATAAAAATTTTTTACAGGAATTTAATGTGGCTCTTTTTCTTAAATTTATTTGCCTATTACCTCCCCCCACAGGAAATTGCCATGATACAAAAATACACGATTTTGTATATACTTTTGAGCATTTTTCTCCTCCTTGAGGTAAAGGCTTTGAAATATCACGGCAGTGAAGGGAGAATTTCTCTATTTGAGTGGATAGGTTTTGGGCTAGTACTGTTAGCTACTTTTGCATTTTCTCTACCTTCAGTGACTCATATTATTTACGAAATATATACTGTAATTGGGAAAGTGTTTGTTTTATTATCCACCTACCTTGCTTATGGGATGTTCTGGATGCTTTCCAAAATTTTTAGTCTGATTCCTTTTGATAGGGAATTTTTTAAAAAGGCTATGGAAAGCTTTTATAAAGAAGGCAAGAATCCAGAGAACTTTTTACAGGAGGAAACGCCTCAGGATTATACCTGGCTTTCTAATTTACTGCACATGGCGGCTTTTCTGATTGCTTTAACTGTAATAGTTTTACTCATTATCCTCATAATAAGGGTTATAAGCAGAATTGAAGTAGAGAAACGGGAAAGAGATTTTGTAGAAGAGAAAGAGATTGATATAAATCTTAAGGATGCGCCCTTTGTTAAAAAATTTAGAGAGGCCAGAAACAGGATTTTGAAGGCGGTGGAAAAAATAAAGTTTTATAGGGATAACAGGGAAAAGGTTAGGTTTTATTACAAAAAACTTTTGATATCTCTTTATCAAAAGAAAGCCTTAGAAAGAGGGAATTATTCTGTAAAGGACGTATACGAGAAAGTTACGGCTTCTTTTGAAAATGTAAGGGAACCAATGGAAAGGGTAAGTCGACTTTATGAAAAGGTAAGGTATGGGAAATACTATCCTAAAAGGGAAGAAGTGGAGGAATTTATAAAAGAAATTGGAAAGGTGATGAAAAGTTAAGGCTTGACTAAAAAACTGAAAAGGTTTAGAATAAAAATGTGAAACTAAATATTAAAGCCTTATGGTCCTATGATGGGTTAAAAGGGAAGACGGGTGAGAATCCCGCGCAGCCCCCGCTACTGTGAGGGAGGACGAAGCCCTAGTAAGCCACTGTCCGGCACGCAACTTGAAGCGTTAGTAAGGAGAAAAGAGGGAGAGAAATTGCGTTCAGTTGAGTGCCGGGTGGGAAGGCAGGGTGGAGGATGAGTCCCGAGCCAGGAGACCTGCCATAAGGTTTTAGAAGTTCGCCTTCGGAGGGAAGGTTGAACCTTTTTGAAGTTTTGTGCAAAAAGGTCTTCCTCTGAAGGGAAGGCCTTTTTTATATAAAATTTTTGAAAGGAGTTTTTTCTATGAAAAAAGGCTATGTGCAGGTATACACTGGGGACGGCAAGGGGAAGACTACTGCAGCTTTGGGACTTGCTTTCAGGGCAGTTGGAAGGGGCATGAAAGTTATAATGTTTCAATTTTTAAAAGGGATGGCTACAGGGGAGTTGAAATCGGCAGAACTTCTAAAGCCTAATTTTGAGATAAAAAGATTTGCAGAGTCTAAGAAATTTACATGGGATATGACAGAAGAAGAACTGAAAGAACTGAAGAGCAAGGTTAGAGAAGAGTATGAAGAGCTTCTTAGAATATTAAAAAGTGGAGAGTATGATATTGTGATTGTAGATGAGGCGATGGCAGCCATACACTCAGGACTTTTAAGTGTGGAAGATGTGTTGAGGTTGATAGAGGAAAAGCCAAAGAGTGTGGAACTAATTTTGACAGGAAGGAGTGCTCCTCAAGAAATCATAGAAAAGGCTGACCTTGTGACAGAGATGAAGGAGATAAAACATTATTACAAGAAAGGTGTTCCGGCGAGGGTGGGTATAGAGATTTGAGATTAATTGACTTACTCAAAAGTAAGAGTTAAAATGAAATTAAAACTGAATATAAAAAGCCTTATGGTCCCGTGATGGGTTAAAAGGGAAGACGGGTGAGAATCCCGCGCAGCCCCCGCTACTGTGAGGGAGGACGAAGCCCTAGTAAGCCACTGTCCGGCACTCAACTGAGCGCGTTAGTAAGGAGAAAAGAGGGAGAGAAATTGCGTTCAGTTGAGTGCCGGATGGGAAGGCAGGGTGGAGGATGAGTCCCGAGCCAGGAGACCTGCCATAAGGTTTTTAAAAGTTCGCCTTCGGAGGGAAGGTTGAACGGCCTTTGTGTGTTTTTAAGTGAAAAAGGTCTACCTCCGCAAGGGGTAGGCCTTTTTTGATAGATAAGACAAAATTTTTAGATAGGAGGGTACTTATGAAAAGATTCAAAGGGATAGTTGCGTTTCTTGTAATATTTGCTTTAGTATTTTCACTTGCTGCTTGTTCTACTCAAAATGCTACAAAGCCCCAGGAAACAGCGAAACCAGCCGAAGAGGTAAAGACACAGTTTCCGCTGAAAATTACAGACTTTCTTGGCAGAGAAGTGACGATTGAAAAGCAACCAGAGAGAATTGTATCTTTGGTGCCTTCAGTCACAGAGCTTCTGTTTGCAATAGGGGCAGGGAGCAAAGTAGTTGGAGTTACTGATTTTGACAATTATCCTGAAGAAGTGAAGGACATACCCAAAGTGGGAGGTTTTAAAGGACCCAACATAGAGGCGATAACGGCTCAAAAGCCTGACATAATATTTGCTTCCAGATTATCAGGGAAAGAACAGATGGAATCTTTGGAGAAGATGGGTATACCAGTTGTAGTGCTGGATGCTCAGAATTTTGATCAAATATATCAGTCGATAGAACTTCTTGGTAAAATAACAGGAAATGAGAAGAAGGCGGAAGAAGTCATAAACGATGTGAAGAATAAAATAAAAGAGATAAGAGATAAGGTAAAAGACCTTCCAAAAGTAAAAGTATTTTACCTGGTCTCTCTTGATGGCAACTGGACTGCAGGAAAAGGCACTTTCATAGACGAGATTATAAACCTCGCAGGTGGAGAAAATGTGGCATCCGATGTGAACGGATGGGCTCAGTACAGCATTGAAGAGCTGGTGAAGAAAAACCCTGATGTCATAATAACATCACCTCATGCTGGAGATGTGAAGGACCTTAAAAATATGGCTGGATACAAGGACACAAATGCCGTGAAAAATGACAAGGTATTTGTGGTGTCCAATGACGACATAATTGTAAGAGGAACAAATAGGATTGTATTAGGGCTTGAAGAAGTAGCAAAATTCTTACATCCGGAGGCATTTAAATAAAGTGAAGGCTAAGAGAGGTTTTTACTTTACATCAGCATTTTTCCTTCTTCTTTTGATAATGGCTCTTTCAATTTCTGCAGGGGCGGTTAAAATCCCCCTGCAGGAAATACTAAATGTGCTTTTGGGGAAAGGGGATGAAGTCAACAGGCGCATTATACTTACATTAAGGCTTCCAAGAGTTATAGAATCAGCTCTTGTGGGCATGGGACTATCTGTTGTGGGAGCTTTTTTCCAGGGGCTCCTGAGAAATCCCATGGCAGACCCTTATGTTTTGGGTATATCTTCAGGTGCAGCTTTTGGAGCCACAATTGCCATAATAATGGGTTTAGGCATATTTGGCTTAAGCTCTATGGCTTTCATAACAGCCCTTTTGACAATATTTTTTGTGTACACTGTGTCAAGGACGGGTTCCAGGCTTTCAATGACCACAATGCTTCTGGCTGGAATTGCTATAAGTGCTTTTATGTCTGCCATAATCTCTTTGCTCATGCTTTTAAACCATGACCAGTTTTCACGGATTGTCTTCTGGACTATGGGGGGTTTTGGCCTTGTGAGCTGGCCACAGGTTATCTACTCTTCGCCTTTAATACTCATAGGTTCTTTTGTTATGTACGCATTTTCAAGGGATGTAAATGCCATTTTAACAGGGGAAGAATCTGCAGAGCATTTAGGTGTAAATGCGGAGCTTGTCAAGAAAATTATACTTGTCCTGGGGTCATTGGTGACAGCTTCTTGTGTCTCTGTTGGAGGAATTATAGGCTTTGTAGGGCTTATAGTTCCACATATTTCAAGGTTTATTGTAGGACCTGACAACAGAGTTCTGGTTCCCTTTAGTGCTCTTTTTGGCGCTTCTTTTCTCACCTTTGCAGACCTTTTGGCGAGAGTGATTTTAAAGCCTGTAGAGATGCCAATAGGGATAATTACGGCGACTTTTGGAGGGCCCTTTTTCCTGTATCTCCTTGTAAGGAGCAAGCAAAAAAATGAAGGAATGTGATATTATGTCTATTTTAGAAGTGAAAGACCTCTACTTTTCTTATGGGCAGAAGCGGGTATTAAAAGGGATAAATTTAAAAGTGGACAAAAGTGAAATGATAGGAATAATAGGAGCGAATGGGAGCGGGAAGACCACTCTTTTAAGAAATATTTCAGGATATCTTAAGCCTGACAAGGGGAGTGTGCTAATATTTGGGAAAAACATACGAAGCTTAAGTGTGAAGGAAAGGGCAAAGCTTATAGGATATGTGCCACAGGATATAATATACGATTTTGAGTTTACATGTTATGACATAGTGATGATGGGGAGGATTCCCTACCTTAGAAGATTTCAGTCAGAAGGAAAAGAAGACAAAGAAATTGTGAGAGAAGCGATGGAAATGACAAACACGTGGCAGTTCAAAGATAAGCCAGTGAGGGAGCTTTCCGGAGGAGAAAGGCAGAGAGTGTATATAGCAAGGGCTTTAGCGCAGAGGCCGAAGATTTTGCTCATGGATGAACCGGTCTCCCATCTTGACATAAAGTACCAGATAGAAGTTTTATCAATTGCAAAAGAATTGAGCTTAAACGGCATACTTGTAATATCCGTACTGCATGATGTTAATTTGGCATCTCAGTTTTGTGACGAAATCGTCATAATGAGGGAAGGTACTATAATGGCAAAAGGGGAGCCTAAAAAGGTGCTTACCTTTGAAAATATAAAACTGGCATTTTCAATAGATGTTCAGATATTTGAAGACCCGATTACCAGAACCCCTTACATCATACCTTCTTTAAATGGAAAGGAGAAGCTGAAAGTTGTGTAGAGCTTTCATGATAGCTGGAACCCATTCGGGGGCAGGTAAGACTACTTTAAGTCTTGGGATCATGGGCGTTCTTTCAAAGAAGTATAATGTTAGGCCTTTCAAAGTTGGACCTGACTATATAGATACTGCCTACCACAGGTATGTGACAAGGAATTTTTCAGTGAATCTCGACCTTTTTATGCTGGGAGAGGAGAATCTCAAAAATTTGTTTTATAAAAATGCATCACGTGCGGATGTTTCAATAATAGAAGGGGTCATGGGGCTTTACGACGGGATAGATACGACATCAAGAGGAAGCAGTGCCCACATAGCAAAGCTTGTAAATGTGCCTGTTGTGCTCGTGGTGGATGCTTCTTCTATGGCAGCTAGTGTCTCGGCTTTAATAATGGGATATATCTATTACGACAAAGATGTAGACATAAGAGGAGTTATTCTGAATAAAGTTGGAAGTGAAAGGCACTACACCCTCTTAAAAGAGGTTATAGAGAGGGATTTGAATATTGAAGTTTTTGGTTATCTTCCTAAAGATGTGGAACTTGAGCTTCCTGAAAGGCATTTAGGACTTTTACCTGTATATGAGACAGAAAATTTAGATAAAAAATTGGAAAAATTATATGGCTATATTGAAAATTGCATTGATGTGGAAAAATTGATGAATTTGACAGTTAAGCCGCCTGATTTTATTGAAAAGGAAGATAGAGTCCTGAAAGAGAAAAAGGTAAAAATAGCTTATGCTTATGACGAGGCTTTTAACTTTTACTACAAAGAAAGTCTTGAAACCTTAGAGGAAATGGGGGCACATCTTATTCCTTTCAGCCCTCTTGATGATGAAAGACTTCCAGAAGGAACTGAGGGACTTTACATTGGGGGTGGGTTTCCAGAGGTTTTTGCGAAAAGGCTCAGTGAAAATGAGAGTATGTTGAGAGAAATAAAAGAAGCTGTTGAAAAAGGCATGCCTGTTTACGCTGAATGCGGGGGACTTATGTATCTTTCAAAAGGCATAAGGGATTTAGAGGGGAATAGATACAGCATGGTGGGAGTTTACGACTTTGAAGTAGTGATGACAAAAAAATTGCAGAGGTTTGGATATGTGGAAGCTGAAATTACCATGGATAATGTGCTCTTCAAAAAAGGTGAAAGGATAAAGGGACATGAGTTTCACTATTCTCGCATAGAAGGTTTTTCACAAAATGCCTCTTATATTGTGAATAGACCGGGCAAGGAAGAGAAGTGGGAATGTGGATTTGTGCATAAAAACTGTCTCGCAAGTTTTGTTCACATAAACTTATACACATACAAAGAAGGAGTGAAGAGATTTTTAGACAGGTGTTCATCTTTTGGGAGGAAATAGTATGGCGTTGAAACTTATGATACAGGGTACGGCCTCTTCAGTGGGTAAAAGCCTTATTGTCACAGCTTTGTGCAGGATATTCAAACAGGATGGACTTAAAGTTGCGCCTTTCAAATCTCAAAATATGGCTTTGAACTCCTATATTACAGAAGAAGGGCTGGAAATAGGGAGAGCTCAGGCTGTTCAGGCAGAAGCGGCAGGAATAAAGCCTTCCTATCACATGAATCCAATACTTCTAAAGCCTAGCTCTGACAAGAAAAGCCAGGTTGTCTTAAGAGGAAGAGTCTATGAAAACATGAGTGCAGAAGAATACTTTAAGTTCAGACCCAAGCTTTTGGAACTCATAAAAGAGGACTTTGACTTTCTTGCCAAAAGAAATGACGTGGTGGTCATAGAAGGAGCAGGAAGTCCTGCAGAGATAAACTTAAAAGAGAAGGATATTGTCAACATGGGCTTGGCAGAGCTGGTAAATGCGCCAGTGCTACTTGTTGGCGACATAGATAGAGGAGGAGTGTTTGCTTCAATTGCCGGTACTTTGCTTCTTCTCGATGAAAAAGAAAGAAATCGCGTAGAAGGAGTTATAATAAACAAATTCAGGGGAGATATAGAAATATTAAAGCCGGGGCTTAAAATGCTTGAAAATATAATACAAAAAGAAGTGCTAGGAGTTATACCCTATATGGATGTGCACATTGATGAAGAAGACGGGGCTACTGACAGATTTTATACAAAATGTGCCCAGGGAGAAGTGGATGTAGCTATAATAAACCTTCCTCACATATCCAATTTTACTGATTTTGACCCTCTTACAAAAATTCCAGGTGTAAAGATAAAGTATGTGAACAAAGGAGAAAGAATAGGGGATTGTGATGTTTTGATAATACCGGGAACCAAAAACACGATAGGGGATTTAAAGGTTTTAAAAGATTATGGCTTGGATAAAGAGATTTTAAACTTGAGGGGGAAAGGGAAATTCATAATTGGGATATGCGGTGGATTTCAGATGCTTGGAAAAGTAATAAAAGACCCCTATCACATAGAGAGCGATACAGAGGAAATGGAAGGGTTGGGACTTCTTAGTATAGAGACAGTGATTGAGCGTGAAAAAACTACTTCAGAGACTAAAGCGTTCTTGGGAGAAGAACTGCCGGATATTCTTTCATCTTTGAAAGGACTTTTTGTGACAGGATACGAGATACACATGGGAGAAAGCTACATTTTGGGAAAAGGGAAGCACTTTTCTATTGTCGTGGAAAGGAATAAAGAAAAAGTAAAAGTTCTGGATGGAGCAGTGAGTGAAGATGGTAGAGTATTCGGGACATATATTCACGGCATTTTTGAAAACAGCCTTTTTACGAAGAAATTTATAAACATTGTAAGGAAAGAAAAAGGGCTTACTCCTTTAGAAGAGGTCATCAATTACAAAGAATTTAGAGAAAAAGAATATGACAGGCTTGCAGATATTGTGAGAAACTCCCTTGACATGGAAAGGATATACCAAATAATGGAGAGGTATAGAGACAGATGAAAGTGTATCTTGCATATATTCTCGATTTGATTTTAGGAGACCCTGAGGGTTATCCTCATCCTGTAAGGCTGATAGGATCTCTTATATCAAAAGAAGAAAGGATAATAAGAAAATACGCAAAAGGTGAAAAAGCTTTAAAAATTGCAGGGTTTGTCATGTGCCTTTTTACAACTGCTGTAGCGTATTTTGTGACATATCTTCTCATCTATTTGGCGGGCTTTATAAATTGTTACTTTCAATATTTCCTCGAAGTAGTGCTCATATACACAACTCTTGCGACAAAAGACCTGGCAAAAGCGGCTTACAGAGTTTTTAAACCTTTAGAAGAGAAAGATTTAGAAACTGCTCGGAAAAAACTTTCTCTCATAGTGAGCAGGGATACTGAAAAATTAGAGGAAAAAGACATAATAAGAGGAGTTTTGGAGACAGTTTCAGAAAATATCTCAGACGGAATAATAGCTCCGATGTTTTACGCATTTTTAGGAGGAGCCCCTCTTGCAATGCTTTATAAAGCTGCAAGTACCCTGGATTCTATGGTGGGATATAAAAATGAAAAGTACAAAGACCTAGGCTTTGCTTCTGCTAAATTAGATGATATTTTGAACTTCATACCTGCGAGAATAACTGGTCTTCTGATAGTAATCTCTTCCTTTTTACTGGGTTATGACTACAAAAACAGTTTCAGGATTTTTATGAGGGATAGGTTAAAGCACGAGAGTCCCAATAGCGCCCATGGGGAAGCTGCTTTGGCTGGAGCGCTGGGTGTAGAGCTGGGAGGGTTAAATTACTATTTTGGAAAGCCTGTTATAAAGCCTAGGTTAGGAGACAAAAAAGTTGATTTATCTTTAAAACACATAAAAGACAGCGTAAAAATAATGTATATGACCTCTTTTATAGGGTTAATCGTATTTTATCTACTCGAAAATTTCTTTAAAAAATTGATTTGAGAGGGGAGATTTGAATGAAAGAAAAAGAGGTATCTTTAGGGAATGTGAAGACTCTCACTTTAGTTGCCATGTTAATAGCTCTGTCAGCTGTAGGGGCTTTGATTAAAATCTTTAACACGGTCGCCTTTGATTCAATGCCTGGATATTTTGCGGCTTTGTATCTGGGAAGCTTGTATGGAGCTATTGTCATAGCTTTGGGACATCTTTTAACTGCGGTTACATCCGGTTTCCCTCTGGGAGTTTTAAATCACCTCTACATAGCATTGCAGATGGCTGTATACGCTTATCTCTTCCGTGTCTTTTACAAGAAATTTAATGTTTATGTAGCTATAGTTCTCACAACCCTCTTGAACGGTCCACTAGCTACGCTGCTCTTTGTTCCAATGTTTGGATGGGGATTTTTTATAGCATGGGTATTCCCGCTGACAATTGCCTCCTTTATAAACATATCCCTTGCGGCTTTAATATATAAAATACTTTCAAAGAAGGAGCAATGAGAAGTGATAGAGAGATACAGGGATTTGGTGATAATCTATGAGAAAGATGTGGCTTTTGTCGTATCTTGTGATAGCCTTGGAGCTATAGGGAGTAAGGAAAATGACATCTTGAAAGTTGATGAAGAAATTGTGGGGAGGACTACGCTAAAAGTTGCTCTCTCGGAATTGCTATCTGTGGGTGCAACACCTCTTGTAGTTTCTGATACGCTTTCTGTTGAAATGTACCCGACAGGCGAGAAAATTTTAAAAGGCATAAAGAAAGAGCTTGAGGAAAATGGCTTGGAGGTAGTTTTGACAGGCAGTACAGAAGAGAACTTTCCTACCTCCATGACGGGAATAGGAATTACAGCTGTTGGGAGGGCAAGGAAAGAGGGTTTAAAAATAAAAAAAGCGAGAAAAGGAATGCATGTAGTTCTTATAGGATATCCAAGGGTTGGAAGTGAAGTTCTAGGCGCAGAAGATGTAATGACTCTAAAGGACTATATAAAAATTTCTCAGACAAAAGAAGTAGTGGAAGCCATACCTGTTGGTTCTAAAGGAATAGCCTATGAACTTGGAGTTTTAGAGGACCTTTATGGATTCAGAATCAAGGAAGACGAGGGGCTTAATATTGACCTTTTTAAATCGGCAGGACCCGCCACCTGCTGCCTTGTAGTTTACAGAGAAGAAGATGCAAAGTTTATAAAAACCATGACAGACAAGCCTGTAACACATATAGGCATCATAGAGTGAAAGAAGGTGAGAAAATGAAGCCCTATGAGCACGGCGGAAATATCTATGATTATCAAGGAAATCTGATAGATTTTAGTTCAAATATAAATCCTCTCGGACCTCCTGAGTGGATTTGGGAAGCCATAAAAGAAGTAGATTTATCCAGATATCCGGATATAAAGTATAGAAGGCTCAAAGAAGCTATAGCAGAGTATGTCGGCTGCGATAGAGAAAATATAATTGTCGGAAATGGTGCAGCAGAGCTTATACATCTCTTTGTCAGAGCTTTTAAGCTGAAAAAACCCCTTATTCCCTCTCCCTCTTTTCTGGAGTATGAGAGGGCTGTAAAGCTAAACGGAGGAGAACCTGTATACCTTAAGCTGGAGGAGGAAGAGGGGTTTAAGGTAAATTTTGCAAAAGTGCTTTCAAAAATAGAAGAGGCAGACAGCTTGATTTTGGGCAATCCCAATAATCCTACGGGGCAGGGGATTATAAGGGAAGAGATAGGGATTTTGCTGAAAAAGGCGGAACTTATGAATATCCCGGTTTTGATAGATGAAGCTTTTATAGAATTTATGAAGGACTACAAAAAATATGAGGCGCTTCCTCTTGTTAAAAAGCACGACAAACTTTTTGTTGTAAGGGCCGTCACAAAATTTTTTGGAATGCCGGGAATAAGGTTGGGATATGGAATTGGCAGCCCTTCTTTAATACAAAAGTTAGAGGAATACAAAGAACCGTGGACAGTAAATGCCTTTGCCGAAGCTGTTGGAAGATGGCTTTTTAAAGACAGAGAATATATAGAAAAAACCAGAGAGTACGTAAATGCTGAAATAGAGTACATGCTCTTTTCACTAAGGACAATAGATTATTTAGTAGCTTTTGATACAAAAGTAAACTTTATTCTCCTCAAATTAAAGGCAGGTACTGTAGACGAAGTAAAAGAGAAGCTATTGAAAAAGGGGATTCTTATAAGAGATGCCTCTAATTTCAGGTATCTTGACAAGAGATTTTTCAGAGTGGCTGTAAAAAGAAGGGAAGACAATATGTGCCTTATAGAGGCTTTAAGAGGATTGTACGAAGAAGGTGTCATGCCAGATAAAGAGAGGGTCGTAGTGTAATGGGATTGATAATGGTAACAGGCGGTGCCAGGTCAGGAAAAAGTGAATTTGCAGAAAAACTGGCTTATGAAAAGGGGAAAGATGAAGTTTTATATATAGCAACATCTCTTCCAGTAGATGAGGAAATGAAAGAAAGGATAAAAAGACACAGAGAAAGAAGACCCTCCTCATGGGAGACAGTAGAAGCTTATAAAGACCTTGATAAGGAAATTTTAAAAAGAGAAAAGAAGGTTGTATTGATTGACTGCCTCACTGTTATGATAAGCAATCTCCTAATGGAAGTAGATTTGACATGGGAAAATTCTACTTTAGAGCAAATTGATGAAATAGAAGATAGGATAAGTCAAGAGGTAGATAAAATATTGATTGTATCAAATGGCGTAGAAATAATAATTGTCACAAATGAGGTAGGAATGGGGCTGGTTCCTGAGTATAAACTTGGGAGGATTTTTAGAGATATAGCAGGCAGAATGAATAAAAAAGTAGCAGAAGCATCAAAAGAGGTGTACCTTATGATATCAGGCATTCCTATTAAGATAAAGGGGTAATTGTATGGAAGAACTTAAGGCTTTAATACTTTCAATACAATTTATGACAGGTATTCCCATACCAATAAATATCGATGTTAAAGAGGATAAGATTTATAAAATAGCTTCTTATTTTCCTGTAGTAGGCCTTTTGATAGGTGGTATTTTATACATCGCTTACCTTCTTCTAAAAGATTTGTTTTCCCGGGAAATTGTTATGACATTCCTTGTTGCTTTTTCTTACATCCTTACAAGAGGAATGCATATAGATGGGCTGGCAGACACTTTTGATGGACTTTTTAGCAACAAGGACAGAGAAAAAATCATTGAAATAATGAAGGATTCAAGGCTTGGAACAAATGGAGTTTTAGCTTTGGTTTTCATGGTGATCTTGAAAATCTTATTTTTAAGTGATATAAGACAAAGCCTTTTGTTTTCTGCGCTTTTAGTTTCACCTGTCATTGCTAGATTATCTGTGGTGTTTTCAATTGCAATAAGCAAGTCTGCAAGAGGTGGAAAAGGGCTTGGAGGATTATTACTTGAAAGGGCTGGCTTAAGGGAATTTGTCATAGCTTTACTGATTTCTACAATAGCAGGTTATTTTGTGATGCCTTTAAAAGACTTGGCGCTTTTATACGTGATTTCTCTTTCATTTACTTACCTTATTTCAAAATATATTTCTAAAAAAATAGGTGGAATGACGGGAGATACTTTGGGAGCAGTTAATGAGTTTGTTGAGCTTATAGCTTTTATATATTTTTCAATTTTATAACTTATTTGTTCAGCACTTATTATTTTTGCACGGCGTTCTCTTTCTGCTTCTGCCTGTGCTGCCATGGCCCTTTGCATGCTCTGAGGCAATTCTACATCTCTTATTTCAACTAAATTGACTTTGACTCCCCATGGCTGGGGTCTCTTCCTCTATTTTCTGCAATGCTCCTTATCCACGCAGCAGCATCATGCGTTATTTTTTGCCTTTGAATTTCTGACATAGCAGAGTCATCTTCAATTGACACGGGGTGCGCAGCGCCAATTCTACTTCCCGGAGCCATTGCTGCAATGTTTGCTGAAAGGGTTATAAACGTTCCAGCAGAACCTGCCCACGCGCCTGCAGGAGATACGTATACAACTACAGGGATAGGGGAGTTTAATATTTGTGTTACAATTTTCTGAGTAGTAGTGTAAAGGCCTCCTGGTGTAGAGAGTTCAATTACTATGCAACTTGCTCCATCTCTTTCTGCTGCTTTAAAGCCATTTTCAATGTAGTCTGCAACAACCGGTACGATTGGCCCGTCTACAGTGAGTACATATACAGGATTTTGGGTTGTTGTTGCTTCCAGAAAAGAAGGTGGCAGGATGATGAAAACTAACAAGATTGTGGTCAACAAAATTTTCCTCATGGTAAACACTTTCTGTTCCCCCTTTAATGACATTTTAACATAAATGAAAAATTTTATATAGTCTTTTATTTGATTGGCAAAAATTTTCTTGAAGGATTTTTTATAAAAATGTAGAATTTAATCTGTGGACTTAATTTTAGATTAAAGGAGGAAGCTCAGTTGGCTTTTTTTAAAATTGAGACAGAGGAAGACATAAAAAACTTGAATTTTTTCGAGAGAATTTACGGGATTTTATTTAAGCCTTCGGTGACAATAAAAAATTTAATGTATCAGCCTAAATTAGTTTATCCTGCCGTAGTAAAAATTGGAGGAATAGTATTTCTTTATCTTTTGCGTTATCCCGTTTATGTAAAACATATAAGGGAACTTTTGAAAATGAGATTATCCCAGCCAGATGCTGGTTTTACTCCTCAGGAAATAGAATTGGCGATGAAATTGGCTCCAAAATCTGTAATCACTTCCACTCTGATAAATAACCTGCTTTCATGGCTTTTTGTTGTCCTTGCAGTATATGCTATTATAAAATGGGTATTTAGAGGAAGGGCTGATGTGTCGGAATTATTTTCAATTACAGGTTATGCCTATACGCCGGTCTTAATATATTTTCTGATATGCTTCATTGCTTCCTTTTTTACAGGGGAGCTCTTGGTTGATATGTCTCCAGCGCTTTTATTTCCTTCCTTAAAAGGGACTACAACCTATGGCTTTTTAAGAAGTATTGACCCATTTATGATATGGCAGTTTGTGATTGTGTGGATAGGAATAAAAATGTCCAGCAGAATGAACAATAGCGATGTCACATGGGTTACGGTTTTCGCTTTTCTTGTGACAGTGTTTGTGAATATTGATTACTATAAACTGCTGGACTAAAAATCAAACAAAGGGGACGGTTCCTTTTATCTGAGGACCGTCCCTTTTCATGTATTTACAGCATCTCTTCTAAAGTTTTTTTAATTTCAATGAGGAAAGTTTCCGTGTTTACAACAGTTTTATTTGGCAATTCAGATAGCATAGCTAAGTCTTTTGTCATTATCCCTTTTTCAACCGTTTTAAGTGAGGCTTTTTCAAGCTTATTAGCAAAATTGACAAGGTCTTTTATTCCGTCAAGTTCTCCTCTCTTTTTCAAAGCGCCTGTCCATGCGAAAATTGTAGCAATGGGATTAGTAGAAGTTTCTTCTCCTTTAAGGTATTTATAATAATGCCTTGTAACTGTTCCATGAGCTGCTTCAAATTCGTATTTTCCATCAGGAGAGACTAATACTGATGTCATCATGGCAAGACTACCAAAGGCTGTTGCCACCATATCTGACATTACATCGCCGTCATAATTTTTGCATGCCCAAATCATTCCACCTTCAGACCTCAGTACACGGGCTACTGCATCGTCAATAAGAGTGTAGAAATATTCAATTCCTGCTTCCTCAAATTTTTCTTTATATTCATTTTCATATATTTCCTGGAATATGTCTTTAAATCTGTGGTCGTATATTTTTGAAATGGTGTCTTTAGTCGCAAACCACAAATCCTGCTTCGTATCTAAAGCGTAATTAAAACATGCTCTCGCAAAACTTTTTATTGACTCATCAGTGTTGTGCATACCTAATATGACGCCAGGAGTTTCAAACTCGTGTATTGCATGCCTTATCTCTTCTCCTTTTTCAGAAGTAAAGACAAGCTCTGCCTTACCTTTTTCAGGGATTCTGTATTCTACCCCTTTATAAATATCCCCATAAGCATGCCTTGCAATTGTAATAGGTTTTTTCCATGTCCTTACAAGCGGCTTTATTCCTTCAACCAGAATAGGTGTGCGAAATACTGTCCCATCGAGTATGGATCGTATAGTAGCGTTAGGGCTTTTCCACATATTTTTCAAATTGTATTCTTTTACTCTTTCAGCATTTGGGGTGATTGTTGCGCATTTTACCCCGACTCCGTATTTTTTTATTGCGTATGCTGCATCAACTGTGACCTGGTCTTCTGTTTCATCTCTGTTTTTAATGCCCAAATCATAGTACTCTGTCTTTAAATCTACATAGGGCTTTATAAGCATTTCTTTTATTAATTTCCATATAATTCTTGTCATTTCATCTCCGTCCATTTCCACAATAGGAACCTTCATCTCAATTTTTTGTGCCATTTTCTTCTCCCCTTTGTTTAAAATGTAACAATAAAATTTTTAAAATGCTTTATTGCGATTTTTTATCACAGCTTGATTCTATTATATAGAATATAAGGGGTTTTTGCAATATTCATTGTTCAAACTTTCAGTGCTTGACCTAAACATATCAATTTGCTACCATATGGGCAGAGTGTGTTATCCCGTGTAAAAGAGGTGAGAGCTCATGATTGAGGCGAAAGAACTGCTTAAAGCCCTTATTAGAAAAGCCTCTACTGACCCTCAGCGAGGTGCACTTATTCCCATTATTTCAGCCCTTCAATCTATAGGATTGGACTGGAAATTGGAAGTGGTAGAGGAGGATATGTATAATATTCTTCTGCCTTTAAGTCCTTCTCCCAAGTTTATAGTAGAAGTCCACTACGATGTAGTCCCCCCTGTTATAGAGGGCTATCAAACAAAAGAGGGAGAAGAAAATGGGCGAATATACGGAAGAGGGGCCTCAGATGTGCTCGGAGGAGTGGCTATTTTATTAGAAGTTTTAAAAAAACTTGGAAGGGAATTTCCATGGGAGAGAGCCGGTGTTTGGATAGCATTTGTAGCTGATGAAGAAAAGGGTGGGAAAGGATCGTGCCATTTGGCCAGTTCTTTGCCATCTTCTATACAATATGCTCTAGTGCTTGAACCTACACAAAGTAAATTAGCTTTTTCTTCCTGTGGTGCGTTGGAATATGAATTGATAATAAAAGGTATTCCCAGCCATGGGAGTATTCCTGAAAGAGGGAAAAATCCTATTACATGGGCTTCAAGATTTATCATAAAAATGGAAGAAGCTCTCTCAAAACTTAATACCCTTTACAAACCAGATATCCCTGTCCAAATTACTCCCCTTTTTATATCAGGAGGAAGTGAAGAGTATTCTGTACCGCATGAGACGCGCCTCAACTTTGATATACGCATACCTCCTAAAGTGCCTATTTCTGATGTTGAAAAAGAAGTAAATTCTCTTTTAGAAAATGATAAAGATGTAGAAGTTCATTGCAAATTGGTTGAAGAATGGGCTCCTTCGTGGGAGACGGATGAGGACACAGATTTTGGCCAATTCTTGCAAAAACTTTATAGAGAAGTTTACAATGAAGAACCAAAATTTAAAATAATGGAGAGCTGGACTGACGCCCACAATTTCTGGGCAAAAGGTATAAAACCTGTGATATGGGGGCCAGGAGATTTAGCTTTGGCTCATACTCCTTTTGAATATATAGATATTCAAGAACTGGAAAAAGGAAAAGAACTTCTTGAAAAATTTTTCTACCGATTACTTGAGTTTTAAATACATTCTAAGCCACTTACCCGCCTGAGGACCTGGTGTAAAGCCATGCTTCTTGTAGAAATCTTGAGCTTTAGAGTTTTCTATTCCCACCCAAAGCCCTATTGTGTGATGGCCTTTTTCCTGTAGGAACTCTATTCCCTTTTTTAGGAGTAGAGTTCCTATTCCTTTTTTCTGGGAGGAGGGGCTTACCACTATTTCATGAATTTCTCCTACTTTTTCCCCCAACCAGTGGTCTTCCCATGAAGGGTCAGTAGATATAAAACCTATAGGCATGGTATCTTCCAAGGCTACAAAGAATCCTCCCTGGCTGTGGTTAAAAAGCCACTGAAGATATTCTTTTACTTCTCTAGGATGATTATACGCATATTCTGGAAAAGAAGAATAGGCTTCAAGGTAGAGTTTGATGAGATATTTTTTGAAATTGCTTAAAGTTGATTTTTCAGTAACTGGGATAATCTCAATATTTTCCATATTTATCACTCCCGCATATCCCGCTTTCAAAGATTACTGTGTATTTTTATTATAACACGCCAGGGAAAAATCTAAATCTATAACTTTCTAATTGGAAAATATTAGACGAAAAATGCATTTTTGTTCTCCAAAATGACACTTTCGTTCCAAATTTCATAAATTTTATTAAAAAATTGTCTAATATTAAAAAGTTGTTTTAAAATTCATAAATGAGAACATGTAAAAAAATCCAAACTGCAAACCGACATTAGCTTTAAAGTTTTGCTTATTTATGTAAACATTAACTGGTAATGTAATAAAGACTATACTAAAATATAGTAGACATGCTATTTATTTTATTGTACAATGAAAATGGAAAAAGTATAGAAATTTAGGAAAAGAAGGAGGAGATGCTCTTGTTGAGATTAGAAATTTAAAAAACCAAGATATTAAGAGAAAATAGAATATAATAGAGTAAGGTGATGGTTATTGAAAAAAATAAGTATAATTTTAATGATATTTGTTTTGAGTACTTTGTTGTTTACAGCTTGTAATACGGAAAGTACTGATACAAAAACCGATGACTATATAATTAATACAGTCAAAAAAGTTGAAATCTTAGATCACAAATTTTCAAACTACTTTTTGACGTATGAGGAATATTTAAAAGGACTGAAAGACTTATTTGTTAATGCATTTGATGAAAATAAACACTATGAGAGAAAATATGCGGAAATAGACATAAGAAATTTTACTGATGAACAGTTAAAAAATATAAGGGAGAAATACATAAAGGAGAATAAAGAAGATAAAGTTGAAGTAGAAATTTCAAAAATATACAGTGATGGAAAATACAAGTATGTGTTTACGAAAGCAAACATTATTCAGCCGTACATGCCGAAAAACAAAGAAAATATTACTGGTATAGTTATTACTAGAAAATATGCTTTTGTAAAAGAAAATAATGATTGGAAAATACAATACATTGACCAGGCTTTGTATTCAAATAATATCCCATTTGAAAAAATGGAATATAATAAATTCAACAACAAATTAGTTCAATATATAACAAAATTTGACCCATTAGAAAATTAAAAATGCGAATTATGTAATTAAGGAAGAAGTGGATTTCCTATGAAAAAGATACTTATGTTTTTTTCAGTAGCTGTTTTAATTGTTTTGTCATCTGGTATTGTATTTGCTAATGTAGGTAATGACAACATAATTCCTCTAAAAGATACAAGTAAAATTAAGAGTCAAATTGAACCTTTGTATGTAGTTTACTGTCCAGGTGGTTCACCTGATGGCAAGCATCATTTTTACCGTTCAGGCCGAAATACTTCTATAACGCTAAAGGATTCTTCCAATAGGACAGTTGGTACATGGTGGGGAATACCATGCCAATGCAAATATTGCGGGAGCCAAATATCTCTTAGTCTAGATTATAGTAACTATATTAATTCCTCAGATATTTATTATGATGGTTGGTTTGGGCTTTGGGCATATATAACTTCTATACATCCTGTTAACCCTGAAGAGATGGTTTTATTTAAATAATTTAGAAATATAATCCAAATATTAATTTTGTAAAATTTATCTATAAGGACAGAAAAAAATCTGTCCATTTTTTATTAGGTGATAAGAATGGTAAATATTAGGCGAAAAATATATTTTCGCTTCCAAAAATGACACTTTCGCTCTAAAATTCACAAGTTTTATTTTAAATATTTTATAATATTTAAAAAGCCCTTTAAATTTCAGGGGAGGTATAAAAAGTGAATTTTTTATGTTCACAGTAGGAACTAATTTCTTCATATAAGCGATGTAGTAAAATAGGTATTGAGCCTTCAATAACTGTGCCATTAGTGGTACTGAATTCAGGAGATTTGCAAAAGAAAATACATAAAAATAAAGAACTCATAGAAGCTTTTCATATGAGTGTAGAAGAGGATTGGGTAAAAGGTGAATATCTATTTTTGCTTACTGACATTGAAGGAGATTTATTGGATGTAAAATGCAGCACAAAAGAGAAAAAGTGTATAAAAAATTCAGGCTTTGAACCGGGGGTATCCTTTAGAGAAGAAAGCTGTGGTACAAATGCAATTTCAATGGCAATGCGATTAAAGAGGGTAGTGTATGTAAGACCTAAGGAGCACTACTGTGACATAACTCTTCTGTTAACGGATTTATTTCAGAGCAGACAAAGGAGACGGTTCATTTTGTCTCAATTTTAAATTATTCAAAAAGGAAGAACCGTCCTCTTTGTTTGCTTCTCTGCGTACTTTTAAAGACATAAGTGTTAGAAATGGTTTAAATAGAGCTTTTGATTTTCACATTACACTTGGTAAATTTATTCCTTCAGAGGAGGATTTAAATAAATGCAAAATTTAAAAAGGAATGAACGATTTTTCTTGACAGTAACATTGTTTTCAAGTTTTTTTACATCTTTAATGGCACCATTTTGGGTAATATATTTTAATAAAATTAATTTAGATTTTTCACAAATTTCACTCCTCATAATAATAAACCACATAGCGGTCACATTATTTGAAATACCTACGGGTGCTTTTGCTGATACATATAGCCGTAAATTTTCTGTTCTTTTATCTTTATTGATTGGCAGTTTAACTTCTATTGGGATATATTTCAACACCTCTTTTACAGTTTTATTATTTTTATATTTCTTATCAGGAGTTGGAGCAACTCTTAATTCTGGAGCCTTTGAATCTTGGTTTGCTGATTCATTTCTTTTCGGTCAAAAAGAAATAGACCTGACAAAATACTGGGGACGTCTTACAAGTTTTAACTATTTAGGTAGTACGATAGGATTTTTAGGAGGCAGCGTTTTAGTACGTTATAATATCTTTAGAGAAATCTGGCTAATAGAAGGTATAGGGATTTTTTTGGTTTTTATTTACGTATTTTTAGCGGGCAAAGAAGCTAAATTACAGAAAAAAACGGACGAATACAGTTACAGAGAGTATTTTAATAAAATTGCTAAAGGAACTGTGTATCTATTTAAACACAGGATTTTGTTATCCATTACAGTCGGGTCTTTTTTCTTCTTTTTTTCGTCAGGAATCATGTCAATGTTGTGGCAGCCCTATTTCGAAAGGGCAGGCATACCTGTAGAATTGTTTGGTATTATTTTAGCATTAACGATGGTACTTAGTATTTTTGTGCCCCGTTATGCTGACAGGATAGCTGAAAGATTTAAAGGGGCAGCTCGCACACTAATGATTGTCAGTATTACATCTGCATTGTTTATATTTATGATGTATGCGATTCCCAAGTATTCGTTTATACCTTATATTATTTATACAGCAGTATATTCTGCACACACTCCGATTTTTATGTCTTATTTTAATAAGTTAATACCTTCTTCAGAGCGTGCAACGATTATTTCAATATATAGTTTGTTTATTAGTGTTTCTACAATTCTATGTACTTACTCCTTTGGAGTCTTAAGTGACAAAAAGGGTCTTTATGCTGCACTTTTCTTATCTTTAATTACAGCTTTAATTTCCAGTATACCTTTTAAAAGGGCAATAGGATTAGAAAAAGAGCTGTGACTTTGAGTACTTTAGACAATAGGGAAGAAGATTTGCAAAAGAAATTGACAGGTTACTTGATGTATTAGGTAAAGTTAAGTGGATAGATGTTGATTTATTTATAAAGAGGGAATAAGGATTTTAAACATAATTTTTGAAAGGCAGAGGAGAAAAATGAGTAGGTATGTAATTGAAGTAGCCAATCTTACAAAAATTTATAGAAGACAGGTGAAAGAGGCAGGCCTTATAGAAAGTGTAAAGAGTATATTTAAACCTTTATATGAAGAAGTTGAAGCATTAAGAGGAGTTTCTTTTAATGTAGGAGAAGGAGAAATTGTAGGATATATAGGACCAAATGGGGCAGGCAAAACTACTACTTTGAAAATTCTTGCAGGAGTCCTTTTCCCTACAGAAGGAGAAGTTCGTGTGCTTGATGAAATTCCATACAAAAGGAGTAAAAAATTTTTATCTAAAGTAAGCTTTATTATGGCATCAAGGGGATTTCTTGAAGAAGTAGCATGGGACCTACCTGTTTTGGACGGCTTTTATTTTATAAAAGAAATTTACAATCTTTCGTATAGCGAATATAAAAATAGAGTAGACAAACTTTCTGAAATGATGAAGATAGAAGATATTTTAAAAAGTCCTGTGAGAAACCTTTCCCATGGGCAGAGAAAAAAAGCGGAGATAGTTGCAAATTTGCTATGGGAGCCAAAGTTAATTTTATTAGACGAACCAACTTTAGGGCTTGACATATTTTCACAAAATGAACTTCACAATTTTTTAAAAGAGTATGTAAAGGATTATAAGGCTACTGTAATCCTCACAAGCCATAATATGAAAGATATAGAAAAATGTGCTTCAAGGGTTATAATGATTGATAAAGGTCGGAAATTATATGATGGAGATATTGAGGGGCTGAAGAAAAAAATATTTGGCAGGAAATTTATAAAAATCTGTTTTGATGAGGTATTTGATGAAAGTCTAGAAAAGAAATTCCTGAGTATAGAAGGTGTATCAGTCATATCAAAGGAAGAAAACTGCCTTACAATTAGTGCAGAAGAAAGCATTTCAAAGGATGTGGCGAAAGAAATTTTAAACAAATACAATATTTCAGATATTGAGATTATGGATCCAACATTAGAAGAAGTGGTGTATAGATTCTACAGTGAGGGGAAGGAAAATGATTAGACTGTATTTAGAAGGTGCAAAATGTGAAATAAAGAGAATGCTTCAATACAAAGCAAATTCACTATTTTACTTAACAGTTGTCCTCATTCCGCCTTTAGCCCTTTTCTTCCTCTGGAAGACAATACTTTCCCATGGAGGAAGCATTGGAGGATATAACCTTTCAGATATGGTTACATATTTTATTGTGACACAATTTTTTGTAATGAATACTCCTTATTCTGCTTGGATAGAAATAGGGGAAAGTATAAAAGATGGAAGTTTAAGCCTTTGGCTTACAAAGCCCGTGAACCATTATCTTCTTTATCTTTTTAGGCTTATTGGCTCATGGATTTTACAGTGGATCTTTGGAATCGCAGGAGTTATAGTGGTATCAATTATACTAAAAGATTATGTTGTAATTCCAAAGGAAGCCAGTACATATTTTTTAAGTATTTTATTTTGGATGGGTGGAATAGTAATAGGGTTTAGTTATGGTTATATACTTAACCTTTTGAGTTTTTGGTTTGAGAGAAGTACATACATTATATATTTTTCTGAAGGGATTGTTGCACTTTTATCTGGTATGCTGATTCCGCTGGATTTGCTGCCAGCTAAAAGCCTCTGGCTTTTTTTGCCCTTTAAGTTTTGCGGCTATGTACCAGCACAGATATTTTTAAGGAAAATATCGGGATTAGATATTGTTTTTGAGTTTGTTTCAATGGCAATTTGGATATTTGTTTTAGTATCATTAAGCCATTTAGTCTTTAAAATAGGAAGTAGGAGATTTACTGCGTCGGGAGGATAATAAAATGAGGTTTATAAAGTCCCTTTTTAAATTGAGGCTAAAAATGGATTTGGCTTTTAGGGTTGATGTATTCTTCAACTTTTTTACCCAACTGGTTTATTTAATTGGTATCCTTTTACTTTTTAGAGTGATATATTTGAATGTCAGTGAAATAGGAGGCTTTACTTTAGGGGATGTGTATGTCTTACTTGGGACCTATTTTATCCTTATTGAGGTCTATAACATGACCTTTAGAGGAGGTATATTGAGTTTGCCTGAAACTGTAAAGGGAGGGAATTTGGAGATTTACCTATTAAAGCCTGTAAATACAATTGCATTTATATTACTTAAAAGAGTGAATATTGGAAGAGTATGGAGGGCACTGCCTGGATTTATACTTTTAATTTATGGACTTAAGATGAATGACATTCATACAGGCATGAACTTAGTTTATTATATAATTTCACTTATTTTATCTTTAATCATATATACTGTTTCAAACTTTTGTATAAGCCTTCTTTCCTTTTGGTTTTACGAAGTAAACAACATGTTTTATATATATGATGATTTGATGGAATTTGCTAAATATCCTGATGTAATATATTCAGGCATCATAAGGAAGGTATTTATGACAATTATACCTGTTATAATATTTTCCTCTTTTCCTGCAAGAATATTAATTGGACTTTCAAGCTTTCAAGAAATACTTATATATCAGGCAATTTTATTACTTGTATTTTCAGGAATATCACTTATACTATGGCAAAGAGGTCTTGTAAAATATCAGGGAAGGGGATAGGGGGAGGAGGATTTAAATAAATGCAAAATTTAAAAAGGAATGAACGATTTTTCTTGACAGTAACATTGTTTTCAAGTTTTTTTACATCTTTAATGGCACCATTTTGGGTAATATATTTTAATAAAATTAATTTAGATTTTTCACAAATTTCACTCCTCATAATAATAAACCACATAGCGGTCATGTTATTCGAAATACCTACGGGTGCTCTTGCTGATACATATAGCCGTAAATTTTCTGTTCTTTTATCTTTATTGATTGGCAGTTTAACTTCTATTGGGATATATTTCAACACCTCTTTTACAGTTTTATTATTTTTATATTTCTTATCAGGAGTTGGAGCAACTCTTAACTCTGGAGCCTTTGAATCTTGGTTTGCTGATTCGTTTCTTTTGGGTCAAAAAGAAATGGACCTGACAAAATACTGGGGACGTCTTACAAGTTTTAACTATTTAGGTAGTACCATAGGATTTTTAGGAGGCAGCGTTTTAGTACGTTATAATATCTTTAGAGAAATCTGGCTAATAGAAGGTATAGGGATTTTTTTGGTTTTTATTTACGTATTTTTAGCGGGCAAAGAAGCTAAATTACAGAAAAAAACGGACGAATACAGTTACAGAGAGTATTTTAATAAAATTGCTAAAGGAACTGTGTATCTATTTAAACACAGGATTTTGTTATCCATTACAGTCGGGTCTTTTTTCTTCTTTTTTTCGTCAGGAATCATGTCAATGTTGTGGCAGCCCTATTTCGAAAGGGCAGGCATACCTGTAGAATTGTTTGGTATTATTTTAGCATTAACGATGGTACTTAGTATTTTTGTACCCCGTTATGCTGACAGGATAGGTGAAAGATTTAAAGGGGCAGCTCGCACACTAATGATTGTCAGTATTACATCTGCATTGTTTATATTTATGATGTATGCGATTCCCAAGTATTCGTTTATACCTTATATTATTTATACAGCAGTATATTCTGCACACACTCCGATTTTTATGTCTTATTTTAATAAGTTAATACCTTCTTCAGAGCGTGCAACGATTATTTCAATATATAGTTTGTTTATTAGTGTTTCTACAATTCTATGTACTTACTCCTTTGGAGTCTTAAGTGACAAAAAGGGGCTTTATGCTGCACTTTTCTTATCTTTAATTACAGCTTTAATTTCTAGTATACCTTTTAAAAGGGCAATAGGATTAGAAAAAGAGCTGTGCCTTTGAGTACTTTAGACAATAGGGGAAGAGGCAAGAAAAAATATTGCCATTACTTTACGGACAGATTTTAAATACAGTTGAAAGCACAAAAACTTTTCCCACAGAGCCTTTTCTCGTGCTTAATAATGAGAGGGAGGGATAAAAGATTTGCTTAGTGTCAAAAATTTATACAAAAAATACAATAAAAGCAAGATTATAGCTTTAAACAATGTATCTATGGATGTAAATAAAGGGGAAATAGTAGGACTTCTTGGTCCGAATGGAGCAGGTAAAACCACTTTACTTAAAATAATATGCGGTTTAACAATTCCTGATTCGGGTGAGGTTATTATATCCAATATCAAAATGGGAGATAAAACTCGATTGAAAATAATGGAGAAAATAGGTGTAGTACTCGAAGGCAACAGAAATTTATACTGGGCTATTTCGGTTCTTGATAATTATTATTATTTTGGAAGTATAAAAGGGAAAACAGGGAGAGAAATAAAGAAAAATATAGAAAAATACGCAGACATTCTAAAAACAAAAGAATTATTAACACGAAAAGTAAACACGCTTTCAATGGGTCAAAAACAAAGAGTAGCAATAACTGCTTCTTTACTTCACGAACCGGAGCTTTTAATTTTGGATGAACCTTCTAATGGATTAGATATAGAATCGCGTATTTTACTTACCAGTGCTGTTAAGACCTTGAGAGAGGAGATGAAAATAACAATATTGATTGCTTCTCATGATGTAGATTTTTTGAGAAAGACAGTTGACAGATTTATAATAATAAACAATGGGAACATCGTTGATGAATTCGCAAATATCAATATTACAGCAGAAGACATAGAAAATAAATATAAAATACATGCAAATTTAAAGGAGGCTTAAATATGTTCAAATATTTAAATATTGTAATAGCTGAAATAAGAAGAAGTTTAAAGGAAAGTTTTTCATATAAAATGGGTTTGGTCAGTGATATTGTAGTGTTAACACTTCTTTATGCTGGACTTATTTTCATGGATACGGGTAGTATGTTAGGAGAATATTATAACAATCCTGGAAATTCTAAAACGCTCCTTCTTTTGGGGTATATTTTTTGGAGCTATTCGATAGCAGCTATAAGTGGAGTAAGCAATGAAATTAGTATAGAAGCAGTTAAAGGTACTTTGGAACAAAAATTTATGGCAGTAATTCCTTACCCTTTTCTTATAGCAGGAAATATAATTAGCAGCCTTCTATTAAGCAGTATCGTAGCTGCTGTAATAATTGCTTTTTCAAACCTAATTATAGGAGTGAGTATTACAGTAAATGGAAAAGTTATACTATCCCTTTTAATGACCTTAGTTGGAATGTATGGCATGGGTCTTATTTTGGGAGGACTTTCCCTAATAGCAAAAAGAATTAATCAATTAACACTACTTATACAAATCCTACTTCTTTTTGTAACAGACACATTGAGTAAAACATCTCCTTCTAGCGCAATTAGTTGCATTATACCTCTTACAGTGGGAAATGATATAGCAAGAAAATCCGTAAGTAATATTGCTATTTCTTACAATGAGTGGCTGATGCTTATACTTGTAAGTATGCTGTGGTTTATAGTTGGTTCGGTAGTTTTTGGCATAAGTAGTAGATACGCCAGAAAAAATGGATTATTGGGTACATATTAGCTTCCTTGGGACTGTGGGGGAATTGCCATTGTGAGCACGAGTTAATTAATACCTATCTCTAAGGAACAACCTATTTAACAATACACCACTGATAAATCCTCCTATATGCGCCCACCAGGCTATTCCACCAACCGTTGTACCACCAATGACAGAATAGACCATGCCGGAATAGAGCTGTGTCAGGAACCATAGGAAGAGGTAGACCACGGCTGGTATCGGAAGGAAGACTGGAACCAGGAAAAAGCTTGGTACCAGCGTAATTATCCTTGCCGACGGGAATAATACGAAATATGCACCCATAATGCCTGCAATAGCTCCAGAAGCCCCTACCACCGGCACTGGTGAGATGGGATTAAAAACCAGGTGAAATACACCTGCGATTACCCCACTAAGGAGGTAGAAAATGAGGAATCTTATATGGCCCATCCTATCTTCAACATTATCTCCGAACAGCCAGAGTATCCACATGTTGCTAATTAGGTGAAATGTGTTACCGTGAAGAAACATACTGGTGATAAAAGGGTATAAGTTGCTGCCGGAAAGCGGTACACCGGATATAATCAGTTTTGTAATTTTTGCCGGTATAAGCCCGTATTTGTAAACAAACTCGGCAAAAGTGCTGTATGAAGCACTTGAAAGAGTGAAAAATATGAGCGAATTTATTATTATGAGCGAGAGCGTAATAACGGGTGGTCTTCTGCTTGGTATATTATCCCTGATTGGAAACATCTTTAACCCTCCACTTTTTTTATTCTACCTTTGCAGGAAAACCGAGTTCCGTATCAAATCAAAATTATATTAAGATTATAGCACAAGTAATTCTGAAAAAGTAATATTGTAATGATTAAGTAAATTTATTAAGTGCCAGGAAAAGAGGAGGTTATTCTCCTCATTTTTTATTTCTAATTGTAAAATATTAGGCAAAAAATGCATTTTCGTTTCCCAAAATGACACTTTCGTTCCAAATTTCACAAATTTTGCTCTAAATATTGTATAATATTAAAAAACAGTTCAATCTTTTTGGGGGTATAAAAAATGAATTTTTTATGCCCACAGGAGGAACTAATTTCTTCATATGAGCGGTGTAGGGAAATTGGTATTGACCCTTCAATAACTCTGCCATTGGTGATATTAAATCAAGAAGATTTGCAAAAGAAAATACATAAAAATAAAGAACTCATAGAAGCTTTTCATATGAGTGTAGAAGAGGATTGGGTAAAAGGTGAATATCTATTTTTGCTTACTGACATTGAAGGATATTTGTTGGATGTAAAATGCAATACAGAAGAGAAAAAGTGTATAAAAGATTCAGGCTTTGAACCGGGGGTATCCTTTAGAGAAGAAAGCTGTGGGACAAATGCGATTTCAATGGCAATACGATTAAAGAGGGTAGTGTATGTAAGACCTAAGGAGCACTACTGTGACATATTCAAAAAATGGCACTGCATTGCTTCACCTATAATGGTAGAAAATGGGGAAATAGTAGGCTATGTGGATATATCAACCATTGATAAAAAAATTGCGGATGAAGTATCAATGGTAATAAAACTGCTAGCTGAGAAAATAGCAATTGAATATGGAAAGAGAATAAAAGAAAAAGAGCTAAATGAGATAAAGATAAAATTAAATGACAGCCAGATAAAAATACTGGCATTAGAGGCAAAGGGATACAGAGAATTAGACATAGCAGAAGCTCTGGGAATAGGGGTTGTGACTGTGAAATATCACAAAAGAAAAATAGTAGAGAAACTTGGGGTAAAAAATATCAAAGAGGCAGTAATAAAGGCAATTAGGTTGGGATTGATGGATTTGGATTAAAATTTGAGACTATACTTTAGTATAATTTTTTTGCTTATTTATGTAAACCTTAACTGGAAATATAATAAAAACTATACTAAAGTATAGTAGACATGTAATTAGTTTCATTGTATAATGAAAATAAAGAATAAATAAAGAATGAATACAGAGGAAAATATATAACAATAATTTCTTAATCCATAAAGATTTTGAAATTTAGCAAAACCTAAATAAGGGAAAAGGGGGATATGAGGTTTATTAAACTCACTTATTTAATGGTTAGATAAGTAAGAAATAACAATATAAGCCATGAGATGCTCTTGTTGTGATGAGAAATTTAAAGAAAAACTAAGATATTAAGAGAAAATAAAAGATAATAGAGGGAGGGAGGTGAAGACGTGGGCAATATTAAATTGTTAAAATTAATAAAAAAACATCCTTTATTTTGTCGAATTGAAATATTAGGGGAACATGCACATGGACATTGGCACAGCACAATAATAGATAAATAATAAATTGGTAAATTAAGCAAATAATTAACATGTGTTATGCACAATGGAGTACAAGTCATCTTTTTAGTTTGTAAGAAATAATTAATAGCAAAAAGTTCCAGAACATATGTTTACAATTTTAATTTTAGCGGGGTTACTGACTATATTTTTTACCAGTAGCTACCCGCTTTTGTTTTATAAAATAATGTGTAATGTATATATTTTGAGTACTACCATAGTTATTGGGGTAGCGTCAAGTAGGAACATGAGGATTCCCTAAAAAATAGAAATTGTAGGTAGTAGTTAGCAAAGAAATTAGTGATTATTAAATCAATAACTTAAAATGACACCTAGGGAAAAACTATAAGTAAATAAAATCTAAGCTTTTATGGGCAAAGAAGGCAAACATCACCCTATGGTAAGCTAGACTATTTCAAATACAGTCTAACTTAACCACATAAAAGTTGTCAAGATTATAGAGTTTAATTAAGCTCAACAAACAATTGAATCAGTTTAGCCCAATTATCCACTTGGTGGCCATGTTTATCTTTAAGGGGTGCAAATACTTTGCCATCGGAAGCCTCATGAGGTTTCAAGTGATTGTAGTACAGCTGATATAGCAATGCATGAGCGACGGCACCTTCAAAAGAACTAAAAGACTTATGGCGCTTGTAATGAGCCTTGTAAGAGCCAAATAAGCGTTCTAAACGGTTTTTATACGGTCTGTAAGTATGACTGTCACCACCGGGTGGAGGAGAGATTCCCAACACAGGTCGATGACGGATATTGGCTCCAAAGAAAACCGAAGCGAAATGGACTGCCACATCATAAATAGGCGCTCTATCTGTGACTAAAATGAATTCTCGGTTGTTGTAACGGTCAATGACCTCTTTAAGGATTGTCAAAGCAGCGAGGAGAAAGGTGCTGTGAGATAATAAAACCTCTCAAGCCATCACAGGCAGTAAAAAGGTAATGCCACCTACCTTTGACCTTTATGTAAGTCTCATCAATAACAACAAGGCTTGACAAAGGGAGGTTGATAGACTTAACAAGCGGAGCGAGTTTAGAGGCCAAG
>NZ_SLWU01000009.1 GCF_004345675.1 Caldanaerobacter subterraneus | reverse complement strand
TATCATGTTTTTTGCCACCCCTTTGTCCGTAAATTCTTGCTGCAAACGATGTTACTATTGCTATTAAGTCCTTTGCTAGCTCTTTATTTCATTTATTCCACTTGCTATCTCATGTATGACTTCATACTGCCATCCTTGGGAATTAGCGTATTCCTCAAGCCTTCTAATCTGATTCTTGAGATATTCTTCCTGTTTCTTTGTGGACACTCTTGCATACAAAACTACTTTTAGGTTTTGGGTTTTCTTCCAGCATGCCTAATAACTTCTCTATATCTTCTTTTTTATACCTTCTAATGCCTTTTGGAGTTTTCACAGGTGTTATTAATCCTTCCTTTTCCCAGTTTATAAGTGTTCTTCGACTAATTGAGTACATTTCCTTTACTTTTTGCATGCTTAGTAACATTTATTATCACCAAATTAAAATTATACCACTTTGCATTACTATCTTCAACTGTTACCTACCTCCTCCCATTTTATATTGTTCATAAAGGCCTCTATATAGCTTTTTTTATCAGTGCCGTAATCTATAAAATAGGCGTGTTCGTAGGTGTCAAGGACCAGAAGAGGAATCGTCCTTGATACTATGCCGTGGTTGTGGAAGTCCTGAAGGTAATTGTGAAGTTTTAAATCTATAGGGTCAAAGCAAAGAACAGTCCAGCCCCGGGAAGCCATTCCACAGGCTATGAAGTCCTGTCTCCAGTTTTCAAAGGAGCCGAAATCAAGTGCAATCATTGGGGCTATTATGCCATCAGGTATGCCACCTGCTCCTCCTAAGTTTTCAAAATATAACTCGTGAAGTTTTACTCCATCTAAATTGTAAGTCTCTTCTAGTTTGAGTTCTCTATATTCACTATAGCTGGCATTTGCTTTTGAACGATCGACTGTTTTTAATTTTTCACGTATTTCGTTTGTCTTTTCTACATATCCATTGTACAACTTGTAGTGTTCTTCAAGAGTCCTTTGAGATATTCCTCTTAAAACTAAATTATATTTTTTTGCTACAAGCTTATCCATATTATTCCTCCTCTTGCATATCTAATTTTAGCATATGAAAAGATATATAATTAGTGCATAAAAAGAATTTATATAGTGATCTATTCAAAATGCTATTTTAATCTATCGAGTAACTTTTGGTACAATCGAACAAAAGGAACCGTCCCTAACGTCGGACTAACGTCTGGATAGTAATTCATTAAAATTTTCATTAATTTTTAATTGAAAATTTGTTATACTACTGGTATAATTTAATTGAGCAAAGAATAAAATAGGAAGGAGGGATGTACATTGATAAAAGTGGGTGATGCAGTTATGAGCAAAAGAAAGTTTTTTAATCTTAAAGATTTGGCTTCGTATATGATTTCCGTGAGTGATTTAGGGAGAGGAAAAGCATCAAAAATTATAGAGAAGGTTGCTAAAAAAAAGGAACATTATATAGTTGTTAAAAATAACAAACCTCAAGCAGTAATTATACCTATCGAAGAATATGATGAACTTATAGAAGCACAGGAAGACCTTGAACTTTTACAGCTTGCAATCGAAAGGACAAAAAATTTAAAAGAAGGAGAAACTTTGCCTTTTGAGGAGATTCTTAAAGAAGATGGATTGACAAAAGAAGAATTAAAAAAGTACATCGATATTGTGGAGATTGAATAATATGCCTCTCCCTCAAAGTGAAGGTGGTTATGGAAAACCTTTGGGTAATAAACAAGGAAACAATTTGACAGGCTTTTTTAAGATCAAGTACAAGAATATAGGAATAAGAGTAGTGTATACACTCGTTAGAGATAAAAAACTCATGAATATAGTAGCGGTTTCTCCAAGAGATGATGATTATTGTTACTCAGTAGCAGAGAAGAGAAGAAGAAAATACGGGAATGATTTATTTACCAAAGGATTCGAAAAGTTAGAAAGTGAATAAAAAACATATGCCAATGGGGCATTTTAACACAAGATTTAGTGTTTTTTATTAAGGACAGTGAAAGGATTCATTTTGAATATGGTAGAATGGTGGTAAAGGGTAGTTCAGGAGGGATAATGAATGGATTTAAAAGAGATTTCAAAGCAGACAGAGGAAGTCATAGAGGAGTTACTTGATATAGCGAATTTAAAGCCGGGGAGTCTTTTTGTCTTGGGTGGAAGTACAAGTGAAATATTGGGTAAGAAAGTGGGAACTGCAGGGAGCCTTGATGTGGCAAAAGCAGTGGTGGACCCAATTTTAGAGGCAATACATAAAAGGGGTTTATACCTTGCAGTACAGGGCTGTGAGCACATAAACAGAGCTCTTTTGGTTGAGGAAGAGGCAAAAGATAAGTACGGGTTTGAAGAGGTAAATGTCATTCCCCATGAACATGCAGGAGGGTCAATACAGACTTATGCTTATCAGCAGTTTAAAAATCCTGTAATGGTGGAAAATTTGAAAGGGTTGGGACATGCAGGGCTTGACATAGGGCTTGTCCTGATTGGAATGCATTTGAGGCCTGTGGTTGTACCTGTGAGATTGAGTCGGAATAAGATAGGAGAAGCCACAATTGTTGCTGCAAGGACAAGGCCTAAGATGGTAGGAGGAGAAAGGGCAAGATATAAAAAATTATAAAAGGCACGGGAGGCCGTGCCTTTAATTTATTTATTTACCTGTAAATATCTCACTAAAACTGCAGCAGCTTCGGCTCTTGTGAGAGGACGCTGTGGATAGAAGTATCCGTCTGAACCTCTCATAATATTAAGGCCAGAGATTATTGCCACATATCCTATTATGTTTTTAGGAATTTCGTTTTTGTCTTTAAAGCTTATACTAAATATATTAGGTATTTCTGCAATATATCCGACCTGAAGAGCATTTACCAGCATTTTTGCAGCTTCTAATCTCATTACAGGAGAATCGGGATTTTTTTCTTCTGGGGATATAATTTTTTTACTTATGGCAATAGCATAATACGTGTCATAGTCTTTTGAAGATTTTGGCATAGGGTCGTAGTAGGGCGGCTGTACTGTTTTTACCAGCATTTTTATAAAATCTTTTTGTGTTATCTCTTTGTCGGGATAGTACTTATCTCCCTCCACTTCAATTATGCCGTACTCTGCTAGAAGTTTTATGTCTTTTTCTGCCCAGTTGCCTTCTATGTCCGTGAAAGTGACCTTTGATTCTTTAACTATTGGCCTTCCCATTCCATCAAGGAGTGTACCTGTTTTAGCATCGATGTAGCCATAGAAATCGAGCTGGTAGACCAATTTCACTTTCGGTGGAGCGTCAGGAGATTTGTAGTCGTAATCTAAAATGTAATTTAACTTCATTTCATAGTTGTCAAGGAGTATTTTGTAAGCTTCATCGAGAGTTATTACATTTTCTGCAGGAGTGAAATTCACATTTGTCCAGTTTAAGTAGTAAGAGGTTATTTCCCCTGTATAAGGATTTAGTGTGATTGTTATGTTATCAAAGGGTGCTAAAATTCCATTTACAGTGCGCAAGTATGTGAAAGTATAAAGGTTTGGAGAATAATCTGGATTGGAGGTTTCATTGAAATACTTGGTGTTTTTAAATTTTTCAGGGATTATCCTTTCTAAATATTTTTCTGCAATTTCTCCTAATTCTTTTGATGTATATTTGGGCTGTTTGTCTTTGTCTTCTATGTCTGAAACAGTTTTTGAAAAGTATGTCAGCTCTCCTGTGACTGCATCTACAGACGCATTGACATAAAAGTACTTATTATCTTTTTGTAGGTTCCAGTAGAAGCTCCATGTGGGATTTTTTGCAGGGGCGTAGTAAGTATCAGTGTATAAACTAGCGCTCTCTAGCTTATATCCTTCCAGTGAAAATGGAAGAGAATTTTTAGCTATTTCCAGAGCTTTGTCTTTTGATATGTATTTTTCAGAAGCCTCTATTTCTTTCTTTTCTTCCGGAGTTAATTGCATCTCTTTTTCACCAGCAGGTCCTGCAGTTCTACCGCCTGGCATAGGATAGTAGTAGAGAGGCTTTTTCACTTCTCCTGTGAATGCATCAATAGGAGCATTTTGGTAAACACCATACACTAAAAGAGTTTTATAGGATTCTTTTTCTGATTGAGGAGGTATTAAAGCATATTGAAGAGTTAATCCAATTTTTTCTTTAAAAATTTTTATGGCTTCTTCTTTTGTAATTATGTTTTCAGGTTTTGGGAATGAATAGTCCTCCCAGTTTTGAAAGTAAGAGGTTACTTTTAAGGTGTTTTTGTCAACATATACATACAAGCCGTTGTTTGGGAAAGATATTCCGTTTACTATTCTTTCAAATGAAAAGCTGTAATTAGCGTCGTAATAAATACCCAATGGATATGAGGGAACTATTTCTTTTGTCTGTTTAAATTTTTCAGGAGTTATCTTTTGCAAAAATTCTATGGCAACTTTTCTAGCCTCTTCTCTAGTGTACTTTGGTATCACTGGCTTGTAAGGCTCCGATGTTGGAGTCCAAGTGGAATAACTAACAATTTCTCCTGTATTTGCGTTTACAGATACGCTTATGGTCCCTTTTGTGGTAGAATTCCAGGTTAAGTTCCATACTTTGTAATTTCCATATTCACTGTAGCTGGAGATAAAGTCATACCCGCTTCCACTTATACCTAGCTTAGTTTTTGCAATTTCAATTGCTTCTTTTAAGCTTATTTTTGTGTCTGCTTGAGCCTGTGCTATAGTTGAGGGCATAACTGCAGCAAACAGGAATACAAAGCCAATTAAAATAGGGATAAACTTTCTCATAAAGATAGACCTCCCTTTTGTTTTTTCACTATGTTAGACGTAAAAAAGATAAAAAAGTTCCCATTAGAGGAAAATTATTTTGTTTTTAAAATGTTCCATATGTTAGGGTCTTCTTGACCCAATCTCCACACGGCTATACCGGATAGTTTGTAGCTTTCTACTAAAGATAATTTTGCAGAAAAACTTTTTAAATCTTCAAACCAAACTGAGTGTACTTTGCCGTCTAATACGTAAGTGTAAGTGGATTCTTGAGCGGTTTGGTCGTATATTATAGTTACTCCTAAATTTTTTGCTAAGTCCACAGCTTGTTGGTATGTTAGAGTTCTTGGGTAATTTACGCCCTGTGTCCAATCATACCCATAAACAGCCATTCCAAGCCATATTTTTTGAGGAGGTATTACTGTTACGGCGTAATTTAAGACATTTGTGACAAAGCCTATTGAAGAGATCGGACCAGGCTGTGAAAAGTGTTCGTCGTAGGCTAGGATGTATATTTCATCGGCGTATTGGGCGATAAAGGAGTATTGAAAAGCTCCAGAAAATGGATGTCTGGGATTGTCAGTTAGCTCTGCTGGCACAGAAATTGTGATAATTTTTCTTATGGCTTTTAAAGAAATGTATAAGTCTCTTATAAAAATGTTTAAATTTTCTCTGTCTTCTGGTGGTACAAATTCAAAGTCTATATTTATTCCTGGATAATTATTTGTCTCAGCCATATTTCGTATGTTTGAAATTAAAGTATTTCTAAGAGGTGGTGTTGAAAGTAAATCATGTATTAACTGAGATTTTTTAGGGTCTGAGTAGTTGTGAATTATGGGATAAATAGGTAAATTGTTATCAGAGGCAATTTTTTTGACCTCACTGGAGGACATGTCTGCCAATGTGCCATCTTCTTTTACCCCATACCAGAAGGGAATTAATGTTGTTATATCTCTTGCGTGCTGTTGTAAATCAGCAATGGATCCTGGTGCTATATCAAAATACCATTTGTTGTCCATTTTAACCCCTCCGAAAATTTTAAAATTGATTTATATTTTCATAATATGTATAATGGAACTATAGGGCGATAAGGAGTGAAAAAATATGAGAAGAAGGACAGGGATTTTGACAAGTGGGATTTCCCTCATCTTTGTTGGAATAATACTCATTTTAGAAAAATTTTATATTGCCATTCCTTATTTTGTATATGAGATTATATGGCCTTGTTTTTTTATTTTTCTAGGGCTAGAGCTTTTGTTTAGCAAAAAATTGTACGGGGAAGAAAACAGCGGAATAAACGTTGGAGCTATTTTGCTGGCAATTTTAATGTTATTTTTTACTAGCGAAATTTTTTATTTACCGCCTTTTGATTTAAGAATATGGTAGCAGATTGGAGGAAATGTGAATGGATAAAAGGCTGTACAGGTCGAGGGAGCAGAGGATTTTTGGAGGAGTTTGTGGAGGCATTGCTGAATATTTTAATGTAGATGTGACTTTGGTAAGGCTTATATGCCTTGTCACAGTGATTTTTGGCGGAGGAGGGCTTCTCTTTTACTTGATAGCGTGGATTATAATTCCTGAAAATCCCTATCAGACAGAGAAACCAGTGGATAAAACAAAAAATGAGATGGGCGAAGCAGGAAGTGAAAAAGAGATTAAAGATAATAGAGCGAATGAAGTGTTGGGATGGGGATTGATAATTTTAGGCCTTTTGATTTTGTTGCCGAAATTATTTCCATTTGTGAGCTTTAGAATGCTGTGGCCAATAGTCTTAATTGGACTTGGTATATGGATATTATTAAAGAGGGATTAGAATTTTAATCCCTCTTTTTTTAAAGTTCTGAAACAGTGACAAATTTATATCCCTTTTTTTAACTTTTTTATAATTTGAGGCAACTTTTTCGCAAATAAGGAAGAGTTCTGGAAGCGATATCTAAAGCTATTTTTGCCTGCATTGCAGCAATCTGTTCTTTTTCGTCGAATATGGATTTTATCATTATCATAAATATGCCTATTCCTGTAGCGTTTACTACCATCATGGGGATGCCAACGATTTTTACAAGTTCAACGGCCTGATGAAAAGGTTTAGCTGTCGCCAAAATTATCAACATCTGCACTCCTTCGCCTATGAATCCTGCCATAAATGCGTATTCCCAAATATCATACATAGGTATTCACTCCAAAATAAAGGAATTTTTGTATTTTTGTCGTAGTAATAATTTGTACCTTATCACATTCATTTTACAAAAATTTTTACTCTACTGCAATGACTATTTTAAGGAACAATTTTTAAATAATTTCGTCTAAAAAGTAGAAGGGGAGGTCTAGAAGGTGGGACAGGAGGAACTTTTGGAAAGAGCAAGAAATGGAGATGATGAAGCATTTAGCTTGCTCATAGAAAACTATGAGAAGTATGTGTATAATGTCATATTGAGAATTGTGGAAGAAAAAGAAGAAGCAAAAGATATTGCCCAGGAAACTTTTATTAAAGCTTACATGAGCATAAAAACTTTTAGAAAAGACAGCAGTTTCAGGACCTGGATTTACAGGATTGCTGTAAATACTGCTATGGATTACCTTAGAAAAAAGGTCAGGTCGGAAGTCAACCTTGTGACAGCCGCTGAAGATGAATTAGAAATAAAAAGTTTTCAAACGCCTGAAGAGGTAATTGAGCAAAAGCTCACTGTAGAAATGGTGAGAAGAGAGATAAGTAAACTCCCTGTAGATTACAAAATAGCTCTTATTTTAAGGGATATAGAAGGGATGAATTATGAAGAAATTGCTAGTATATTAAAAGTCAATCTCGGGACAGTGAAGTCCAGGATATGGAGAGCGAGAAATCTTTTAAGAGAGAGGATAAAATCGCTTCCAGAGTTTTCAGGTTTTCAAGAGAGGGGGCGAGAGTGATGGATTGCAAAAGAGCCCTTGAACTTATGCAGGCATATTTTGATAATGAATTAGGGGAGAAGGAAAAAGAAAAATTGGAAGAACATTTGAGAACTTGTGAAAGCTGCAGAAGAGAATTTTTGATGCAGAAAAGAATAATAGAAAATTTGAAGCTACTCCCTTTAGAAGACGTTCCAGAAAGCTTTAATGAGTCTTTGCGCGAAAAAATAGCTAAATTGAAAAAGAAAAGAGAAAACAGAAGAAAAAGTTTTCTAGCTGGAATTTTAGCTGCTTCTTTACTTCTCATGACAATGTTTTTGGTTCATGCTTTTGATATTAACTTAGGAAAATACAAAGGACCATCTTCAGATATTCTCCAGATGGCTGGAGCTGGAAGTGCCGAGGGGAAAGGACTTGAAAGAAAGCTTCCTGCAAATGTTTCAAGGAAAATTACAAAAATTGCTTATATTGACATGGAAGTAAGTAATTTAACTGAGGAATCCGAAAAAATCGTTAAGATAGTAAAAGGCGAAGGAGGGCATGTAGAAAGTTACAGCAAGAAAGAGAGGGAAGTAAAACTTACTCTTAAAGTTAAAGAGGAAAGTTTTGAAAGAGTGATTTCTGAGTTAAAAGAGACAGGGAAGTTTACGAAATTGCAGATTGCCACTAAAGAGGTAGAGCAGCCCGTCAATTGGGCCACAATAGACCTTTTGATAAAAGAAAGAAATGACTTTAAACCGATTGTTGTTATAATTTTAGGCCTTTTAGGCGTAATTTTTGGTGCTTATAAAGGGTATATTTATTTTAAGAGAAGATGACAATTTACATCTTCTTTTTTTTGCGGTATATTAAAATACATAAAGGAGAAAAAATTAAACGGGAGTGGTTTAATGGCAAAGTTTCTGTTAATTGATGGTAGCAGTCTGATGTACAGGGCTTATTATGCCTTACCGATGCTTACTACCAGTGAGGGATTACATACAAATGCATTGTACGGCTTTACTATGATGTTAATAAAATTGCTGGAGGAAGAAAAACCTGACTATGTGGCAATCGCTTTTGACAAAAAAGCTCCGACTTTCAGGCATAAAGAGTTTAAGGAGTACAAAGCCACCAGACAGGCTATGCCAGAAGAACTTTCTGAACAGGTAGAGCTTTTAAAAGAAGTAATTGATGGCTTTAACATAAAGACTTTAGAATTGGAAGGATATGAAGCAGATGACATAATAGGAACAGTTTCAAAAATGGCAGAAGAAAAAGGGATGGAAGTCATAATTGTCACAGGAGACAGGGATGCTCTGCAGCTAGTTTCTCCTAGAGTAAAAGTGAAAATATCTAAAAAGGGCATAACGCAGATGGAAGAGTTTGATGAAAAAGCGGTATTAGAAAGGTATGAAATAACTCCGCAGCAGTTTGTGGATTTAAAGGGATTGATGGGGGACAAGTCGGACAATATTCCTGGAATACCTAATATAGGGGAAAAGACTGCTATCAAGCTTTTGAAGGAATTTGGCTCGGTGGAAAATCTTCTTGAAAATATATCAAAATTGTCAGGAAAGATTAAAGAGACAATAGAAGCAAATAGAGAACTGGCTGTCATGAGCAAAAGATTAGCCACTATAAATAGGAATATTCCTCTTGAGATTGACTTTGAAGAGTATAGATTAAAAGAGTTTAATTACAAAAAATTATGGGACCTTTTTAACAAGCTTGAATTTTATAGCCTTCTAGACAGCATCAAAAAGGAAGGAGAAGAGGTCATTCCAACTGTTTCAATAAGAAAGTGGAAAAAAGTTGACATTAGAGAAGTGCCAAGGCTTTTAGAAAGTGCAAAAAATGTTGCCTTTTATCCTTTGATCTATGAGGGGGATGTAAAAAAGATAGCATTTTCTTTTGATGGTACTACCCTTTATTCAGATGTTGAAAGGTTAGAAGACTTAAGAAAAATATTTGAAAGAGAAGATGCTGAATTTGTTTCCCATGAGATAAAAGACTTCCTAGTGAAACTTTCTTACAAAGGCATAGAATGTAAGAGTAAATATCTGGATACTGCTATAATGGCTTATCTTCTCAACCCTTCTGAGTCCAATTACGATTTGGAGAGGGTATTGAAAAGATACCTTAAAGTGGATATATTGTCCCATGAGGAAGTATTTGGGAAAGGAAAAGACAGGAGAAGGTATGAAGAAGTAAGCGAAGAAGTAATGGCAGAGTACATATGTGGAAGGTGCAGCCACTTATTTGAGTTAAAAGATAAGCTTATGGCTTTTATTGAAGAGATGGACATGAAGAAGCTTTTGCTGGAAATAGAGATGCCTCTTGTGGAAGTTTTAAAATCAATGGAAGTGGATGGATTTACACTGGACAGAAATGTTTTAAAGGAGCTTTCCGAAAAGATAGATGAGAGGATTTCTGAAATATTGGATAAAATTTACAAAGAAGCAGGATACCAGTTCAATGTAAATTCCCCAAAGCAGTTGGGAGAATTTCTCTTTGAAAAGCTCAACCTACCCGTAATTAAAAAGACAAAGACAGGTTACTCGACTGATTCCGAAGTCTTAGAGCAGCTTACAGCTTATAATGACATTGTAAGTGAGATAATAGAGTACAGACAGCTTACCAAGCTCAAGTCTACTTACATAGAGGGTTTTTTGTCCTTGATGGACGAAAATGACAGAGTGCATTCTAATTTCAAACAGATGGTGGCGGCGACTGGCAGGATAAGCAGCACAGAGCCCAATCTTCAGAATATACCTGTGAGGGAGGAGTTTGGAAGACAGATAAGGAGGGCTTTTATACCGAGGACAAAAGACGGTTATATTGTCTCTGCAGATTATTCTCAGATTGAATTGAGGGTTTTGGCACATCTTTCTGAAGATGAAAAGTTGATAGAAGCTTTTATGAACAATGAAGACATACACTTGAGGACGGCTTCCGAAGTCTTTAAAGTGCCTCCTCAAAATGTCACTCCAGAGATGAGAAGAGCAGCTAAAGTAGTAAATTTTGGGATAATATATGGAATAAGCGATTATGGCTTGGCGAAAGACTTGAAGATTTCGAGAAAAGAAGCTAAGGAATATATTGATAATTATTTTGAAAAGTATAAGGGGGTAAAAGAGTATATAGAAAAGGTAATTCGATTTGCCAAGGAAAATGGATATGTGACTACTATAATGAACAGGAGGAGGTACATTCCTGAAATAAATTCGAGGAATTTCACACAGCGCTCACAAGCGGAAAGGCTGGCTATGAATACGCCAATCCAAGGCAGTGCTGCCGACATAATAAAAATGGCTATGGTAAAAGTTTATCAAGAATTTAAGAGGTTGAATTTAAAGTCCAGGCTCATATTGCAGGTCCATGACGAGCTTGTTGTTGATACTTATAAGGACGAGCTGGAGTTAGTGAAAGAAATACTCAAAGAAAGCATGGAGAATGTGATAAAGCTGAAAGTTCCGCTGGTTGTTGAAATTGGGGTGGGTCCTAACTGGTTTTTGGCTAAGTGAGGTGGAAATATGAGAGTAGTTGGGCTCACGGGAGGCATCGGTTCAGGAAAAAGCACGGTGTCTGGAATTTTGGCAAAACTCGGGGCTAAGATAATAGATGCAGATTTGGTCTCCCGTGAGATAATGGAAAAGGGAAAAGAAGCATATAATGAGATTGTAGATTGCTTTGGCAAAGAGATTTTAGATAAAGAGGGAAATATAGACAGAAAAAAATTAGGGTCAATTGTGTTTAGCGACAAAGAAAAGCTCAAAAGATTGAATGAAATCACTCATCCCAAAATAATAGATAAAATAAAGAAAATGATAGAGGAAGAAAAGGATAAAGATAAAGTGATTGTCATAGATGCAGCCCTTTTAATTGAGACAGGGCTTTACAAACTGGTAGATGAAGTTTGGCTTGTGGTTGTAGATATAGACACGCAAATAAAAAGGGTTATGGAAAGAGATGGTTTTTCCTGTGAAGAAGCTTTAAAGAGGATAAAAAGCCAGATGCCTTTAGAGGAGAAAATAAAGTACGCGGATTTTATAATAAATAACAGCAAAGATTTGAGGAAAACTGAAGAGCAAGTACGACTTTTATGGCAAAGATTTGATCGGAGGAGTTACTTTGATTAAGAGATGGGTACTTTTTCTACTAATAATCTTGGCTATTCTTTTGACGTTTGAAATGAATACTCACTATTTTTTGAAGAAATTTTATCCTTTAAAGTACGAAGAATATGTAAATTCCTATTCCAAAGAATTTGGACTGGACCCTTATCTCGTTTTTGCGATAATAAAAGTAGAGAGCAACTTCAATCCCTATGCGATATCGAACAGGAATGCCATAGGTTTAATGCAGATAATGCCTGATACTGGAAGATGGATTGCCGCAAAACTGGGAATGAAAGATTTTAAGGAAGAAATCCTTTTTAATCCAGAGGTCAACATAAAAATGGGGGTGTGGTACCTTCATTATCTTCTCAAAAATTTTGATGGCAATCTAAAGTTAGCACTTGCGGCTTACAATGGTGGATGCGGAAATGTAGACCTTTGGCTCAAAGACAAGAGGTTTTCACAGGATGGAAGACAGCTTCACAGTATTCCATTTCCTGAGACGGATAGATACGTGAAGAAGGTGTTGGCAGTTTACCAAATGTATAAGTTTATATATACAAAAAAGTGAAGAAAACTGGTATAATAGTAATCGTTGAAAGAAGAAAAAAATATTGGGATAAGGAGGAAACAGATGAAAAAGCTAAAATATTTAAAGGACTTAAAAGAAGTAAAAATTGACAAAGATAGAGAATTTTTTTCGGCTACTCACGAAGAGATAAAGAATGCGTGGACTACTGATGTGTATTTTTTGAGAACACAGGATATTTTAACTTATCTAGGAGTGCAGGATAAAGTAGTCACAGCAGAGATATTTCCTAGAAAAAAAGGAGTTTTTGCTGGCTTGCCCGAAGTTATGAGCCTTCTCAAAGACAAGAACGTAGAGGTGTGGTCTTTAGAAGAAGGAGAGACATTTGAGGCGAAAGAGACAGTCATGAGGATAAGAGGACCCTATAGCGAATTTGGGGTGTATGAAACTGCTATTTTGGGCATTCTAGCCAGTTCTTCTGGATGGGCTACTGCTGCAAGAGAGCTCAAAGAAGTGGCTAAGGACAAACCTATACTCTGCTTTGGAGCAAGACATGTTCATCCTGCTGTAGCACCTGTTATGGAAAGAGCTGCCTTGGTGGGAGGAGCGGATGATGCAAGTTGTATACTCGGGGCGAAATTGATGGGCAAAGAGCCAAGAGGAACTGTACCTCATGCGGCTTTTCTGATAGCAGGAGATACTTTAGAAGTGGCAAGAGCCTATAGAGATATAACTCCCCCTGATGAAAAGATTACTATTTTAGTAGACACTTTTAAGGATGAAGTGGAAGAAGCTTTAAGGGTTGCTGAATTTCTCGGAGACAGGTTGTACGGTGTAAGGCTTGATACTCCCTCTGAAAGGGGAGGAGTTACACCTGATTTAGTTTATGAATTAAGGCAAAGGCTTAATCAAAAGGGCTTTTCTCATGTAAAAATCATAGTCTCAGGTGGGCTTACGCCTGAGAGAGTCGCACTCCTTGCAGAGAGCGGGGCAGATGCTTTTGGGGTAGGGAGTTATATTTCTGATGCACAGCCTATTGATATGACTATGGACATAAAAGAAGTCGAAGGAGTTCCTGTGGCAAAAAGAGGGAGGATTCCGGGAATAATAGAAAACAAGAAGTTAAAGAAGATTAAGTGATTTCCGGAGATGAGTGTTAATGAAAAGATTTCTGGCTTTTGTTTTTATTTTTGCATTTTTACTGACCGGCTGTAAAATTAATTCTCCAGATATTACTGCAATTCCTGAAAAGAAGGAAAGTAAGAAAGAAGCCTCTCAAGAAGAAATTCAGGAAGGCGGAACTTTGAGGGTTAATATAGCTTCTTTTGACACTTTAAATCCCTTTTTGAATGACAATGAAATGGTAAGACAGCTTCTCAATTTAACCCTCGAACCGCTTGTTACACTTGATAAAAGTTTAAAGCCTGTTCCTCTTCTTGCCTATAAATGGGAAGTAAATGGATTAAATATAAAATTTTATCTGAGGAAAAATATAAAGTGGCAGGACGGGGAGAGTTTTACAGCAAGAGATGTGAAATTTACAATGGATTCTTTCCTTGACAAAGGGTCCAAAAGCCCTTATAAAGATTTAATAAAGGCGCATATCTCTTCCTACAGAGAAATAGGCGATTATGAATTTGAAGTAAGTTTAAACGGACCTGTGGCGAATCCTTTGGCTTTATTTATTTTTCCAATTGTGGCTGAGCACCAGTACAAAGACAAAGGAGATATTGTAAACCCTCTACTAGTTCCTATTGGGACGGGTCCATATAAGATTGTCTCTTACGGTCAAGGCAATTCTGTTGTTTTAAAGAGAAATCCGCATTACTGGGGGGAGAAACCTCATTTAGAAGAGATAAATTTTAAAATAGTGTCTGATGAAAATGCCATGATAACTTCTTTTCTGAGCAAAGAAGCAGATTTTACTTTTATTAAGGATGTGGACTGGGATAAGTACAGGGAGAATTCTAGTATAAACATATACAAGTACACGCTGCAAAGGTACGTATTTTTGGCACCAAATCTAAAAAAACAGGTATTTTCAGATGTGGCTGTGAGAAAGGCTATAGCCTATGGAATAGATGTGGACAGGATTTTAAGAGAGGTTTATTTTAAGCACGGATTAAAATCTAATGTTCCGATAAGACCTGATTCCTGGCTTTATAGCCCTAAGATCGCTTCTTTATACAGCATAAAAGAAGCTGATAAGGTGCTACAGGATGCTGGGTGGTTAAAGGCAAACGGGATACGCACAAAAGGCGGATATCAGCTTAAGTTTAATTTGCTAGTAAATTCTGACAATCCATACCTTTTAAAAGTGGCGCAGATTATAAAGACCAATCTAAAAGAAATTGGAATTGATATAAATGTAGTCCCTGCTTCATGGGATGACTTGCTTAAATCTGTTTTTTCAGGGAATTTTGATTTGGCTTTAATGGAGTGGAACTTAAACTATAATCAGGATATTTCTTCTCTGTTTATGACGAGAGGGAAAGACAATTTTATGGGATATAGCAATCCATCACTTGATGACCTCTTTAACAAAGTATTTTCAGAAACAGATGAAAAAAGTTTAAGAAATAACTATTATAAGGTAGGGGAAATTTTGGCTGAAGAACAGCCAGTGATAGGGCTTTTTTACTTAGAAGGTGCCGTTATGGCCTATGATAATGTAAAAGGGATTGACCCCACTTCTTTTAATGTTTTTAACAATATTTCTAGTTGGTATTTAAAAAAACAGTATTGACAGGTGAGATAAAAGATTATATAATTTATGACGTACAAGGAAGTTTCGCGGCGGTGGCGGAACTGGCAGACGCGTACGTTTGAGGGGCGTATGGGCTAATCCCGTGTGGGTTCAAGTCCCACCCGCCGCACCAGAGAGAAAAGGGGAAAACCCCTTTATTTTTTTGTGTCACAAAGATTAAATTTTTATAAACTATATTAAGAAAAGATTAAATTTTTTTAAGAAAATGTAATGTAAACATTGACTTTGAAGTTTCTGTATGGTAAGATAGAAAAAAAGACAAGTTTGCAATCTTGCCGAATCCGAAAGGTACGGAGGAACCGCTTTTTGGGGTTAATCTGCGGATTTCCGCAGTAGGGATGCCTTCTGTCCCGCACCCGACAGCTAACTCCGGAGGCATTAAAGGAAGGAGATTTGCAAAATGGAATCGAAAATAGGTAAAATTATTTTTGGTGTTTCTGTCTTTGGCATGACATTGATAGGGAATTCTTTTTTGCATCCAGTTTTTGCAGAGGGATTAGGGGTTGGAAAGGTTACGGGGAATTATGTAAATGTGAGAACAGAGGGCAGTTTGTCAGGCAGTGTCATCACTCAGCTAAATCAAAATGAAGTTGTCACTGTTTTAGGAAAACAAGGCGGATGGTACAAAGTAAGACTTTCCGATGGAAGAGAAGGATGGGTTTTTGGAGAGTACCTATTAATTAGATCTTCCAACGAAGCTTCTCGCGGTGATGTAGCTAATATTAGCGTAGGAGTTGTAACAGGAAACTATGTAAATGTGAGAAGTGAAGGGAGCTTATCAGGAAAGGTTTTGGCTCAGCTTAATAAAGGAACTAAAGTTGAAGTGTTAGACAGGCAAAATGGATGGTATAAAGTAAAGCTTTCAGATGGGCAAGAAGGCTGGATCTATGGAGAGTACTTATCGGTGAGAAATTCAGCGAATGTCTCAAGAGGAGACGTGGATAGAAGCATAGTAGACAGGTTAATAGATTTTGCCAAGTCTTTTCTGGGTACGAGGTACGTGTATGGTGGAAGTTCTCCTAAAGGTTTTGACTGCTCGGGCTTTGTATCGTATGTATTTTCAAACTTTGGTTTTAGTTTACCCAGGACTGCGGATGAGCAGGCTAACGTAGGGGATACGGTTACTCGCGACAGCTTAGAAAAAGGTGACTTGGTATTTTTTAAAACTCTGGGAAGTAGCATCATAAATCACGTAGGGATATATATTGGAGATGGACAGTTCATACACGCTTCTTCAGGGGCTGGAAAGGTGATTATAAGTCCTCTAAATGAAGGTTATTACCTTTCCCACTATGTAAAAGCAAAAAGAGTGATTAAATAGAGCACTTTAAAAGTGCTCTTTTTATATTGACTATTTTGATGGCTTGGTATATCATATAATACTGTACATGATATACCTTTTTATGGAAGGAGATACCTTATGAGGGCAGTAAGGGAAGATGTAAGAAATGTAGCGATTATTGCTCATGTAGACCACGGTAAGACTACTTTGGTAGATGCCATGTTAAAACAGAGCGGTATATTCAGGTGGAATGAAAAAATAGAAGAGAGAATACTTGACTTTAATGACCTTGAAAGAGAAAGAGGCATAACAATATTAGCTAAGAATACGGCGGTAAGGTATAAAGATGTGAAAATAAATATAGTTGATACGCCAGGACATGCTGATTTTAGCGGTGAAGTTGAAAGAGTCTTGAAGATGGTAGATGGAGTGCTTCTTCTGGTAGACTCTTTTGAAGGACCTATGCCCCAGACGAGATTTGTTTTGAGTAAGGCTTTGGAGCTTGATTTAAAGCCAATAGTTGTAATAAGTAAGATTGATAGGCCTGATGCAAGGCCAAATGAGGTCATTGACGAGGTTTTTGACCTCTTTATAGAGCTTGGCGCCAATGATGACCAGATTGACTTTCCTGTTGTATATACTTCTGGAAAAGGTGGCATAGCAAAATTAGATTTAAAAGAGGAGTCTTACGATTTAAGGCCTCTATTTGAAACTATAATAAAATACATTCCTGCTCCTTCAGGAGACATAGAGGGACCTTTTCAGCTTATAGTCACTACTTTGGACTATGACGACTACATCGGCAGGATTGCTATTGGAAAGGTAGTAAGAGGCAGAATTAAAGCTGGAGAAGAAGTGGCTATATGTAAAAGGGATGGAAGTATACAAAAATTTAACATAAACAACATATACCAGTTTGAGGGATTAAAAAGGGTACCTGTGGAAGAGGCGAAACTTGGAGATATAGTAGCCGTTTCGGGGATTAGCGATATTGAGATAGGGGAGACAATAGCGGATAAGGACAACCCTGAACCTGTAGACTTTGTAAAAATTGAGGAGCCTACTGTGTCCATGACTTTTAGTGTGAATACCAGTCCCTTTGCAGGAACAGAAGGGAAATACGTGACTTCTAGACATCTAAGAGAAAGACTTTTTAAGGAACTGGAGACAAATGTGGCTTTAAGAGTGGAGGAGACAGATTCCCCTGATTCTTTTAAGGTTTCTGGCAGAGGAGAATTGCACCTTTCTATTTTGATTGAGACTATGAGAAGGGAAGGATATGAGCTACAGGTTTCAAAACCTACAGTTATATTCAAGGAAGTAAATGGAGTAAAGATGGAACCTATTGAGCTTTTGACCGTAGATATTCCAGAAGAGTACATGGGAGTTGTAATGGAAAAATTGGGGCCCAGGAAAGCCGAATTGATGGACATGCACACTTTAAAACCGGGGACTATAAGGCTTAAGTTTAAGATTCCTACAAGGGGTTTGATAGGGTACAGGTCAGAGTTTTTGACTGATACAAAGGGAAATGGAATAATGACCTCTGTGTTTTACGGCTATGAACCTTACAAAGGTGAAATTCCCTCTCGATCAAGGGGAGCTCTTGTTGCTTTTGAGACGGGTATTGCTACGACTTACGGCCTTTATCACGCTCAGGAAAGGGGAACTCTTTTTATTGAGCCAGGCACCAAGGTGTACGAAGGAATGGTTGTCGGCATGAATTCCCGAAGTGGGGATATTGAAGTCAATGTATGTAAGAAAAAACACGTCACCAATTTGCGGTCTGCAACGGCTGAAGAAGCCCTAAGGCTTTCTCCTGTGAAAAAGATGACTTTAGAGGAAGCTCTAGAATTTATAGATAATGACGAGTTGGTAGAAGTTACGCCTCAGAGCATAAGAATAAGAAAGAAAATTTTGGATTCCCAGCAGAGGTACAAAAGTGCAAAACAAAAATAGAAATGGAGCCTTTTGGCTCCCTTTTATTTATACAAGTCATTTAAAATTTTGTTTATGTAATTTATAGTTTCAGGGTAAGGGGGAATGCCTTGGTATTTTTCTACAGCTTGAGGACCTGCATTGTAAGCAGCAAGAGCCAATCTTACATCTTTATATGTATCTAGTAAATTTTTTAGGTATCTCACTCCTCCGTCTATGTTTTGAGAAGGGTCGAAAGGATTTTTTACATTTAATTCCTTTGCCGTGGATGGCATAAGCTGCATCAAACCCATTGCTCCTTTAGGGGATACAGCAAACTGATTGAAGTTGGATTCGGCTTTTATGACTGACCTTATGAGGTTTGCGTCTACTCCATATTTTTGACTGGCTTCTCGTATTAGTTTTTCAATTTCAGAGGGAGAATCCTTTTGATTGATATTCTCTATTTCGCTATTTAATATTTCTTGAAAATTTAAGGATGTGCTAAATATTTTTACATTGGCTGGGAGTCTACTCTGTATTTCCTTAAATTTTTCCTCAATTATGCTGTTTATTACGCTGTCAATCATAATTTTTTTCACCTCACTTTTATAATTCGACAAAAAATTTCAAATACCTCTTTTTTGTGAGCAAAATAGTAAAAAAGGCCTAGAAAAAAATTTTTAAAGGATTTTTAGAAAAAGTATAGTATAATATAGGTGTAACGATTAAGAAGAGGAAGATATGGGATGAAAAACGAGGGAATGCTGGAAGTGCTGTTAGTCATCATTATAATTCCGCTGGTTTCTTTGCTGATTGGTTATTTTATTTCGCAAAATGTTGTGGAACCAAATATTTCAAAAGAAGAGGCTAAGCCTCAGTATATTACAATAAAAGGAATAGATGGATTTGAGGTAGTGGAAAGTGTTCACGGCAAATACGAAGAGGCCAAATATCGCCAAGATTTGCTGAGATTAAACGGCATTTTTTCTTTTATTGAGGGAGACGGTGAGAAATATAAAGTGGTTATAGGTTTGTTTCTGACTAAGGAAGAAGCTCTGGAGTTTGCAGGTTTGATGAGTTCTAAAGGGATTACGCCTGAAGTTTATGCCAAAAAGTCGCCTTATTTAAAAATAAAATATGACAAGAATTTAACATCAGAAATAGAATATTTTACAAACAAATTAGACGAATTCCAGCAAATTTTGGGGTACATTTCTGTTCTTTCATTTAAGAGCTTTAATGGAAGTATTGAACCTCAAGAGGTACAAGAATTGAAAAGAAAAGTAGAGGTGATGAATAAAGACAAAAAGGCATTTAAAGAAAAAGAAGTGGAAGAGATATCTGGAGAGGTCGACAAGATTGTTCAAAAAATAGCAGACAGTGTAAAGTTGATAGAGATTTCCAGCAGTTTAAAAGATAAGAATACTTTTTCACTTTTGCAGCAGCTTTTGTGGAATTCATGGGGAGATTATAACAATTTTTTAGAAAATATTGCGAAATAGCGGGGTGCTTGCTGTGAAGCTTAGGGAGATAAAAGAGATTTTAGAAGCTCAAGTGCTTTTGGGAGAAGAAAAGTTGGAAGAGGAAGTATTTACTGCATGTGGTGCTGATTTGATGAGCGATGTGCTGGCATCTCGGGATGAAAAAGCAGTATTATTGACAGGCCTTACTAATGTTCAGGTGGTGAGAACTGCAGAAGTTGTGGGTGACATAAAATGTATAATCTTTGTAAGAGGGAAAAGCCCAGGAGATGATGTGCTGGAACAGGCAAAAAAAGCAGGCCTTGTGGTGATGAAGACGAAATACCCTCTTTATATCGCCTGTGGGCTTTTATACTCCAATGGGCTGACCTGCAGAAGTGGTGAAAAGAATGGCGCTTTACAGTAAGGAATTTGAAGTAAAAGCAAGAGATTTTGATTCTGCTGGAGAGGTGTCAAGCAATTTAAGGGCAATTTTAAAGCAACTTTCCTTGGCCCCTGATATAGTGCGCAGAAGCTGTATAGTGTGCTATGAAGCTGAGATGAACATCATAATCCATTCTTACGGAGGGACTATTAAGATAGAGATTTTTGAGGACAGGATCAGGATAATAGCGGAAGATACAGGGCCTGGCATAGAGGACATAGAGCTGGCGATGAAGGAAGGCTATTCTACTGCTCCAGAAGAGATAAGGGAGATGGGATTTGGGGCAGGCATGGGACTTCCCAATATAAAGGCAAACTCGGATTTTATGGATATAAAAAGCAGTAAAGATGGCACTGTTGTAGTGGCAGAAATATTGTTTTAAGAGGTGTGTAAGATGACTTATTTTCATTCTGTGACTTTGGATAAGGACAGGTGCAGAGGATGTACCAACTGCATAAAGAGGTGTCCCACGGAGGCCATAAGGGTAAGAGAAGGGAAAGCCAGGATTATAAATGAAAGATGTATTGACTGTGGAGAATGCATAAGAGTCTGCCCATATCATGCCAAACTGGCTGTTACAGATAGTTTGGAAATTATGAAAAATTTCAGGTATAAAATTGCTCTTCCTGCTCCTTCTCTATACGGGCAGTTTAAAGACTTGTCTATCAACCAGATATTGAGTGCTCTTTTAGATATTGGATTTGATGAGGTGTTTGAAGTAGCTTATGCTGCAGAGATTGTTTCTAAATTTACAAGAGAAGCTTTACAGAAGGGGAACTTGAAAAGACCCGTAATTTCTTCTGCATGTCCTGCTGTTGTAAGGCTCATACAGATTAGGTTTCCATCTCTTATTGACCATCTTCTTAATATATGTTCTCCTATGGACACAGCTGCAATAATTGCAAAAAAACAGGCAGTGAAGAAAACAGGGCTTAAAGAAGAAGAAATAGGAGTTTTCTTTATATCTCCCTGTGCTGCTAAAGTGACAAGCATAAGAAATCCAGTAGGCCTAGAGAAATCCAAGATTGATGGAGCTTTTTCAATGAAGGAAATATACGGGAAAATACTTGAAAAAGCGAAAACTACTGTAGTAAGAGATTTGCGCAAAGCTACCATGATAGGAGTAGGATGGGCTAATTCAGGAGGAGAAGCTTTTGGTACTTTTACAGAAAATAGCATATATGTAGATGGGATACACAATGTCATTGATGTCTTAGAAGAGATAGAACTTGGGAAATTGAGTGATTTAGATTTTTTTGAGGGGCTAGCGTGCATAGGCGGATGTATAGGAGGACCTCTGACAGTTGAGAATCCTTTTGTTGCTAAAAATAGAATAAGGAAGTTGGCTGAAAGTCTGCCAAAGAGGGAACAACCTCCCGTAGATGAAGACCTTGTAAGTTTTGAAGAGGTGAAGTGGATAAAGAAAATAGAAAAAAGTGAAGTGATGAAGCTAGACAAAGATATTTCTAAAGCACTGGAAATGATGAAAGAAATAGACAGAACTCACAAGACTTTGCCAGGTTTAGACTGCGGATCTTGCGGGTCTCCCAGTTGCAGGGCTTTAGCAGAGGACATTGTAAAAGGCTGTGCTACAGAAAATGACTGTATCTTCATTTTGAAGGATAAAATAAAAGCCTTAGCGGAAGAGTTAAATGATCTAGCGGGGAAAAAACCACCTGTTATTAAGTAAAAAGGAGAGGAGAATGTATGGGTATTAAAGTAGAAAATCTTCTTAAAAAAGGTTTTTCATTAGTAGCGGGAGAGAAGGGGATCGATAGAGAAATTGAGGGAGTGTATATTTGCGATTTGTTAAGCTGGGTTATGTCTCATGCAAAGGCGAAGGATGCTTGGATAACCATTCAAAGCCACATAAATGTTATAGCTGTAGCTCTTCTTTCTGAAATAAGCTGTGTGATTTTGCCAGAGAATGTCAAGTTAGACGAAGATGCAAAAGCAAAGGCTGAAGAAGAGGGCATTCCTGTTTTGAGTTTTTCTGGAACTTCTTATGAGGCGGCAATAATACTGCACGAGATGATGAAATGATGGTTTACTATGACCTTCACATTCACACCTGTCTGTCTCCCTGCGCATCCGATGATATGACACCTAACAACATAGTCAATATGGCTCTCCTAAAGGGACTAGATGTAATCGCAGTGACAGACCACAACTCAGCTTTAAATGTAGAAGCTGTTTATAGAATTGGGAGGAAAAAAGGCCTAATAGTGGTTCCTGGGATAGAAGTGCAAACTAAAGAAGAAGTACATGTGCTGTGTTATTTTTATTCAGTGGAAGAGTGTATCAAATTTAGTGAAATTATTGACAAAAATATGACTAAAATAAAAAATAATAAAACAATCTTTGGGAAGCAGATTATAATGGACGATGAGGATAGGGAAATAGGAGAAGTAGAGAATTTATTGTTAGTATCTTCTAATTTTACTATAAGCGAGATTTTTCAATACATAGAGGGGAGGGGGGCTGCGGTTCCTGCCCATGTGAATAGGGGAAGTTACAGCATTATTTCTAATCTTGGGTTTATTCCTAATATAAAAAATTTATCAACAATTGAAATATCTAAGAGCACTGACAAAAAAGTTTTTTTAAAAGAGCATCCAGAATGTAAAAAGTATAGAATAATAAGCTCTTCTGATGCTCATCATCTGGGGTATATTTCGGAAAGAGAAGAATTCCTACCTTGTGACTTATCATTGAAAAGCATTGTGGATTGGCTTTGTGGTTGCTAATTTTTTTGTAATCCTACCAAAATGGTTGTGATTATCAGAAAATAAAATTTTTTTATAAATGTTTGTTAAAAAATTAATGAAATTATGATATAATATTAACGAATGATGAATTAAAAGTGCTATGATGAAAATTTTGTGAAATTTCTCATTCAAGGAGGGAAAGGCGATGCAGGGCATGAAAGAAGCAAGTTTGGAAGAAAAGCTTGTAGAGAAGTTTGGCAAAGATAAGGTTGAGAAGTTCAAAAAGTCAATAGAAGATTACAGAGAAATCCCCGGTTCACTAATTGCTGTCATGAATGACGCTCAAGAGATTTTTGGATATCTTCCCATAGAAGTTCAGCTTTTCATCTCACAGGAGATGAAGGTTCCTTTGACGGAGATATTCGGGATTTCGACCTTTTATTCAAGATTTACTCTGAAGCCTTCTGGAAAGTACAAAATAAACCTTTGCATGGGAACTGCTTGTTATGTTAGAGGAGCTGCTATGTTGCTGGAAAAAATTAAGGAAAAGTTGGGCATAGAGGTAGGGGAGACAACAGAAGACGGTAAATTTTCTCTGGAGCCAACAAGATGCCTTGGAGCATGTGCACTTGCACCCGTTATGATGATAAACGGCGAAGTTTTTGGAAGGCTTACTCCTAATGACGTGGATGAAATACTGAAAAAATTTGAATAGGGATTTATAAACCATGAAAGAGTTGGCTCTCTATATACTAGATTTGGCTCAAAATAGCGTAAGAGCTGGAGCGAAAAATGTTGAAATTGAAATAGAAGAAAATCCCCAGGAAGACCTTTTGACAGTTTATGTTAAAGATGATGGATGTGGGATGAAAAAGGAATTTTTAGAAAAAGTGACAAGTCCTTTTGTCACAACGCGAAAAGAAAGAAGAGTTGGACTGGGTATTCCGCTTTTTAAGGAACTGACAGAAGAGTGCGAAGGAACTTTCGAAATTTTCTCTGAAGAAGGAAAGGGCACGAGGATAAAAGGGACTTTTAAACTTTCCAGTGTGAATCTCATTCCAATAGGGGATATAGCTTCTACAATTGTGTCTTTAATAATGTCAGCACCGCAGATTGATATTGTCTATAGATTTAAAAAAGGCAGTCGAGAGTTTGAATTTGACACAAAAAAGATTAGAGAAGTTCTAAAAGACGTGAATTTGAATGATGTAAGAGTGCTCTCATGGATAAGAGAGTATGTAGAAGAGGGAATGAAGAAAAGTGAAATGGAGGTGTAAAAATGAAGACATTAGAAGAATTAGAAAGGATTAGAAAGGAAACTCTTGAAAAGATAAACCTCAGAAAAGATAGGTCGGGAGTAAGAATTGCTGTTGGAATGGCTACTTGTGGCATTGCAGCAGGGGCAAGGCAGGTTATGATGGCAATACTGGACGAACTGGCAAAGAGAAATGTGACAAATGTGCTTGTGACAGAGACAGGATGTATAGGCATGTGCAAGTTAGAGCCGATTGTCGATGTTTATATGCCGGGGCAGGAGAAAGTCACTTATGTAAAGGTTGATGAAAAGAAGGCAAGACAAATAGTAGTGGAACATGTGATAAATGGCCACCCAATCAGGGAATGGACTATAGAAAATTACGAGTAAGAGGAGGGATATTAGATGCTTTACAGGTCTCACGTAATGGTATGTGGTGGAACTGGCTGTACTTCATCAGGTTCTGACGAGGTAGCTGAACGTTTCATAGAAGAGATTAAAAAAGCGGGTTTGGACAAAGAAATACTGGTTGTGAGGACAGGATGCTTTGGACTCTGCGAGCTGGGTCCTGTTGTGGTAGTTTACCCGGAAGGGGTTTTTTACAGCAGAGTAAAGCCAGAGTATGTGCCTGAAATTGTAGAGGAGCATCTTTTAAAGGGAAGACCTGTCAGAAAGTACATCTACGGCGAGAGCCTAGAAGAAAAAGCTATAAAGCCGTTGGAGGAGACACCTTTCTTCAGGAAACAGAGAAGAATTGCTCTTAGAAACTGCGGTGTGATAAACCCTGAAGACATAAGAGAAGCTATTGCTTTTGACGGGTATAAAGCGCTTGCGAAGGTTCTTACAGAGATGACTCCTGAGCAAGTAATTGAAGAGGTCAAAAAATCAGGATTAAGGGGAAGAGGCGGTGGCGGATTCCCAACAGGTGTGAAATGGGAATTTGCTTACAAGCAGAAAGAAACCCCTAAATATGTTGTGTGCAATGCTGATGAAGGAGACCCTGGCGCTTTCATGGATAGAAGCATATTGGAAGGAGACCCCCACAGTGTTTTAGAAGCAATGGCAATAGCTGGATATGCAATAGGTGCAAATCACGGTTATATATACGTGAGAGCAGAGTATCCTCTGGCTGTAAAAAGGCTTAAGATTGCGATTCAGCAGGCGAGAGAGTACGGACTTTTAGGAAAGGATATATTTGGCACAGGGTTTGACTTTGACATTGAAATAAGGCTTGGAGCAGGTGCTTTTGTCTGCGGTGAAGAGACAGCTCTTTTAAACTCTATTATGGGTAAAAGAGGAGAGCCGAGGCCAAGACCCCCCTTCCCGGCGGTAAAGGGTGTATGGGGCAAACCTACAATTATAAATAACGTGGAGACTTTTGCAAATATTCCTCCCATCATATTAAACGGCGGAGAATGGTTCGCAAGCATTGGAACAGAAAAATCTAAAGGAACGAAAGTTTTTGCTCTCACCGGTAAGGTGAATAACACCGGACTCATTGAAGTGCCTATGGGTACAACTTTAAGAGAAATCATATACGAAATAGGCGGAGGAATACCCGGAGGAAAGAAATTCAAAGCTGTTCAGATAGGCGGTCCTTCTGGCGGATGCATACCGGCAGAGCTTTTAGATACTCCGATTGATTATGATTCTTTAACCAGTGCAGGTGCGATGATGGGCTCTGGCGGACTTGTTGTGATGGATGAAGACACATGTATGGTCAATGTGGCGAAGTTCTTCCTCGAGTTTACTGTCGATGAATCCTGCGGTAAGTGTGCTCCTTGTAGGATTGGTACGAAGAGGATGCTGGAGCTTTTGGATAAGATAACTTCCGGAAAAGGAGAAGAAGGAGATATCGAAAAGTTAGAAGAACTGGCAAAGACCATAAAGGCAACGGCTCTATGTGGTCTTGGACAGACAGCACCCAATCCTGTACTTTCTACTTTGAGATATTTCAGGCACGAATATGAGGCCCACATAAAAGAAAAAAGGTGCCCTGCCGGTGTATGTACAGCGCTTTTAAGCTTTGTTATAGATCCTGAAAAGTGCAAAGCCTGTGGAATTTGTGCAAAGAACTGCCCTGTGGGTGCTATTTTTGGTAAGCCAAAGACGCCTTATGTGATTGACCAAGAGAAGTGTATTAAGTGCGGAACATGTATTGATAAGTGTCCGTTTGGCGCAATATACAAAAAATAAAAGAGGAAGGAGTGTAAAAGGATGGACAAAGTTCGCGTTACAATAGATGGCATAACTGTAGAAGTGCCTTCCTACTATACGGTACTGGAAGCGGCAAAAGAAGCCGGCATAGACATACCTACTCTTTGCTATTTGAAAGAGATAAATCAAATTGGGGCTTGTCGCATATGTCTAGTTGAGATAGAGGGAGTAAGGAATTTACAGACTTCCTGCACCTACCCCGTGTTTGATGGGATGAAAGTCTATACCAATACTCCAAAGATAAGGGAAGCTCGCAGGCTAAATCTTGAACTCATACTGTCAAATCATGATAGAAACTGCTTGACCTGTGTAAGAAGCACCAATTGTGAGCTTCAAGCCCTTGCTAAAAGACTTGGAGTAGAGGAAATAAGGTTTGAAGGGGAAAATATAAGATACCCTATAGATGATGGTTCACCTGCAGTTGTGAGAGACCCTAATAAGTGTGTGCTCTGCAGAAGATGTGTTGCAGTGTGCTCAGAAGTTCAGAATGTATTTGCTATTGGAATGGTAAACAGAGGATTTAAGACAATGGTAGCTCCATCTTTTGGAAGAAGCTTAAAGGATTCACCCTGTATTAGCTGTGGCCAGTGCATAATGGTATGTCCTGTTGGAGCTATATACGAAAAAGACCATACAAAGAGGGTTTATGAAGCTTTGGCAGATGACAAAAAATACGTTGTAGCTCAGACTGCTCCAGCTGTAAGGGTAGCATTAGGAGAAGAGTTTGGAATGCCTGTTGGTACCATTGTCACGGGGAAGATGGCAGCAGCACTGAGGAGAATGGGATTTGATGCGGTATTTGATACAAACTTTGCAGCAGACCTCACGATAATGGAAGAGGGTTCTGAGCTTTTAGAGAGAATAAAACATGGCGGAAAGCTTCCTATGATAACCTCCTGCAGCCCTGGCTGGATAGCTTTCTGTGAGAAGTACTATCCGGAGTTTATAGACAATCTCTCCACCTGCAAATCTCCTCACATGATGATGGGGGCACTGGTAAAGAGCTACTACGCGGAGAAAAAAGGGCTTGACCCTAAAGATATATTCGTAGTGTCAATAATGCCATGTACAGCGAAGAAGCTTGAGATTGAAAGAGAAGAGATGATAAGAAATGGAATGAAAGATGTGGATGCCGTGCTTACCACAAGAGAGCTTGCGAGAATGATAAAAGAGATGGGAATCGATTTTGTGAACTTAAAAGATGAAGAATTTGATGAGCCTTTAGGCATGTCTACAGGAGCAGGTGCCATATTTGGGGCTACAGGCGGTGTCATGGAGGCAGCATTAAGGACTGTCGCTGAAATTGTAGAGGGAAGAGATATAGGGAAGATAGATTTTGAAGAAGTGAGAGGTTTAGAAGGTGTGAGAGAGGCTACAATAACAATTGACGGGATGGATATAAAGATTGCTATTGCCAATGGAACAGGAAATGCTAAGAAGCTCCTTGACAAGGTAAAGGCAGGAGAAGTCGAGTATCACTTTATAGAAGTGATGGGATGCCCAGGTGGCTGTATAATGGGTGGAGGACAGCCAATCCACAATCCTAACGAGATGGAAGAAGTCAAGAAATTAAGGGCAAAGGCAATTTACGAGATAGACAAGAACCTGCCTATAAGAAAGTCCCACGAGAACCCGGCGATAAAGAGGCTTTACGAGGAATTCCTGGGTCATCCTTTGAGCGAGAAATCTCACGAACTTCTGCACACCCACTATTCAAGGAAAGAGCTTTATCCTCTCGTGAAATAAAGGAAGGTCCCCAACGTTTGTTGGGGGCTTTGCCATTTTTTTATTCAAAAGTTAGTTATAGAAATATATATAATTTGTGATATAATAAAAAGGAATGATATTTGCCACAAGGAGTGAAACGATTTGAGAAGGGGAAAAAGCGGCTGGACATTGTTGTTTTTGCTCTTAGTAGGACTGATACTAGGCGGTTTTGTAGGAGACCTTTTGGGACGTTTTTTCAAAGAACTTTCTTACGCTCAAGTAATAGGCATGAACAATCCTTTGACACTGGACCTCAATTTTTTAAAGTTCTCTTTTATGCTCACTTTTAAAATAAATATAGGCACTGTAATAGGACTTATATTGGCTATTTATTCCTATTACAAGATGTAGGTGGGATGTATGAAAATTTTTCTCGCATCTAAATCTCCGAGGAGAAGAGAACTTCTTGAAAATCTAAATTTTCCATTTCAAATTGTGGAGAATGACATTGAAGAAGTTTCAAGCGAAAAAGAACCATCAAAATATGTGATGGATTTAGCCTTTAAAAAGGCGCTAAAAGCAGCCGAGAACATAAAAGAGGAAGCAATAGTGATAGCGGCTGATACGATTGTGGTAGTAGATGGCGAGATTTTGGGCAAGCCAAAAGACAGAGAAGAAGCTTTTTCTATGTTAAAAACTTTGCAAGGCAGAGAACATATCGTTTATACAGGAATAGCAGTAATTAAGCTTCCAGAGATGAAGCATTCTGTCGATTATCAAGAGACAAAAGTGTGGATAAGAAGATTAGAAGATGAAGATATATCAAACTATATAGATACAGGAGAATGCTGGGATAAAGCCGGTGCATACGCTATTCAAGGATTCGGGTCCTTAATTGTGGAAAAAATTGAAGGAGATTATTTTAATGTAGTAGGACTGCCTGTTGCCAAGCTTTTTGGCCTGTTAAAAAGGGAATTTGGGGTGAAGTGGGTTGGGAGAGGATTTGAATATAAGGATAAAAGACTTGCCTTATGAAGAAAGGCCCAGAGAAAGGCTAATAAAATACGGACCCCAGGTGCTTTCAAATGCCGAATTGATTGCCATAATAATAGGTACAGGGAGCAGAAGAGAAAATGCTATAAGTTTGGCTCAAAAGCTCATTACAGAGGAGAGAGGATTAAAGTTTATTGTCAACTCAAGTGTGGAAAAGCTTGCGAATATAAGGGGGATTGGAATAGCAAAAGCTGTAAAATTAAAAGCGGCAGTGGAGTTAGGAAGAAGATTGATGCTTTCTACGCAAGGGGAAAATTTTTCTGTAACTTCTCCTGAAGACGTCATAAACCTTTTGATGGAGGAAATGAGGTACCTTTCTAAAGAGCATTTCAAAGTAGTGATGCTAAACGTTAAAAATAAAATAATTGCCATTGAGACGATTTCTATAGGGAGTTTAAACACCTCAATCGTTCATCCTAGGGAGGTGTTTAAAGCTGCTATAGAAAGGTCTGCTTCTTCTATAATTTTAGTTCACAACCATCCGAGTGGAGACCCTACTCCTAGCAGGGAGGATGTAGAAGTGACAAAAAGATTGGTGGAAGCGGGTAATATTCTTGGAATAAAAGTCTTGGACCATGTTATAATTGGAGATGGGAGAGGTATAAGTCTCAAAGAAAAAGGGTATTATGATTTTGAATAAGAAAGGAAGGAGTATACACAGATGAGAGGATTTTCAAGGGATATTGGAATCGACTTAGGAACTGCTACAACCTTAGTTTATGTTCAAGGAAAAGGGATTGTTTTAAGAGAGCCTTCGGTTGTGGCAATGCGAACAGATACAAAGACGATCCTTGCCGTTGGCGAAGAAGCGAAGAGGATGGTAGGAAGGACTCCCGGAAACATAATTGCTATAAGGCCCATGAGGGATGGGGTCATAGCAGATTTTGATATAACAAAAGCCATGCTGGACCACTTCATAAGCAGAGTAAATCCCAGGAAAGGGCTTTTCAGGCCAAGAGTGATAATTGGCATTCCTTCGGGAGTTACAGAGGTAGAAAAAAGAGCAGTAATTGAAGCGGCTTTGCAGGCAGGTGCAAAAGAAGCCCATACTGTAGAAGAACCAATGGCAGCAGCTATTGGTGCAGGGCTTCCTGTAGAAGAGCCTACCGGCAGCATGGTGGTGGATATTGGCGGTGGAACTACTGATGTTGCGGTGATTTCCCTTGGCGGGATAGTGACTAACAAGTCTTTGCGGGTTGGCGGAGATGAAATGGATGAGGCCATAATAAATTATATAAAGAGAGAATACAATCTTATGATTGGAGAAAGAACTGCTGAGGAGATAAAGATTCAGATTGGTTCGGCTTTCCCAAAAGAGAAAGAAGAGTCAATGGACATAAGAGGAAGAGACTTGGTCTCTGGTCTTCCAAAGACTTTGAGAATTACTTCTACCGAGATTCTAGAAGCCTTAAAAGAGCCTCTTTCTAGCATTGTTGAGGCTATAAAGATGACTCTAGAGAAGACTCCGCCAGAATTAGCTGCGGACATTATGGACAGGGGTATAATGCTGACAGGTGGAGGAGCCCTCTTGAGTGGCATAGACAAGCTCATAAGGCAGGAGACAGGAATGCCTGTTCAGATAGCGGATAATCCTACAGATTGTGTAGCACTTGGAGCGGGTAAGATTTTGGAAGAAAGTTCTTTGTTCAGGAGAGTTTTAAGCCCTGCAACTAGAGTTTGAGAGGTGTTTTAAGTGCCCCGTTTTTTTAGAAATAGGCAGCTTATTTTGGTGCTTTTAATAGCCGTGGCGCTTATTGCCGCCATGGCTTATACTTATGATACAGAGAGATATCTTACGAAAGCAGAATCTGTGATAGGCAGTGTGTTTACTCCTGTAGGCAAGGCCTTTTATCGGATGACAAATGGCATTTCTGATTTTTTTTCCTCTATAAGAGAGATTGGGACTTTAAGGGCTACAAATGAAAAGCTTCAAAAAGAAGTGGAGAAATTGAGGAAGGAAAATATAGAGCTTCAGGAATTAAAAAATGAAAATCTGAGGCTAAAAGAAGCGCTTGATTTTAAGACAGAAAATCCAGAGCTTGACCTTAAGTTAGCTTCTATCACAGGTAAAAATCCTGGCAACTGGTTTAATATATTTACCATTGACAGGGGTAAAAGAGATGGAATAAAGCCCGGAATGGCAGTTTTAGACGAAAAGGGGAACATGGTAGGGCAGGTTACACAAGTAGGAGAGACCTGGGCTAAGGTTTTAGCAATTATAGATAGAGATAGTTCGGTAAGTGCTGTGGACGTCCGAACGAGGGACAATGGCATAGTGAGAGGAGACTCTCAAGGGGGACTTGTCATGATATACCTTCCCCTTGATGCGGAGGTCTTAGAAGGAGATATTATAACCACTTCTGGCATGAGCAGATTTCCAAAAGGCCTTGTAATAGGAAAAGTTGAAAAAGTGACAAAAGAGCCGGGAGCACTTTTCAAACAAGCACTTGTGAAGCCGGCTGCTGATTTTGAAAGGCTTGAGTACGTGTTTGTCGTCCTTAACATGACTGAAACGGGGAAATAAAGCTATGAAGAGACTCTACAAGTATTTATTGATTCTTTTGCTGATAATTCTCCAATCTTCTCTTTTTAAGTTTATTGATATCTTAGGCATAAAACCTGACGCAGTCTTTATCTTTGTCTTGAGCTTATCTCTTTTGAACGGGCCTTGGGAAGCAGTTTACTTAAGCCTTTTTGCGGGTCTTGTCCAGGATGTCATCTTTAATAACGCCTTGGGAGTCAGCACATTTTCTTTGTTTGTTGTATCTTATATCACAGGGCTTTTGAGCAAAAATGTCTTTAAAGAAAGCACTTTTGTGGCCTTCGTGTTTACCTTCTTAGGTACATTACTCTACAACTTGATAATCATGTTTTCAATGGTCTTGATGAAGTACCAGTTTAACTTTTTAGAAAGCCTTTTGGATGTAGGGATGATACAATCAGTGTACAATTCCCTCATTGTTGCCTTTGTGTACAGGTACATCGTGGCTTTTAACAGATATGTGAGTGAGAATAAAAAACTTTTTTCTAGAAAAAGTTGGTTTTGAAGGTGATAGAGTTGAGTGAAGCCTTAAAAAAGAGGTTTTACGTCCTTGCCTCTATAATAGGGATACTGCTTTTACTTCTTGTTTCCCGATTAGTTTACCTGCAGCTTATAAAGGGAGACTATTATAGAGACATTTCCATAAAGCAGGCGATTCGCTTGATTCCCATTGATGCCCCAAGAGGCGAGATTGTAGATAGGTACGGTGTAAAACTTGCTACAAACAGGCCTAGCTTTTCTGTAGACATTTTAAAAGGTGAAGTTGTGGACAGCCATTTGAATGAGACTATATTGAAGTTAATACATTTACTAGAAAAAAATAATGTAAAGTATAAAGATGACCTTCCTCTTTATTTGAACGACAAAGGAGAGCCTTATTTTAACTTTAAAAATCCTGATGAAGGAGATGTCTCACCTGAAACCTTAAAAGAGAGGGAAAAGGCGTGGAAGAAGGCAAACAATATAAATGAGAGCGCCACAGCAAAAGAGACGTGGGATATTTTAATGAAAAAATTTAAGATTTCAAAAGATTTGAGCCCTCAGGATGCAAGAAAGATAATGGTTGTGAGGCAGCTCATGGAAGAGCAGGGATACAATCAGTACCAGCCAGTCGAAATAGCAGTAGATGTGGACCAGAAAACAGTGGCAGAGATTGAAGAAAGGCATTTAGAGCTTCCTGGCGTGATGATCAACATAAAGCCGATAAGGTATTATCCATATGGGACCCTATTATCTCAAACCTTAGGCTATATTGGCCGCATTACTCCTGAGGATTTAAAGAAACTAGATATAAAGAAGTACAAGCTGACAGACTTAGTGGGACATTCAGGAATTGAAGCTTTGTATGAAGAGTATTTACACGGGAAAGATGGAGGGCAGCAGGTGGTAGTTGATAATTACGGAAGGCTTATCAAAAATTTAAGCACAGTGCCACCTGTTCCGGGAGATACAGTTTTTCTCACTATAGACAAGAATATTCAAGAGGCTGCAGAAGAAGCCCTCATAAATACTATGCAAAAATTAAGGGAGGGCAAATTGGGGAAACCGCGCCCCAACGCAAAAATTGGAGCAGCAGTAGTTGTGGACATACACTCAGGGAAGATTTTGGCTTTGGCCAGCGTGCCTGGTTTTGACCCTAATATATTTGCTACGGGAAGTCCCCCAAAGGATGTAGTAAATGAGCTTTTTAGGGAAAGAGATGCAACTGTTGATCCGAGCCCTATCTTCAATTACGCCACCCAAGGGGCAGTGCCTCCAGGGTCTACTTTTAAAATGATAGTTGCTCTAGCGGCGCTTGAGACAGGTGTCACTACTGTGGATGAGAAGTATCTAGACCCCGGTGTATACATTACCGGGCAGACAAACTGGCTGTGGAATGAATACGGTAGGACACAGGGCTGGGTCAATGTGTCAGATGCTATCAAGTACTCAACAGACACCTATTTTTATGAGATGGGAAGGAGAATGGGAATAGATAAAATAGTGGAATATGCTAAAAAATTTGGCTTAGACCAGAAGACAGGCATTGAGCTTCCGGAAGCTAAAGGGATTATCGCAAGTCCCCAGTATAAAAGAGAGTTTTATCTGGCACTTATAAGGTCTATGGTAAAAAGCGAAAGAAACCCCGATGGCCCTATAACTGAAGAGCAGTACAATAAAATTGTAGAGATTGTAGACAAAGGAGATTTGAGTGACTACAATACTTTTCTCAAGTTAGAGAAAATGGGAATAAAAGATCCAAAATTGCAGAGAAAACTTTGGGAGATGATGTATTACGCCAGACATTGGAGCTTGGCTGATACCTGCAATGCGGCTATTGGGCAGGGAGACAATCAGTTTACCCCTCTTGAGATTGCAAGTTACATCTCAACCTTGGTAAATGGTGGAATTCGGTATAGACTCCACCTTGTAGACAAGATTGTAGATGCTGAAGGGAATATAGTCAAAAAGACAGAGCCAGAAATTTTAGGCAAAATAGACATTCCTAAAAAGTACCTAGATGCGATAAAGCTAGGCATGAAGGGAGTTACTGAAAGAGGGGGAACGGCAAGCGCTGCATTTGACGGTTTTCCCATGACTGTAGGAGGTAAGACTGGTACTGCAGAGGTAGGCATAAAGGGAAGGGATAATTACGCCTGGTTCGTAGGTTTTGCCCCCTATGACAATCCTCAAATTGTGGTAGTTACTGTTATTTATCAAGGAGGAAGCGGTTCATACGCTGCTTATGTGGCAAGAGATATATTTGACGCCTACTTTGGGCTGAGTAAAAGCGGAGAAAGAGAGACATTTAATCTTGTAAATACTCCTTTAAGGTAAAGAGGTTTACCCTCTTTTTTCTTTTATAAAGCAGGAAAAATGCATTTTGTGGAGAATATAGATATTTAGATGAAATTACACTGGAGGTAAATTATGGTAAGAGAGCCTGTGAAGATTCAAGGGACAAAAGAAGGACTTGTAATTGTTGTGGATGAAGATGTGGATATTGAGGTTTTAAAGGAAAGAATTGTAGATAGAATAGAAAAATCTCTTAAATTTTTTGAGGGTGCTACCTTAAATGTCAGGGTGAAAAATTCTAAATTTAAGGATGAGGAACTTGAAGACCTCAAAGATTTTATCCTGAAAAACTATGGAGTAGAGATTTTTATAAAAAAATTTCAGGAAAAGCATATAAAAAACGTCACAGATGACGAAATATTTAATGGGTTGGAAGAAGGGATTACTAAATTTCACAGAGGTACTGTGCGGTCAGGGCAAGTGGTTAAGTACTACGGGAATTTAGTAATAATAGGGGATGTAAATCCCGGTGGGCTTGTTCAGGCCGCTGGCAATATCGTAGTTACGGGGACTTTGAGGGGAATCGCTCATGCGGGTTTTACAGGTAATAAAGAGGCTTTTATTGTCGCTTCCTCCCTTAAGGCTATGCAGCTTAGAATAGCAAACATAATTTCGAGAGCTCCTGACAAAGAGGAGGAAGTGGAGTATCCTGAAATTGCTGTGGTAAGGAAAAACAAAATAATTGTAAGACCACTTTACCACCTCAGCGACTTATGGTAAAATATTCTAAAAGATAATATTAATGGAATGGAGTGAGAGGATGAAGGAAGCAATAGTCATAACTTCTGGAAAGGGCGGAGTGGGTAAAACCACTACTACTGCAAATATTGGTACATACCTTGCTATGAAGGGTTATAAAGTAGCTTTAGTGGACACTGACATAGGCCTTAGGAATTTGGATGTGGTGATGGGACTTGAGAACAGGATTGTCTATGACATTGTAGATGTAGTGGAGGGGCAGTGTAGATTAAAACAAGCTCTTATAAGGGACAAGAGGTTTGACACTTTATACCTTTTACCTGCTGCGCAGACGAGGGACAAGACCGCTGTGACGCCGGAACAGATGAGAAAGTTAATTCAGGACCTAAAAGAGGAGTTTGATTACATACTGGTAGACTGCCCGGCGGGAATTGAACAGGGATTTAAAAATGCTATTGCAGGAGCTGATAGAGCTATTGTAGTGACGACTCCTGAGGTTGCGGCAGTGAGAGATGCTGACAGAATAATTGGACTTTTGGAAGCTGCTGAACTTCATAATCCGCTTCTTGTGATAAACAGGATCAAGATGGATATGGTAAAAAGAGGAGATATGATGGATATAGAAGACATAATTGACATACTTGCAATTGACCTTTTGGGAGTAATTCCGGACGATGAGAACATAATAATTTCTACTAATAAAGGAGAGCCTATAGTTCTTGATGAGAAGTCTTTGGCTTCTCAGGCCTACAGGAATTTAGTTGAGAGGTTTTTAGACAGAAATGTGCCTCTTATAAATTTGGATGTAGGCAATGGCTTTATGGACAGGCTAAGAAGGCTTTTCAAGATGGCTTAAAAGTCAAGGAGGTGTTTTTAGATGGATTTGTTCAAAGCCTTTGGCGGAAAGAGCAACAGTAAAGACATAGCAAAAGAGAGGCTCCAGCTTCTGCTGGTTCACGACAGGATAGATACGTCTCCGCGATTTTTGGAGATGATAAAAGAAGACATTTTAAACGTAATCTCAAATTATGTAGATATAGATGAAAAAGGACTTAGAGTTGAGATTACGAAAGAGAGAAAAAGCGATGACACTTTCATTTCTGCCCTTCACGCTAACATTCCCATAAAAAAGATGAAACAGGTGATAAGGTAAACTGGCGACCAGCCAGTTTTTTTATGTAGTTAAAACTTTTATTGTATGGTATAATACAAATTGGATTTTTTAAGAAGGGAGAATAGCTGTGTTTGATAGAAAGCTTCTTAAAAATTTTGATTGGGGGCTTTTAATTGTAGTTTTATTAATTTCTATATACAGTCTCATAGTTATCACAAGCGCATCTCATGCCCTACAGACAGGTTCATATAAAAAAGTGATAGTGCAAGCTGTGGCAATTTTGATAGGACTTATTTCAATTGCATTTATATGCCTTTTTGACTACAATGTACTAGCTAAATTTTCCACATTTATATATATTTTAAACTTAATTGCCTTGGCACTGGTATTAGTGATAGGTAAGGTCAGCAAGGGGGCACAGAGCTGGATAAGCCTTGGACCTGTTGATATACAGCCTTCAGAGTTTTCTAAGTTAGCCTTGGTGCTCACTTTAGCTAACATGTTCAGCAATCAGGAAGAAATCAAATCTTTCAGAGAGCTCATAGGCCCTCTTGTATATGTAGGAATTCCTTTTATTGCTGTGATGTTGCAACCTGATTTGGGGACAGGGCTTGTCTTTATAGCAATTTTTTTGGCAATTGTATATATATCTGGAATAAGGACTAAAGTGCTCGCGCAACTTTTTGCAATAGGAATTGCAATGCTGCCTATTGGATACAAACTCTTAAAGCCCTATCAGAGAAATCGTCTTTTGTCCTTTTTAAACCCCGAATTGGACCCAATGGGGATAGGCTATCACGTGATACAGTCAAAGATAGCAGTAGGTTCAGGGATGTTCTGGGGGAAAGGACTTTTTCACGGCAGCCAGACCCAGCTTTATTACCTTCCAGAGGCTTGGACAGACTTCATCTTTTCTGTTGTTGGGGAGGAATTAGGATTCGTAGGTGCTACTTTTCTTATAATCCTTTACGCCATAATGCTTTATAAAGCCTGGAAAATTGCGTATAATGCCAAGGACAAGTACGGAATGCTTGTGGCAGTCGGGATAATTGCCATGTTCACCTTTCACATATTTGAAAATATAGGCATGACAATTGGGCTTATGCCAATCACCGGTATTCCTCTTCCTTTTATGAGCTATGGGGGAAGTGCTATGGTAGTGGACATGATGGCGATAGGGCTTTTAGAGAGTATCAGCATGAGAAGGCAGAAAATAAACTTCTGAGGGGGGCATTTTTATGAATATCGCTCTTATTGCGCATGACCAGAAGAAAGAACTTATGGTTAACTTTGCTATCGCTTATAAGCACATATTTGAAAAATGCAATTTGTACGCTACGGGGCACACCGGACAGCTTATAAAAGAAGCAACAGGACTTGATGTTCACTGCCTCTTGCCGGGACCTCTGGGAGGAGACCAGCAGATAGGGGCTTTGATTGCTGAGAATAAAATTGACCTTGTCATTTTCTTGAGAGACCCTCTCACTGTTCAGCCTCATGAACCTGATATACTTGCTCTTTTGAGGGTATGCGATGTCCATTCAATCCCTGTTGCTACTAATATTGCTACTGCTGAAGTGCTTTTGAAAGGAATGGAAATGGGACTTTTAGACTGGAGACAAATTTGATTCATAAGGCGGCCTCCTTCAAAATAAAATGTACATAGAAGGAGGCATTGTCATTATGAAATATTATTATTCCAAGAAGATTAACCATTATAGAAAGTACATAGACCTTTTTGAAAACCAATTGATAATAGCGATGGTGCTTTTGGGGATGGTTCTTCTTTTTAAAGCAATAGATGTGCCTTTAGCAAATTCCTTTATAAATGTTACAAAAAGCGTTTTAACTTACAATATGGATTACGAAAATACAAAAAAAGGTCTAAAATTGGTGCAGTCTAAAATTCCATGGCTTAAAGAAAATGTGGTTAAAGTTTTTTCACAGGCAGAGGAAAAACCTTTTTCTAAAGAAGCTATACAAACATCTTCAAAAATGATGGCTCCTGTAGAAGGCAGAATAACTTCTGGCTTTGGAGAGAGAGTAGACCCTTTTACAAATAAAGTGACAAAACATACGGGAATTGATATCGAAGTGCCTGTAGGTACAGAAGTAAAAGCAGCACTGGATGGGGTTGTGATGCTGGCGACAGAAAAAGAAGACCTAGGGAAAGTAGTTGTATTAAGGCATGAAGGCGATGTAAGGACTGTCTATGCTCATCTTTCAGAGATTTTTGTAAAAGAAGGGCAGCAGATAAGACAGGGAGAGGTAATTGGCAAGTCGGGAGACACAGGAAAAGTTACGGCTCCTCACCTTCACTTTGAAGTTTGGGAAAATGGCAAGCCCATAGACCCTCTGACAAAGGTAGTGATAAATGAGGCTGCCAGTGAGGAGAGAAAATGAAGGTAAAAGTCCACTTTTCTACTTTTGTGTTTGGATTGCTTTTGATTTTTTTAGGCTTTGTGAAAGAACTTTTCAGCATATTTCTTGTGGTGTGTGTGCACGAAACGGGACATGTTTTGGCGGCAAAAAAGCTTAAGGTGGAAGTTTTAGAAGTAAATATATATCCTTTTGGGGGAGTGGCTTTTCTAGATCCAACTGTTTTTATACGTCCGGATTTGGAAATTCTAATAGCGCTGGCTGGTCCTTTTTTTAATATCTTTTTTGCTTTTTTATCTGAGCTATTTTCCCAAATTTTTGATATAAGACTTGACTATTTTATAAAAGCCAATCTGATAATGGCTTTTTTTAATCTTTTGCCAGGATTACCTCTTGACGGAGGCAGGATTTTGAAAAGTTTCCTGTCTTACTTTCTCAGTTTAAGGAGCGCGATTCTTGTTTCAACTTATGGGACCTATCTCATTTCCTTTAGCCTCTTGTGGGTTTCCTTCAAAGACATTTCCCAGGTGAGCAGGAATGTTTTATATACATTTTTAGCAGTGCTTCTTGTAATTGCAGCAAATAAAGAAAAAAAGATGTCTGCTTTTTTGCAGATGAGAAATTTATACAGAAAAAAAGTAGAATTTTATAAAAAAGGAACGATGGCTGTTCACCATCTGGCAGTATCTGAAAAAGCGAAGCTGAAAGATATAATAAAAAATTTTATGCCGTCGAAGTACCATGTTATAATAATATTAGACAGCAATTTGAGGGAAAAATATAGGATGACAGAATCAGAATTTTTTGAAAAAGCTTTAGAATATGGGCTGAACAGCTGTATAGGTGATATTTTGTAAAATTAAGAAAAACACTGGAGGAGGAAGAATGGATATAAAGGAAAAAGTTGATTCCCTCCTTATGAAGGTGAGCAAGCCTACCCGCTATACAGGAGGGGAATTGAATTCAGTCTTAAAAAATCCGAAGGAAGTAAAGGTGAGGTTTGCCTTTGCTTTTCCAGACGTATATGAGGTGGGCATGTCTCACCTTGGGATGAGAATCTTGTACCACCTTTTAAACAAAAGGGAAGACGTGTACTGCGAAAGGGTATTTGCACCTTGGGTTGATATGGAAGCTTTGATGAGGCAAAATAAAATTCCACTTTTTACACTGGAGACCAAAACCCCTCTTTCAGAATTTGATTTTGTGGGCTTTACTCTTCAGTACGAGTTAAGCTATACTAATGTGATAAATATGTTAAATCTTGCTAATATACCTATTCTGTCTAGAGAAAGAGAGGGGCTTCCTTTTGTCATAGCTGGAGGACCCTGTGCTTACAATCCTGCTCCTTTATCTGAGGTCATCGATTTTTTTGTGATGGGTGAAGGGGAGGAAGTAATTCACGAAATAATAGATGCTTACATTGAATGGAAGGAAAGAGGAGGAGAAAGGGAGGAATTTTTAGAGGCTGTCTCGCAGATACAAGGAGTGTATGTGCCAAAGTACTACATTGAGGAGTATGATAAAGACGGAAAAATTAAGGAAATACGCCCTATAAAAAAGGGCATTCCTGAAAGGGTTAAGAAAAGAATAGTAAAAGATTTTGAAAATGTGTATCACCCTGAAGAGCAGATAGTACCCTTTATGGATATTGTGCATGATAGGATAATGCTAGAGATTTTTAGAGGATGTACTAGAGGGTGTAGATTCTGTCAGGCAGGGATGATTTACAGGCCTTTAAGGGAAAAGTCGAAGGAGAAAATTCTTGAGTTGGCGGACAAGCTTGTCAAATCCACTGGTTATGAGGAAATTTCTCTTGCCTCTTTGAGCACTTTTGATTATTCGCAGATAGAAGACTTGATAAAAGAGCTCATATCAAGGTATCAAGAGAAGGGAATAGGTGTTTCAATTCCTTCCAGCAGAGTGGATGCTGTGTCTATAAATTTGCTAAAAGAGATACAAAAGGTGAGGAAGACAGGGCTTACTCTGGCTCCTGAAGCTGGAACCCAGAGGTTGAGAGATGTCATAAACAAAGGAATTACAGAAGAGGACATTTTAGAGGCTACGGCTTCTGCTTTTGAAGCTGGGTGGAACAACATCAAACTCTACTTCATGATTGGACTTCCCACAGAGACGATGGAGGACGTGGAAGGGATAGTGGATTTGGCTTATAAGATAGTTGATAACTACAAGAGGGTGAAGGGAAACATCAAGAATTTGAGAGTTACAGTGAGTACTTCTACTTTTGTTCCAAAGCCCTTCACGCCTTTTCAATGGGTTGCTCAGGATAGCGTAAAAAGGATAATTGAAAAGCAGAATTTCTTGAAAGAGAGGTTAAAAAGCAAAGTGTTGAAGTACAACTGGCACAATCCATACATGAGTTTTCTCGAGGCTACAATTTCTAGAGGAGATAGAAGGGTAGGAAAAGCGATAATAAAGGCTTGGGAAAAAGGCTGTAAGTTTGACGGATGGGATGACTATTTTGACCATGAAAAGTGGGAAAAAGCTTTTAAAGAAACAGGAGTTAATCCACATTTTTATGCCAACAGAGAATGGGAAATAGATGAAGTTCTTCCTTGGGACGTGGTAGATGTGGGAGTTACAAAAAAGTTTTTAGAAAGAGAATATAAAAAAGCTTTGGAAGGCAGAATTACCCACGACTGCCGCTATTACTGCACTGGCTGTGGAGTGAAGGACTACGACGAGGGGGTCATCTGTTTTGAAGCGCCTAAGAAGTAAGTACACAAAAGGTGAAGAGGTAAAGTTTATATCTCACCTAGACCTTTTAAGAGTGATCCAGAGGGCATTGAGGAGAGCTGATATAAAAGTGGCATTTTCTCAAGGATTTAATCCACATCCGAGAATTTCTTTTGGCCCTGCTTTGATGGTGGGGGCAACTACTGAGGGGGATTACATGGACGTAGACGTGGAAGAGGACATTTCACCGCATGAATTTAAAGAGAGAATGAATGAAGTTTTACCTTCAGGTATTAAGATTGTAGAGGTCTTTGAGGTGGACGTTAGAGATTCTTTATCTTCAAGAATTAAAGGAGCAGATTATTTGGTGGAGGTTTTTTTAAAAAAAGAGGTAGAGGGCTTAGAGGAAGCAGTGAAAAGATTTATGGCGAAAGATACAATAGAAATAGAGAAAGAGACTAAAAAAGGGAAAAAGCTCGTTGATTTAAAGTCTTATCTTGAGGAGTTTTATCTCATTGATATGAATGGGGAAAGGGCAAAATTTTATGTTAAAATGAAGCTGGGGGAAGGTTCTCCTAATCCCTTTCACCTTTTAAAAGCTTTTAATGAATATATAGGGGATGCTTTTGATTTGGAGTATTATAAAATTCACAGAAAGAACATGTTTTTAGAGTGAGGAACTGAGGTGAAAATTTTGAAAAGGCTTATTATTGATATAGATGAAAAACTGTGTCAGATTGCTTTTTTAGAAGATGGGAAACTAAAAGAGTACAGGCCAGAGAGAAAAAACGGCAAAAATATCTTGGGGAATATTTACAAGGGGAAAGTAGAAAACGTCTTAAAGGGGATGCAGGCAGCCTTTGTAGATATAGGTCTTAATAAAAATGCTTTTTTATTTTTAGAAGATGTTGTGGGGAGGGAAGACAAGTCCATAACACAAGTTTTAAAACCGGGTCAGGAAGTGATGGTGCAGGTTACAAAAGAGGCAATTGGCCTTAAAAGTCCTCGTGTTACAACTAATATTTCAATACCGGGCGAATATGTGGTTTTGATGCCTTTTATGAACTATGTGAACGTCTCTCACAGGATTGAAAATCCGGCAGATAGGGCAAAGTTGGCCGAGATTGCGAGAAGACTAAAGCCTGAAGGCATGGGACTCATAATGAGGACATCTTCTAAAAATGCCAAAGAGGAAGAGATAAAAGAGGATATAGAGAAATTACTTTCTGTTTACGAGAAAATAAAAGAAAATTTTAAGTTGCTTCCTTCTCCTTCCCTCATTTATAGCGAGGAAAGCATTGCTGTGAAGTATTTGAGGGACTTTCTTTCTTATGATGTGGACGAAATTGTGATAAACGATGAAGAAGAATATGAGAAAGTGAATCAGTACTTAAAAAAGATTGGAAAAGATATTGAAATAGTTCTTGAAAGAGGGGATGTCTCAGGAATATATGGAGTGGACTTTCAAGTAGAAAAGCTTCTAAACAAAAGGGTTTGGCTCAAAAGCGGAGGTTTTTTGGTTATAGACCAGACAGAGGCTTTAACTGTTATTGATGTCAATACGGGGAAATATGTTGGTAAGAGTTCGCTTGAAGAGACCATATTTAAGACGAATTTGGAAGCGGCGGAAGAGATTGCTTTGCAGCTTAAATTAAGAGATATTGGAGGGATTATACTCATAGACTTTATAGATATGAAAAATGAAAATTTTAAAAAGGAATTGCTGGAATTTTTTAAAGAGAAATTGAAACAGGATAGGGCAAAGTGCACGGTTTTAGGATTTACACAGCTTGGGCTTGTAGAGATGACGCGGAAAAAAGTCAGAGAAGAGATTTCCAGCTTTTTAAAAGTTAAATGTCCGGTGTGTGGTGGTACTGGTACAGTGTATTCTGAGGAGTACATATACAAAAGGCTTAAAAACCAGATTGAGAGAATATTAAGACATGTTTTGGTGAAAAAAGTGATAGTAAAAGGGGATAAAAAAGTGGGAGAAATTCTTAGCAGAAAAAAGCTTATAGAGGAATACGAAAAAAGTCGGGGAATTAAACTCATCTTTGAAGAGGTTTTTAGCGAGTACGGTAAGTTTGAGGTGGAATTTGAATGAATTGTGTTGACAACTTAAAAGGATAAACTTATTATAAAGATAAGAAATTGTGTTAATGATTTGAAAAAGAGGTGGATTTTTATGAAAGGGCAGTATTACACTATTCTAGCCCTTATATTTGCCATCATAGTAGCAATTTTTGCAATTTCTAACTCTGGACCAGTTGACATAAGCTTTTTGTACTGGCATTATTCTATGTCGCAAGCACTAGTTATCCTGCTTTCGGCGGCTGTTGGAGCTATCATTGTAGGAATAATAGGGGTGTTTGGGCAAATACGCTACAGCGCTACGATAAGAGGGCTTAACAATCGAATAAAAGAGCTTGAAAAGGAAAAAGAGGAACTGATACAAAAAGTGACTGCTCTTCAAAATTACAATCTTGACAGAGGGAAGGAAGAGGGAGAGGGAGAAAAGGGCGCGCAGAGCATTTGACATTGCTTTTTAATTGACAAGTGGTGTTTTATTGTGTTAAAATATCACTTGTGGCCGCTCGAGACGGGTTTTAAAATTTTACCTTGTTCTCGGCGAGACTGGATGGAGGAGGTGCAGTGATGTACGCAATAATTGAAACAGGTGGAAAACAGTACATGGTCAGAGAAGGAGATGTCCTGAAGGTTGAAAAATTGAACTATCCTGAAGGGGAAGTTATAGCCTTAGACAAAGTATTGGCTGTATCCTTTGAAGATGGCAATGTAGAGTTTGGGAAACCCTATCTTGAGAATGTAAAAGTGACTGCTAAGGTATTGGAGCATGGGAAAGGGCCAAAGATAAGGGTATTTAAGTATAAGCCAAAGAAAAACTACAGAAGAAGACAGGGACATCGCCAGCCGTACACGAAGATTCAGATTGAGAAGATTGAAAAATAGCCATGATTGAAGTGAAAGTGTGGAGAAATCCTCAAGGGGATATATACAAGTTTTATGTAAAAGGACATGCAGGGTATGACGAGTATGGAAAAGATATAGTGTGTGCAGCTGTTTCTGCTATTTCCCAGACGGCGGTTTTGGGGATAGAGAATATAAAGGGAGTAAAAATTAGAAAAGAGATCGAGGAAGGCAATTTAGAAGTGGAAGTTAAAGAAGTTTTGAAAGAAGAAGACAAAATCAAGCTACAGGCTATACTAGAAACTATGGTTTTGGGCCTTAAGGATGTGGCTAGTGGATACAGTGAGTATGTGAAGGTAGAGGAGGTGTAAGGGATGATACTGCAGCTTTTTGCTCACAAAAAAGGGGTGGGCAGTTCTAGAAACGGACGTGACAGCGAATCCAAAAGGTTAGGCGTCAAAAGGTCAGATGGGCAGTTTGTACTTGCAGGAAATATACTGGTAAGACAGAGAGGTACTAAGATACACCCAGGTGCTAACGTAGGAATAGGGAAAGACGACACGCTTTTTGCTTTGATAGATGGATATGTGGTATTTGAGAGAAAGGGTCGCGACAAGAAACAGGTAAGTGTTTATCCAGAAAGAAAAGTTGCTCAGAGTTAAAATCCTGGTTTACGCCAGGATTTTTTCATAATTTTGATTAGAAAGCGTGGGATGGTTGTGTCGGATGTGGAGGTATTGGTAGAGTACATGAGAAAAAGAAGGCATGAGCTTTTAAATGACCTCCAAGTGATTTTAGGATATGCCCAGCTGGGGAAATTGGATAAGGTGGTTGATTACATACACAGAATGATTGATAATTTAAATGAGGAGAGAGAAATTTTTAACTGTGAAAATCCTCAGGAAATTATAAAAACTCTTTTGAAAAAGGCATAATAATTAGAGAATGAATAAGGCAGGTGATATGGTGTTTATAGATACAGCCCGCATATATATAAAAGCCGGAGATGGGGGCAATGGCTTTATTTCTTTCAGGAGAGAAAAGTATGTTCCTTATGGGGGACCTGACGGAGGAGATGGGGGAAAAGGCGGAGATGTGATTTTTATAGCAGACCCAAATCTTTCTACACTGTTGGATTTTAAGTACAAAAGAAAATATATTGCTGAAAATGGAGAGAATGGCAAGAGTAAAAATCAGTATGGAAAAGATGGTGAAGACCTCTATATTAAGGTGCCTGTGGGTACTACTATCATAAATGACGAAACTGGAGAAGTGATAGCGGATTTAATAAAGCCATATCAAAAGGCCATTGTGCTGAAGGGAGGAAAGGGAGGAAGGGGAAATGCCAAATTTGCCACTCCTACTTTAAAGACTCCCCGCTTTGCTGAAAGCGGTGAAAAAGGAAGAGAAATGTGGGTGAGATTAGAGCTTAAACTTCTCGCAGATGTGGGACTGGTTGGGTTTCCCAATGCCGGAAAATCTACATTATTGGCGAGTTGCAGCAGAGCTAGGCCCAAAATTGCCAACTATCCTTTCACGACTTTGACCCCAAATTTAGGAGTTGTGGAGCACAAAGGAAAGTCCTTTGTAATGGCTGATATTCCAGGGCTTATTGAAGGAGCCCACAGGGGTGAAGGATTGGGACACGATTTTTTGAGGCATATTGAAAGGACAAAAATGCTTATCCACGTGGTAGATGTATCTGGAAGCGAGGGAAGGGACCCTGTAGAAGACTTTGAAAAAATAAATGAAGAGTTAAGACTTTACGATGAAAGGCTTGTGATTTTGCCTCAGATCGTCGCAGCAAATAAGATGGATTTGCCTGAGGGGAAAGAAAAATATCCTAGATTTGAAGAGGAGATAAAGAAAAGAGGATATGAGGTATATCCCATATCGGCTCTTACAAAAGAAGGGCTTGATGCTCTTCTTGACAAGACTATTGAGATTTTGTCTTCTATTCCTGCCGAAAAAATAGAGGAAGTCCCTGAGGTAATAGTCTATAACCCGCCTGAGGAAGAGGAAACCCTGGAGGTAGAAGTCAAAGGAAACACTTATTATCTAAAGGGAAGTAAGATTGACAAGCTTTTAAAGAGAATAAATTTACAGGATGAACATTCTCTGAGGTATTTTGAAATTCTCCTTAGAAAAAGTGGGGTAATAGATGCTCTTAAGGAGAAGGGTTTTAAAAGCGGGGACGTCATAAATGTGAGGGATTTTGAGTTCGAGTATTACGAGTAAAAACTTCAAGTTGTGCATTTTCACTTTTTTAATGTATAATGTAAGTATACATTAAAAAAGCAGGGGGATATAAATTGGAAAGGGAGCTCAGGCTTGGTATAATGGGAGGCACATTTGACCCTATACATTATGGCCATTTGGTCACAGCGGAAGCTGTAAGGGATGAATTTAAGCTGGATAAGGTAATTTTTGTACCTGCTGGCAATCCTCCTCATAAAGTGAAGAGGAAAGTGACTGACAAAAAACACAGGTATTTGATGACTATTTTGGCTACTATAACAAATCCATTTTTTGAAGTTTCTTCGATTGAAATAGACAGAGAAGGCTACACCTACACAATTGACACTATAAAAGAGTTTAAGAAAATGTATGGAGAAAAAACCCTGTTTTACTTTATAACAGGGGCAGATGCTGTATTAGAGATTCTCACTTGGAAAAATGCGGACGAGCTTTTGAGGCTGTGCTATTTTGTAGCCGCAACCCGTCCTGGCATTGAAGGGAATAAGATTGACCAAGAGCTTGACAAGATAAGAAAGCTTTATGGAGATGTGATTTACAAAGTTACAGTTCCTTCTTTAGCAATTTCTTCCACTGATATAAGGGAAAGAGTGGCAAAGGGTAGACCTATAAAGTACCTTCTGCCAGAGCCAGTAGAAAGGTACATCCAGAAATACAAGCTTTATAAAGAGGATGACTCAAGATGAGGCATGACATTGAATGGATGAAAGAAAAACTAAAAGAAATGCTGGATAAAGAAAGGTACATCCATTCTGTTGGGGTTATGGAAACAGCTGTAAAGCTTGCTGAGAAATACGGAGAGGATGTTGAAAAAGCTAGGGTGGCAGGGCTTCTGCATGACTGTGCAAAGGGCTTTTCTGATGAAGAGCTTGTAAAGATGGCTCACAAGTACGGAGTTCGCGTAGATGAGGTTCTTCTTAAAGTGCCTTTTTTGTTGCACGGACCTGTTGGGGCTTATCTGGCTCAAGAATTGTTTGGAGTAACAGATGAGGAGATAAAAAGAGCGATTGCTCTTCACACTACAGGAGATGTTAACATGTCTCTTTTAGACAAGATTATATTTTTAGCAGACTATATAGAGCCAAATAGGGATTTTGAAGGGGTGGAGGAATTAAGGGAACTTTCTTGGAAGGATTTAGATTTAGCTGTTTTAAGAGCTTATGACAGCACTATATGCTATGTGATAAAGAGAAATATGATACTTTATGAGAAAACTGTGAGCGGAAGAAACGACATTCTTTTAAAATTGGGAGAGGAGAAACGTGAGGAGATTTTTTAAAATTTTCGCTCTATTTTTGGGACTTTTGGTACTCGGCTTGGGGACTGGAGCATATATATATTTGAAGTCTTTAAATCCCTCTGATGCGAGCTTGATGAACCTTCCAACTAAGGAGGATAAAAAGAACCTTGAGGAGATAAAAGTGCTAATTTTGGGGATTGACGAGACTTCTCCTGATGACCCTCATAGGTCAGATACTATGATGGTCATTTCCTACAATGTCAATACGCAAAAGGGGTATATTTTGTCCATTCCGAGAGATACCATGGTCACAATTCCCGGCCATGGGGTTCAAAAAATAAACGTAGCCTATCCAATTGGCGGACCTAAACTTGCCATGGAAGTAGTATCACAGCTTACTGGAGAAGACATTAGCTACTATGTGAAAATTGACTATGAAGGTTTTGAAAAGCTTGTGGATGCTATAGGTGGCGTGGAGATGAACGTTCCTATGGACATGAATTATGACGATTATGCAGGGAATTTGCATATTCACCTGAAAAAAGGGTGGCAGCATTTGAATGGAGAAAAGGCTTTGCAGTTGGTGAGGTTTAGACATGGTTATGCTGAGCAGGATTTAGAGAGGGTAAAGGTCCAGAGGGAATTTTTGTTGGCGGCTTTAGACAAAATTAAAAGCCCTTCTATTCTTTTGAAATTGCCTCAGCTCTTAAAGACGGTCAATCAATATGTGGAGACTAATATCCCTCCTTCTCTGATGGTCAAATACGCCGAGTACGCTGCAAAAGTTAGTAAAAATGACATAATTACTGCTACACTGCCTGGAAACCCTGAATATATAAATGGCATAGCTTACTATGTTGTAGATTCAGAGGAGATAAAAAAATTCATGTCAGATTTACAAAAAGGGGAATTAAATCAGTCTGTTAAAATAGAAGTATTAAATGGGTGTGGCATTCCTGGAGCTGCAGGGAAAGTGGCGGAAATTTTAAAACAGCAGGGCTTTGATGTGGTTCGCGTGGGAAATGTGAATGGAGCTTCTTATGATACTACTCAGATAATTTTAAGAAGTGAGAATAAAAAGGTTGCAAATGAGCTCAAGAAGCTTCTTAAAAATGCTGTGATAGTAGAGGACTACCAGAAAAAAAGCGATGCTGATATAACCATAATTTTAGGGAAAAATGTAAGCTTAGAGGGGTGATTTAGTGATAGAGGCAAAAGAGAAGGTTTATAAAATTTGCAGTGTTTTAGATGAAAAAAAGGCCTTTGATGTGAAAATTTTGTACATTGGCGAACTTACTACCATTGCAGATTATTTCATAATAGCTACTGGTACATCTAGCACTCATGTACAGGCGTTGGCGGATGAGGTGGAGAAAAAATTAGGAGAAGAAGGTATATTTGTGGACCATGTGGAGAAAGACTTTGCCTCTGAGTGGATTTTGATGGACTATGAGGACGTAGTAGTTCACATTTTTCAGCAGGAAGCAAGAGAATTTTACAGCCTTGAGAGATTGTGGGCCGATGCTAAAGAGCTTAGTATAAAATTATCGTAGGATTAACATATTTTTAGGAAAGTAATGCCAATATACAGACAGGATTTTAAGAGCGATAAAATATGCGCAAGTCATATAAAAAACTAATAAGACAAAGCCTTAAATTAAGTAAGACTCACGGTAATATGTCAATACCTTAAAATTGGAAAATAAAATTATCAAAGCAAAAAAAGACAATAATACCCTTAGCCAATTAATATGGTAAAAATTGGCTTAAAGAGTAGCAATCAATAGGTTTTAAAAGACAAAATTAACTCTTCACCGCCCCTTTGTAGATTTGGCCTTTTAAAGCAGTGCAAAAACCAGCCTAACAAGTTTGCGGGCAGTCAATACCAGCGCTCTCTTATGCTGGTGCTTTTGAACCTCCTGATACTTGGTCTGATAATAGGCCTTGTATTCCTCGTTGTGCACCCGCAACGAGTTTGCGGCCATGACCAAGTAATAGCGGAGGTATTTGTTCCCGCTTTTTGTCAGACGACGCTCTTCAGCGTCAAAGTCGCCCGACTGATAACGGGTCCAGGTGAGGCCAGCATACTGAGCAAGAGAAGCTTCGTTTTTAAAACGCTTAATATCGCCTATTTCAGCGATTATTCCTGCAGCCGACACATCGCCTAAACCCTTAACTGTAGTAAGTGTTTGAGGGATAGCTTTAAGCTCTCTGGAAATAACCTTATCAAGGCTTTTAATCTGCCTTTTGAGATGCTCAATGCTTTGAAGAGTTAAAGAAAAGCTTTGCACAGACCTGTTTCATTTTAGAGTTTAGGCGGTAAGCACGGTTTGCGGCTTGCTTTAAGGCACTGGCGATTTCTTCAGGATTAGTGAATCTGTTTTTTCCGTGAGACTGAATAAATTCTGCAAGTTCTTCTATGGATATCTGAGCTATTTCATCAGGGGTAAATTCTTTCAGGACTTCAATGGACGCTCTGCCAAAGACGTTGGTAAAGGGATTATCCTGTTTGTAATTAGAGAATTTCAAAAAGAGCAAATTCAAAGCTCAATTTTTCTCATCAACAAGGAGTTCGACAAGATGTAATCTAAGCCTTGTAAGCTGACGCAAAGGTGCAGTAACAGAAACTTCACGGCTGTATGGAGTAAGATGTCCAAAGCGAAGCCTCTCAGCAATTATATAGGCATCTAAGGCATCAGTTTTAGGGAGTCTTGAGCCGAAAGCTTTTTTAAACCCGGATACAAGAGAAGGATTAATTTCATACACCTGGACCGAATAAGGCTTTAACTGAGGTGCATCCAAAAGGAAATCTCTAAGTGGAATACTGAAGATAGAAGTAGCTTCTAATCCAAGATTAAGTTGCGAGACATTGGATTTAGTTGCTAGTGAAACTAAAGCATCCACCAGCGCATTTGCGCCCTCCGCATTATTGGAGAAAGACGTAGAAGGAGAAAGCTGCTTACCATTTTCATCGATGCATACGAGATCCAGCTTAGAGGCACTGACATCGATGCCTGCAAAGATAACCTGAGCCACCAGATATCCCTCCTTTGGTTGGCCAGGATTAGGGGCGTGCCCTGCGGGTGCGGTACCTAACAGCCTCGCGGGCGATAAGAGCTTGACAGGGCAACCGGGGGTGCACCCCTAGCCTGCTGAATCTAGGGGCCGGAATGCCTGCTGGCTCAGCTCACGAGTGAGAAACTAGTACTGCACCGCAGGGGTCTCACTCTTACTTGAGTAGGCTGTATTTGAAAAGCTACAGAGGGTGTTAAGAGTGACCCCAGACCAACCTAAATTAATTTTCGCAAAGGCACGCTCAATTATCAAGAAGTAAAAAAACTTCTTGATAATTTCCAAATCATATTATACGAGTTACAGGTGTTGTCTTAAAAAATCCTAATTAACAGATTTGCGTGAAGAAGAATATATCTTTCTTTTTGTGGCGGTTTTCTCTGTCTGAATGTCCAGATAAAATCTGTATGAAAGAAGGATTTATTGATAAGCCAGGGCAAAGCATAATATGTCTTCCCTTTAGGATAGTTGTAGAGATACAGGGGGTTAAAAATGTCGAGGTCGACCAAGTTACCTATTGAACATACTGCCATGTCAAAGACTAAGAAAATGGTTTTTTTGGCTATATTAGTTGCTAATTCTTTGATTTTATACATTATAGAAGGAATGTTACCTGTTCCTTTTATTGCTCCCGGCGCTAAATTAGGACTTGCTAATATAATTACTATTGTATCTTTGTATTTATTTGGTCTTTTTGATACATTTGTTGTGCTTATTGTAAGAATACTATTAGCTACTTTTTTTGCTTCCTCGCCTTCTACTCTTTTTTATAGTATAGGAGGAGGTTTACTAAGCCTTTTTGCTATGCATTTTGTCAAAAGTATAGGCAAGAGTAATATAAGTGAAGTGGGAGTAAGTGTTGTGGGGGCTGTATTTCACAACATTGGGCAAATGTTAGTGGCCTCTTTGATAGTACAAAACATTAAAATAATGATATATCTTCCTGTGCTAATGATAGCTGGAATAGGAACGGGTGTTTTTGTGGGATTATCTGCAAAATTTGTTTTAAAACATTGGAGTAAATTAAAAGGATTAAATTTCTATTGATAAAGGTAATTAGATGGATAAATTTTGGGATAAAAATTTAGAAATAAAAAACAAACTTACAGAAGTTGTAAAAATAATGGAGAGGCGTATAAAAAATTCTAATAAATTAATCAGAGATATATTATTAGACATGATCTACAATAGCGGCAAAATGCTAAGGCCTGCTTTTGTGATTTTGGCGGCGAAATTTGGAAAATATGATAAGAAGAAGATATTGCCTTTAGCTGCTGCCGTTAAGATGCTTCACATGGCAACTTTGGTACATGATGGTATAATTGACAATGCTTTAATAAAACGCAGTAAACCCACTATTCAAGCCGAGTATGGCAAAGATTATGCAGTATTTATTGGAGATTTTCTCTTCTCTCAAAGTTTTCTGCTTTTATCAGATAATATCGCTATTGTTAATTTAAAAAAGGTATCTAAAGTAGTTTCAAGGATATGCAACAAAAGGGAGATTACGCAATTTGAAAGCCGATACGATATAAATATTACAATAAATGACTATTTGAAACGGATAGCTGCAAAAACCGCTGCTCTTTTTGCTTTAAGTTTTTATGTGGGGGCTTATGAAAGCAGGTGTGGAGAAGAGTTGTCCAAAGTATTGGGGAGTATAGGTTATAATATTGGGATGGTTTTTCAAATTATAGACGATATTTTAGAAAAATAGAGATGAAAAGATGATAGAGCTGCTAAAGAAAAAAGTTATGGTGATGAAGATATAAGATGTATTAGTTGAATTTGTTCAGCAAAATGATGGAATAGAACAGTCAAAAATGCTGGCAGAAAAATATCCTAAAAAAGCTTTTGATAAAATAGCTCTCCTGAAGAAAGATTCTCTACCTAAATAATTTCAAGTGAAGTTGCAAACAAGCTTTTGCATAGGAATTATTAGAAAACAAGCGAAGCCTTTATTTTCGGAGGGGATTACTGTATGAAAAAATATATGGTCTTTTTCCCAATTTTTTTTCTAATATTTACTACTATGGGAGTACTTTCTGGATGTTCAAGTAAAAACTTACAGCCCATATCCGATACCCAATTTGCACTGGATACTTATTGCACAATAACTATATACGACAAAGTTCCAAAGAAAGTATTAGATGATGGATTTAAAGCTATAAAGGATATAGAGGAGAAGATGAGTGTTACTATAGAAAATAGCGAAGTAAGTGAAATTAATAAAAATGCAGGCGTTAAACCGGTAAAAGTTTCTCCTGATACTTTTTATGTTATAAAAAAGGCAGTTCATTTTTCTGAAGTTGAAAAAGGCTATTTTGATATTACTGTAGGTCCTATAGTGAATCTTTGGAATATAGGTACTGATAAGGCCAGAATCCCTTCACCTGAAGAAATAAAAGCTAAACTTCCTCTTGTAAATTATAAGGATATAATTTTGGATGAAAAGAATATGACTGTTATGCTAAAAAATAAGGGCATGAGCATAGACTTAGGAGGTATTGCAAAAGGATATGCGGCAGATAAAGTAGCAGAAGTTTTAAAAAAAGAAGGAGTAAAGCATGCTATTATAAATTTGGGCGGTGATGTTCTTACAATTGGAACGAAACCTGACGGAAGCAATTGGCGGATAGGTATTCAAACTCCTTTCAAACCCAGAGGTGAATATCTTGGGATAGTAGAGGTTGCAGAAAAGGCCGTTGTTACTTCAGGAGTTTATGAAAGATACTTTGAAAAAGATGGAAAGTTATATCACCATATATTAAATCCTTTTACAGGTTATCCTGCAGATACTCACTTATATAGTGTCACAATAATAACAGATACTTCCATAGATGGTGATGCCCTTGCAAAAATTTTTGTTTTGGGTTTGGATAAAGGTTTAAAACTTGCAGAGAGTCTTAAAGGAGTAGAAGCTATATTTGTAACAGATGACAAAAAGGTATATATCACTTCTGGATTAAGAGGAAATTTTAAAATTACTGATCCGGAATATACTTTAATGACTAAATAATTCTTTTGTTGGAGGAGATTTCTATGGATAAAGCACGGTTTTTAAGGTTATGGAAAGGATTTTGGTAATTAGCAGACCCTAAGATATGGATAGCTTCCACCGTACCTATGTTTATTGCAACTGCCTATGCGTATGGAAAAACGGGTGAATTTGACCTTTTCTGGTTTGTTGTCTTTGTTGTAGGTATTTATTTTATTGAGATTGGCAAAAATGCAGTTAATGAATTCATTGATTATAAATCTGGAGTAGATATTTTCGTGACTCCAGATAAAGGGACTCCTTTTAGTGGCGGAAAAAAACCATAGTCGATGGTAAACTTACAGTTGAAGAGACAATAATTATTGCGATTATAACAATACTTGCTGCTTGTGCTATAGGTCTGGCTATTGTAATCTTTAGAGAACCGTTGGTACTAATTGTAGGACTATTGGGAATTTTAATGGCAGTTTTTTATAGTTTACCTCCTTTTAAATTCAGCTATAGGGGACTTGGAGAAATAGCTGTAAGAGTGACTTTTGGACCTTTTAATAGTTATGAGAATGTATTTGGTGATGACTCATCACATAAGTATGGATGTTTTACTGATTTCCTTGCCGATAGGTTTTTTAATAACCAATGTCCTTTGGATAAATCAATATCCTGATTATGAAGCTGACCTTAAAGGTCATAAATACAATTTATTGGTGAGGATAGGCAAACAAAAAGGTGTAATAGTATATGCAGCCCTTTATGGAGCAGCATATCTTTCTTTCGTTGTGATAACTGTCATTACTAAAAATCTACTGTGGTTATTATCTTTTCTAACAATTCCATTAGCAGTGCACTCTGTAAATATTGCTCGTAAATATTATGACAGTATACCGCAGTTGGTAAAAGCGAATGCTAATACTGTGAAGATATATCAAAATACAAGAATTATGATGGTTTTGGCTTTGGTAACAAAAGGGAATATGGTAGGTTTTTGGAAAGTATACGTTTTCTAATCACTACATATTGATGTTATTTTAACATAAATAATATATAATATTCTTGCATAAAGATTTACATTAAAGGAGAGGTATAATTTTATGAGAATAATTTTGGCTCTTATGCTGGTAGGGGTGTTTGGTTTGTTTGTAATGGGTGGCTGTTCTTCAAAAACAGCAAGCGGTACTTACAAAGATGGTACTTATAAAGCAGAGCAACCCAACTTTGACGAGCATGGCTGGAAAGGGCAAATAGAGATAACTGTAAAAGATGGCAAAATAGTATCAGTAACCTATAATGAAGTAAACAAAGATGGCCAGCTAAAGAGAGATGACCAACAATATGCAGAGAATATGAAGGCAAAAGTAAATATCACTCCGAAAGAAGCTTATGAGAAGTTAGAACAACAGTTGATTGAAAAGCAGGATCCTGAGAAAGTAGACACTGTTAGTGGTGCCACGCATACATCAGAGACTTTCAAAGAGTTAGCTGCAGAGGCTTTAAAAAGTGCAAAATAATTTAAAAAATGAATTATGAAATAAAAGGGAGCAAAGAAATGTTTAGTTTTTGCTCCCTTTTTTATATTGGTTCTAATAATAAATGTTTGGATGGGGAAAAAGAAATCTATAAAAAAGAGAGCACTTATTCTGAATGCTTGCTATAATAGAAGTGGAAAAAACAATCTAAAAAGGAGGCTTCAGAATAAGTGCAAGGTAATTAAATTATAGGGAAGGTGTTAAAAGATGTACCGCATCTTGACACTATCGCTAAAGAGATAGTGCTTGACAACAGGCTATAAGGCATGTATAATAACGTTAATAAATTTTTAATCATTTCTTTTTTCACATCCGCACACAATCTGGTATAATAGGGGGATTCAATCCGATGGGTACTCATCCACTGTTAAAAAGCATTGTTCCTATGGTAGAAAGCATTGCGAACATATTTGGGAAAAATTGCGAAGTAGCTCTTCACGACCTTTCATCACCTCAAAGCCCAATAATTGCCATTGCCAATGGCCACGTTACCGGGCGAGAAAAAGGAAGTCCTTTGCCTGATGTCATTCAAAAGGCATTAAAATCAGACAGTTTAGAAGACATGATCAATTTTAAGAACAAGTCTAGAGATGGGAAGATATTAAAATCTTCTGCTATTTTTATAAAAGACGAAAATGGAAGACCTGTAGGGTGTTTGACAATAAATATAGACATATCGGAGTTTATTCTTGTAAAAAATACTTTGTCAGAATTCTGCGAAATATCAGAGCCTTCAGAGGAAAACAAGGAATCCTACACAGGCAGTGTTAGTGATGTTTTGGAGAGCATAGTGAACACAACACTGGAGAGTTTTGGTAAACCCGTAAATTTCATGACAAAAGAGGAGAAGGTGCAGATAGTTAAGATGCTGGATGCAAAGGGCACATTCCTTATAAGAGGTGCTGTAGACTATGTGGCAAAAATTTTGTGCGTGTCCAGATACACTATTTACAACTATCTGGATGAAATAAGAGTAGGAGAAGATTTTGGCAAATACTGACGCTTGCTTCCTTTATTTTACTTTACAAACATTTTATTTTATGATATAATAAAAACGGGCTTTTGTATAATTGAATAACATGCTAAACGCTGAATTCGTTAAGAAGCGGGGGACCCACTCTTTTGGGGTGAATCCATCTTTTAAAAGATGGTAGGGTTATCTTTCGACCCGAACCCGTCAGCTAACCCCGTAAGCGTTGAAAGAGAAGGATATGATAGCATGTAGGGTGTCTTATTGTCTTTTTTGGCACCGAAGATAAAGCTATAGAAGTCCTTCTATAGCTTTTTCATTTCTTTAAAAAGGGGGTGTATGGGCATGAAAATGCCTTATTTTGCTGTAATCGGGGCGGGGAACGGGGGGCAGGCAATTGCAGGACATCTCGCTTTAAAAGGGTTTAAAGTAAATTTATACAATAGAACTTATGAAAAATTGATTCCAATAATACAAAGAGGCGGTATAGAGCTAGAAGGAGAAGTTGAAGGATTTGGGAAACTGAATCTTGTGACTGACGATATAAGCAAAGCCGTAAAAGATGTGGATATGATACTAGTTGCTGTGCCTGCGTCTGCCCACGCCATGATTGCAGAAGAGCTTTTGCCCTACTTGCAAAGAGGCCAGATAGTGGTATTAAATCCCGGAAGAACAGGGGGAGCATTGGAAGTTTACAACATACTTAAAAAGAGAAGTGATTTAGAGGTTGTTGTTGCTGAAACTGATACTTTTATCTATGCCTGCAGGTCTTCTAATGGGAAAGCTAAAATATACAAGATTAAAGACATAGTATCAGTTGCGGCAATTCCTAAAGATAAAACGGAAGAAGTAGTGGAAATTCTCAATATCGCTTTTCCACAGTTTGTAGCTGCTGAGAACGTGTTAGAAACCAGCTTCAACAATTTTGGAGCAATTTTCCATCCTGCTCCAACGCTTTTAAATGTTGCTCGGATTGAGACTACCAAGGGAAATTTTGAGTACTATAGAGAAGGGATTTCGCCTTCTGTCGCCAAAATCCTTGAAAAGATTGACAATGAGAGAATGATGGTGGCAAAGGCTTTAGGCGTGAAAACTATCTCTGCTAAAAGATGGCTTAAAGAAAGTTACAATGCCGATGGGGATACGCTTTATGAAGCTATACAGAACACAAAAGCTTATATAGGGCTTATGGCTCCTGATACTGTAAATTGCAGGTATATTTTTGAAGATGTTCCTATGAGCCTTGTGCCTATCTCTTCTATTGGGAAAGAAATAGGTGTAAAAACGCCCACAATTGACGCGATAATACATCTGGCATCCGTGATGCATGGAAAAAATTACTGGGAAATAGGGAGAACTGCCGATAAATTGGGAATACGTGGGATGTCGCCTAAGGAGATCATAGAACTAGTAGAAGGGAAGAGAAAGGAGGTTGCGACAGCATGAGAAAGCTTATCGTGGCTGGTTCAATTGGAAATTGTGTCCATGTTGCTGGAGTGTACAATTTTTTGAGGTTTGCAGAACAGCAGGGTTATGAGACGGTGTTTTTGGGGCCTGCTGTCCCAATAGATAAATTGATTGAGGCTGTAAAAGAGTATCAACCTGAAATTGTAGGGGTGAGTTACAGACTTACGCCACAAGCTTTGGAGAACTTGCTAAAAGAACTTAAAGATAAGATAGAAAAGAATAATTTAAAGGAGATCAAGTGGGTGTTTGGGGGAACAGAGCCTAATGCAGAAGTTGCGAGAAAGTCAGGGATATTTTCTGCAGTTTTTGACGGCACAAAAGGAGACGAGGAGACTATCAATTTCTTAAGAGGGAAAACTGCAACTTCTCAAAAAAGAGTCTTTGCAGATACTCTGATTGGAAGGATTGAGGATAAATTCCCCTATCCCATCATAAGACACCATTTTGGACTGCCTTCATTGGAGGATACGATAGAGGGTGTCAAAAGAATAGCTGAGGCGGAAGTTTTGGACGTAATTTCCATAGCTCCTGACCAGAATGCGCAAGAGCACTTCTTCGATAAAAAATACGACCCAGCTCTGGATGGAGCAGGAGGAGTTCCTATAAGAAAAGAAGAGGATTTAATACGCATATACGAAGCTTCAAGAAGAGGCAATTATCCGCTTTTGAGGTGCTACAGCGGAACCAATGATGTTTTCAAGATGGCTGAAATGCTTTTAAGGACTATAAAGAATGCTTGGGCTGCTATACCATTGAGCTGGTACAATGTGCTCGATGGGAGAGGCCCAAGGGATGTAAGGACTTCTATAAGGGAAAATCAGCAGTTGATGAAGTGGCATGCAGAGAGAGGAGTGCCTGTAGAAGTAAATGAAGCTCATCACTGGAGCCTGAGAGATGCTCATGATGTTATAGGAGTTGTAACTGCTTTCCTCGCGGCATATAACGCAAAGAAAATGGGAGTTAGGGATTATGTAGCACAATTTATGTTCAATGTTCCAGCTTCCATTTCACCTAAAATGGACTTGGCAAAAATGCTTGCAAAAATAGAACTTATAGAGGACTTAGAAGATGAAAACTTCAGAGTGATAAGGCAAGCAAGAGCAGGTCTTGCAAGCTTTCCTTCTGACCTTTTAGAAGCAAAAGGGCAGCTCGCTTCTAGCGCGTATTTGTCTATGGCTATTAAACCCCACATATATCACGTAGTTGGATATTGTGAAGCTCACCACGCAGCAACGCCTGAGGACATAATTGAAAGCGTAAAAATAGTAAAAGCTGTGATAAAAAATACTATGTTTGGAATGCCGGACTTGACTAAAGACGAAGATGTGATAAAGAGGAAAGAACAGCTCAAAAAAGAGGCAAGGATTTTGCTTGAGGCTATAAAAGAAATAGCGCCACACAGCGAAGATCCCTGGTCTGACCCAGATGTTTTGGCAACAGCTATAGAAATAGGTCTTTTAGATGCACCTCACTTAAAAGGCAATAAATACGCCAAAGGCGCTCTTCAGACAAAAGTGATAGATGGAGCATGTTATGCTTATGACTATGAGAAGCACAGAATAATACCAGAGGAAGAAAGGGTAGAGAAAATTTTAAGAGAGTACAAAAAGGAGCGCTTTCTTGTGTAAATTAAATTAGCAAGAAGAAGGGCGCAGATTCTCTTCTTGCGCCCTTTAATTTTTGTATAAGGAGGTCGGTACTTTGGCAGGATTAGCTTTTATAATTGGCGAGAAGGATGTGCAAAAAATAGGTCAGATGATAGAGAAAATAAGGCACAGAGGAGTGGACCACAGCGAAATTTTTATAAAAGACAATGCAAGCTTTGGGTGTTGCTGGAAAGAGGGAGAAAAGGCACTTTTTGAAAGCGAAGATGGCAGGTACATCTGCCTTTTTGATGGAGAGATATACAATGCTGATGCTTTAAAAATGGAACTTACAGGACATGAAATACACTCTCTGGAAGAAGTTTTACTTCACCTTTATGAAGAAGTGGGAGAAGAATGTGTTAAATTTTTAGAAGGAAATTTTGTTTTTGCGGTCTATGATTCTCTAAAAAATGCTGTTTTTGTAGCAAGAGACCCTTTGGGAATAAAGCCTCTTTATTACGGCAAAATAGGCAATGGATTGGCTTTTGCTTCTGAAATAAAAGCGTTACAGCAAATCACAGAAGATATAAACGAATTTCCAAATGGATATTTCTACAATGGAAAAGAGTTTATGAAATATTTTTCTATTCCACAGGACCCTTTTGAGTTTTCAAGTGCAAAAGAAATAGTAGAAGGATTAAGGCTTAGATTAGAGGACTCAGTGAAAAAGAGGCTTACTGATGAAAATATAGGGTTATTTATAAGCGGCGGACTGGACAGTAGTCTAGTCGCTGCGATAGCTACTAAATACAGAAGCAATATGTTTTCTTTTGCTGTAGGAGTTGAAGACAGCCCTGATATAAGAAATTCCAGACTGGTCGCAGAATATCTGAAGACTTGCCACAAAGAATTTATTTATACAGAAAAGGACATAAAAGAAGTTTTGCCCAAAGTTATATATCACCTTGAGTCCTGTGATCCAGCCTTAGTCAGAAGTGCAGTAGCCAACTATTTTGCTTCAAAGCTCGCCAGTGAATATGTAGATGTAGTTTTTTCTGGGGAAGGAGCAGATGAACTTTTTGCAGGGTATCACTATCTGAAAAATTATGAGGACCCATGGGAATTGCATAAAGAACTGAAGTACATCACAAGTAGTGTTCACAACACCAATTCTCAGCGGCTAGACAGGATGGGGATGGCCTTTTCCCTGAAAGTCAGAGTTCCTTTTTTGGACTTGGAGGTTTTAAGATATGCTTTTAGAATAAGGCCTTCTTTAAAGATAAGAGGGAAAGATAAAACAGAAAAGTGGATTTTAAGGAAACTGGCAGAGGATTATCTGCCTTCTTCAATAGTGTGGAGAAAAAAAGAAAAATTTTCTATAGGGTCTGGAACTGCTTACGTTTTAAAAAGAATTGCTGAATCTCAAATAAAGGATACGGAATACCTAAGAAACAGGGTACTTCCAAATGGCTTTGAAATAAAGTCTAAAGAGGAGATGTATTACTTTAAAATCTTAAAAGAGTTTTTCAATGTAGAAGATTTTATTGAAAAGATGGGAAGGAGTAGGAGTTTGAATGACAACCAGATATATGCTTAAAGGAGGGGGGTCCCCTCCTTTTTTAGTATTTGTTAGAAAATATAAATCTTTTCCTTTGCCTTATTTTTTGCCTTTTCCAAAGAAGAAAGGCTACGTTGAAAGAAGCTATGCCAAAAATTATTTTTAGAGGATGTACAATAGGATTTTTTTCCTTTTCATTATAGTAATTCCCCAAGAAGTTTTTATACACATCTTCTGAGGCAATTAGCGGGTTTGTCCCTATCTCCTTTCCGTCAAGTGTGTACTTTATATACCCCAGGACTTCACCTTTTTGAATGGGAGCTTTTATGTCTTCTTTAAGCACAACTTCTGTTTTTATAGAATTTTCTTTACCTTTGGGCACTTCATAATAAAAGTCCTTTTGCGCAATTAAAGGAAGCTTAAATCCGCCTTTCCCAAGTTCTATAGAAGTTATCACTTCGTCCTTTTGCGTTACTTTTACAAGAGAAAAGTTTTGAAAACCGTAATCCAAAAGCTTTATAGTGTCTGTCCAAATGTTTATGCCTTCATCTCCCATTATAACAGAGATGAGCCTGTGCCCATCTCGGGTTGCGGAAGCCACCAACACTTGTCCTGCAGCAACAGTGTAGCCCGTTTTTACTCCATCTGCTCCTTCATAGTGGAAGCGGGAAGGTTTAAGTAAGCGATTGCTTATCCATAAGTCTCTTGGTTTGTCGAACTTATTTGTCGGAGGAATTTGATAATGCAGAGTGCTTACAATTTTTCTAAATTCAGCATTTTGCATGGCGTATCTTGCAATTTGTGCCATATCATAAGGTGTGGAATAATGGTTTTCATCGGGCAACCCGTTCGGATTTACAAAATGGCTGTTGTAAGCGCCTATTTCTCTCGCTTTTTCATTCATCATTTTGGCAAAATTTTCTACGCTCCCACCTATATGCTCTGCAATTGCTATTGCAGCATCATTTGCAGATTCCAGCATTAAAGCGTAAAGCAGCTGCTCAAGTGTGAGTTGCTCTCCTGGAGATAAAAATATTGAATTCCCCTCAATTTTAGTCACATTTTCACTACAGGTGACAACATCGTCTAGCTTTCCCTTTTCCAAGGCAATAATTGCAGTTAGGATTTTTGTAGTGCTTGCTGGATACATCCTTTTGTGCATGTTTTTGTCATACAGTACCTGTCCTGTAGTGAAGTCCATCAATACCGCTGTAGGTCCGACAATTTCTGGAGGTTGTGGAGTTTCTGCATGCGCTGGGACTGAGAGAAAAGCAAAAACAATTATTATAAGTAAAGCAATTATTTTCTTCGCCATTTTTATGCCCCCATCATGTTGTCATACTTAAAGTATACCAAAAAAATGATAAAAATAAAAAGGAATTTTTTAATGGACGTAGAAATAAATAAAGGAGCTTGCAAAATGAGGTGGTTTTATGGTACAATTTACCAAAAGACAGCAATATGCCATCATTGCCATCTTGTCTATAATACTGCTTTTTTCTGGCTATGTGATATACAAAAACTATAAATTAAAAGCTGACTTTGTTATAAATACTTCTCAGGATAATATGCAAGCTGAGCAGTTGCAGGAGCAGAAGCCTGTTGAAATAAAGGTTTATGTCACCGGTGAAGTGAAAAATCCGGGAGTTTACATAATGAAAGAAGGAGAGAGGGTGATAGATGCTATAGAAAAAGCAGGAGGGGTGCTTGAAGAAGCTGATTTGTCCAATATTAATTTAGCTCAGAAGGTAAAGGATGAACAGATGATAAAGGTGCCTAAAAAGGGGGAGAAGGTAGACACTTCTTTTGCTTCAGGGATTGATGGCGCTAAAAAAGTAAACATAAATACTGCTACAAAAGAAGAGCTCCAGACTTTACCTGGCATTGGCCCTGTGACAGCAGAAAGGATTATAGAGTTCAGAGAGACTAAAGGGCCTTTCAAAAAAATTGAAGACATAATGAACGTGCCCAGGATTGGGCCTAAGATGTTTGAACAGATAAAAGACAAAATTACAGTGGATTAAATGAATAGAATTTAGTTCCATATGGAACAAAAAATTACATATAAATGAGGGGTGCTATGAAAAGGGTAATTTCGCTTGCAATTGCAATTTTTTTTGTGTTTAGTTTACTCATGGTAAAAGGTCAAGAAGGGGAAGTGGGAGAATTTTACCAGCTAAAACAGAAAGAGCAGGAAGTAATTTTGGAAATACTTAAATTAGATGTTGAAAAACTCAAGTCAGAAAAAGCGTTAGAAGAAATTTCTGCTGAAATTGAAGAGCTGAATGAGAGCATAAAAGAAAAGACAGAAGAAATTAACAGAACTTCCGAAGAGATAGATAAAGAAAAGGATACTATAAAGACCTGGTTTAGGTTTTTGTACATGTCAGGGACTAATGCGATTTTATCTCTTTTGCTGATGGCAGATAATGCGAGCGAACTTCTTCACAGGCTGATTTATGTTGATATAATCACAAACTACTATTATGACAAGCTCGAGAACTTGTATAATCTGGTAAAGTACAAAAAAGAAGAGGAAAAGCAGCTTACCCTTAAGAAGGAAGAACTTTTAAAAAAGCAGGAAGAAGAGAAGAAGGTAATAAAGAAAATAGAGGACTTAAGAGCCAACAAAGATAAAATTTTAGAGGAGATAAGGAAGAAGTTATCCAATTATCAGAAAATATTGGAGATAGTGGAAAACACAAGTTCTTCTCTTTCTTCTCTAGATTTTTTGCTGAGCAGTATTTCTAAGCTTCCGTGGGGAAATCTCCAGCCTAAAGATCTAAAGTTTTCTTTTTTCAGTGCTGAAGCTTCTTTTTATGACAAAGATGTGACAGAGCTTGTGCAGTCCTTTGATGAAAGGTTAAAGAATGTGGAAGTAGTTTTTAAAAAAGAGGGATTTGAAGTAAAAGAAGAAGGAAAATACCTTGCGAAAGGGAATTTTGAAATAGAAGATGACAAGATAAAGCTTAAGTTTATGTCCATAAATGTTCAGGGGATTTTGATTGAAGGGAGCTTTCTTGAAAAGCTAATAGAGGGTTATGATACCAGATTAAATTTTAATATACCTTTAGAAGGTTGGAAGTTAAAGCAGGTTTCAACAGAAGATGGATATGTAAAGATTTTGCTGAAGAAATGAGAAAGCTTAAAAAAGCTCCCCTCTTTCTGATTAGTCAGAGGGGAGACTGCTTTTTCTTGAGTGGGCTATTCTGGCGCATGCGGCAGCTACTATTGCGGCTACCAAGTCGTCTATAAAGGTGTTGCACCTTTTTTCTTTTTCTGCATTTAATTTGCCAATTATTCCCGGCTTGACTTTATCCAAATATCCAAAGTTTGTGAGTCCAATAGAACCGTACACATTTGTTATGCCCAAAGCAAGAATTTCATCAATACCGTATAAAGGCTCATCTCTTTTCAGGATGGATAGAAGAGGTTCCTCTAAGAGGTCTTGTTCAGCCAATTTGTCCAGAGCTATTCCTGTAAGTATTGCGTTTTGTACTTCTCTTTTTTCCAGCACGTGATGAAGGTTTTCTATGCACTCTTCAATCGTTAAATCTTCGTAATACTTTTTCTGAAGGTCTAAGACTAAAACAGCCATATCTTCTAGGTTAACTCCTCTTTCTTTTAATAAGGCTATGGCTATGTCCTTCATAAAAAACAGCTCCTTTAAAAAATTTTACATATACCAATTATACCACATTTTTATTTTCTTGAAAAAATAAATCAGTTAAAGTATAATCAAAAATAGTTTAAACCTATAGAAGAAGGTGAGATGATGAGCGAAGTCAGAGTGAGATTTGCGCCAAGTCCTACGGGTAGTTTGCACATAGGTGGAGCGAGAACAGCGCTTTTTAACTGGCTTTTTGCCAGGCATCACGGCGGCAAATTTATTTTAAGGGTTGATGACACAGATTTAGAAAGGTCTACAGAAGAATCTATGAGGGGAATACTAGAAGGACTTCAGTGGCTGGGAATTGATTGGGATGAAGGGCCTATATATCAGTCCCAGAGATTGGATGAATATAGGAAGTTTGCAAATAAACTGCTTGAAGAGGGGAAAGCCTATTATTGTTTCTGTACAAAAGAAGAGCTGGAAGAGATGAGAAAGCAGGCGGAAAGAGAAGGCAGGCCTTTTATGTACACAGGAAAGTGCAGGAATTTGACAAAAGAACAGATAGAGAATTACCTCAAAGAGGGTAGAAAGCCCGTCATACGCTTGAAAACGCCGAGAGAAGGAAAAACTGTCGTCCATGACATAATAAGGGGAGATGTTGAGTTTGACAATTCTACAATTGATGACTTCATAATAATGAAGTCAGATGGGATGCCGACTTACAATTTCGCTACAGTCGTGGATGACTACCAGATGGGAATTACCCATATTATAAGGGCGGAAGAGCATCTTTCTAACACCCCCAAGCAGATACTCATCTACGAAGCGTTAGGAGTGCCATTGCCCCAATTTGCCCATGTGTCCATGGTTTTGGCTCCTGACAGGACTAAACTTTCAAAAAGGCATGGGGCTACCTCTGTTCAGGAATTCAGAGACCAGGGGTATCTGCCTGAGGCGATTGTGAACTACATCACTCTTTTGGGATGGGCTCCTCTAGATGGGGAAGAAATTTTTGACGTGAGAAAAAGCATAAGGGAATTTTCTCTAGAGAGGGTTTCCAAAAATCCAGCGGTTTACGATGTTCAAAAGCTTACCTGGATAAATGGCCACTACATTAAAAGCTATGACCTCGATAAATTGACACAAGCTATAATACCGTTTTTGCAGAAAAAAGGGCTAATAGGTGAAAATTACGATTACGAGTATATAAAAAAGATAGTGAGTGTAGTGAGAGAGAGGGAAAAAACGCTTGTGGATATAGCAGATGCTATGACGTATTATTTTAAAGAAGTAGAGAGCTACGAGGAAAAGGGCGTGCAAAAATACTTTACCAAAGAAGGGGTAGTGGACATTCTTAAAAAGGCAGCTGAAACGCTGAAAAATTTGGAGCCTTTTAATAAATTTACTGCTGAAGAGGCTTACAGAAAATTGGTTGAAGAGTTGGGCATATCCAGTAGCGCTCTTTTCCACCCGACAAGATTAGCTATTTCTGGCAGAACTTTTGGGCCAGGGCTATTTGATATAATGGAATTTTTGGGTAAAGAAAAGACAGTTGCTCGAATTGAAAGGGCTATAAAATTCATTGAAGAAAACATAAAAGGATGATATCACCTATACAGGAGTGATATCATCCTTTTAACCCATGAAAGGGTGAAATAAAATGTACTTTGTGATTACTGCTGACATAGTAAGGTCAAGAGAGCTTTTAAAAAAGGGAATGCGGCGAGAATTCTTTTTAGAAGCAGTAAATAAAGCGAATAATTTGTGCTCTGAGAGCCTTTCTGTGCCTTTTTCACTTATGAGAGGAGACGAAATTCAGGGACTTGTGGCTGATGCAGATTTTCTGCCTAAAGCAGTGAGGAGGTTAAGGTATAGCTTCCTGCCAGCTATTTTAAGAATTGGCATAGGCATAGGTGGGATTTCTACAGAGGTAAAAAGCACTTCTTGGGAAATGGATGGAGAGGCTTTTTACAGAGCGAGAGAAGCTTTAACTTCCTGCGGTGATAATGTTTTGACTGTGGTTAAAATGGGGAATCCCTTCGTAGAAGGTACTGCTACAGCTTTATTTGCACTTATTGACGCGTTAGAGTCAAAATGGACTGCGGGGCAGTGGGAGGCCGTGATTGCTTACGAGATTTATGGGACATATCAGAAAGCAGGAGAGATTTTGAAAGTAGCGCCGCAAAACGTTTCAAAGAGATGCCATGCAGCCAGATGGCCAGCAGTGGTAGAGGGTGAAAAAGCGATTGTAAAACTTTTAAAATTTGCCCTGGAGGGGGAAAAAGACAAGTGAAAGTGTTACTTTTTGCAATAATTTTATTGCTTTTTTCTCACGGGCTGAGCGACTACATATTTCAGACAGAGAAAATGGTGAAAAGAAAAGCAGATGGAAATTTTAAAGGATTTATAGAGCATTTTTTAATCGTTTTAAGCCTTAATATAGTTCTGATGGCCTTTTTTACAGCAAGGGCTTTCCCTTGTCTCGTGATTCTATCTATGCTCCACATCTTGATTGACTGGGGAAAGTACAAGCTGTTTAAAAGTGAAAGTTTAACTTCTTTTGTCTTAGACCAGTTTTTTCACATTTTCACTATAGTTTTAATAGGATTGGCAATTGCAGATTTCTTAAGGCCTTTCTTTTGGGGAGCCTACTTGCAACCTTATTTTCAAGTATTTTCAACCCTTACAGTCTATGTTTACGTTGTGTTCGGAGGAGCAATTTTTATAAAATACGCACTTTTAAGCCCTCTTGTGTACATTCCCAGAGCAGAAATTACCACTTCAGGAAGGATAATAGGAATAATAGAGAGGATTTTAATGACGACTTTAGTAGCTATGGGTCAAGTAGCTGCAGCAGGTTTTGTAATAGCTGCAAAATCTATAGCACGGTATAAAGAGCTTGATGACAAAAACTTTGCAGAATATTATCTAATTGGTACAATGCTTAGCATGTTGCTTGCACTTTTGGGAGGAATTCTCATAAGGTTCTTGTACCAAATATAAAAACACCTCCCCATCAGAGTCGTCGTACCAGGCGATTTAAGGGAGGTACCAAAAACTTGCAATATCAGTATTTTCAAGCTTGGTAGCCCCAAGGGGACTCGAACCCCTGTCTCCGCCGTGAGAGGGCGGTGTCCTAGGCCGCTAGACGATGGGGCCAAAAAATTGGCTGCCGAACTAGGACTCGAACCTAGACCAGGTGATCCAGAGTCACCTGTGCTACCATTACACCATTCGGCAGCGCCCTGACGAATGTTATTATAGCATAGGTTTTTTATTTTGACAAGACCCCTCTTTTTTATTTTTATTGTTTACAATTCTGTGTAAATGATTTATAATTTTGCTGTAGACGTACATACTGTATACAAGGAGGGGAGAAATGTGGCTCACTACATAACTGAAGAATGCATAAGCTGTGGCGCTTGTGCCGCTGAGTGTCCGGTAGATGCGATTTATGAAGGGGACGGAAAGTACGAGATTGACCCTGAAAAATGCATTGACTGCGGTGCTTGCGAGGCGGTATGCCCTACTGGTGCTATAAAAGCCGAGTAAAAATATATACCCCCAAATGGGGGGATTTTTTATTTTACATTGACTAAAGCCTTTTAAAGTGATAAAATTTTGCTAAATTAATTTAAAAGAAAAAGGAGGACTCGGAGGTATGGGATTAGTATATGTAAATGGAGAGTTTGTGGACAGCGAAAAAGCTTGTGTATCAGTTTTTGACCATGGCTACCTTTATGGGGACGGAATTTTTGAGGGGATAAGGGTTTACGACGGAGTCATATTTAAATTGGATGAGCATTTAAAGAGGCTTTACAGTATGGCAAAAGTGCTTCTTTTGGACATTCCTCTTTCTATGGAAGAGATGAAAGAAAAAGTCGTGGAAACAGTGAGAATTAATAATTTAAGAGATGCTTACATAAGGTTGGTTGTCTCAAGAGGAAAAGGGGATTTAGGACTTGACCCTTATAAATGTCCTAAACCTACAGTCGTGATAATTGCAGATAAAATCGCCTTGTATCCAGAATCTATGTATGAGACGGGTCTTAAAATTATAACGTCTTCCTTTAGAAGAAATTCAATACAGTCATTGGACCCGCAAATAAAGTCTTTGAACTATTTAAACAACATCTTAGCTAAGATTGAAGCAGTAAAAGCTGGATACCCTGAGGCTTTGATTTTAAATCAAGAGGGTTATGTGGCAGAGTGCACAGGCGACAATATTTTTATAATCTCCAACGGGGTTTTGTATTCTCCACCTTCAGCCGTTGGGGCATTAGGAGGAATTACGAGAGCTACAGTGATTGACATAGCCAGAGAGCTTAACATTCCTTTCGAAGAAAAATACTTTTCTCTGTTTAATGTGTACACAGCTGATGAATGCTTCCTTACAGGTACAGCAGCAGAAGCAATTCCTGTGGTAGAAGTGGACCACAGAGTTATAGGAGATGGAAAACCAGGACCTATAACCAAGAAAATAATAGAGGAATTTAGAAAGCTTACAAAAGTTTTGGGCACAAAGGTGTATGAATAAGATTGCGCATCCTGTGCAATCTTATTCATACAGCGAAAGGGTGAAGAGGATGGATAAGCTTTTTTATGAGGATAGCTATGTTAAAGAATTTGAAGCTGTCATCTTAAAGAGAGAAGAAAAAGATGGAGAAAAAACTGTAGTTTTAGATAGAACTTATTTCTATCCAGAGGGCGGCGGGCAGCCTTCTGACACTGGGAAGATAGGAAGTAAAAGTGTAATAAAGGTTTATGAGAAAAAAGGAGAGGTTTACCACGTAGTAGAGGATTTCCCAGAAGGTGAAAGAGTGCACTGTGTGATAGATTGGGACAGGCGATTTGACCATATGCAGCAGCACACAGGACAGCACCTTCTGTCTTCTGTTTTGCTGAAAAAATATGGCGCAGATACAGAGAGTTTTTCTATAGGTGAAAATTCATCTCATATTACAGTTACAAAAGAGTTCTTTACTGAAGAAGAAATTCACGAGGTAGAAAAAGAAGTTAATGGACTCATATATAAAAATCTTGCAGTGAAAAGCTACTTTGCAGATGAAAAGCTTATTTTTAAATTGCCTTTAAGGAAAAAGCCTCAAGTGAAGGAAAATATAAGGATAGTGGAGATAGAAGGAATTGATTATTCTCCTTGCGGAGGTACTCATGTAAAAAATACGGGAGAGATTGGAATTCTAAAAATAAAAAAGTGGGAAAGGACAAATAAAGGGGCAAGGCTTGAATTTGTTTGCGGTTTTAGAGCATTAGAAGATTATCAGAAAAAGAATAGTTTGGTAAATTTCTTGACACAGGTGCTTTCTGAGAAGGAAGAAGGTATTGCAGAACATTTGCAGAAATTGCTTGAAGATTACAAGGAAGCAAAAAGAGAGGTAAATTTCTTAAAAGAAAAGATATTAAAGGAAGAAGCAGAAAATCTGGTTAAAAAATCTGAACTGTACGGTGGAATTCACATTGTTTACAGCTTATACGAGGGAAGAGACCCGGAAGATTTAAAAATGCTGGGCAAATTTGTAACTGCTGAAAGCAAGTCTGTAGCCATTTTAGGCAATAAAAGAGGGGATGTCGCAGATATCGTCGTAGCAAGGTCTTATGACGTAGATATAGTAGTAAATGGCTTTTTTAAGGAAGTATTGAGGACCTTTGATGGGAAAGGTGGAGGAAGTGCGCAGTTTTGTCAAGGTGGAGGTTCCCCATCTCGATTGGAATTGGCAATGGACAAGGCACTGAAGTTTGTAATTGAGGAAATAAATAAAATGTAAAAAATTCTAAAAAGTAGCAGGAAAATTATAACATATATAGAATATATTATATAACGCAAAACGCTAATTCTAAAAAGAGATGGGGAGATAAGGATGGATAGAGAGAGGATAATTTCAGAAGAGCTCAAGATGAACATGGAGATTCTAAAAGCAAAGATAAAGAGCGATGAAACTTTGCATTGGCTTTTTACTAACAGGGGACTGGAGGTTAAAGAGGAAGAAGAGGATTGGAAAATGAAGTATGGGCGAGAAATAATAGAAATCTACGAGAAATTATCAGGAATAGTCAATAAATTAGCGCAAACTTCTCAGCAAAACCTCTTGTAATTTTTGTATTACCATGGTAAAATTGTATATACCAATTCATGTAGAGGGGTAGCCGGCATGAAAAATAACGAAGCATTGGAGAAGCAGATAAGCAATTTAAGGAGAGAACTGGATAATCTGGTCACGAAAGATGAGATCGATTATGAGAAGGTTCTTGATATAAGCCGAAAATTAGACGCTTTGATAGTCTCTTATATAATCAGCAAAAAAGATGACTATTCTGCTGCTGGCAATTATTTATAAATTTTTGTATCCTCTTTTAAGAGGCTTTTTCTTTTTGTTATTATATTGTTATGATTGAATCATTACAATTGTATGATATAATGTACTTATGATGCATACACTTATATGGGGGTATGAGACATAGAAAAGGACAATGTGAAAAAGATCGTCTACGGGGCTTTTATGATGGCGTTAGTAACAATCGGCACGATGGTGATTCAGATACCGACGCCAGCTACAAAAGGGTATATAAATGTAGGAGATTCTTTTATATTTCTGACATCAGCCCTTTTCGGCCCGGCTATGGGCTTTATTTCAGGAGGATTAGGTTCTAGTTTGGCAGACCTTCTTTCTGGTTACGCTTACTGGGCTCCCTGGACGCTAGTGATAAAGGGTTTAGAAGGACTCATTGTGGGAATTTTATATAAAGGGCACAGCGAATATGCAAAAATATTTTCTCTTCTTGTAGGAGCTTTGTGGATGGTTTTGGGGTATTACATTGCTGGAGGAATCATGTACGGCTTTAAGGCATCTTTAGTGGATGTGCCGAGCAATTTGATTCAAGGCTTTTCCAGCATAATAATAGGTTATACCCTTATAAAAGTGGTAACTCCTCTGGTAACGCGAACAAAATAGGTTTTAAGAGCATGAGCGAGGGTATATGCCCTTGCTTTTTTTTGTGCAAAAATATATGATTATGTTTGGAAAGAGCAATTTTGAGGTGATAAAAAATGGTAGATACTTTTCTCTTCGACTTGGATGGCACTCTTCTTCCTGTAGATACGGATAAGATGCTTGATGAATATTTTTTAAGCCTTACTAAGAAGCTTTCTTCCTACTTTGACCCGCATTTCCTCTTTAAAAGCATTTATCAGGCTAGCATGGATATGATAAACAATTTAGACCCTTCTAAGACGAATAAAGAGGCCTTTTTTGATTCCTTTCTTAAGATGGTGAATTACCCCCAAGAAGAGATAGAAGCGCTTTTTGAAGAGTTCTACTTGAATGAGTACAAGGAATTGGGCAAAAATATTATGCCTAATGAATATGTGAAAAAATCTCTGGAAATTTTAAAAAAGAAGGGTTACAAAATTGTGCTGGCTACCAATCCAGTTTTTCCAGAAATTGCAATAATAGAGAGGATTAAATGGGCAGGGCTTGAAGAGGATTGCTTTGATTTTATAACGACTTATGAAAACATGCACTTTTGTAAGCCTCACATACAGTACTATGAGGAGATACTCGAAAGAATAGGGAAGAAAGCAGAAAACTGCTACATGGTGGGAAATGACGTTGAGGAGGATTTGATCGCTTTTAAGCTGGGAATGAAGACTTATTTGATTGAGGATTACATGATAAATAGAAATTCAAAAAAGATAGTTGCCACCCAGAGAGGAAGTTATAAAGATTTCTACGAATTCGTATCAAAGCTTTAAGGAGGTAGCTATGAGATGAAGATAACTGTTTTGGGCTTTTATGGACCTTTTCCCGCTCCTTATGGCGCTACTTCTGGATACATAGTGGAGGATGAGGATACTCACATCTTATTAGATTGTGGAAGTGGAGTGATAAGCAGGTATCAGCGATATTATGACCTTAACGAATTAAAGCATGTGATTTTGTCACACCTTCATTCTGACCATATGTCGGACATGTTAGTTTTAAGGTATGCACTGGATATTTTAAGGGCCAGAGGGACAGTAAATGACCCTGTAAATGTGTATTGTCCGGCTACTCCAGAAAATGTGCTGGAAGAACTTAAGTTTAAGGATGTTTTTAAAATTCACACGATAAATGAGGAAACAGTGCTTAACATAGGGGAAATTGAAATTTCTTTTAAAAAAATGAACCATCCTGTTGAGACTTATGCGGTGAAAATGAAAAAAGGTGATAAGATTTTTGTATACAGTGCCGATACAGTCTACACTGAGGAACTAGTTGCCCTTGCTGAAGGAGCAGATTTACTCTTGTGTGACGGGAACTTTCTCACAGGGATGCAGGGGCCTCATATGACTGCTGCTGAAGCCGCAGAAATAGCTAAAAAAGCTGGATGTAAAAAGCTTATTTTGACACACCTGTCACCTCTTATATCGATAAAAGACTATTATGACGAAGCGAAGAAAGTTTTTGAAAATACAGAGATTGTCAGAGATTTTGAAGTTTACGTGATCTAGTATGGAAGCACCTTTTTTGTATATAACTACTTTTTTTTCTTTAGGCATTTTGCTTGGAAGGTTCTTATTTTTGCCTTATGTTTTTCTTACTTTAATGGCGGCTTCAGTGGTTGTCTTGTTTTTTGTTTATAAAAAGGGTAAAAACGTGAGTTTGCTTTTGATTTTGCCTTTTGCACTTTTAGGTGCTATTTTGACTGGATTTGCGCTTAATGCTCCTAATCCATATGAAAGGCTAGATGGAAAATTTATTGCCATAAAAGGGAAGGTTTGCGATGTTAAAGAGGAAGAAGGATACGCAAAGTATGTGGTAAAGCCTGAAAATTTGCCCAAGATATTAATAACACAGTACGGGGGAGAATATCCTAAAAAAGGGGATATTGTGGAAGTGAGAGGAATTGTCTCACTTCCGAAGCCCAGCTCAAATCCAGGAGGATTCGATTATCAGCTTTTTTTGAGGAAAAAAGGAATTTATGCAGTTATGCGCATCCATCCCTATGGTACTTCTATTATAGGAAGAAGAGCAAATCTATTTGAGGAAATTCTCTGGAGGGCTCAAGAAAGGATAAAAGAAAATTTTTTAGCTTCCATGCCTAAAAAGGACGCTCAGTTTCTCATTACCAGTTTTTTAGGTGAAAAGGTTCTAGATGACCAAATTTTGACACAATTTCGCACAGTGGGGATATCCTACATCACTGCAGTTGCAGGGATGCAGGTGGCTATAATTTCCGGATTTGTCCTTTACATCTTGAGTTTGGTTCATTTGACCAGGTACAGAGCTTTTATTTTGCTGCCTGTTTTGATTTTTTATGCTTTTCTTACAGGACTAAATCCCCCTGTCATAAGAGCGGTTGTAATGGCATCTATTGCTGTTATTGGAGCCACTTACGGGAAAAATAAAAATTCAATTAATTCTCTTTCTTTTGCTGCTTTTTTAATACTCCTCTTTAATCCTTTAATGCTGTGGGATGTGGGCTTTCAGCTTTCTTTTGTAGCGACTCTTGCTATCTTGTACTTTTACAGGCCCATTGATGAAAGGCTTTTTAAGTTGCCATCTTATTTGAAGGGCATAATAGCGTTAAATTTGTCTGCACAAATAGGCACGATTCCTTTTGTTATGTATTATTTTCACTACATTTCCTTTGTATCTTTTTTGTCAAACATTGCAATAGTTCCCCTTGTAAACATAGCTATAATCCTTGGCTTTTTATCGGCTTTTCTAGGATTTGTATTTCCGACTGCATCAGTTTTTGTAAATTACATAAACATACCTTTTATAGAATTGCTTTTCAAGGTAACATCCTTTTTTGAAAAATTTCCTTACGCCAGTGTAAATGTTTTTATCCCTCCAGTAATCGTTATAGTGCTTTATTACATCGTTTTAGGAATTTTGATAAGTGGAATTGAGTTGAGGAAAAAGAAATTAGCTGTGGCGGCGTCTTTCATGGTAGTTGCTGTGATATTTTTCTGGAATTACTTTGTTCCGAAAGATTTGGAAGTGACTTTTTTGGACGTTGGGCAGGGGGATGCCACCTTTGTGAGGACGCCTCATGGGAGAGCTTTTTTAATAGACGGAGGTGGGAATCCTGTTTTTTCTAACTCTTCTTTTGATATAGGAGAAGACATACTCCTTCCATTTTTGTACTATAAAGGTGTCATTAAACTGGATGCTGTTTTTATTTCTCACACAGATATTGACCACATAGGTGGAATTATAACGGTTTTGGAGAATATGAAGGTGGATAGAGTGTTCATAGGGGTTCAGAAAGTAGAGGACCAAAATTTTAAAAAGATGATGGAGGTTGCAGGTAAAAAGAGAGTTCCTGTAATTTTTTTGAAAAAGGGAGATAAGGTAGAGGTAGACGGAGTAAAGGTGTATGTTCTTCATCCAGATCCGGGCAATTTAATAGAGGAGAATCCCATAAATAACAATGCACTTGTGTTTAAGATGAGGTACGGAAATATAAGTTTTCTATTTACAGGAGATATAGAAAAGCCGGCAGAAGAGGTTTTAAAGGAAAGCGATTTAAAAACGCACGTATTAAAAGTTGCCCATCACGGTTCCAGTACTTCTTCAACTCCTGAGTTTATAGAAAAGGCAGATCCTCAGGTTTTTGTGATTCAGGTGGGGAAAAACAGTTATGGACTGCCGAGTGAGAGGGTGGTAAAATATTTAAAAGAGAGAGGAAAGTTGTACAGGACAGATGAAAATGGTGCTGTAATTGTAAGGACAGATGGAGTAAAGGCTCGCATATACCCCTTTTTAAAAGGAGTGAAAGAATGAACTACAGGGAATTTGTAGAAAGCATAAAAAAGGGACAGATAGCTCCTTTATACCTTTTTTACGGAGAAGAGAGATTTTTGCTTTTAGATGCTGTTAAGAGGTTGAAGGCAAGGCTCTTGGTGCCAGAGTTTGAGGATATGAATTACATTGTAATTGAGAGGGAAAATCCGGAGGAATACGTAGAAGCCATCATTGAGAATTGCGAGACTCTCCCTTTTTTTTCAAATTATAAAATTGTAGTGGTGAAAAATGAAGAAGAACAGCTTTCCAAGATAGGTGATAAAGAGTTAAAAAGGCTTACTGATTATTTTAAAAACATGGTGCTAGGAAATACTAGTCTTGTTGTTGTAGTTGTAAGTGGGGAAAAAATAGATTCGAGAAAAAAATTGTACAAGTTTATGGAAAAAGAAGCTGCTGTGGTGGAGTTTAAAAAGCTTACTCCGGAAGAGGCAGTTAATTATGCCGGCTATTTCTTAAAAAAACACGGTAAAAAGGCTGCAAAAAAGGATGTAGAATATCTTGTGAAAAACATAGGAACTGACCTTTACTCAATTGTGAATGAACTGGAGAAAGTGATAGCCTATTCAGAAGGGGAAACGCTTGATTTAGAGGAAGCAAGAGAGGTGCTTTCAGTTACTCTCCAGCAGAACGTGTTTCACCTTGTGAATGCAATAGGGATGAAAAAAGAGAAAGAGGCTTATAGAGCTCTTTATGCGCTTCTTTCAAAAGGGGAAGTGCCGCTTATAATCTTGACGATGATTGCAAGGCAGATAAGGCTTATTGCAAAGTTGAAATCTCTAGAAGGAAAGGCTTTCGATAAAAAGTCTATAGCCAGTTACTTAGGCATTCCTTTCTTTGCTGTAGATGATATCGTAAGGCAGAGCAAGCTTTTTACAAGAGAAGATTTGTATAAGGCGTACAAAGAGTGTTTGAGGTGCGACATAGCATTAAAAAGTGGAACAGAGCCTTCATTTGCGCTGGAAAATCTCATAAAAAAATTATGCAAGCAATAAAAAAGCGTACTTTGAAGGTACGCTTTATTCATTGCTTGCAGATTTTAGCAGAGCGTTAAATTTTGCATAAAGCTTCGATTTTTTCCTGGCAGCAGTGTTTTTATGGAGCACACCTTTGCTTACAGCTTTGTCTAGCTCTTTTACTGCCAGTCTCAATCTCTCTTTGATGGCTTCTATGTCTTTTGTAGCCAGACTTTCATTGAACCTTCTTATAAAAGTCTTCACTCTTGACTTTATCATTTTGTTGCGAAGAGTTCTTTTTTTAATGATGGCTATTCTCTTTTTTGCTGATTTTGTGTTTGCCAAAAGGTCCACCTCCTCAATCGAATTTAATTTTACCATGAATAAATTAGTTTTTCAAGAATTAATACATCTTTTACTTTACCACAAACGTATAAAATTTGTCAATTTGTCTATCATAAATAGAGGAGGTGATTTGATGCTTCAGACGATAATTCGCTTTATTGTCTCTGCTATTGTGCTTATGGTGGTAGGGTATCTTGTCCCCGGATTTAGTGTGGCAGGATTTTGGGGAGCCCTTATTTCTGCAGTGGTAATAGCCATACTGGGCTATATTGTGGAGCTTATACTGGGCAAAAACATTTCTCCAAGAAGCCGTGGGATTGTGGGATTTATTGTAGCGGCGGTTGTGATATACATTTCACAGTTCATCGTTCCTACCATCCATACCACTGTAGTAGGAGCTCTTTTGGCTGCTTTTGTAATAGGTTTAATAGACGCCTTTGTGCCCACTGAGCTGAGGTGATAATTGTGCTTGGGATAAGAACTGACTTGGCTTTAGAAGCCCGCGAGCTTTATAAAGAGAGAGAAATACCCGGAGTCAGCATAAGGGAGGAAGGAGAGGAAGGGATAAAGATTACCAGAGTTAAAATACTTGATGAAAGAGGAGAAAAGGCAATGGGGAAGCCTGTAGGGGACTATATAACCATTGAAGCCCCTGGGCTTTTGGAAAGGGACTTGGATTTAGAAGAGAGAGTGGCAAAAGTCCTGGCAAATATAATATCTGAGCTTGCACAGCTTAAAAAAGACAGCCATGTGCTAGTAGTAGGGCTTGGGAACTGGAATGTAACTCCAGATGCTTTAGGACCAAGAGTGGTATCCAATATAGTTGTGACAAGGCATCTTAAAGAATATGCGCCCCTACAATTTGGAGATGAGATAAGGTCTGTGAGCGCCTTTTCTCCAGGGGTATTGGGTATAACCGGGATTGAAACTGCCGAAATTTTAAAAGGAGTAGTGGACCGGGTAAAACCGGATCTGGTTATTACTATTGACGCTTTAGCTTCAAGAAGGTTAGAAAGGCTTTCCACCACAATACAGATCTCAAACACGGGGATAAGCCCAGGGTCGGGTGTAGGCAACAGGAGGCTTTCTATTACTTCAGAAAGTTTAGGAGTTCCTGTAATAGCAATAGGCGTGCCCACAGTGGTGGATGCTGTGACAATTGCCCATGATACTATTGAATATCTGGTAAAGGAGTTGTCAGAACAGACCAGTAAGGAGAGCGTATTTTACAGGGTTTTAGAGAATATGAATAAGCAGGAGAAATACAGTTTAATTGAGGAGGTTTTGTCTCCTCATGTTCAAAATCTGGTGGTAACCCCTAAAGAAATAGACCTTTTAATTAAGAATATAGCTTCGGTTATTTCGCGAGGGATTAACCTGGCTCTTCAACCGGGCCTCACAGAGAAAGAGATGAACCAGCTCCTTCACTAAATATGGTACTAAAGCACCTCTTGTTGGAATAAATATATGAATATAAAACCAAAGAGAGGTGCTTCTTTTGTACAGGGGAAATATATTAAAGATAGGGAAATTGCTTTTTTTGCTACTTGTGCTCCTTAATTTGCTTTTGTATAATTGGATGATACAGCCAGAGAAAGTCACTGTAAAACAGGTCATTGAGGATTCTTTTTCAGAAGAGTATGACAAGTTGGACAGCCTTTTTGTGACTTCCATTAACTATTCTTTCCCGGTGGTGGAAGTCGCTTTTGCATCTTGTGGATATACAGGAAAGGATTTGACTTTTTCAGCTTTTTTGCATGCTAAGATTAAGGACCCGCTTAATTTGATAAAATTTCAAATTCCAGTTTTTGCTCAAGTGGATTACAAGAAATATCAAAAAGTTACCCAGGTAACAAAAGGCGAAGAAGAGAAGGTAATAATACCTCCGCCTAAAGTAGCAGAGGAAAGAAAAGAGGAGAAAAAAGAACCCTCTGGGGAGGAGAAAAAAGGGGATAATTCAAAGCCCTATCTTTTGATATATCACACTCATACAATGGAGGCTTTTGCTGCAACCGAAGAGAACAGGTATGTTGCGAGATATGGGTACGACAGAACAGATGATTTAAACTACACTGTGGCGGAAGTGGGAGAGTATCTTGCTGAATATTTAATCAAAGAAGGGATTCCCGTCTTGCACGACAAGACCATTCACGATTATAATTATGATAAGTCTTATGTTAATTCACTGGTGACGTTAAAGAGAATTTTAAAGGAGTATCCCTCTATAAAAGCCGCAATTGACCTGCACAGAGACGGATATGGAGCGGTGATGAAACCAGGAGTGGAGTCTATACCTGCACTTAGCAGTTTGCCGAATCAAGAGTTTAGGAAAAAATATACTATAGAGATAAACGGAGAGAAAGTGGCGAGAGTTTCCTTCATAATAGGTTCGAGGAGAACCCCTGAAATGAATGAGGACTGGCGAAAAAATTATGAATTTGCAAAAAAGATAAATGACAAGTTGAATGAGCTCTACCCCGGCCTTTCTTTGGGAGTGCAGGTCAAACCCTACAGCGAGTATAATCAGCATGTGCTTGAAAAGGCAATTCTCATAGAGCTGGGTAGCAATTACAATACTCTGGAAGAAGCCATTGCTACCACAAAATATTTGGCGAAAGCTATAAGTGAGGTAATAAAACAACAGGAGGACTTCAAGTAGGAGGTTGGAAATGAGAGTAATCAGAAAAGCACTAATCGCAGCGTTTGTATTATCACTATCTTTTCAATTTTTCATGCCAAGTTCGGCTTATGGTTTTGATTCTAAAAAAGTGATAATTTTTATAGTGGACAGAGTAAACTTAAATGACTACCTGTCCAATGACCTTCCCACTATAAGGTATTTGATGGAAAATGGCACATACGGATTGATGACTGTAAACTCTGATGGGGCAAAGACCCCAGAAAATGTGTACATGACCCTAGGGTGTGGTACAAGGGCAGTAGGTTCTGAAAAGGCTTTTTTAAATTTTAACGCCTCAGAGCTGGTTTATGGGGAATCAGCAGCTTCTGTGTTTAAAAGGAATACCGGTTTGAAGCCGCAGTTTTACAATATTGTCAATTTAGATATAGCTCAAATTGAAAGAAATAACCTTTTAAGAAATCACATTGTCATTCCGGGTGCTATGGGGAACCTCTTAGAAAATACTGGCAAGAAGATTGCTGTTTTGGGAAATGAGGGAAATACCATTGAACCTAAAAGGTATGCTCCTTTGATATTTATGAATGAGAAAGGGATTGTAGAATTTGGCGATGTGAGCGATTCTGTTTTGAAGAGGGATGTGATGAGCCCTTTTGGCGTATCCACAGATTACGAATTTCTTTATCAAAAATACCTGGAGTTAAAAGACAAGATGGACTTGATAGCCTTTCAACTGGGGGATACTTTAAGGGCTAATGACTATCAAAGGTTTGCAATGGATAGAATAAATGAAAAATATAGAAAAAAGGCATTGAGAGAGGCAGACAGCTTTATTGAAAGGGTTATAAAGGAAGGGGATTCTAATACTTTGTACATAGTTTTGACTCCCCTCCCTCCTTCTAAGGATATGTCTTTAAAAAGTTATTTGACTCCTTTTATTTTATTTGGACCGGGTTTTACAGAAGGGTACGCCATTTCAGACACTACAAAAAGGACAGGCATTGTGACTAATACAGACTTTATGCCCACAATTTTGAAATATTTGGGTATACCAATTCCAGCTTATGTTACGGGGCATCCTGTATATAATTCTGGAGTAAAAGGTTCACCTCAAGAATTATTGAGGGAAAGCGAAAAATTGGTTTTTAATTATTCTTCAAGGCCACTTTTTTTGAAAGCTTATGGAATTTTTCAAATAGGAACTTTTATCCTCATAGGTTTTGCAGCATTTTTATTAAAGAAATATTCTCATTACAGCAAGTATTTGCTCTTTTTTATGTCGGCGATGCCTCTTTCTTTTCTGCTGCTGCCCCTTTTTAATTGTTATACTTTTATGAAGGCAGTGTTTTTTCTCTTAGTCATAAGTGTTGTTTTGGTGTTTACATTGGGCAAGATTGTGCAGTATGGTTATTCTTTTTACTTCTGGATATCTTTAGCAACAGCCTCTGTTTTGATGGTAGACCTCGCTACAGGGCAGCATTTGCTTAAGAATTCTCTTTTAAGTTATGATGTGATAGCTGGAGCGCGCTTTTACGGCATTGGAAATGAATACATGGGAGTTTTAATCGGCGCAACTTTCTGCTTTACAGCGTTTCTTTTTGAGAAATTTTCTAAAAAAACAGCTTTGTTTTTGGCATTTTTTATCTACGGATTAGTCCTATTTTTTATAGCCTCCCCAGCCCTGGGAGCCAAAGTAGGGGGTGCTATAACTGGTTTTGTTGCCTTTGGAATTTCAATTCTTTTACTAAGTGACAAGAGAATTGACGCAAAAAAAATCTCTTTTATTGCTGTATCAATTTTAATGCTTTTGGCGGTGCTTTTTTATGTTGACTATTTGAAGCCTTTGTCACAGCAGACTCACATGGGACAAACTTTTGCTCTGGTAAAAAGCCACGGCTTTAAAGCTTTGTTTCAAATTTTTGAGAGAAAACTTTTGATGAACTACAAGCTCATAAAATACTCTATATGGTCTAGGGTTTTACTTGCACTTTCTGCTATTTTGATTTTCTTGTTCTTTGCTGTAAGGGAAGTTTTTATAGAGGTATTAAAAGAACATCCTTATGTTTTTAAAGGAGGCATATCGACCCTAGTAGGAGTGCTCATGGCTTTGGCTTTTAATGATTCTGGGGTGATAGCTGCTTCTACTATGTCGGTGTTTTTTGGACCTCTTTTTCTTCACCTTGTGATTGATAAATTAAAACGAGGATAGGTGGTTTTTATGGATAAAAGGAGAGTGTTATACATTGTGAGAAAGTCTGAAGGAGGGATGAAGAGGCATTTGCTCTCCCTTCTTCGCTTTTTAGATAAAGAGAAGTATTGTTTAGGTGTTGTATGCTCGTTTGAAAAAGATACTATTGACTATCTCAAAAATCAGGGGATAGAGGTTTTTGAACTTGAAATTGGAGATGGCTTCAATGTAAAAGAGGACCTAAGTATTATTAAGAAAATAAGGAATATAGTAAAAGAGTTTAAAGCTGACATTGTGCACATGCACGGTTTTAAGGCATCTTTTGTCGGCAGGATTGCCTGCTTTAATTTGCCTGTAAAAACCATTGTGACGTTTCACAATTTTCCTGGCTACAACAATATGAGCGAAATGAAAAGAAGAGCGCTTCTTTTTTTGATAAAGTTTTTAAATAAAAGGACTGATCAGTTTATCGCTGTATCTGAAGCCCTGAAAAAAGAGATGATGGCAAGCGAAAGGATAGAGGAAGACAGAATAGAAGTGATTTATAACTGTATTGACGAGACTCTTTATAAGATGGGAGAATTGGATTTAAGAAAGGAGTTTGGTCTACCTGAAGACTCCTTTATTGTGGGAAGTATTGCCAGACTCATCCCCTCAAAAGGAGTACAGGATTTGATAGAAGCTGCTCATCTAATAAAGGAGGCAGATGTTTTCTTTTTTGTGGCGGGGGATGGCCCCTATAGAAAAAGTTTGGAGGAAAAGATTAAGGAAAAAGGGCTTGAAAGCAGGTTTTTTTTGCTCGGCTTTAGAGATGACATACCTTCATTTTTGAGAAATTTAGATGTTTTTGTACTTCCTTCTCATGAGGAAGGATTTGGAATATCTGTAATAGAAGCGATGAATGAAGGAGTGCCGGTTGTGGCTACAGCTGTTGGCGGAATACCTGAGATAATACAAGAAGGCGTAAATGGCATTTTAGTAGAAAAAGGAAATATAGAATCGCTTTCTAAAGCTATAAAGAGCCTTCTTAAAGATGCTCATCTTAAAGAGACGCTTTCTCTTAAAGGCAAAGAGGTGGCGAAAAAATTTAGCTGTGAAGAGATGGTCAAAAGGGTTGAAGAATTGTATGAGAGAATAAAGGGTTGAGGGAGTATGAGGCTTACCAGGACAAAAGAAAGGAAAAGGCAAATTAGAAGAAAAAGACTTGTAATATTTGCGCTTTTGTTGTACATTGTTATTGTGATAATAGGGCTTTTGACTGCCGACTACAATTTTAACAGGGTCTTAAGTGGAGAAGGGAAGATAGGAATTTTTAAAATAGAGCTTTTTGATGAAAAAATATTCCTTAGAGTCTTGGGAAAGGAGTTTATAATCAGGAAATAGCGCTATTTTAGAGGGGGAATAAAATGTCTGAAAGGATGAAGTACATTCGCAATTTCTGCATCATTGCCCATATTGACCATGGGAAGTCAACTTTAGCGGACAGGCTTATTGAAAAGACAGGGTTTTTGTCTGAAAGGGAAATGGACAAGCAAATTTTGGACAACTTAGAGCTTGAAAGAGAAAGGGGCATTACAATAAAATTAAAGCCTGTGAGGATGATTTACAAGGCCAAAGACGGCAACGAATACGAGCTAAATTTGATAGATACGCCGGGACACGTAGATTTTACCTATGAGGTTTCTCGAAGCATTGCCGCTTGCGAAGGAGCGTTGCTTGTAGTGGATGCAAGCCAGGGCATTGAAGCCCAGACTTTGGCTAACGTTTACCTGGCTCTTGAGCACGACCTTGAGATAATACCTGTTATAAATAAAATTGACCTTCCATCTGCCGACCCCGAAAGGGTGAAAAGAGAGATTGAAGATATCATAGGAATAGATGCGAGTGAAGCGCTTTTAACTTCTGCTAAAGAGGGAATTGGGATAGAGGAAGTTTTAGAAGCGATTGTGAAAAGAATACCGCCTCCCCAGGGAGATGAGGACAAGCCTTTAAAAGCTTTAATTTTTGATTCTTTCTACGACAACTACAAGGGAGCCATAAGCTTTGTCAGAATAGTTGACGGTAAAGTTAAACGGGGCATGAGGATAAAGATGTTTTCTACAGGAAAAGTGTTTGAAGTGACAGAAGTTGGGAGTTTCAGACCCGACCTTTATCCTGTGGAGGAATTAAAAGCAGGAGAAGTAGGATACATTGCGGCCAATATAAAAAATGTGAAGGATACCCGCGTTGGAGACACAATAACTGACGCTGATAATCCGGCGGATTCGCCTCTTCCGGGTTACAAAGAGGTCGTCCCAATGGTGTTTTGCGGAATTTATCCAGCTGACGGGGAGGACTATGAAAATCTAAAAGAGGCTTTAGAGAAACTTCAATTAAATGATGCTTCACTGGTGTTTGAGCCAGATACTTCTGCTGCTTTGGGTTTTGGATTCAGATGCGGTTTTTTAGGACTTCTTCACATGGAAATCGTTCAGGAGAGGTTAGAGAGGGAGTACAATTTAAACCTTGTGACGACTGCTCCCAGCGTAATTTACAAGGTCTACAAGACTAATGGAGAAGTGCTGGATATTGACAATCCTACAAAAATGCCTCCTCCAACCCAGATTGACCACATTGAAGAGCCTATTGTAGAGGCTACAATAATGGTGCCAACAGACTACGTAGGTTCAGTCATGGAACTTTGTCAGGAAAGAAGGGGAGTCTATCTCGGGATGGAGTACATTGAAAAAACGAGAGTGCTTTTAAAGTATGAAATGCCTCTTAATGAGATAATCTATGATTTTTTTGACGCTTTAAAGTCAAGGACTAGAGGATACGCTTCTTTGGATTACGAATTTAAAGGGTATAAAAAGTCGGACCTTGTGAAGCTGGACATCTTGATAAATGGCGAGGTTGTAGATGCTCTTTCCATGATAGTTCACAAGGACAAGGCGTACGAAAAAGGAAGGAAAATAGTTGAAAAGTTAAAGGAGAACATTCCGAGACATTTATTCGAAATTCCAATACAGGCTGCAATTGGGTCTAGAATCATAGCAAGAGAGACGGTAAAGGCTTTGAGGAAGAATGTGCTGGCGAAGTGCTATGGCGGTGACGTCACGCGAAAGAAAAAGCTTTTGGAGAAGCAGAAGGAAGGTAAAAAGAGGATGAGACAAATAGGGACTGTGGAAATACCGCAGGAAGCTTTTATGTCAATTTTGAAGCTGGATGACCAAAAATGAGGGAAATAGGTATATACATTCACATTCCTTTTTGCAAGAAAAAATGCTATTACTGTGATTTTAATTCTTACGTAGGTTATGAGCATTTAATGGAGGAGTATGTAAAAGCTTTAATAGAAGAGATTAAGTATTATTCTGAAGAAGATTTAAAAATAGTTTCTGTGTATATAGGAGGAGGGACTCCTAATTTTCTTCCTCCTTCTTATATCGAAATGGTGCTAAGTGAAATTCACAGGCACTATAATGTATTAGGAGATGCTGAAATTACGATTGAGGTAAATCCGGGGCTTTTGACAGAAGACAAATTAAAAATATACAAAGTAAACGGAATAAACCGGATAAGCATAGGGCTTCAAGCCTTTCAAAATCGCCTTCTTGAATATATAGGGCGAATTCACACAGTGGAAGATTTCCTTGAGAATTACGCCCTTATAAGGAAGTACTTTGATAATGTGAATGTGGATTTAATTTACGCTCTCCCTACGCAGACTTTTGAGGAATGGCAGGAAACCTTGATAAAAGTCGTTGAGCTAAAGCCAGAGCATATCTCTACTTACAGTCTTATTTTAGAAGAAAACACTCCTTTTGGGAGACTTTACAGAGAAGGGAAGCTTCCTGTGATAGACGAAGAAGAGGAGCTTAAGATGTACCACTGGGGGATAGAGTTTTTAAAAAGCAAGGGATACTGCCATTATGAGATTTCAAATTTTGCTCTTCCAGGTTACCAGTGTAAGCACAATATTCTGTACTGGGAGCTTAAGGAATACTTAGGATTTGGTGCGGGTGCTCATTCTTATTTCAAGGGGAGAAGGTGGAACAATTTTGAGAGAGTAGAAGAGTACATTGGGGCAATTTTAGGGAAAGGAGATGCTAGAGAAAAGGTTATTGAGTTGAGTCCGGAGGATGAAATTTCAGAGTTTATGTTTATGGGCTTAAGAATGAGAAAAGGGGTGTGCGAAGAGGAGTTCAGAAAAAGGTTTGGAATCAGTATGTTTGAAAGGTACGAGGAGATTTTCATTAAGTATGAAAAGATGGGACTTATCGAGAGAGATAAAGATTGTGTGAGGCTGACAGAGAAAGGGATAGATGTTTCAAATGTGATTTTTGAAGATTTCTTGCCCTAAGGCACCCTAAAATGAGTATTGACAAAAAATTATAAGAGTGGTATTTTAAAAACATGGATTAGCACTCAATGAATGAGAGTGCTAATAATACATGGGGTGGTGAAAATGCCGTTAGATGATAGGAAGAAAAGGATTCTCTTTGCTGTTGTTACTGATTACATCATGACGGCAGAACCAATAGGGTCAAGGACTATCGCAAAAAAGTACAATATGGGCATAAGCTCTGCGACAATAAGAAATGAAATGGCTGATTTGGAGGAAATGGGATATTTGGAGCAGCCTCACACTTCTGCTGGTAGAATACCTTCTGACAAAGGTTATAGATTTTACGTTGATACTATTTTGCAGAATTTCATGAAGGAGGATTTAAGCCCTCCTCCGAGGGTGAGAGAAGAGGTCATAGCTGAGTTCGATGAGATTGTAAAGAAGTATGCGAAAATTCTGGCGGATATAACTCACCACGCCACTGTTGCAAAAATGCCAAAGCTAAACCCTGACAAGATCAAAAGGTTGCAGCTTATCCCCGTGGCTTCAAATAAGATGATAATGGTAGTGATTACTGATACAGGAATTGTGAAAAATTATTTGCTGAATTTGTGCCAGAGTGTAGATAGAAATGTGTTCGAGTTTTTAAACAACCTCTTGAATGACAAAATTGCAGGAAAAAGCGAAAAGGCCATTTTTAACTTCCTTGAAAAGGAGCTAAAAGACACTCTAGGAGATATGGCTTTTATGGCGGATGAGCTTATAAAGACCATACTTTTGAGTTTAAAGCAGCTGCAGGAGACAGATGTTTACACTGATGGCACTTTACACATTCTTGATTTTCCAGAATATAAGGACTTGAACAAAGCAAAGAATTTTTTAAGCCTTCTGGACAATAAGTCCTTACTAAATGAAGTTTTAGAACCAGTAGATGACTTTGTAGATGTTAAAATTGGGAGAGAAAACAGATTTGAAGAGATGAGAGAACTCAGTGTTATAAAGACCACCTATAAAATAAATGATAGGGTAGTTGGAACTATAGGAATAATAGGACCTACCCGAATGGACTACAGAAGGCTTATAAGCGAGCTTACGCTTATGACGAGAGAACTTTCAAATCTCTTGTCTTCTATATACAATGATGAAATATGACGGGGTGATATAAGTGGAAGAATTGGAAAAAGACAAAATTGAAAGAAATGAAGAGATGAGCGAGGAGATAAAAGGAGAGGGCCCTCCTTCTGAATTGGAGGAATCGGAAGAAGTGGTGGAAGAAAAGATAGAAACAGAAGTAGAACAAAAAAAGGAACCTTCTCTGGAGGAGATAGTTGAGGAATTGAGGAAAAAATTAGAAGAAAAAGAAAAAGAAGCGAAAGAGTATTTGGACATAGCTCAGAGGATAAAAGCCGAATTTGATAATTATAGGAAAAGAACAGAAAAGGAAAAAGCTGAAATGATAAGTTATGGACAGGAGCAGGTGATAATAGAACTTTTGCCTGTTATTGATAATTTTGAAAGAGCTTTGGCAACTGAGGGAGATTATAATTCCTTAAGAGAAGGGTTAGAATTAATCTACAGGCAATTTAAAAAGGTTTTGGATAAATTTGAAGTGAGAGAAATTGAAGCTGAAGGGCAGATGTTTGACCCTTACAAGCATCATGCCCTAGCGCAGGAGGAAGTGGAAGGCAAACAGCCGAATGAAATTATAGAGGTGTTCCAGAAAGGTTATTATTTGAAAGATAAAGTAATTAGACCTAGCTTAGTTAAGGTAGCAAAATAAAAAAGGAGGTTGATTGAGATGGGGAAAGTGATTGGAATTGACCTTGGAACCACTTTTTCATGTGTAGCTGTGATGGAAGGCGGTCAGCCTGTAGTAATACCTAATTCTGAAGGAACTCGCACTACTCCTTCTGTAGTAGCTTTTACTAAAGAAGGAGAAAGGCTTGTAGGGCATCCAGCTAGAAGGCAGGCTATAATAAACCCTGAGAGGACCATAATGTCCATAAAGAGGCATATGGGTACAGACTATAAAGTTAAAATAGACGACAAAGAATACACTCCTCAGGAGATTTCTGCAATGATTTTGCAGAAATTAAAGGCAGATGCTGAGGCTTACCTCGGCGAAAAAGTCACTCAAGCGGTCATAACAGTACCCGCATACTTTAATGACAGTCAGAGACAGGCTACAAAAGATGCTGGAAGGATAGCCGGACTTGAGGTTTTGAGAATAATAAATGAGCCCACGGCAGCAGCTTTGGCTTATGGTCTTGACAAAGAGGGAAACCAGAAAATAATGGTATACGACTTGGGCGGCGGTACTTTTGACGTTTCCATACTTGAGATTGGTGACGGAGTCTTTGAAGTTTTGGCTACAAGCGGTAACAACCACTTAGGTGGAGATGACTTTGACCAGAGAATAATAGACTGGTTGGCAGATAATTTCCAGAAAGAGCACGGAATTGACTTGAGAAAAGACAGGATGGCTTTGCAGAGGCTAAAAGAGGCTGCGGAAAGGGCTAAGATTGAACTTTCTTCTGCTATGGTGACAAATATAAACCTTCCTTTCATAACAGCAGATGCTTCAGGACCTAAGCATATAGACGTAAACTTGACGAGAGCAAAATTTGAAGAATTGATTTCAGATTTAGTCGAGTCTACAGTGGGACCTGTTAAGCAGGCTTTGAGCGACGCAGGATTAAAGCCTGAAGATATAGACAAGGTCCTTTTGGTGGGAGGTTCTACAAGAATACCTCTTGTTCAGGAAACGGTCAAGAAGATAATGGGCAAAGAACCTCATAAAGGAATCAACCCAGATGAAGCTGTTGCAATAGGAGCTGCTATACAGGCTGCTGTGCTCGCAGGTGAGATCAAGGACATACTGCTTCTCGATGTTACTCCGCTTTCCCTTGGAATAGAGACTCTGGGAGGAGTTTTCACAAAAATTATAGAAAGAAACACTACTATTCCTGTAAGAAAGAGCCAGATTTTCACTACAGCCGCAGATAACCAGACTTCTGTGGAAATTCACGTACTACAGGGAGAAAGGCCCTTGGCTAAAGACAATAAAAGCTTAGGTCGCTTCATACTCTCTGGTATTCCACCGGCGCCGAGAGGAGTGCCTCAGATTGAGGTTACTTTTGACATAGATGCGAATGGAATTGTACATGTTTCTGCAAAGGACCTTGCCACAGGAAAATCCCAGCAGATAACCATAACAGGTAGCACCAACCTGTCCGAAGAAGAGATACAGAGGATGATAAACGAAGCTAAGCAGTACGAAGAGCAGGACAGAAAGAAAAGAGAAGAAATTGAAATAAGAAACAGAGCTGACTCTCTGATATATCAGGCAGAGAAAACTATGAAAGATTTAGGAGATAAGATGACTCAGGCAGAGAAGGATGAAATTAATAAGGAGATAGAAAATGTAAGAAAAGCCCTTGAAGGCACTGATGTGGAGGCTATAAAGGCAGCTTCTGAAAAGCTTTCTGAGGCTTTCTACAAAGTCTCAACAAGACTTTACCAGCAGGCGGCAGGCAGTGCAAATCCTGGTGGCAGCCAGGGCACATCGCAAGGAAATGTCTATGAAGCGGATTACAAAGTGGAGGACGATAATAAATAAATTAGAACCAGGTTTTTCGCCTGGTTCTAATTTACGTAATGAAAGGCAGGTGAGAGAGTGCCTAAAAAGGATTTGTATGAGATACTGGGTGTAGATAGGAATGCAAGTCAGGAAGAAATAAAAAAGGCATACAGGCGACTTGCAAAGAAATATCATCCAGACCTAAACCCTGGGGATAAAGAGGCCGAGCAGAAGTTTAAGGAAATAAATGAAGCTTATGAAATACTTTCTGACCCTCAGAAAAGGGCCCAGTACGACCAGTTTGGCCATGCTGCTTTTGAGCAGGGAGGCTTCCAGCAGGGCGGATTTGGAGATTTTACTCAAGGCGGGTTTGACTTTGATTTTGGCGGTTTTGGAGACATATTCGGGGATATTTTCAGCGACTTCTTTGGCACAGGGAGGAGAAAGGCAGAGAAAGGGCCTAAGAAGGGCGCTGACATAAGGTATGATTTGACATTAACCTTTGAGGAAGCAGCTTTTGGAACGGAAAAAGAGATAGAAGTAGAACGCTTTGAAGTTTGCGATGTGTGCCACGGTACAGGTGTAAAGCCGGGTAGCCGTCCTGAGACTTGTCCTGTATGTCATGGCACAGGAGAGATACGGCAGACCCAGAACACGCCTTTTGGCAGGATTGTAAATATAAGGACTTGTCCGAGATGCCATGGGGAAGGAAAAATTATCACAGACCCTTGTCAAAAGTGTGGGGGAACTGGTAGAATTAGAAAAAGGAGAAAGATTAAAGTCACCATTCCTGCTGGTATAGATGAAGGGCAGATGCTTACCTTAAGAGGCGAAGGAGAGCCAGGCTTAAGAGGAGGTCCTAATGGAGACCTTTATATTGTCATCCACGTGAAACCCCATGAAATTTTCAAGAGGGAAGGCTATGATGTATATGTAAAGATACCTATAAGCTTTGCAGATGCAGCCTTAGGAGGAGAGATTAAGATACCGACCTTGGATGGAATGGTGAGTTTTACAATTCCAGAGGGGACCCAGACAGGTACCAAATTTAAGCTAAGAGGCAAAGGGATTCCCCATATAGGTGGGAGAGGGCGTGGAGACCAGATTGTCGAGGTGTATGTAGAAGTTCCAAAGAGATTGTCAGAAAAGCAGAAAGAACTTTTAAGAGAGTTCAAAAGATTAGAAGGCGAGAATACAGCAGAGCACAAGTCCTTTTTTCAGAGAATGAGGGACGCTTTTGGAGGAAGTTAAAATTTAGAAAAAGGTGTTGAAGGAAATGAAATGGTTAGAAATACAGGTTACAACTTCACAGGAAGCAGAAGAGGCTGTCACAGGCATTTTGTACGATTTAGGAGCAGGCGGAGTGGTTATAAAAAATCCTAACGATGTAAAAGAACTGGCACAGACTAGTGAATGGGATTATTTTGACCCTTCCCTTCTAGAAGAAGGAGAAGAGGTAAAGATTTCGGCTTACTTTCCAATTACTGCCGATATAACAGACAAAGTGACTTTTTTAAAAGAGAGAATTTTGGAACTCAAGTCTTTTGGAATAAATGTAGGAAATGTCAAAGTAGAGGTCTCTGAGGTAGACGAAGAAGACTGGGCAGACAGCTGGAAGCAGTATTACAAGCCTTTAAAAGTTGGCAAAAGGATTGTCATAAGGCCTTTATGGGAAGAATACAGCCCTAAAGAGGGAGAAATAGTTATAGACCTTGACCCTGGAATGGCTTTTGGCACGGGTACTCATGAGACTACAAAGATGTGCCTCGAATTTTTAGAGGATATTATAAAGTCTGGGGCAGTTGTATTTGATGTAGGTTGTGGGTCAGGTATACTTTCCATTGCCGCATCTAAATTAGGGGCATCTCGGGTGTACGGTGCGGATGTAGATGAAATGGCGGTTAAAATAGCTAGAGAAAATGTAAAATTAAATGGTCTTGAAAATGTGGAGATTTTTCAAAGCGACCTCCTTAAAAATTTTAGAGGAAAGGCAGATGTGATAGTAGCTAACATTATTGCAGATGCAATAATTAGGCTTATTCCTGATGTTTTGCCTCATCTTAAAGAGGAAGGGTTATTTTTAGCAAGCGGCATTATTAAAGACAGGTTTGAAGAAGTAAAAGAAAGAGCAGAGGAATTTTTTGAAATAATTGATATGAAAGAAGAAAAAGAGTGGTTGAGCATATTGATGAAGGAAAAGGGATAGAAATGAGGAAGATCTTTGTTGAAAAGGGCAAAATAAAGGGAAAATTTGCCTATGTAGATGGGAAGGATTTTCACCATCTCATTCATGTATTAAGGTATAAGGTGGGAGATAAAATTGTGGTATCTGATATGGCAGAGGAGCATCTGGGAAGGATTGAAAAAATAGAAAAAGATAGGGTTATTTTATTTTTAGAAGAAAAAATGGAGGGCAATGCAGAAAGTCCTCTAGAAGTTTTTTTATTTCAAGGGATACTCAAAGCTGACAAGATGGACCTTATAGTTCAAAAATGTACGGAAATAGGGGTAAGAAGGATTATACCTTTTGTAAGTGAATTTTCTGTTGTCGATATAAAGAGAGCTAACATAGATAAAAAAGTTGAAAGGTGGAAAAAAATTAGCGAAGAGGCTTGCAAGCAATCAGGAAGAAATATTATTCCTGAAATTTTTGTTCCTGTATCTTTTGAAGAAACGATAGAGAAAGCAATGGAGTGCGACCTTGCGATAATCCCTTACGAAAAAGAAGAGAAGAAAAGATTAAAAGAAGTGCTAAAAGATGTCGAAGATGCAAAGAAAATAGGGATATTCATAGGTCCTGAAGGAGGTTTTTCACAGAAGGAAATTGAGAAGGCTATAAATAATGGAATTGTACCCGTTACTCTAGGGCCCAGGATTTTGAGGGCAGAAACGGCAGCCATTGCAGTTTCTGCTATAGTTATGTACCAGCTTGGAGACATGGGGTAAACCTGAAGGATAAGGGTAGTAAATTTTGATTTTTTATGGTAAAATAAAAGGAGAAATATGAGATTGAGGAAAGTAGTGACTAGAATAAAAGAAAGGAGTTAAAACTATGTTGAGTGAAAGAATGTTGGAAGAACTTAATAAACAGTTGAATTACGAAATTTACTCTGCCTACCTTTATGTAGCTATGGAGAATTATTTTCAAGAAAGAAACTTAGAAGGTTTTGCAAATTTCTTTAAAGTGCAAATGGAAGAAGAACTTTCCCATGCGAGAATTTTTTACGAATACATATACCGCATGGGAGGGAAAGTCACGTTATATCCAATTGAAAAGCCAGAGGAGAATTTTGGAAGCATTTTAGATGTTTTTAAGAAAGCTTTGGAGCATGAAAAAACTGTGACACAGAGAATCCATAAGCTCGTTGATTTAGCGATTGAAGAAAGAGACCACGCAACTAATGCTTTTTTGCAGTGGTTTGTGAATGAGCAAGTAGAAGAAGAGGAGAGTTTTCAGAAAATAATAAACAAGCTAGAATTGATAGGTGACAGCATGCAGCCTATATTCATGTTAGATTCAGAATTAGCTAAGAGGACTTTTGTATTACCTGCTCCTTTGGCAAAAAGTGAGTAATAAATAGAATAATAGGGTATGCTATAATAAATGGCATACCCTATCAGTTTGTTGACAAAGCAAAATTTTAGCCCCTGTTTTCTTAGTACCGAAAGCAGGGGCTGTATATATCTGGATAAAATTTTCTTTAAAACTCCAA
>NZ_SLWU01000008.1 GCF_004345675.1 Caldanaerobacter subterraneus | reverse complement strand
AAAAAGAATATCAATGCTGGGAGTTATAATTTAACGAAGAAGCAAATAAGAGAAGCGGTAAAGAGAATTAAAACGTCTACAAATGAAAAGATAAACAATATTACAGTTTTGAATATAGGGAAAGTAACGCCAATATACAGGATTTTAAGAGCGATAAAATACGCGCAAGTCATATAAAGAACTGATAAGACGAAGCCCTGAATTAAGTAAGTTACAGGGGTTGTCTTAAAAAATCCTACAGTATCTTGATACTATCACAAAGTTAAGGAATATTGACAACAATTTATTAAGATTGTATAATAAAAAAACAAGGAGTGAGGCTATAGCTCAGCTGGTCAGAGCGCTACGTTGACATCGTAGAGGTCATAGGTTAGACTCCTGTTAACCCCACCAATAATAGGAAGGCTTTCCACGACTAGTTAATGCAGGAATTTTTATTTTGTTGTCTAGAAATTTTTCTATTTTTTGTGTGGCTTCTTTTTTTATTTCAAGAGTTGTAGCTAAAAATTATTTTACAGTAACTAGACGGCTTCGAGGGTTTTGATGTGGTGTGCGCCGGTACCGGGAGCTGTGGGAGCTTTTTCACGCATTTACAACAAAAACTGCATTGATGACATCGAGGTTCTTATTGAAAAAAGTGGTCCCGTTCGGATCCGGGACCTTTTTGTTCAGGCCAGAACCCGCCTCGAATTTTTTACGTTAATATCAGCGAAGACTATGAAAGAGCGCTGCTGTTGGAAAAGGATTCGATTCCGGTAAACCGATTTTTAAGGAGGATTCACTCATGACCTTACTGGAACTTGCCATAATACTGGGAATATCTAGGATCAGCGGTTATATGGCGGCCAGGTTAAACCAGATGAACGTACTGGGCCAGATCATCGCCGGCCTTCTCATAGGACCTTCGGTCTTCGGCTTGGTCCACTCCGATTATGTGCTGGAGTTCATGGCCGAAATAGGTGTGGTCCTGCTAATGTTCCTGGCAGGCCTCGAGACCGACACGTCGGAACTTATAGCGTCAGGATTTTCGTCTACGGCCATCGCCGCCGGAGGGGTTATAGTGCCCTTCGCTGCAGGTGCTTGGGGCGGACTGGCTGCGGGTGTTACCCTGCCCGAGGCCCTGTTCCTGGGGACCATGTTGACAGCCACCTCTGTCAGTATAACAGTGCAGGCACTGAGGGAAATGGGAAAGCTGAATTCAAAAGAGGGTATTGCCATTATGGCTGCTGCGGTAATCGACGACGTGATAGGTATAATCGTCCTCACCTTTGTGACCGGCTATATCTCCGGTGGAACCAGGATCCTGCCGCTGATGGAGAAAATAGGAGTATTTGCGGTCGCGGTGGCAGTTATTGCAGTAGTGCTTCGGAGATACAGTGAGCGCATAGTGGAGGTAATGAGACCGGGAACTAGGATCATAACCTTTGCTTTGGTACTATGCTTTAGCATGGCTTACTTCGCCGAAAAGGCGGACATTGCCGCCATCACCGGTGCTTACATAGCGGGCTTGATTCTTTCAAACTACAGTACAAAAGAAAAAATTGTCCGCGGCATAGAAGAAATAGCCTACCTTTTCTTCACGCCCATATTTTTCATCAGCATCGGACTGAAGACTGATGTAAGGGCTGTGCTAGGCGATATCGGCTTCAGTCTTATCATAATAGCCATTGCTGTGCTCGGTAAGGTCATCGGCTGCGGGCTGACGGCAAGGCTCGTGGGATTCAACTGGAGTGAGGGCTTTACAGTAGGCGCGGGCATGGTGCCCAGGGGAGAAGTGGCCCTGATCATCGCCAACCTGGGCTTAAAAAAGGGCATCGTTTCCCAGAGGATTTTCGGTGTTTCGGTGCTGATGGTTCTTGTAACTTCTCTTATTGCCCCGCCGCTTTTAAAGCTGTTTTTCCATAGGGCAGAAAATACCAAGAACGGGGAGTGAAGGCAATGTACCTGATGGTTATCATCCTTAACCGGCCGGAACTTTTAAAAAAGCTCCTGATGGTAATGAAAAGGAACGGGGCCAAGGGGGCCACGGTGCTGGATTCCATAGGTCAGGGCGTTATTATGAAAAGTTTTGAAGAACACAGGCCAATGATTGCCAGCATTAAAAAATTGAAAGAAGAGGGACTTTTCGTGAATAAGACCATCCTTTCGGTTATAGAAGACAAGCAAAAGCTCCAGAGCATAGCCGATGCCGTAGAAAGAGAGATAGGTAGTTTTGACGAAGACAGCGAAATGGGTATAATGTTTTCTGTGCCCCTCAACATGGTTAGGGGTGGTAAGTTCGGCCGTTACGACGGGCCATTCGAATAAGAAAAGACTCTTGGAGTTGTGCTCATGAAAGGTAGCAGGATCAGTAAGGACCATAGCCTGCACAGTAGCTATAAAAACAAGAGACTTTAAATTGCATATAAAAAAGAGGTGCAAAAATCGCACCTCTTATTTTGTATATTCTTCAATGTATTTTTTAATTTCATCTTTTGTTGCAACTCTGCCTGCAACTTTGACTTCTTCATTAATCACAAGAGCAGGTGTAATCATTACGTATTCTATAATTTTATTTAAATCCTGAACTTTTTCGACTTCTACTTCAATTCCTAGTTCTTGTAATGCAGCTTTTGTATTTTCCTCCAAAGCTTTGCACTTTGCGCATCCCATTCCAAGAATTTTAATATTCATTATATTTTCCTCCTTTAATTTCATTTATTTATTTTATTTTCATATAAACATTTTAATTTATCATAAATTTTTTTAAATAGCTTTAAAAAAATTTCCAAAAACAAATCCAATAAAAGTCGACATTATAATTACTAAACTTACATAGGTAATAGTCTTTTTTGGCCCGAGGACGCTATTAATTACAAGCATGCTAGGAAGACTCAAAGCAGGTCCTGAGAGCAAAAGTGCGAGGGCAGGACCTTGTCCCATACCGTAACCCAAAAGGCCCTGAATTATAGGAACTTCTGTAAGAGTAGAAAAATACATAAAAGCACCTATTATTGAAGCAATGAAGTTTGAAAGTAATGAATTTCCACCGACAAGAGCTTCAACATACCTTGAGGGGAGTATTCCCGCATCATACCCCGGCCTTCCCATTAAAAATCCTGCTATCGCAACACCTGCAAAAAGAAGGGGAAGTATTTGTTTGGCAAGACTCCAAGTAGCTTCGATCCATGAGGTAATTTCTTCTTTTTTGAACCATTTAACAAGGATTATCGTTAGGAACACGAGGAAAAATACTGTCAAGTACCATTTTACGTTATATACAGTACTGAAAAATCCTACAGGCTGCGCGGGTTTACCCCATGCTGCAAAAATTAATATAAATACAAGGTTTGCAAAAAACAAAAAATCCTGCAATAGGCTTCTTCCTTCATTTTTTGTTGAAACTTGATAGATTTTAGACAGCCTTGCCACATCTTCTTTTTTAAATATTATTTCCATGATTAAGCCAATAACAATTGAAAATAATACTGCCCCAACTGTCCTTGCTATTCCCAATTTGTATCCCAAAATTCTTGCTGTCATTATTATTGCAAGGACGTTTATCGCAGGACCCGAATACAAAAACGCTATTGCGGGACCAAGACCAGCTCCTCTTTTATAAATCCCCGTAAAAATCGGCAAAATTGTGCACGAGCAAACAGCAAGAATTATTCCGGATACTGAGGCGACCGCGTAGGAAAGCCATTTTTTTGCCCCATCGCCGAAGTATTTCATAACCGCCTGCTGGGAAATAAAGTTTGAAATAGCACCTGCTATGAAAAGAGCAGGTATTAAGCAGGTTAATACATGATGCCTTGCATAATTTTGAAGCATGTAAAGGGATTCTATGACAGCCCTTTTAAAGTGCATGCTCTCTAAAGGCATATAGTAAACAAAAAAGAAAACACCTGCAATGACTAGAAATTTTTTAATTTCTTCCTTCATTTGTAGCCTCCTTTTTGATAAATTTTGATATTAACAAAATTATTCAACTTTGTCCTTACTAGAATCAATAAAGGAAACCTTAGTTACAAGATCACACTTTATGGTTTTGTCAATACAGATAAAATAATCTTTCATACAAGGGAATCTTACTTTGTAAAATACTGAAAGACCTTCTTTCTTGCTTTCTAAAATGCCAGCCTTTTTTAATATATTTAAATGTTTTGATATTGTTGATTGATCTACACCTATTTTATTTACAATTTCGCATACGCAAATTTCCTTTTCATTTAAAATTACGTCTAAAATTTTCAGCCTTGTCGGATGAGAAAGGGCCTTAAAAAATTCTGCGCGGAGTTCATAGATGTTTTCTGCCATGGGATTCACCTCCTATATTCCTATATTAGCATATAGGAAATATTAGGTCAACAAAAAATTTTCAAAAACCTAATAAGACAGAAGTTGGCTCATTGTATAATTAAACGCAACACCCAAAAAATTATAGAACCATAGTGAGAAATCCTGTATGATATAGATATTCAAAAAACCTCTAAACATACAGGGAGGTCTCACTATGGCTCAACATAATTGTACCACAAAATATCGCTCTTTTAAACACCTAAGTGTTTAATGAAAGAGGACAAATTGCTGTCCTGTACAAAGAAGGCAAAAGCATACGCTACATTGCAAGACAACTAGGTAGAGCTCCAAGTACTATCAGTAGGGAAATTAAGCGTGGTACTGTTACTCAGCTCAAATCTGATTTATCTACTTACGAAGCATATTTCCCCGAAGCAGGGCAGGCAGTATATGAAAAAAGGCGAAAAAATTGTGGTGCTAAACTCAAACTACCACTCGTTAAGGACTTCATTAGATTTGCGGAGGAAAAGATGCTTGAGAGAAAACCATGGTCTCCAGACAGCATAGTGGGTTATTGTAAAAGGGATCCCGATTGGAAAGATAAGCCCATGGTTTGTACTAAAACTCTGTATAACTATATAGACAGGAGACTGCTTAAAGTACGCAATATTGATTTATTGCTTAAGACGAGGCTAAAACCCAGGGATAAGATGAAGAAAAGAGAACCTAAACGGATTATGGGTAAAAGCATAGATTTAAGGCCAAAGGAAGTAAAGACACGTGAAGAATTTGGGCACTGGGAAATAGACACTGTAGTAGGCAAACGTTCTAATGATGCGGTTCTTTTGACATTGACGGAAAGGAAAACCAGGTATGAGCTCATATTTCTTCTAGATTCAAAGAATAGTGAAGCAGTAAAGAGAGTGTTTATGGAACTTAAAAGCAGCTATGGAGAATTATTTAGGGAAGTATTTCGTAGTGTAACAGCCGACAATGATTCGGAATTTAGTGAAATGTCAAATATTTTAGAGAGTCTAAGTAGCGGAGCATATTTTGCCCATCCTTACTCATTGTGGAAAAGAGCGAGCAACGAGAGGCAAAACGGGATTATAAGGCGTTTTATTCCTAAGGGCAAAGCAATAAAAGATATACCACTATCAGAGGTTAAGGAGATAGAGAGATGGATGAACCTAAGGTTTTACAATTTAAAAAGTAAAAATTTGGATGTCTATATAATACTTTTCTTTAAAAAAGTGTTGCATTTAATATTGCAATTTAGATATAATAAATAGGCATAGAGTTAAACATAGAGTAAGCAGCGGAAAATAATAAGTTGCAAACATTTTGCTAACATAATAAATAAAAACGCTTAAAAACAGCTGTGAAACAAACTTAATAATTTCCAGCAAAATTAGCAAAAAAACTTACTCTTTAGGGCTTTTTAAAACTTTTTAATGGTAATTAAAAATACACAAAAAATCCCTAAGAGGTCTGCAAAACCTTGATTCCCCAGTTCGAATCCGGGTGTCGCATCCATAATTATTGAGAGACCTTCTAAAGCCCTAAAGAAGGCTTATATTTTTTGATCTTCTGGGAGGGAAAAGTATGAAAGAATTGACCAGCATAGAAAATGTGGAAAACCTCATACGAGAAAATGGCATGGTGTTTTTTTATTTTTCCACGGAAGACTGTGGCATCTGTTCTTCCTTGCTTCCTAAGCTTGATAAAATGCTGGAAAGTTACCCCAAGGTAGAGAGTTTTCACATTTCTATTGACAAAATGCCGGCGGCATCTGGTAAATTCTCTGTTTTTACTGTTCCTACGATTATAGTGTATGTGGATGGAAGGGAAGCCATAAGAGAAGCACGGTTTATATCAATGGATGTTTTGGAAGAAAAGCTTTCAAAGTATTATTCTCTCTTCTTTGAAGAGAGCACTTAGTTTTAATGAAATTTTAATGCAATGAATTGCTAGCTTTTCTTCCAAAATTTTTATATAATATTATAGGGTTGCTCATTAAATTTTATGGGGGAAGAGTTGTGAAGGGAAGGCTTATTTTAATTGTAGATGATGATAGGTTTACACGAAGAATATTAAGAGATATTTTGGAAAAAGAAGGGTATTCTATTATAGAAGCAAGAGATGGGGAAGAGGCTTTTAGGCTATACAAAGAGATGCTTCCAGACATGGTCATCTTGGACGTGGTGCTACCTGGGATGAGCGGATTTGACCTTCTAAAAATTTTAAGAAAAGAAGAGGAAAATCTAATGCTTCCCATTTTGGTGCTTACGGCTAAAGGGGATTTTGAAGAAAAGATAAAAGGGCTTGAACTGGGAGCTGATGATTATTTGGTAAAACCTGTAAATGAAAAGGAGCTGGTCATTAAAGTCAACAATTTGTTTCAGAGAATTGAGCACAATAAGATGGCTAATCCTTTAACGGGCTTAAGGGGAAACATAGACATAAAAGAAGAAATAAAGAGAAGGATTAAATCAAAAGAGCTTTTTGCTGTTTTGTACATAGATTTGGATAATTTTAAGTCTTACAACGACTACTATGGCTTTCTTAGAGGGGACGAAGTTATTAAACTTACAGCAAAGATTTTATCCGATGCTGTAGAGCTTGTTGGCAATGACAAGGACTTTTTAGGTCATATAGGTGGAGATGACTTCGTGATAATTACTACTCCCGAGAAAGCTGAGGAGATGTGCAAGTACATAATTTCTCGCTTTGACAGTGAAATAAAATTTTTATACGATAAAAAAGACAGAGAAAGAGGTTACATAGAGACCACTAGTAGAAGAGGAGAGAAGCTTAAGTTTCCTTTTGTGTCAGTTTCTATTGCTATTGTGACTAATGAATTTAGAGATTTTAGAAGCGATTTGGAAATAAGTGAAGTAGCGGCAGAACTCAAGAAAAAATTAAAACAGATGAAAGGGAGCTGCTATTTGAAAGATAGGAGAAGGGGTTAAATGGCATACAAAAAGTATGCCATATTTTTGTAATTTTTTACAGGAAGGGTGAATTTTTTGAATCCTCTTGTTCCTGAAAAAAGCGTCAATTGCGTTCTCCTAGATGGGAGAGAAATAGAAATTGGAAATGCTTTAGAAAGATTAGGCATAGAAGTCATATATACGGAAAAATGTGATGAACTTTATAAAGCTATTTCCTATCATCCTGATATTCTTGTGCACCCTGTAGAAGAGAAAGAAGTAATAGTGGCACCAAATGTTTCTCAAAGGTTTATTAACGAGCTTACAAAGTTTGGCATAAAAGTAGTAAAAGGTAAAACTTTTCTTAAAAGAAACTATCCATATGATATAGCATATAATGTAGCAAGATTAGGGAATACAGCTTTTCACAATTTGAAATATACTGATCCGGTTTTGAGAGAGATTTTAGAGAAAAAAGGTGTGAAGTTTTTACATGTCAACCAGGGATACACTAAGTGCAATATGGCAATTGTGGATGAGAAAAGTTTTATAACTTCCGACAGAGGTATATTTGAAGTGGGAGTGAGAAGTGGATTTGATGTGCTCTTAATTGAGCCAGGGGGAATAATTCTAGAAGGGTTTGATTATGGGTTTATAGGAGGAGCAACGGGGCTTATAGGGGAGAAAAGATTGGCAGTGACAGGGACTTTTTATCATCATAAAGATTATGAAAAAATAATGGAATTTTTAAATAAAAAAGGAATTAAAATCACTTATCTGACTTCTGGTCAAATAAAAGACATCGGTTCCATCATTCCACTCTTTTGACCTGCACAAAAACGGAGCAATGTACACATACTATTAGCGAAAGGAGTGATAGAAATTGCAACTTTTTTCCATCGCAGTTTCAAATAAATTGAATATAGATGAAGAAAACTTGATATCTGCTTTTAAAAATTTATCAAATAAAGGAGTAAAAGTGATAGTTAGTTCAAATATATGCAGGAGTTCTACTTATTATGAATTGAAATTGGAAGAAAAATTTGCATTTGGCAAAGACAATAAAGCTAGGGATTTGATAGCAGAGGCTATTTCAGATATAATTGTAAACCATGCAGTCAATTGGATTGTATCAAAGCTTATTGGCAAATATTATTATTACTTTAGCCAACAGGAAAAAGATGATATAAGAAAAATTGCTTACAGTATTTTAGAAAGTGAAGACAATATAGAGACTTTTAAAAAGGTGAAGAGAAAAGAAATAGCTAAAGAGGTATTCGATTTTTTGGAAGAAAATAGGCACATTGATATAGAAGGTTTTGTGAATTTCAGGTTAAAAAGTTTTGTGGGAGAGCTGAGTGAAGTAGTAGATAAGGCAGTAGACGAGTTTTTAATGCAGAAAGAGTACAACGAGTTTGTAGGGCTTTTGAAATATTTTGTAGAGTTACAAGACTCCAAGTTAGAGGTTTTAAATGTGGTAGTGGATAAGGGAGGGAAGTTTCACCTCTACAATGAAAGTTATGAACCTTTATCCAGCGAATATATAAAAGAAATAGCGGGAGAACTTCAGGAAGGTGTTGTGACGGATGAGGACGCTTTGATGAGCATTTTGATAACTATTGCTCCTCAAAAGATATTTTTTCACTCAGTAAATTACTTAAAAAATAAAGAGATTTTGGACACGATAAAAAAGGTATTTACCAATAGGGTGGAGGTTGTGTGTTCTGAAGTTAAATGCGAAAAGTGAAAATGGTTATTGACAAATGGCTTTAATGGGGATATAATGAATTAAAAATTGAATATGAAGGCAATGATGGGAAGAGTAGATATTCATAAGGAACATCACAGAGATTGAGTGACATAGGCTGAGATCACTCAAATGTTCCGAATATCGAAGACCACCCCGGAGCTGCGGATGATGAGTCCGAACGGTTATTCCGATATAATACCAGAGTATAAAGAAGAGTGGAACCGCAGATGACCTCTGCCTCTTTACGGGGTAAGAGGTTTTTTATTTAAAATTATACAAATTTATACAAAGGAGGTTAAGGCGATGGTAATTACTTTAAGGGACGGCACGAAAAGAGAATTTGAAAAGGGAATCACTGTGTATGAAATTGCAAAAAGTATAAGCGATAAACTGGCGAGAGAGGCTGTGGGAGGAAAATTTAATGGCAAGATAGTAGAGCTTAATACGAAGATTGAAGAAGATGGGGAGTTAGAGATTTTGACTTTTGAAGATGAAGAGGGGAAAAAGATTTACTGGCACACTTCTTCCCATATTCTGGCACAAGCTGTCAAAAGGCTTTTTAAAGATGTCAAACTGGCAATCGGCCCTGCCATAGACAATGGCTTTTACTACGATTTTGATACAGAAAGGCCTTTCACAACAGAAGATTTTGAGGCTATAGAGGAGGAAATGAATAAAATAATAAAAGAGGACTACAAGTTAGAGAGATTTGTCCTTTCAAAAGAAGAAGCTATAAAGTTTATGAAAGAAAAAGATGAGCCCTATAAGGTAGAGTTGATTGAAGAGATACCAGAAGGAGAAGAAATTTCCTTTTACAAGCAGGGAGAGTTTGTGGACCTATGTGCAGGACCTCATCTCCCCTCTACAGGCATGGTAAAGGCCATTAAATTGCTTTCAGTAGCTGGTGCTTATTGGAAGGGCGATGAGAAGAACAAGATGCTGCAAAGAATATATGGCATAAGCTTCCCCAAGAAGAGCATGCTGGACGAGTACCTACATATGATGGAAGAGGCTAAAAAGAGGGACCACAGAAAATTGGGGAAGGAGCTTGACTTATTTAGCATACATCCTGAAGGGCCTGGTTTTCCATTTTTCCATCCGAAGGGCATGATTATAAGGAATATATTGGAGGATTTTTGGAGAAAAGAGCACATAAAGAGGGGATACCAGGAGATAAGAACTCCTATAATTTTAAACGAGGAGCTCTGGAAGAGGTCTGGACACTGGGACCACTACAAAGAGAACATGTACTTTACGGAAATTGACGGACAGACTTATGCGATAAAACCGATGAACTGCCCTGGAGCGATGTTAGTTTATAAGTCAACACTTCACAGCTATAGAGATTTGCCGTTAAGGCTTTGCGAGCTGGGATTAGTCCACAGGCATGAGCTTTCTGGAGTGCTGCACGGGCTCATGAGGGTGAGAAGTTTCACGCAGGACGATGCTCACCTTTTCATGACTCCAGAACAGGTGGAAGATGAGATTTTAGGGGTAATAAACCTGGTTGACTATTTCTACAAGATATTCGGATTTGAGTATCATGTGGAACTTTCTACAAGACCTGAGAATTCTATGGGAACAGATGAAGAGTGGGAGCTGGCGACAAATGCCTTGATTTCTGCTTTAAAGAGAGCTAATCTGCCTTACAAGGTGAATGAGGGAGAAGGGGCTTTTTACGGGCCTAAGATAGATTTCCACTTAAAGGACAGCATAGGTCGCACATGGCAGTGCGGGACAATTCAACTGGATTTCCAGATGCCAGAGAGGTTTGAACTGGAGTATATAGGACCAGACGGAGAAAAACACAGACCTATAATGTTGCACAGGGTGATTTACGGCAGCATAGAAAGGTTTATTGGAATTTTAACAGAGCATTTTGCAGGAGCTTTTCCCACATGGCTTGCGCCTGTGCAGGTGAGAGTTTTGCCTATTTCTGAAAAGCACCATGAATATGCGAGAAAAGTCTATGAGCGCTTGCAGGAGCACGATATAAGGGTTGAGCTGGATGACAGAAATGAAAAAATAGGATACAAGATAAGGGAAGCACAGCTTCAAAAAATTCCTTACATGCTGATTGTGGGAGATAGGGAAGTAGAAGAGGGAAATGTTTCGTTAAGGTCCAGAAAAGATGGGGATTTGGGGCCAATTTCTCTAGACAATTTCATAGAAAAAATTCTAAAAGAGATAGCTACAAAAGCGCTCTAAAATCAAAATGTCCCTTTTCAAAAGGGGCATTTTGATTTCTTGAAAGAATTTTAAAAACATGGTAAGCTAAAATTAGAATATTTTATTTTGAAGGGAAGGGACATGAAAAGGGATATTGAAGTTTACAGGTATTTGAGGCATAACATAAGGATGAATCTATTCAATGGGATTGCATGGGCAATAGGCTTTAACATGGTTAACCCTTTTATCGGAATATATGCCATAAAATTGGGAGCGAATGACTTTCAGGTTTCTCTTTTAAATTCGCTTCCCGCTCTAATGGTGGTAGTTTCAGTTATTCCTGTGACCTACTTGATTAATAAACTAGAGGATGTTCACAAGTTTTCCTATGTAACTTTGTATATAGCAAGGACCTTTTATTTTTTGTTAGCCCTCGCTCCATTTTTTAGGAAAGATATTCAGCCATGGATAGTGGTATTGCTTGTAGGGCTTATGAACCTGCCTTCTGTCACTGTTGGAATGTGCTGGCAGTCATTTATGAGCGAATTGATACCTCAAGAGTATAGAAGCAAGGTTTTCGCTGATAGAAATTTTTGGACTACTATTGTAGGGACGATAGTGGTACTCCTCACAGGTTGGCTTCTTGACATAATAAAATTTCCATGGAATTATCAGATTATATTCACTGTGGCTTTTATATTTGGATTAATAGAGGCCTATTATTTTTCGAGGTTCCATGTGGTCAAAAGGGAGAAAAAGGAAGTGAGCAATTTTGCTCAAGCCTTTAAAAATATGTTTGAAAGCAAGAAGTTTATCTACTTCAACGCTACCTCATTTTTGTACTATTTTGTCTGGATGATGGCGTGGCCAATTTTTACAATTTACAAAGTAAACTATCTTCATGCCAATAATGCCTGGATGAGCATTTTCACTATTGTGTCTTCTATAGGGTCGATTATAGCTTTTTACAGATGGGCAGACTTGTCCAATAGGAAAGGAAATGGATATGCTGTGGCACTAAGCGCCCTGCTAATTGGGTTTATACCTCTTATGTGGGCTACGGCAAAGAACTTGTACGTTGGTGCGGTTTTTGATTTTTTTGGGGGAATAGCAGTAGGCGGGTACAACATGCTTTTATTGAACTGGCTTTTGGAGCTTTTGCCTCCAGGTTCTGAAAAGATGACTTACATAGGAGTTTTTACTTTTATCACTCAAATAGCTGCTTTTGTCTCTCCTGTTGTGGGAATGTGGCTTTACACGAAGATGGGGTATGTCACCTTTATGGTGTTTACAGGTATAGTGAGAATTCTCGTGAGCCTTCTTTACTTTGTGGTGGCATCCTATGAAGAAAAGATAGAGGAAGAAGAAAAGGTAGGGGGAATAAGATGAGATATCTTACAGCTGGAGAATCACACGGGGAGGCTTTGATTGCCATTATTGAAGGGCTTCCTTCAAATCTTTTTATTGATGCAGAATTTATCAATAAAGAGCTGGAAAGAAGACAAAAAGGCTACGGCAGAGGAGGAAGGATGGCTATTGAAAAAGATGAAATACGTATAATAAGTGGGGTAAGGGATGGGAAGACTACTGGTGCCCCTCTTACAATGGAGATTAAAAATAGGGATTATAAAAACTGGAAGGATAAAAAGGTTCCTCCTGTCACAAGGCCCCGGCCAGGACATGCAGATTTACCCGGTTCTATTAAGTATAACCAGAGAGATATAAGAAATATTTTGGAAAGAGCCAGTGCCAGAGAGACGGCGGCAAGGGTGGCAGTTGGAAGTGTTGCCAAGCTTCTCTTGAAAGAATTGAATATATCTTTAAAAAGCAGAGTTTTGGAGATTGGAGGAGCAAAAAGAGAAGAAAAGTGGAAAAGGCTTATTGAAAAGGCGAAAAAAGAAGGGGATACTCTGGGAGGAATAATAGAGATTGTGATTGAAGGGGTGCCTGTTGGGCTGGGAAGCCATGCTCAGTGGGACAGAAAGTTGGATGCGTTACTCGCTTATCATGTGATGAGCGTTCAAGGCATAAAAGGTGTTGAATTTGGACTGGGATTTGAAGGGGCAAGACTTCCCGGATCGCTGGTGCACGATGATATATATTACAAGGAAAACGAGGGTTTTTATAGAAAGACGAATAATGCCGGAGGCATTGAGGGAGGCATGTCAAACGGGAATCCTATAGTGATAAGGGCTGCTATGAAGCCAATTCCCACTCTTTTACGGCCTCTTGACTCTGTGGATATAGCTACAAAAGAAAAGACAAAAGCTATTTATGAAAGGTCGGATGTCACTGCTGTTGAAGCTGCTGCTTGTGTTTTGGAGGCTGTCTGTGCATGGGTGATTGCTGATGAATGCCTTAAAAAATTTGGCGGTGATTCAGTTGAGGAACTAAAGAGAAACTATGCTTCCTACAAAGAGTATGTCAAGATGTTTTAAAATTTATTGACAAAAAAATAAAATAATGATAAACTAAAAACGCGAATAAGTAGAAGCGCCCGCTTCTCACCTTTCGCCATAGGGCAGAAAGGTTTCTTCTTGAAAGTCAAAAGTAATATGGGCGAAGAAGCGGGTGGATTATCCGCTTTTATTTTTTGATAATTTTTAGGAGGTGTGTATTTATTAACCATCGGGATTTTCAGGTAAATGAGCAAATTAGGGACAAAGAGGTAAGGCTTATTGACCAGGATGGCAAGCAGATAGGGATAATGTCTGCCAAGGAAGCTTATAAGATTGCACAGGAGAGGCATTTGGACCTTGTGAAGATCGTTCCCAATGCCAATCCCCCTGTTTGTAAATTGATGGATTTTGGCAAGTACAGGTATGAGCTTAGCAAGAGGGAAAAAGAAGCTAAGAAAAAACAAAAGATAATAAATGTGAAGGAGATAAGGATGTCCCCTAATATTGAAGACCATGACTTTGGAGTCAAATTGAAAAGTGCGATTAAGTTTTTAAAGGATGGGGACAAGGTGAAGGTGACTATAAGGTTTAGGGGGAGAGAGGCGGCTCACACCTCCCTGGCAGAAGACCTTTTGAAGCGCTTTGCTGAGGAACTGAGGGAGTACGGCAATGTAGAAAAGGCGCCGAGCATGGATGGTCGCAACATGATGATGGTAATAGCACCTAAAAAACAGTAGAAGAGGAGGATAATTATGGCAAAAATAAAGATGAAAACTCATAGGGGAGCAGCAAAGAGATTTAAGGTGTTAAAATCCGGAAAAGTAAAGAGGATGAAAGCTTATAAGAGTCACCTTTTGACTCACAAAAGTTCAAAGAGGAAGAGAAGATTAAGAAAAGCTACTTATTTAGAGGGAGCAAGTGCCAAGACTATAAAGCGTCTTTTACCATATTCATAAAAATAGGAGGTTGTAAAAATGGCTAGGGTAAAATCCGGAAAAGTTACGAGAAGAAGGCATAAAAAGATACTAAAGCTTGCAAAAGGTTACTGGGGAGCGAAAAGCAAGCTCTTCAGAGTTGCTAATCAGGCTGTAATGAAGTCTTTGATGTACGCTTATATTGGAAGAAAGTTAAGGAAGAGAGATTTCAGAAGGCTTTGGATTACCAGGATTAATGCAGCTGCAAGAGCTCATGGTATTTCTTACAGCAGGTTTATAAACGGTCTCAAGAAAGCAGGGATAGAGATCAACAGAAAGATGCTTTCAGAAATGGCAATACACGATGAAAAGGCTTTTGCAGAGTTAGTGAACATAGCTAAACAGCAATTAAACGCATAAGGCCAGTTTTAGATGGCCTTTTGCTTTAATAAAAAAGAGTGGTGCAATATGCTCATAACGAGTGAGGACAATAGCTTTATAAAGAAGATTAAAAAGCTAAAAGATAAAAAAGGGCGATATGAAGAAAAGCTCTTTTTTGTAGAAGGATTAAACAGCGTAAAAGAAGCCTTGGATAGCGACTTTAAAGTGGAGTATGTGGTAGTAGGGGAAGATGTGGAATTTGAGTTTAAAGGAGATTTTAAGCTAATACGCATTGCAAATAAGCTGTTTAAAAAAATCAGTGATACGGTGACTCCTCAAAAAATAATGGCGATTGTGAGGATGCCAGTGTACCGCGAAGAAGATTTTATAAAAGAAGAGGGCGTGTACGTTATAGCAGATAATGTACAGGACCCGGGAAATCTTGGGACAATCATAAGAACGGCTGATGCTTTTGGGGCTGATGCTGTTTTTACAATAAATAACTCTGTCGATATATATAACCCAAAAGTTCTCAGAGCCTCAATGGGGTCAATCTTTCACATTCCTGTCATCGCTACAGCAAATGAAGTGCTTTACAAACTTAAAGGAAAAGGTGTCAAAGTTTTTGCCACGCACCTAAAAGGGGAAAAATTTGTGCATGAAGTTGAGATAGACAAAGGTACAGCTTTTATTCTGGGAAATGAAGCGAGGGGAGTGAGCTCTTTAGATTTTGTAGACGGCTTTATAAAAATTCCTATGACAGGGAGAGCAGAATCACTGAATGTTTCCATTGCGGCAGCAATATTTTTGTACGAATCACAAAGGCAGAGGTTGATAAAAAATAAGCAAAATGGTATAATCTTAAAAAAATACAGCCAAATGCGATGAAGGAGTAAAGTACATTATCGAAGGCCACAGGGAGATGGCGCCGTAGACTGAGAGCGCCATTGGCAGGTAGATAATGGAAGTTCCCTCTGGAGCAGCGTGCTGAACCAATAGTAGGCATTGCCGGGCGACCGTTACCTAAAATGAGGGAGCACCTCAAATGGGGTGCTAAGATAGGTGGTACCGCGGAATTCTTCGTCCTATGACGGAGGATTTTTTATTTTATAATCACAAGAAAAGGGGTTGAAAAAGGGATGGAGGAGTTACTAAAAGAGCTTTCTAAAAGAGCAGAAGAAGAGATTCTTAAGGCAAAAAGCCTTCAAGAAATTGAAAGTTTAAGGGTTAAATATTTGGGGAAAAAGGGCGAGCTTACGCAAATTTTGAGAGGGATGGGAAGTTTAAGCCCTGAAGAAAGGCCAGTGATAGGGCAGTTAGCCAATGATGTGAGAGAAAAAATAGAGAATATGATTTTGGAGAGAAGAGAAAAAATTGCCAAAGAAGAAAAGGAAAGAAAGATAAAAGAAGAGTACATAGATATTACCATGCCAGGCAAGCCTTACAAATACGGGCATAAGCATCCTATTACTCTTGTGATGGATGAAATTAAAAGAATTTTTCTGGGCCTAGGTTTTTCTATTGCAGAAGGGCCAGAAGTAGAGCTTGCTTACTACAATTTTGAAGCTTTGAACACTCCGGAAGACCATCCTGCTCGCGACTTGCAGGATACTTTTTACATAACTTCTGATATACTTTTGAGGACGCAAACTTCTCCAGTTCAAGTGAGGACTATGGAAAAGACCAAACCACCTATAAGAGTTATTTCGCCCGGCAGAGTCTACAGGTCTGATGACATAGATGCTACGCATTCTCCTGTATTCCATCAGATGGAGGGTTTAGTGGTAGATGAGGGCATCACAATGGGGGATTTGAAAGGGGTTTTAAACGTATTTGCTAAAAAGTTTTTCGGGGAGAGTACGCGGACAAAATTTAGGCCCCACTTTTTCCCCTTCACAGAGCCCAGTGCAGAAATGGATGTAAGCTGTTTTGCTTGTGGCGGTAAAGGATGCCGTGTGTGCGGCTACACCGGCTGGATTGAGATTTTAGGTGCAGGCATGGTCCATCCTAATGTCTTGAGGATGTCAGGAATTGACCCTGAGAAGTATACCGGTTTTGCCTTTGGGTTGGGAATAGACAGGATAGCGATGTTAAAATATGGGATAGAAGATTTGAGATTGTTATTTGAAAACGACATGAGATTTATAGAACAATTTTAAGGGGTGAGCTTATGTTAGTGTCTCTTTCTTGGTTGAAAGAATTTGTAGATATAGATGAAGACGCTAAGACAATAGCCGAAGGGTTGACCATGTCTGGTTCGAAAGTGGAAGGCATAAAAAGTTACGGAAAGGAAATTTCCAATGTAGTTGTAGGGCAGATTGTATCTTTGGAAAAACATCCTAATGCAGATAAATTGTGGGTTGGGATTGTGGACATTGGAAGTGAAAAATTGCAGATTGTCACAGGGGCAGAAAATATAAAGGTAGGGGACTATATACCGGTAGCATTGCACGGTGCTACTCTTCCGGGTGGAGTGAAGATAAAAAGAAGCAAATTAAGAGGAGTAGAGTCTGAGGGCATGATGTGTTCTGCGGAAGAGCTGGGGCTTGATGAGAGCCTGCTGCCTGAGTATCAGAGAAACGGGATATTCATCCTGCCTCCACTTCCTCTTGGGATGGACATAAATGAGGCATTGCAGCTTAAAGATGATGTTTTAGAATTTGAGATAACGCCAAATCGCCCCGACTGTCTATCTGTAGTTGGAATTGCGAGAGAGACTGCGGCAACTTTCAGAAAATCTTTCAGAATGCCAGAAATCAGAGTTACAGAAGTGGAGGAGCCCAATCCTGCCAGAGTGACTATAGAGGCGCCGGACCTTTGCTACAGGTACGTTGCGAGGGTCGTGAAAAATGTCAAAATAGGTCCTTCCCCCATCTGGATGCAGGTAAGGCTGTTGAAGGCAGGTATAAGGCCTATAAACAACGTAGTAGATGTGACTAACTATGTGATGCTGGAGCTGGGACAGCCTCTGCACGCTTTTGATTTGGACAAAGTAAAGAATAAACACATAATTGTGAGAAGGGCAAGAGACGGAGAAAAATTGGTTACTCTAGACGGGAAAGAGAGGATTTTAGATAGTTCAATGCTTGTGATAGCGGACGAAGAAAAGGCAATAGGCCTTGCAGGAGTAATGGGAGGAGAGAACACAGAAATAACGGATTCCACAGTGAATATACTCATAGAGAGTGCCAATTTCAAAGGCAGCAATATAAGGCATACCTCCAAAAAGCTGGGTCTTAGAAGCGAGGCTTCAGCGAGGTTTGAAAAAGGGCTAGACCCAGAAATTACAGTTCTTGCCTGTGAGAGAGCAGCCCAGCTCATGGAAAAGTACTGCGGTGGAGAGGTATTAAAAGGAATTGTGGATGAATATCCTAAGCCAATGGAAAGAACAGTATTGACTGTAAGACCTGATAGGATAAATAAATTTTTGGGCACAAATTTAGCTACCTCTGAAATGATTGAGATCTTAAGGTCTTTAGAATTTGAAGTAGTTGAAAAAGGAGAAGAGCTTGAAATAAAAGTTCCTCACTTCAGAAAAGATGTGACTATGGAGGCAGATATTGCAGAAGAAATAGCTAGGCTTTATGGTTACAACAATATTGAAGATAGTCTTATGAAAAATGCTCAGACCACTTTAGGTTCTCTTACAAAAGAGCAGCAGCTGGAAGAAAAGGCGAGAGAAGTACTGCTGGCTTGTGGACTAAATGAGATTGTCACAATGTCATTTATGGGAGAGAGGGATTTAGACAGAATAAATGTTCCTAAAGACAGTGTTTTGAGGAAAGCTGTCAAGATAATAAATCCCCTTGGCGAAGAGCAAAGCCTTATGAGGACTACACTTTTGCCTTTTATGCTAAATGTGGCTTATACCAATTACAGCAGAAAAGTGGGGGAATTTAGGGCTTTTGAAATCTCAAGGGTATTTTTACCAAAAGAACTGCCTTTGAAGGAACTGCCTGAAGAGGTAAAGACTATTTCTCTGGGAATGTACGGCAAGGAAGTGGACTTTTACACCATAAAAGGAGTAATTGAAGAACTGCTTGAAGTGATGGGGATTGTTGATGTAGAATATGTGAGGGCAGAGGAACCTTCTTATCATCCTGGAAGGTCAGCAAAAATACTCTTTAAAGAAGAAGTATTGGGTGTCTTTGGAGAAGTTCATCCGGATGTTTTGGAAAATTATGACTTGCCCGTGAGAGTGTATGCGGGGGAGTTGAATTTGGATAAAATCATAAAATTTGCTAATGTAGATAAAAAGTACACCCCGCTTCCCAAATACCCTGCAGTTGAAAGGGATATTGCAGTAGTAGTAGATGAGGATTTGTTTGTGGCTGAAGTTGAAAAAGTAATAAAAGAGGCCGGCAGAGGGTTTGTAGAAAAAACTGCCCTGTTTGATGTTTACAAAGGACCCAACATCCCTGAAGGAAAGAAGAGCGTCGCCTTTTCCATCTGGTACAGGTCTTATGAGAAAACCTTGACCGATGAAGAAGTCAATGAAGTCCATGCTAGGATAGTTAAGGCTTTAGAGGAAAAATTGGGGGCTAAATTGAGGTAAAAAAGAAGGAAAATTGCTTTTTATGTAGAAATAAATAGAATAACAAAGGATTAAGGGGATGTTTCTGTGGAGTTAAACAGGGTTAGTGTAACGATTAATGGCAATGAGTATATTTTAAAGTCCGATTATCCCGAAGAGCATGTAATAAAACTTGCAAATTATGTAGACAATGTAATTAAGGAATTGATGCAGAGCCATAAAAATCTTTCACAGCTTCAGTTATTTCTACTTGCGTCTTTGAACATTGCTGATGAGCTTTTCATGTCTAAGGAGGAAAACAATGCAATAAAAAAAGAGCTGCTTTCGTTGAAGACAGAATTAGAAGAAAAAAATAGGCGGATAAAAGAGCTGGAACAAGAGCTAGAAAATACTGTAAATAAACTTTTGGAGACAGAAGAAGAGTTCAGGCAGTTTTTAGAAACATTTGACCAAGAAAAGTAAAGGTGGTTGGATGAAAAGGGTTGAACTATTGGCACCGGCAGGGGATTATAATGCGCTTTTAAATGCTGTAAATGCAGGCTGTGATGCCGTTTATTTGGGAGGCAAGAATTTTGGGGCAAGAGCTTATGCCCCTAATTTTGATTATGAGGACCTTGAGAAAGCTTTAGAGTTTTGTCATTTGAGGGATGTTAAGGTTTATGTGACTGTCAACACTTTGATATTAAACGAAGAAATGGATAAACTTGTAGAGTACATTGACTTTTTATACTCAATTGGGGTAGACGCTGTTATAGTGCAAGATTTAGGAGTGCTGAAATTTTTAAGAGAAAATTATCCGGATTTTGAAGTGCACGCCAGTACGCAGATGACAGTACATAACCTGGAAGGCGTGCGGGAATTAGCTGAAAAAGGTGTGTCCAGGGTTATTTTATCAAGGGAATTGACTCTTAAAGAAATAAAAGATATTGCTTCCAATTCCCCTATAAATGTAGAGGTTTTTGTTCACGGGGCGATGTGCGTCAGCTATTCAGGTCAGTGCTTTATGAGCAGCCTCATAGGAGGGAGAAGCGGCAACAGAGGGAGATGTGCTCAACCCTGCCGTTTGAAGTATTCTTTAGTCAACAAGGAAGGGAATATTTTAAAAGAGAATTTGCACCTTCTGAGTATGGCGGATTTGTGCACAATTGAACATATACCTCTCCTTATTGAAGCAGGCGTTTCTTCTTTTAAGATTGAGGGAAGGATGAAAAGTCCGGAATACGTCGCTTCTGTTGTGAAAGCTTACAGAGATGCCATAGACAGTTATTACGAAGAGAGAGCTTTTGATAGTACTAAAGCCATGGAAGAAATGGCTAAAGTCTTCAATAGAGGTTTTTCTACGGGGTATTTGTTTGAGAGAAAGCCTTCCAAGATGAGCTATGTTACTCCTAAGAATATAGGGGTGCCTGTTGCGGAGGTAGTAAAAACCAAAGGGAGAGAAGTAAAAGTAAGGCTTCTTCAAGACATAAGAAAGGGAGATGGGATTTCTGATTCAAAGGGAGAAAAAGGGCACAGGATACAGGAAATCATAAAAAATGGGCAGAAAGTAGATGTGGCTTTTAAAGGGGAGATAGTGACCCTTTATTTGGATTTTTACCCCAAAGAAAAAGATATTTTGAATAAAACTTACGATTACCTTTTAAATGAAAGTTTAAAAAATTTGCCAGAGAAAAAGGTTCCTGTGAAAATTTATGCAGAATTGAAAAAAGAGATGCCTTTTGTAGTTAGAGTAGAAGATGGAATTTTCTTTGGGGAAGCGAACAGTGGAAGTATTCCGCAGGTAGCTAAAAAGGTTTCTATAGAAGAGGATTTTCTAAAGGACAAGTTGTCTCAGATTGGCGATACGCCTTTTTATCCTGAGAAAGTAGTTGTAAGTTTAGATAAAGGGCTTTTCATGCCTGTAAAGGACATTAAGGAGACAAGAAGGAAGGCAATATATGAATTAAAGTTAAAAAAATTGGCTTTCTATCAAAGGGAAAAGCTACAGAAAAAAGTTAAGCTTCCAGAGGGAAGGGAAAAGAGTGAAAGTCCAGTTTTGACCTTCTACACTGATAAATTAAATCATCTAGAAATCGCAGCATCTCTGGGGATACAGTATGTTTATTTTGATTACAAACTCAATGAAAGTATCTTAAAACAAGCAGTTAAATTGCTGGAAGGAAAAGATACTGTACTTGTTGCTGCTTTTCCTTCAATTTTAAGAGAAGAGATGAAAGATATTGAAAGGCAATTGCGGCTTTTAAGAGAATTGGATATACGGAATATCCTTGTTTCCAATTTGGGGCTTTATCATATTTTAAAAAATAGTGACTTTAGACTGTTTATTGATTATCCTCTCAATGTTTTCAACAGCCTTGCTGTAGAGTATTTTAATGCTTACGCTGTGACCCTTTCTTATGAACTTACGCTTGAGCAGATGAAAGACATTGCAAAAAGAAGCGATATAAAGTTTGAGGCAGTGATATATGGTCACCTTCCTCTTATGACTACGGAATACTGCCCTATAAGAAATTTAGTGGGTTGCGACAGGGCAAAATGCGAAAAGGGTTACTATTTTCTTAAAGACAGGAAAGGTAAATTGATGCCTATAAAGAGCAATGGTTTTTGCAGGATTCAGATTTTAAATGGGGATGTGCTCTTTATGGCAAATCACATGGAAGAGCTGAAAAAATCCGGCCTTTCTTTTCTCAGAATAAATGATACAATAGAAGAAGATGAGGAAATAGAAAAAATTTTACAAATGCATATAAAAGCATTAGAAGGAGAAAAAATTGAGGTTCCAGAGGGAAACTATACCAAAGGACATTTTTACAGAGGAGTTTTGTAGTCATGAAGGGAATGAGGGAAAAAACTTTAAAAAGCCTTGAGTTTGACAAAATAGTTAAGCTAATTGCGAATGAATGCGACTCAGAGCTTGGGAGAGAAAAAGTTTTTGACATAGAGATAAAAAAAGATTTAAAGGCAATAGAATTTGAATTAGACTTGCTCAATGAGGCAGTGAAATTTATCTATTCCTATGGGGATATATCTTTTTCTTTTCAAGACATAAGAGAGCATGTAAAAAAAGCGCAGATTGATTACATCCTCTACAACAGGGAACTTTTAGGTATTAAAAATTTTCTCAGCCTTGTGGAGGAAGTCAAGGCCCACTTTAAATCGCTGTATGACAGGGAAGACTTTTTATTGCTTAAAGAATTTGATAAAAGGCTTGTTCCTCTAAAAAGTTTAAAGGAGAAGATTGAGAATACGGTGATTTCTGAAGATGAGATCTCAGATGAAGCCTCTCCGGTTTTGAAAGCAATAAGGAGGCAGAAGGCATCAATAAATGAGAAGATAAAGTCTACTTTAAATTCTATAATTTCTACAAGGCAAAAAGAACTTCAAGAGCCAATAATAACAATGAGACAGGGAAGATATGTCGTGCCAGTAAAACAGGAATACAGGAATGTGTTTAAAGGCATAATACACGACCAGTCTTCCACAGGGGCTACTTTGTTCATCGAGCCTATCCAAGTAGTAGATTTAAACAATGAATTGAGGGAGTTAGAATTAAAGGAGCAGAAGGAGATAGAAAGGATACTTTTTGAACTTTCTCAAGAAGTTAAGAAGAATGCTGAAGCTATTTTCAAAGATGTTGAAGTGGTATCTGAACTGGATTTCCTATTTGCAAAAGCCCGTTATTCAATAAAGATAAAAGCTTCAAGGCCTGAGCTAAATACTTCAGGGTATGTAAATCTCAAAAAAGCGCGCCATCCTTTGATAGACCCTGAGAAAGTCGTTCCAATAGACATACACATAGGAAGAGAGTTTACTACCTTGGTAATTACAGGTCCTAACACAGGAGGTAAAACTGTCACTTTAAAGACAGTAGGGCTTTTGACTTTGATGGCGATGGCAGGAATAAACATTCCTGCAGAAGAGAAATCCCAGATTTCCATATTCGAAGATGTCTTTGTGGACATAGGCGATGAGCAGAGCATTGAGCAAAGTTTGAGCACCTTTTCTTCTCACATGACAAATATAGTGAGTATTCTTAAAAAGGTCAATAAGAATTCTTTGGTGCTTTTGGATGAGTTGGGGGCAGGGACTGACCCTCTTGAAGGTTCTGCACTTGCTATGAGCATCTTGGACTTTCTCCACAGGACAGGATGCAGGACAATAGCCACCACCCATTACAGTGAGCTCAAGCAGTACGCCTTGAAGACCAAGGGCGTGGAAAATGCCAGTGTCGAGTTTGATGTGGAGACCTTACGGCCTACTTACAGGCTTATCATAGGTATTCCTGGAAGGAGCAATGCTTTTGAGATTTCAAGAAGGCTTGGGCTTTCAGAGGAAATAATTGAAAATGCCAAGAGCTACATGTCTGGTGAGGCCATAAGGTTTGAGGATGTCATTAAAGACGTAGAAGAAAAAAGAAAAGATCTAGAAAATGCTTATCAGGAAGTAGAAAGGCTAAAAAAAGAAGTGGAAGTCTTAAAAGAGGAATTAGAAAAGGAGAAGAGAAAGCTCGAATCTCAAAAAGATAAAATATTGAAAGAGGCTAAAGAAAAAGCTAGGGAGATAATTAAAGAAGCAAAGCAGACTGCAGAGGAAGTAATAAAGAGGATAAAAGAGGCAGAAGAAAAAGAGAAAAACAAAGACAGGGCGATACAGGAAATAAGGGAGAAGATCAAGAAAAATCTAGAAGAGTTGGAAGAAGAGGTTTTAAAACCTAAGGAATTTTCTTATGGCAAAATCCCTGATTCTTTAAAAGCTGGACAGACTGTTTATATTGTCCCATTAGACCAAAATGGAATTGTTCTCTCTCCACCGGATGCATCAGGAAATGTTGAAGTGCAGGCGGGAATTTTGAAGATGACAGTTTACATAAGCAATTTGAGAGTCAAAGAAGAGCAGGAACAGGAAGAAGTGAAAAAGGGTTACAGCAGGTTTATCAATGAAAAGGCAAAGTCGATAAGCCCCTCTCTTGATGTCAGAGGTATGACTTTGGACGATGCTCTTTTGGAAGTGGAAAAATACATTGACGATGCGTATCTGGCAGGGCTTAATCAAGTGACTATAATACACGGAAGGGGTACAGGAGTTTTGAGGACGGGAATTGCCAAATTTTTAAGAAATAGTAAGTATGTAAAATCCTTTAGGCTAGGCAGATATGGTGAGGGCGGTGATGGTGTCACCATTGTTGAATTGCACAGCAGATAGGAGGGGACTTATGTACCTTGTGAGTGCCTGTTTGGCAGGGATAAACTGCAAATATGACGGCGGCAACAATGAAAGAGAAGAGATAAAAAATTTAGTAAGGGAAGGCAAAGCTATTTTGGTTTGCCCTGAGCAGTTAGGGGGGCTTCCAACTCCTAGACTTCCTTCTGAGATAAGGGGAGATAGAGTTTTTAATGTTAAGGGAGAGGAAGTCACTGAGAATTTTTACAGAGGAGCGTATGAGACTTTAAAAATAGCTGAGCTTTACGGTATAAAAGAGGCAATTTTTAAAGCCAAAAGCCCTTCTTGTGGATGTGGGCAGATATACGACGGGACCTTTTCCGGTAGATTGATTGAAGGCGACGGGATAACTACAAGGATTTTAAAACAAAATGGAATAAGAGTGATGACGGAAGTGGAATTTTGCGAAAAAACAAAAAAGAGTGAGTAAAACAGCTTCCCCTACATAAAATTGTAGGGGAGGTGTTTTTGTTGAGGAGGAAAAAGTGGGGTTATAGGAGAGTAAAAGGCCTTTACATATATTTGATTTACACCATTGTAGCACTAATTTTTTTCTATTATTTTACGGAATACAGATTAAAGCCGGCGATAATTGCTGTAAGTGAAACTCTGGCAAAAGAGACAGCAGTGAATACCATAAACGATGCTATAAATGAAAGAGTGCTCAAAGGGATAGAGTACAAAGACTTGGTTTATGTTAGAACAGACAACAACGGAAAAGTTTCGATGCTTCAGGCTAATACGATTGAGATGAATCTTTTGGCTTCAAAAATCACGAGAGAAGTCAAAGAAAATTTGAATAGTATAGGGCCTTTATATGCAAAAATCCCTTTGGGGTCCGTGTTTTCCAGTGATTTATTTGCAAATGTAGGGCCCAGAATAAAAGTTGGCCTTTTGCCTGTCGGGGCAGTTGATGTGGACTTTAGCTCTCAATTTGAGCCGGCAGGAATAAATCAAACAAGGCACAGGATTTATTTGGACATACGCACCACTATAAGGATAATTGCCCCCTTGACATCAGACGAAGTGCAGGTCACCTTGCACATGCCTATTGCTGAAAGCATAATAGTTGGAGATGTGCCGGCAAGCTATGTTGATGTCAACGGGGATAAATTTACTGTTCCAGTTCCCCAGCCTTCTGATTCGAAAGTGGAAATCAAGAAATGACTATTGAAATTTTGTCGAGAAGCTGATATAATAAAAAACGTGTGAAGTGGGGACGTAGCTCAGTTGGGAGAGCACCTGCCTTGCAAGCAGGGGGTCGGGAGTTCGAATCTCCTCGTCTCCACCATTTTTTTATTTGATGGGTATCTGATATCCTCAAGGGGTATTTTAGATTGTGGAAGATAAAAACTTTGTCAACGAACTGTAATACCCGTTTAGGGTATTTTTTTTGCCTTCTTCAAGTTTAGCATTTTTTTCTTCAAAATGCAGGATTTTTTACTTTTTTGTCGAATTATTAAAACAATGGGCTCAGGAGGTGAGATGAATGACTCAAAGTAGTGAAGTCCTGTATAAAAAAAGATTAGAAAACATTGTAGAAAAGACTATTGAAGTCATTGAAAGCAGCAAGCAACAGATTTTTGAGATCCTTGAAAAAGCAAAAGAGGAAGCTAGAAAGCTGGAAGCACAGCTAGAAGAACTTAAAGTTCAGGTGATCAACGTCATAAAAGAAGTGGAAATGTGTGAGAAAAAAGAAAAAAAATGTCGACTGAAATTGGCTTTGGTGAGCAAACAGTTTGGTCACCTCTCTGAGCAGGCAATAAAAGAAGCTTATGAGGAGGCAAAAGAGGCGCAGATAGAGTTGGCTCTAAAAAGGAGAGAAGAAAAGGAGCTTATAGAGAGGAGAAATGAACTAGAGAGGAAGCTTCTTGATACGAAAGCCATTATAGAAAAGGCTGAAAAGTTATCTTCCCAGATAAACATAGCTTTAAATTATTTGAATGGAGATTTGAAGGCGATGAACCTACAGCTGGAGCAACTCAAGGACAAGCAGGCTTTGAGCGTGAAGATCATTGAGGCCCAAGAGGAAGAAAGGAAAAGAATTGCAAGAGAGATTCACGATGGACCGGCTCAAGCAATGGCAAATGTTCTTTTAAAGTCAGAATTATGTGAAAAGTTAATCACAAAGGATGTGGAGCAGGCAAGGTTAGAACTCAAAAATTTAAAAGAAATTGTCCAGCAGTCTTTGAAGGAAGTCAGAAAGATAATCTACGATTTGAGACCTTCTGCATTGGACGATTTAGGCCTTGTACCCGCTTTGTCCAGGTACATAAAGAATTTTGAAGAAGAGACCGGGATACATGTTGATTTTACTGTGCTTTCAGATTACCAGAGGTTGAGTCCAGAGATTGAGGTCACATGTTTTCGCGTGGTGCAGGAAGCCCTCACAAATATAAAAAAGCATTCCAGGGCAAAGACTGCTTCAATTAAGTTTGAGTTTGGGATGAAATTTGTAAGCATAATCATAAAAGACGATGGGATAGGATTTGACAAAGAAAAGATAGGACAGGGATATGGCCTTATGGGGATGAGGGAGAGGGTGGAAATTTTGAATGGAAAGTTTGAGATAAGCAGTTTCAAAGGCAAAGGGACTCAAATTTACATTTCCATTCCTGTAAGGGGTGTTGAGGATGATTCGGTTGCTAGTGGCTGATGACCACGCTCTCATAAGAAAAGGACTTGTCCAGCTGATAGAACTTGAGAAGGATATAAGAGTGATATCCCAAGCTTCAAATGGTGAGGAAGCTTACAGGCTTGCTAAAGAACTTTCTCCTGACATAATTTTGATGGACATAAATATGCCTGTAATGAATGGCATAACAGCAGCGAAAAAATTGAAGGCAGAAAAACATCCCAGCAAAATACTGTTTTTGACTATTTACAATGACAAAGAATACTTGGTTGAGGCTTTGAAGTTAGGAGTGGAAGGTTACATATTAAAGGATGCTGAGTATGATGACCTTATAAAGGCTGTCCGCACAATTTACAGTGGTGGAGTGTACATTCATCCTTCTCTCATGCAAGAGATAGAGGATTCGAATGAGGAATTATTAAGAAAAGAACTTACTCCCCGCGAGATAGAAATACTCAAGTTGCTCTCTCAAGGATACAGCAATAAAGAGATCGCACAGAAACTATTTTTAAGCGAAAAAACTGTGAAAAATCACGTCTACAATATTTTCCGCAAACTGGGTGTCAAGGACAGAACGCAGGCTGCAATTTATATGCTCAAAAATCAGACGATTTTACAGAGTTAATCCTTTACAAGGCTAAATTTGACTTTTATTCAAAAAGGGAATAATATTATAGATGGATGTTTCAATATTAAAAGCAGCGGGGGGTAATGTAATTGGAAGAAAAAGATCTGAAGGAAATTGAAAAGAGACTGGGGTATAAAAATGTGGATGTATGGACTAAAATTTCCAGTGAGGAGAGGGAAAAAGTATTTGAGTTTGCAGAAGGCTATAAAGAATTTATGGCAGAGTGCAAAACTGAAAGGGAAACAGCGGAGAAGATAATTAAAATTGCGGAAGAACACGGCTTTATTGACATTGAAAAAGCTACAAATTTGAAACCAGGCAGCAAAGTGTACTACAACAACAAAGGGAAATCAGTAGTCTTAGCTGTAATTGGGAAAGAGTCCATGCAAAAGGGTATTAAAGCCGTAGCCTCCCACATAGATTCTCCTCGAATAGATTTAAAGCCCAATCCTCTGTATGAAGAAGGCGGATTAGCGCTTTTTAAAACCCACTACTACGGAGGCATTAAGAAATATCAATGGGTTACAATACCTCTGGCGCTTCACGGCGTAATTGTAAAGTCAAACGGAGAAAAGATAAATATAGTGGTGGGGGAAGACGAGAACGACCCTGTACTTTACATAACTGATTTACTGCCCCATTTAGGGAAAGACCAAATGGAAAAGAAAGCGTCGGAAGTGGTGACAGGGGAAGCTTTAAATGCAGTAGTGGGAAGTATACCGCTGTCTGAGGAAGTAAGTGTAAAACCGAGTATACTCAAATATTTAAATGAGAAGTACGGCATAGTAGAAGAAGATTTATTAAGCGCTGAATTAGAACTAGTTCCCGCTTACAAACCAAGAGATGTAGGTTTTGACAGAAGTATGATTGCAGCTTACGGGCAGGATGACAGAGTCTCTGCTTACACTTCCCTGAAAGCTATCCTGGAGATAGGAGTTCCTGAAAGGACTGCTGTTGCTATATTTGCAGATAAAGAAGAAGTAGGAAGCATGGGAAATACAGGTTTGCAGTCAAGGTTTTTTGAAAACGCCATTGCAGAAATCCTTGAAAAATATGAGGGCAGTACTGATATAAAACTAAGGAGACTTATGGCAAACTCTGAAATGCTCTCTGCAGATGTAAATGCTGCTTTTGACCCGACGTATGCTGAAGTGAGTGAAAAACAAAACACAGCTTATTTTGGTAAGGGTGTATGCATAACAAAATACACTGGGGTGAGAGGAAAAGCTGGATCCAATGATGCAAATGCAGAGTTTGTGGGGAAAGTTAGAAGGCTTTTCAATGAAAATGGAGTAATCTGGCAGATGGGAGAACTAGGGAAGGTTGACATGGGAGGCGGCGGCACTGTAGCTCAATATGCAGCTAATTACGGGATGGAAGTGTTGGACTGCGGCGTGGCTCTTTTGAGCATGCACGCGCCTTATGAATTGTCTTCCAAAGTGGATGTGTACATGGCTTACAAAGCCTATAAAGTTTTCATGGAAAAAGATTAATCCGGGAAGTTCCCGGATTAATCTTTTATAAAAAGTTCCACTACTATTATTCCATTTCCTTGTTTATTTTTTACTATTCCGACTCCAATTTTATTGTAATAAGGATTTAATATATTCGCCCTGTGCCCTTCTGAATTCATCAAAGAATAGTGAGCTTTTATCACGTTAGAATCTACTGCTATGTTTTCACCTGCCATATAATAATTTATTCCAAATTTTTTGAGCATGTCAAAAGGAGAGCCGTAATTTGGAGAAATGTGAGAAAAGTAGTCGTTGTCCCGCATGTCTTCAGCTTTTAGTCTAGCAACTTTGCACAGATTTTCATCTACCTGTAATGGCAAGAGGTTGTTTTTTTTTCTTTCTTTATTCACCAGTTCTACTAAAGTTTTTTCCTCCTGTGAAAGTACTGCACTTGTTTGAATTTGTGAAGTGTTACTTGGATTTGCTGTATTACTATTTATGATACTGGAGGAAGGTGTGTATGAAGCTATTTTTTTGTTTAAGGAGACAGGCTGTCTTACTGTTATAAGAGCAGAAGGTCTTATTAAATTGTTTTTTGAAAAATAGCCATAAGAGTAAAAGATTGAAGCGTCAGCAGAATTAAAAGAAAAAAGTGAAATTGCTGCTAAAACTAGTGCTATTGTTGATTTTGTTTTCATGTACACCACCTCAAATCAATATATTCTACAGAAAGCTGTAAATTCCTTTAAGTAATTTATGGACATGAAGGAACATTGTATCAACTGAGGGAGGTGTAGAATATACTGGTTCTGAGGTGGTATGTGTGAAATACGGGTTGATCGTGTTTTATTCCTATCAGCATGGGCTTATGGCAGAGAGAGTATTAAAAAGGCACAATATTGCTGTAGAATTTGTTCCTACGCCAAGAAGCATTTCAGAAGGGTGCAGTCATTCTCTCAAATTTGGGCTTGAGTCTTTAAAAGTGGTGCAAAATTTATTACAGAGAATTAATGTTCCATACAAGGGAATATACGAAGTGGAAAAAATACCGGCGGGGTATAAAATAGTAAAAGTGGTTTAGTCCTCTTCTTTTATGAAGAGGCTTTTTATTTTTTGAAATGTAGTGGCATTTTTAATGCTTTCTAGCTTGGAGTTTAAAATTAGTACTTGATTCTGTAAGTCCTTTATCTGCCTTTTTAGGTTTTCATTTTCTCTCATCAATCTGTTTACCATTGTATTGTAATTGTCTGCTTTAAGAGATATCTTTGCTTTTTCCTCATTTGCTTGCTTTAAAAGCTCCTGAAGTTCAAAGATGTTTTTGTTTTTCATTGCAATTTCGGCATTTTTTCTGTTTAATTCTTCTTCCAAAAAAGACTTTTCCTCTTTCAAAGTCTGTAACTTTTTGATTAAGAGATTTAAGTACTCTTGGACTTCTTTTATGTAAAAGGTGAAATAAGTGCTTTTTTCTTCTGGTTCCTTCCTAGGTTTGTATTCCAGTGGTATTATTTCTCCTTTTTTGCTTAGGAAAATGTAATTAGATTGTAAATTCCCTAAGGGAGCTCTCAGTTTAAAAAATTCTACTTCTTGGAGTGAGAAAGGAAGTTTAAAGGGTTTGGACCAGCTATTTCCACTGTCGGAGGATATGGTTGCAAAAAGGCTGTCTTTTTGTATGTAGCTTCCCCACAGGTTGTTATCTATAACAGAAAGGTGCAAATTTTTAATTTCGGTGGAGTAGGCTAAGGTAGTGGCAGCGGTCCAGTTTCCTTTTGGCCAGCTGCCTGGAGTTTTTTTCTTATACTTTATCTCTTGAATTATGTCCTCTTCTATCCAAAGGGTGTGTATGTTTTTCTGAGAGTCTACCGAAATAGCAGGTGAGAAGATTTTTTCTGATTCGGAAATTAAAAATTTTGGTGACCAGGAATCTTGCGTGTAGAAAAGGTAGTAAAGTTGTGTTTTATTTTTCTCAACTGTTGTATAAAGAAGATGAACATTTCTTTCATCTTCTAAAAATACTTCATAGAAAGGGAAGAGTAAAGGGCCTTTAATTAAAGCGATGTTTTTGCCACTCCAGTTTTTATCCCATTTTTGATGAATTAAAAGCATTTCTCGAGGTTTGCTTATACTGCTTAAGGTGTAAAAAAGGTGTACCACCTTGTTTTTTATTAATAGGGTAAAATTATCAAGATGCGTATTTTTATCAGGGTAAGAGTAAAGAACTTTTTTATGCCATCCCCTTTCTGAAAGAATTAATAAAACTAATTCTCCTTCTGAATTTTGGTATATCAAATTTAGTTTTCCTTCATCATCAAAACAGGCATCAAAATCGCTTTCACAGTCAGAAACTATGACTTCCTCCGCCTCTTTACCTTCACTTATTTTTTTAAGAGCTATCTTTTTGTCTTCTAAATAAAGGTATTTAAAAAAATCTCCTTTTTCGATGAGTATATTTGCCATTTTCAAGCCCCCTTTCGCTAAAATATATGCAAATAAGTTGCGATATAGAATTGTTAAACTATTAACATGACTTTTAAAAAGGATTTTTAGCAAAAATGTAGAAATAATATATAATATAAAGTAGCTTTGATGCAATAAGAAAAAAGGAGGAGTATAATCATGAATTACGATGTGATAGTCGTAGGAGGAGGACCTGGAGGTTATACTGCAGCCATTAGATTAAGTGAATTGGGTAAAAAAGTAGCTTTGATAGAAGAAGATTCTCTGGGAGGTACATGCCTTAATAGAGGGTGTATTCCTACAAAGGTTTATGCTCACGCTGCAGAACTTGTAACCCGCATAAAAGAAGCAAAAGACTTTGGAATAACTGCAGAGTACACTTTAGATATTGCCAAGCTTCGCCAGAAAAAAGAGCGGGTAGTAAAGAGATTAGTAGGTGGGGTAGGTTATTTGATGAACTTACACCACATTGATGTCATAAATGGAAAGGGAACGTTTATTGATAAAAATACTGTTGAAGTAAATGGAGCAAAGTACACTGCAGAGAATTTTATAATTGCTACTGGTTCAAAGGTATTTCTGCCCCCTATAGAGGGAATTGACTTAGAAGGCGTCATGACAAGCGATAAAGCTTTGGAATTAGAAAAAATTCCTGAAAAAATAGTGATAATTGGAGCAGGAATTATTGGACTTGAATTTGCAAATATTTATGCTTCTTTGGGGAGCAAAGTAATTATGATAGAGATGCTTCCTCAGCTTTTACCAATGCTTGATAGAGATGTAGTTGGAGTGATGGAAAAAGCATTGAAAAAGCAAAAGATAGAGCTTCATCTAAATAGTAAAGTAGAAAAAATAGAAAGAGGTCTGAGAGTAATTTATACAGAAAACGGTAATCAAGAGAGTGTCGAATGTGATGCTGTTTTGGTTGCGGTAGGAAGAGTGCCTAATGTAAACGGGGTCGATGCTTTAAACCTCGAGATGAACGGAAGAGGAATAAAAGTGGATTCCCATATGAGGACAAGCATAGAAAATATATACGCTATTGGAGATGTTACAGGAGGCATACAACTGGCACATGTGGCTTCTTATCAGGGAATTGTAGCTGCTCACAACATAGCAGGGGAAGAAAAAGAAGCGGATCTGACGGCGGTACCTAACTGCCTTTATACAAATCCAGAGGTTGCTTGGGTTGGTCTTAATGAATCACAGGCAAGAGAAAAGTATGGAGAAGTGAAAATAGGCACTTTCCCGTATACGGCTTTGGGAAGGGCTATGACTATGGGAGAAAGCGATGGGTTTGTGAAAATAATCGCAGAAGGAAAATATGGAAGAGTAGTCGGTATGGAGATAATAGGGGCTGGTGCTACAGAGATAATACATGAAGGGGTATTGGCCATAAAAGAGGAGTTTACGCTGGAGGAATTGGCAGATAGCATACATGCTCATCCTACACTTTCTGAGAGTATAAAAGAGGCTGCAGAGGATGCTTTAGGGATGCCAATAAACAAAGGTTAAAATAGGGGGAATTGTTTTGAGGAGAGGAGAAGTATTAAAATTAGGTGTGGTTCCTTATCTTGAAGGGAAAGAGATACAGCTTAAGGCTTTTGAAAAAGTTAAAAAGGAAGAAACAGACGGTATTTTGATATTACTTCAGCATAAGCCAGTATACACCATAGGTGTTTCAGGTGGATATGATGAAGACATACTGGTCCCCATTGATTACATAAAAGAAAAGGCAGAGCTTTACAAAGTAGAAAGGGGAGGAAAAATAACTTTTCACGGGCCTGGACAGGTGGTAGCCTATCCCATTTTTAACCTGGCAAAATGGCAGAAAGATGTTCACCTTTTTGTTCATAATTTAGAAGAAGCTGTAATAAGGCTTCTGAGGGAATATGGGATTATCGCCGGACGCAAGGAAAAGTACACGGGTGTGTGGGTTGGAGATGAAAAGATATGCGCAATAGGCATTGCGGTTAAAAGGTGGATAACTTGGCACGGTATAGCGCTCAATGTTAACACTGACCTGTCTTACTTTGGCCTTATTAACGCTTGTGGAATTACAGAGTTTGGTGTCACTTCCATGAAAAAGCTTGGAATAGAAGTTGAAATAGAAGAAGTGATGGACAGACTTGTGGACAAGTTTGAAGAGGTGTTCGAAATAAAATTTGAAGAGATTGATTTAACTAGATTGGCGGTGGTTGACAGTGCGAAAGCCTGAATGGCTTAAAGTGAGAATTTTAAGTGAGGATTTAAACAGGATGGAAGCTTTTTTGAAAAATATGGCCTTAAATACCGTATGTCAAAGTGCAAACTGCCCAAACATGGGGGAGTGCTTTGCAAGGAGAACAGCAACTTTTATGATAATGGGCAACATATGTACTAGAAACTGCAGATTTTGTGCAGTGGAAAAAGGGCATCCTCAGCCCCTTGATGAGGAAGAGCCGAGAAGAGTGGCGGAAGCAGCTAGAAGGTTGGGGTTAAGGCATGTGGTAGTTACGTCTGTTACAAGGGATGATTTGCCAGACGGTGGGGCTTCACATTTTGCGAAGACAATATATGAGCTAAAAAAGCTGCCAGGAGTCACTGTTGAAGTGCTTGTGCCTGATTTTATGGGAAATGAAGAGGCAATCAGGACTGTTGTGGAAGCAAAACCTGATGTAATAAATCACAATGTAGAGACGGTTCCGAGGCTTTACTCAAGAGTGAGGCCAAAAGCGGATTACATTAGGTCTTTAAACCTCCTTAAAAAGGTCAAAGAGCTGGACCCTCTAATACTTACTAAATCAGGGATTATGGTGGGACTGGGCGAAACAGAAGAGGAAGTAATAGAAGTTATGAAGGATTTAAGAGATATTGATTGCGATATGATGACCATAGGACAGTATCTAAGACCTTCTCATAAGCACATAGAAGTAGCTGAATATGTAACCCCTGAACAGTTTAAAAGATATGAAGAGATAGGCTACAAATTAGGATTTAAGCATGTAGCTTCTGGGCCGTTGGTTAGAAGTTCTTATCATGCTGATGTGGGTTTGAGTTTAGCAAGAGGATGAGTTATTTGTGGTAAAGAAAAAGCAGCTTTCAAAATGGGCTTTTAATGAAGGCTGCTTTTTTTGTAAAAAGGGGGATTTGAATGAAGGATTTTATTTCCTTTATGGAAAAGGCGTGGTGGAGATACATTACAGAAGGTATATTGGAGGAAGGGATTAGGGAAGAAATAAAAGAGTCTTGGAAGTTATGCAGAGAATATGGAGTGGACCCTTTTGGAGGGGTGGGAGAGATATTAGATGAAAAAAGTATGAAAGTAAGATTAAAAGAAAATGAAGAGTTGATCTCTGTTGCCCATCCTATAATGGAGGATATATACCGACAAGTAACAGGGTCTGGGTTTTTACTTGTGCTGGTAGATAAGGATGGATACTTAATAGATAGAATAGGTGATGAAAACATAATGGGAGAGACACGCAAACTTAATTTTGTGGAAGGAGCTTTGTGGACAGAGGAAGCAGTGGGAACCAATGCTATTGCTCTTGCCTTAAGGCTTGATAGGCCAATTCAATTGGTAGGAGCTGAGCACTACTGTATAACTCATCACATGGCTACATGTTCTGCTGCTCCTATCCATGACGAGAAGGGAAACGTTATTGGATGCCTTGATATGACTGGTTTGAAAGAAGAGGCTCATCCGCATAATTTGGGTGTTGTCCTGGCAGGTGCCTATGCAATTGAAAAACAGTTAGCTTTAATGAGGTCACATAAGCTCATAGATGCAACGTTTGATTCAATACATGAAGGAATGTTAATACTTGACCACAATTTCGTGGTTCAGCGAGTAAATGAGATAGCTTTAAGGATTTTAAACATAGCCCCCAAAGAAATTATAGGTAGGCACATCCAATCTTTTGTAGATTTTGATATCATTAAAGAAGTATTAAATCAGTCAGAACCTTATTACGATGTGGAAGGGGCTTTTTATAGCAAAGGGAGGAAAATACCTTGCAGAATAAACGCGGTTCCTGTAATGGCTAATAGAAAGACAATAGGAACTGTTATAACTTTTAGAGAAGAAAGGTATGTAAGAAATGTTGTAAATAAATTGGCAGGATTTAGGGCTTATTACACTTTTGAAGATATAGTTACACAGGATGACAAAATGAAAAAGGTTATAGAGACGGCTAAAAAAGCGGCTAAAAGTGATTGCAGTATCCTAATTGAAGGAGAAAGTGGGACAGGTAAAGAGCTTTTTGCACAGGCTATTCACAATTACAGCAAACGCGCTAAAGGACCTTTTGTTGCAGTGAATTGTGCTTCAATTCCTAGAGAATTGGTTGAAAGTGAACTTTTTGGATACGAGAAAGGAGCATTTACGGGAGCGAACAAGAAAGGGAAACCAGGCAAATTTGAGCTTGCAGACAATGGAACTATTTTTCTTGATGAAATAGGAGAATTGCCTTATGAAGTGCAGTCTAAACTTTTAAGAGTTCTTGACAATCATAGGATAGTAAGAGTTGGCGGTACAGAGGAGAAAAAATTAAACGTGCGAGTGATTGCGGCAACTAATAGAAATTTAAGTGAAGAAGTAGAAAAGAAAAATTTTCGAAATGATTTGTATTACAGGATAAACGTAATAAAAATCAATATTCCTCCTTTAAGGGAAAGAAAAGGGGATATTGAACTTCTTGCAAAAGTTTTTGTAGACAGGCTGAATAAGTACAATAACGAGCAGAAGGTTTTGAGTGAGTCTTTTATCAAGCGATTAAAAGATTATCATTGGCCTGGAAATGTTAGAGAATTGCAGAATGTCATTAACAGAGCCTATTACCTGGCAGAAGGCGAAATAATCACTGAAGATTATTTTCCCGAGAATATAGAGAGAAAAAATTGTGAGGAAGACATAAATGTGACTGCAGTACTTCCTTTTGATGTTATTGAGGAGAAGAATATAAAAGAAGCATTAAGGCTTGCAAAGGGCGACGTTGTCAAAGCGGCTAAGATGCTAAATTTAAGCAGAGCGACTATTTACAGAAAAATAAAGAAATACAAAGTAAATTTGAAAGAACTTTCATCTCTAGTTGAGACAAAATAGTTTAAGTCTCAAAATGAGACGCGATATATGTCTCATTTTGAGACTGTTACTTTTATGTCCCCTAGGATTATGGGGGTTTTTATTTTGGCATAAAACTTGCATAAATACTGAGTATGAGGCAAAAACTACTTAAGTAAAAATGGAGGTGATATTTATTAAAAGATATGTAGTGGAGTTTGGATATGGAGTAGATTTACATGGACAGGATGTCAATAAAGCTGCTCAAAAAGCAGTAAAGGATGCTATATCTCATAAGGCATGGTCATTTAATAGCAAAAGGTGGAAACCTTAAGTACATGATGGCTGAACTGTTTGGAAAAGAAACGGGTATGAAAAAGTTAATATTGTTGAAAGGGTAATAGCAGCTGCGCAATATATCAATATATCTAATAAAATTCAATAGGGGGGGTGGTTTCTTGTGTTTGGGTATGCCGGCAAGATATTGAGAGTTAACTTAACAGAAAGGAAATTCAAATTTGAAGATCTTAATTTAGAACTTGCAAAGAAATACATAGGCGGAAGAGGGCTTGCAAGCAAGATATTTATGGATGAAGTTGATCCAAATGTTGAACCCCTAAGTCCAGAAAATAAGTTAATAATTGCAACAGGACCACTTACAGGAACACCAGTTCCAACTGGTGGAAGATACATGGTAATCACTAAATCACCGTTAACAGGAACTATTGCATGTTCAAATTCAGGTGGATATTTTGGTGCAGAATTAAAGGCAGCAGGGCTTGATATGATTATTTTTGAAGGAAAGGCAGAAAGCCCAGTTTATGTTGCAATTGAAGATGATAAAGTTGAAATCAGAGATGCATCACATCTATGGGGAAAGCTTGTTTCTGAAACAACCGATGAACTTAAAAAAGAATATGGTGATAAATCAAAGGTTCTTTGCATAGGACCTGCGGGTGAAAAGCTTTCTAGGATTGCAGCGGTTATGAATGACTATGATAGAGCAGCAGGACGTTCTGGTGTTGGTGCTGTTATGGGGTCTAAGAACGTGAAGGCGATAGTTGTAAAGGGTTCCAAAGGGATTAAATTATACGATAAAGAGAAGGTTAGAGAAGTTGCTAGAAATAAAACAAAGATGCTTCGCGAAAATGGAGTTACGGGTGAAGGGCTACCAACTTATGGAACGGCAGTTCTTGTCAATATAATCAATGAACACGGAATTTTTCCAGTTGCTAATTTCCAAAGGGCCTATACAGAACATGCTGATAAAATAAGCGGAGAAACTATGACAAGGGAAATACTTGTGAGAAAGAATCCTTGTTATGGGTGTCCAATAGCTTGTGGAAGATGGATAAGATTAAAGGATGGCCGTGAGGTAGGAGGTCCTGAATACGAAACTCTCTGGGCATTTGGTGCAGACTGTGAGGTTTATGATATAAACGCTATAGCTGAAGCAAATTATTGGTGCAATGAATATGGTCTTGATACTATTTCAACTGGACCTACTATTGCAGCTGCTATGGAATTATATGAAAAGGGATATATAAAGGATGATGAAATAGAAAAAGATGGATATTCCTTAAAATTTGGTGATGCAGAAGCTGTTGTTGGATGGGTTAAAAAGATAGGTGCAAGGGAAGGATTTGGAGATAAGATGGCAGAAGGTTCATATAGACTTTGCGAAAGCTATGGTGTGCCAGAACTTTCGATGTCAGTTAAAAAACAAGAACTTCCCGCTTACGACCCAAGAGGAGCTCAAGGACATGGACTTGAATATGCGACTTCTAACAGAGGTGGTTGTCATGTAAGAGGATATATGATATCTCCTGAAATATTAGGTATACCTCAAAAGCTTGATAGATTTTCTCTTGAGGGAAAAGCTGAATGGGTTAAAACATTCCAAGATTTAACTGCTGTTATAGATTCGCTGGGACTGTGCCTATTTACATCTTTTGCCCTTGGTGCTCAAGATTACGTTGACCTTGTAAATGCAGTTTGCGGAACTGATTATACTGCAGAAACATTATTAGAGGTAGGCTCAAGGATATACACATTAGAAAGGCTGTTTAATTTGAAGGCAGGAATCGATCCAAAAGAGGATAAACTGCCAAAGAGACTTTTAGAAGAGCCTATTCCTGAAGGCCCATCTAAAGGACATGTTCATAAATTATCAGAACTGTTACCAAAGTATTATGATGTAAGAGGATGGGACGATAATGGATATCCAACGAAAGAAACTTTACAAAAATTGGGAATTTGAAAAATTATTAAGGCCCGTAAAAGGCTAATGCCTTTTAGGGCCCTTGTATATATATTAAAAATCAATAGCATGGAGGATAATATGTGAGCTTCAAAAAATTATACATTGAGTTGACAGATAAGTGCAATTTAAACTGCAAGATGTGTTATAGACGCTCATGGGCTGAAAAACCAAAGGATATGGAGAAAAAGGTTCTATATAAGATAAATAGTGAAGTTGTAAATAAAAAATTAAATGAAATCGTCCTTGGTGGCATTGGCGAACCAACGTATTCACCCCTTATATATGATGCTATCTCATTATTTTCAAGCTTTAATTTAACAATTACAACTAACGGAACGCTTCTTGATGATAAGTTAAAAAGTCTTATTGTTGATAATGTAAATAAAATCGTTGTTTCTATTGATGGACTTGAGGATAAATATAAAGATATTAGAGGATTTAATTTAAAAGAAGTTTTAGAGAACTTGAAGGATATATATTTGATAAAAAGAAAGAATAATAAAGAATATCCGCACGTTGTAATTCAATTTGTTGCATCAAAAGATAATATAGAAGATATTTTTAGTGTATTGGATATAGCAGAGACGGTAAGTGCATACCAAGTTATTATTTCAAATGTCATTCCTCAAACTGAAGATTATAAAGATAAAATATTATATACGAGGTATGAAAATAAATTTTTAAAGGATTTATTTGAAAGACTAAGAATACATTCGTTTAGAAAAGGCATAAATCTTACTCTGCCGAATATTGAACTAAAAACGGAACGATATTGTAATTTTATTGAGGAAGAAGCAGTAGTTGTTGGCTCTGATGGATATGTTTATCCGTGCTATAGGTTTTCCCATACTACTACTGAGTATGTTTTCGGAAGAAAAAAGAAGGTTTTTAAACACTCATTTGGAAATATATTGGAAAAAAGCTTAGATGATATTTATGAAAGCAATGAATATAAAAATTTTAGAGCGAGAGTTTATAATAATAGATATCCTTCGTGCCTCGATTGCGATCTCGTTGATGGGTGTGATTTCGTTAGAACTCCCGAATATGACTGTTATGCTATAAAACCTTCATGTGCAGATTGCCTTTGGAGTAGAAGGTTTGCTATATGTCCTTAATTGAAGGGGTTATATATTGATTAAAGTAAAATTATTTGCAACCTTTAGAGAAGGAAGACAAAAGGAAGTAAATTTTGATTACTTTGAAGGAATTACCGGAAGGTTTATAATAAACAAACTTAACATAAAAGAAAAGGATGTAGCAATATTTTTAGTAAATGGACTTGATGGGAAGCTTGATGATCCTCTTAGTGATGGAGATGTGATTTCCCTTTTTCCACCTGTTGGTGGTGGTTGAGGGAAAGGAGTGTCTTTATGGGAAGATACGACAGAAATATGAATATGCTATCTAAGGAAGAAAATGAAAAACTAAAGGACTTCAGGGTTTGTGTATTGGGATGTGGAGGATTGGGTGGGTATGCTATTGAAATGCTTGGTAGATTAGGTATAGGATATATAACTGCAGTTGATAAGGATGTTTTTGAGGAAACGAATTTAAACCGCCAGATTTTAAGTGATATGAATTCATTGGGTAAAAGTAAAGCATTAATGGCGGTGGAAAGAATGAAACTTGTCAACCCAGAAGTTTTTGTAAATGCTATTGTAGATGAATTTAATTTTGAAAATGGAAAAGATATCATAAAAGGACATGATATTGTAATCGATGCTCTTGATAATATTGAGGGAAAGCTTACTTTACAGGATATCTGCGAGGAGCTTGGCATTCCATTTGTTCATGGTGCTATTGCGGGCTGGTATGGGCAGGTTACTACAGTTTTTCCTGGCGATAAGACGCTTAAGTTTTTGTATAAAAAAGAAATGAGGAAGGGAATTGAAAAAGAACTTGGCAATCCTTCGTTCACTCCTGCTCTTGTTGCTTCCATTCAAGTTAGTGAAGCACTAAAAGTTTTGATAGGAAGAGGAGAAGTATTAAGACGTAAGGTGTTATTTATAAATACCTTTGAGCAAGAATATGAGATTATAGTTCTTTGAAATTGGTGTACTATTGTAACGAAAGGACGAAATAAACTTAATATTTTATTACTTATTCTCCGAGTCTATAATCCTAAGGCAAGAGCTATGGATTATAGGCCGATAGGGTAGTGCTGGAAACGGTGCTGCCTCCCGCCTGGAAAGGAGAATAGGAAGGCTGCTATTCTCCTTTCGCATACTAAAACGAAAGGAGTTTTTTTATGAAGGTTCTTTGTCAATAGTTGGGGTGGGTATTTTTTCTGAATGTTGTTATTGTAGGTCCTAAGAGTGATCCTGCAAAGGTACATCAAGCGGGTTCCCGCGGCGAGGGCTAAAGGTGGCTTGTTTCCGAAGGTAATATGAGGTTTCAAATGCTTGTAGAAGAGCTGTGAGAAACCTGAACTTGCGAGAATGTTTTATAATAGTAAAAGTGGCTTTCTACAGATTTAGAGCATAGTCGCAGAAAGGGCAACGATAAGTATGATGATTTTTTAGGAGAGGGCTTTTCAGGTGCCCACTTATGTTTATACACTTTACGTTGTAGCTTCTGGTAGTCCTCAAGGTCTTTGCCGAAACTGCGCAAAAAGAGAGGAGGAGTGCTGCATACAGGACATTCATCGACATCTACTTCAGGAGGCTTAATGTGCCTGACATTCGACAACTACCAACTTCGACTCCAAGGGGAGGGAATCTTTCTTTTTTCTCAAATTTTCTCAAATCTTTTGGTATCAAATGTTGTAAGGTTTGATAGCCCTTAAAGGAGGAAGCATATCTGACAAACTGTCAATACCCTAGGAGGTATTAAAATTGAAGATAATAGGTGTTATAGGAACAAAAGATACAGGTAAAACCACTCTTGTAACAAAAATTGTTAGAAAATTAGTGGATGAGGGGTACAGGGTTGCCACCCTGAAACACACCCATACAGGCTTTGATTTTGCAGATAAAGACACTGGTAAACACAGAGAAGCAGGGGCAGAGCTTGTAGTCGGTAGTGGAGAAGAAACCTTTTTTCTTCTTGGTAGGAAAATGGTGCTTGATGAACTTGTAGGTACTATCCAGCTTCTTGGGGATTTCGATTTCCTGGTTATCGAGGGTTTTAAAGAGATGCCCCATGCAAACATTTCTACTTCCACTGAAAATGAATTCACGATAAGAAAGGTGGATCCATTCTCCCTTAAGGAGGAAGAATTGGATGAACTCATTGAAGTCATAAAGAACAGAAGTTACTGTTTGCTGCAGGGGCTTAACTGTAAAAAGTGTGGTTTTGAATCATGCAGGGACTTTGCAATGGCAAAGGTCCAGGGAGCTGCAGATGATATAAACTGTAAGAGCCAGCCAAAAAGGGCTCTTCTGAGAATAAATGGTCACCCGGTACCTATGAATCCATTTGTACAGGAATTTATATCAAAAACAGTTCTTGGTATGATCGATGCACTTGACATGAAAAACCACGAAATTGAGAAGGTTGAGTTAATTATAAGAAATAATTATGAATAATGCACCATAAACGCATAGATGAATTGAAATTATTAGTTTAGGATAATTACCACAGACTTAAGGATCTTATGACAGGAAGAGTAATGTGAAGTGTTATTAGTCTTTTTAACCAATGCTGGTGTTCTTACTATAAATAATGTTGGGGTGGACAAAAATTATGTATCTAAGATCGCTTGACGAAGCTAATTAATCGAGATAAAAAAATTATTAAAGTAAGGAGAATAACTCTCCGAGCCTTTATGTCTAAGGGGCGAAGAGCCCTATGAGATAAAGGCCGATAGGGTATTGATGGAAACATCAATGCCTCCCGTGTTGGAAAGGAGAGGCAATGCATTTGCATTTATGCAAAGCAAGAATGCGTAAGGTAAAGTAATTGTGTCCTTGCTTTGCGAAAACGATGCAGTGCCTTCTCCGGAAGGCATTTTTTTGTACCTTTGTTAGGGACTAATTTCAATGGTAAAAGCTAAAGAATGGAATCTTTCCAGTTTTAATGGGTAAGGTTTAAACAAAAACTAATAGTGATGATGGAGGATGAATACCATGGCAAGAATATCAAAGAAGTTTTTGATGATCCTTTTATATTCTATTTTGTTGTTTAGTTTATTTTCTCTGAACGGTTGTACAGGTTCTAAAACTTCAGAGAAGATTTCCCCAGGTAATCGAGATGTAATTTTGGCGACAACAACAGGCCCGCAGGATAGTGGGCTTTTGGATTACCTTTTACCGATCTTTGAGAAAGAAACAGGATACAAAGTAAAAGTGGTTGCCGTGGGGACAGGACAGGCTTTGGAGATGGGAAAAAGGGGGGAAGCAGATGTTCTTCTTACACATGCTCCTGCGGCAGAGAAAGAACTTGTGGACAACAAGGATGTTATAAACTATCAGTTGGTAATGCACAATGATTTCATTGTGGTTGGTCCTTCAGAGGATCCAGCGCAAGTTAAGAATGCGGTTTCAGTAGAAGCAGCCTTTCAGGCGATTGCTGAAAAAGGTGTACCGTTTGTTTCGAGGGGTGATGATTCGGGTACACACAAAAAGGAATTGAGTTTATGGAAAGCAGCAGGGATTGATCCCAAGGGAAAGTCGTGGTATATAGAAAGCGGCACAGGAATGGGACAAACGCTCCTTATTGCTAACGAAAAACGGGCGTATACACTAACTGATCGGGGAACATACCTTGCATACCGCGATAAATTAGATCTTACCATTGTTCGAGAAGGAGATAAGGGTCTTCTTAATATTTATCACGTCATGCAGGTTAACCCCGAGAAACATCCTGGGAAACACATAAACAGCGATGGAGCCAAAGCTTTTGTGGAGTTTATGATTTCGCCCAGAACGCAGGAACTTATTGGCAAATTTGGGGTAGACAAATACGGAGTGCCGCTCTTTTTCCCCAATGCCCAAAAAGGGGAAGTAGAATAAGGAGTTGAATAAAAGTGGAACTTATTTGGGAAGGCCTGAAAGGAGCATTCAAATTTCTTTTTCATGGGGATCCAGAAATCAGAGAAATTACTCTTCTTTCTCTTAGGATTGCTGCGTGGGCTATAGGGATAAGTTCAGCCATTGGCCTTCCACTTGGGATTGCACTTGGAGTAAGCACGTTCCGTGGCAGGGATTTTCTTCTGACTTTAGCCAATACCGGCATGGGACTTCCACCGACAGTTGTGGGGCTTTGGGTAGCTATTGTGCTATGGCGTACCGGCCCTTTAGGAGGACTAAAGCTGATTTATACTCCTACTGCCATCATCATTGCTGAAGTAATTCTTACCGTGCCTATTATTATAGCTTTGGTAGCTGCAGCTGCGTCGGATAAAAAAGCTAAATTACACGATTTTTTTCTTTCTTTAGGGTTGAACCCTCTTCAATATATGTGGCTTTTACTTCGGGAAATTCGTAGCTCAGTTTTAACAGCAATCATTGCCGGTTTTGGACGTGCAATTTCGGAGGTAGGAGCAGCAATGATGGTAGGAGGGAACATCGCTGGGGAAACCCGCACGCTTACCACCGCTATTGTTCTTGAAGTATCTAAGGGTGAGTTTGACCGCGCGTTAGCGATAAGTTTTGTACTTCTTGCCTTATCGTTTTCTATTACTGCCTTTATTACCCATCTTCAGTATCAACAAAACTTAAAGTAGAAGCGGGAAAAACAAGAAATAATTAGATTAAAGAAAGGAGGTAGAGGAGTATGAATTATATGTTTGAACGCAAAGCTACCGATTTTCGGGATATAGAGAATCAAACGCCGGTTATTATAGCCGAAGATATTAGTGTACGGCGCAATGAACGCTTTATCCTGCGAAACATAAGCCTCGTTTTGCATCAAGGGGAACGTTTGGGACTTGCGGGTCCCAATGGTTCAGGAAAAAGTACGCTCCTTAAAGTCTTATCCTTACTAATTCCACCGTCTTCTGGGAGGCTTACAGTTCTTGGCTTTATGGGAGACGGGCGGTCTTCAGTGACTGTTCGCCGAAAGATGTCTATCGTCTTTCAACAACCGACGACGCTCACAGGGAGTGTTTTGCAAAACGTGAGTATTCCCCTGCGCATGCGAGGACTTTCTGCCCGAGAAGCAACCAAGCGGGCATATGAGTGGCTTAAGTGTTTTGATTTAGAAAAGCTTGCTTTTCAGCGGATACATACACTTTCTGGGGGAGAACTTGCACGTCTTCAGCTAGCAAGGGCGTTTGCTATGGAACCGGAAATTTTGTTCCTTGATGAACCTTTTGCAGCAGTGGATGCTACTTCACGGAGTCCACTAAAGGCCCTTCTTCGGGAGATTCTGGCAAAAAACAAGGTTTCACTGCTTCTTATTAGTCATGATTTTCGTGACCTTCTCGATCTTACTGAGCGCACGCTGGTTCTTTTGGATGGGCACATTGTTGCACAAGGTAAAACCCAAACTTTGCGCATACAATCTCCACTCGTGCGTGAGATTTTTCCGGAGTAAAGTTTTTCGGGATACAAAGGTTGCTCAATATGTCTCTACTCTATACCATACTTATTTAAGCAGTTTGCGAAAAAAGTTTTTTATTTCAAGTAGAAGGAATACTAATTACTATACTTTTATTATAAATGAAGGCAGGATAAAAAAATAAATTAGTGGGGGAAAGCAAGAAAGGGGATGATAAATTAATGATTAAAGTTGCTATTTTGACTGTTAGTGACAAGGGTTTTAGAGGAGAGAGAATTGACACAACATCATCTGCTATAAAAGAAGTTTTAGATCCAGCGATATATTCTATTGAAGAAATAAGAATCGTTCCAGATGAAATAGAAGATATAAAACGTGAACTAGTAAGATTTTGTGATGAATTAAAAGTTGACCTTGTTTTGACAAATGGAGGAACTGGATTTTCAAAGAGGGACGTAACACCAGAAGCAACGATGGCTGTGGTTGAGAAATTGGTTCCTGGAATTCCAGAAGCAATGAGGGCAAAGTCTTTAGAAATAACTCCACATGCTATGCTATCCCGCGCTGTTGCAGGAATTAGAAAGAGCACTTTAATCATAAATCTTCCAGGAAGCCCTAAGGGGGCTGTTGAAAACTTAAATGTTGTTTTACCTGCTCTTAAGCATGGAATTGAGATTTTAAAGGGTGAAGCTTCAGAATGTGCAAGAAAGGACGATTAAAATGGAACTTTTAAAACTTGTTACAGTAAAAGAGGCAAAGGAGATAATAGAAAAAAATATTAGTTTTAAACCTGGCATAGAGAAAATAAGTATTTTAAATTCGTTAGGAAGAATTTTAGCAGAAGACATATATGCACCGGAAAATGTTCCCGATTTTAGAAAATCAACCGTTGATGGATATGCTGTGATTTCGAGTGATGTTTTTGGAGCGAGTGAGAGTTTACCTGCAATTTTAAAGCTTGTTGGAGAAGTCAAGATAGGAACGGAACCAACCCTGGATATAATGCCAGGAGAGTGCATGTATGTTCCAACAGGGGGTATGCTTCCTAAAAGTGCCGATACTGTTGTTATGATTGAATACACAGAAAAACTTGATGATGAAACTATTTTAGTCAATAAACCAGCTGCGCCCTTTCAAAACATAATTGAAATTGGAGAAGATGTAAAAAAAGGTGAACTCATTTTAAAAAAAGGCACAAAATTGAGACCCTACGAAATAGGGGTTTTATCAAGTCTTGGAATATTAGAGGTGGAGGTTTATAAAAAAGTAAAGGTTGGAATTATTTCCACAGGCGATGAGATAGTGGACCCTAAGGAGAAAATTAATAAAGGACAGGTCAGGGACATAAATAGCTATCTGTTATACTCTCTGTGTCTTGAAGAAGGAGCAGAGCCTATTCTATACGGCATTGTTAAAGATGATTATGAAAAATTAAGAGAGAAATTGCAAGCGGCAATAAGTGAATGCGATTTGGTTTTGATGTCGGGTGGCAGTTCAGCCGGCAACAAAGATGAAACTCTCAGGGTTATAAGTTCATTTGAAAATTCGAATATTTTTATTCATGGAGTTGCTATACGACCTGGGAAACCTACGATTGTTGGAAAAGTAGGTGATAAATTCATATTTGGACTTCCAGGGCATCCACTGGCCTGTGCGGTAATATTTAAAACCCTTGTTATTCACTATTTGGACAGGATAAGGAATTTTGAAAGAGAAGAATATCCGGTTGAGTGCAGGTTTGCCGTAAACTATCATAAGGCTGAGGGTAGAGCAGAATTTTTACCTGTTAGTATAAAAGAAGTGGAAGGAAAATTAATTGCGTATCCCACTTATTATGAATCAGGACTTATATCTCGTTTTGCAAAATCCTTTGGATATGTTTACATCGAAAAAGAATTAGAGGGCATATCTGAAGGACAAATAGTTAAAGTTTATAAATAGGTGATTGCAAAATGAGATAAATATTAGAGTAAAAAAGTTACATTACAAGGAACAAAATAAAGAAATTATATTTTAAAGGCACACTCAAGACGGAAAAAGAGAAATGGAAGAAAGATACAAATTCAAAAAAGACAATACTTAACACACCTTTTTAATGTAAAAAGATGACAAACAAATCAAATCATAAGAACAAGTTATCAAGCCAAAAGTTTTTTCAAAGATAAAGGATGTTCAAAAGTACCAAGCTTTGCAGTAATAATTAAACCAATATGTTGAGTGATAGCCCCAAGAAAAACATCAGCTTTGATTGACCTGGTATTTATGAGTTTAAAGCTATCAACAGCGATAGAACTTTTTAAAAGAGAAATAGATTTTTCAATAATAGGGCGTTTTTCATAAAGTTTGGACCACTTTTTAGAGTTACGAGGGACAAAAGTATTTTTTCTAAAATCAATATCAAGGGTAGTATAGAATATTCTGCCACATTTAGAAGAGGTACAGGGGTTATCACATTGAAGGATATAAGTAGTTTTACCATTTAGTCTAACTTTTTTGGACATAGGGCAAAGCCATTTAATTCTGGTAGCTCTACCTTTTTCCCGAACGATGCCATCATAGGACATTTTAAGAGAAGGGTCACGGGGGCAGGTAGGGATACCATCAGAGTTAAAAGTAGGCTGAGGTAAGTTTTTAGAATTTCGAGGGTTAATAGGGATAATAGGGATTATGCCAAGCTTTGAGAACAAGTATTTATAATTATCAAAAGAATCAAACCCAGCGTCACCTAAGAAGTATCTATAAGAGAAATTAGGATGTAAATTAAAGAATTCCTTAAGAGAAGGGATTAAAGTTTTAGAATCGTACAAATCTTTAGACTCGGCAGCAGATTTAGCAGTATTGACATTTAAAGAATCATCGTCATAGAAACTAATATGCTGAATAATGCCTAAGCCATTAGTGAGGATGGTAGCTTTGATAGAGTAACAATAATGGCCATTAATATAAGAGAATTTAGCATCAGGATTAGAGTGAGCGAACTTAGGCATTTTAGAACAAGCATAAGAGTGGGCATCAAAATCAGGATTAGATTTAGAGAACTTTTTAATATTTCTATAAAGGGAATCAAAGAACTTAGGATTATTTTCTCTGACATAAGGTTCAAAGCCAGTAGTATCAGCGATGAGGATATTAGAAAGTGAAGGATTAATAGCCTGACAAATAGGCTCAGTTAAATTAACAAGATTATTGAAGAAATTCTCCAAATCTTTGAGGAAAATGGATTTAAATCTAGAGAATTGAGAAGGATGAGGGACTCTTTTAAAGCCACAAAGCTCTCTTAATTCTTTAGATAGTTTAAGAACATGTGCAAGGAGTTGAACAGTAGGGATAGAGAGAATTTTTTGGATAATCAAAGCAGTGAGCATAGATTCAAGAGAAAAATCTCTATGACGTCCAAAGTGGGAATAATAGTGGGCATAAAAAGAAGATGGAATAAGTTCAGATAAATCAACAAAGGAATCAAAGAGTTTAATAAACTTGGGTTTATCTTCTTCAAAGAAGGATTGAACATCATCGTAAATATCGGAGAGAGAAAGTTGTTTAGCTTTGATTTTCATAGGATTTCCTCCATTTCTTTTTGGGATTTGGTTCTCTATATAAATTCGACGAAAGTGGAGGAATTCCTTTGAAAATATATAGCAGAATCCCTTAATCCATAAGGATTTTGGGATTCTGCAAAGACCTAAAAGTTTATAAATTTTAGGAGGGTGCTATGAGGCAAAATATCTATCTTTCAAATATAAGCTTGAATGAGGCAATAAATATTTTTCTTGAAAAAATAAAAGATTTTAAGCTTGGAAGAGAATATGTAAAAACTTATGGAGCAAATGGTAGAGTTACAGCAAAACCTATATTTGCTAAAATTTCATCACCTTTTTACAGCTGTTCTGCTGTTGACGGGATTGCAACAGTAGCAAAAAAGACATTTACTGCAACAGACAAAAATCCTGTAAGGCTTAAAGAAGGAGTTGATTATGTAGTTATTGATACAGGTGATCCTATTCCAGATGAATATGATTGCGTAATTATGGTTGAAGATTTAATTTGGGTATCTCAAGATGAGGTTGAGATAATAAAGCCTGCTATTCCATGGCAAAATATACGACAAATTGGTGAGGATATAGTAGAAGGACAACTTATACTTCCTCAAAGCCATAGAATAAGACCTGTTGATATTGGTGCTTTGATTGCAGGAGGAGTATTTGAAGTTGAAGTTTATAAAAAGCCTAAAGTTGCAATCATTCCAACAGGAACAGAGCTAGTAGAACCAGGGGAAGAACTTAAAGTTGGAGATATAATAGAATTTAACTCGAGAGTTTTTGCCGCGCAGGTTGAAGAATACGGCGGAATTCCAACAAGATTTGATATTGTAAGAGATGATTTTGAGAAATTGAAAGCTGCTGTTGATAAAGCTTCAAAGGAATACGACATTATCCTATTAAATGCTGGTTCATCTGCAGGACGTGAGGATTATTCTAAAAAGGTTATTGAAACCTTAGGTGAAGTCTATATTCATGGAATTGCTATAAAACCTGGAAAGCCAGTTATACTAGGAAAGGTAAACAATAAGCCTATTGTTGGAATACCAGGTTTTCCTGTTTCAGCTTATTTTATAATGGAAAACATAGTTAAGAAGCTTATCAACTTTGTTCAAGGATATGATATAAAGGATAAGAGATATATAGAAGCAACTCTTTCAAAAAGAATTATGTCATCTTCAAAATATCTTGAGTTTGTAAGAGTAAAACTTGGTTTTATAGACGGTAAATACATCGCAGCGCCAATTGAACGGGGAGCAGGTACTACAATGAGCCTTGTAAGGGCTGATGGGGTTTTGGAAATACCTGAGGAGCTTGAGGGTTATGAAAAAGGGACAAGGGTTAATGTAAACATATTAAAAAGCGAAGACGAGATTAAAAATACAATTCTTTGTATAGGAAGCCACGATTTGATACTTGATATTGCAGCAGATCTTCTTGCCAAAAGAGGAAAATTCACGCTATCTTCAGCCCATGTCGGAAGCATTGGGGGAATACTCTCATTGAAGGATAGGGAAACACATTTTGCAACAATTCACCTTCTTGATGTGGAAACGGGTGAGTATAATAAATCTTATGTGAAAAGATATATTCCAAACAGAAAAATTGCCCTTATAAAATTTGTAAAAAGAATTCAGGGGCTTATGGTTAAAAAAGGTAATCCACTAGAGATTAATTCTTTGGAGGATATTGTAAAAAAAGGTGCAAGGTTTGTGAACAGGCAAAAGGGATCTGGTACAAGGATTTTGCTTGATTATGAATTAAAAAGATTGGGTATAAATCCCAAAGACATCATAGGTTATGATAGGGAAGAATATACTCATATTTCGGTTGCAGCACAAATAGCTAAAGGAAATGCAGATGCTGGACTTGGGGTATTTTCTGCTGCTAAGATTATGGACCTTGATTTTATTCCGATAGCAAATGAAGAGTATGACATTGCAATTCCCGTTGAGTACTTAGAACTTGAAGGGGTAAAGCAGTTTTTGGAGGTTATAAATTCAGAAGAATTTAAAAATGAGCTTGATAAGCTTGGAGGGTATGACTATAGCAATTTAGGAGAAATTATCATTATCGAGTAAAGGAGAGTTTTTATGAGAGATAGGTTAGGAAGAAATGTTGATTATTTAAGAGTTTCTGTTACGGATAGATGTAACTTAAGGTGCATTTATTGTATGCCGGAGGAGGGAATACCCAAAAAAGATCATAATGAGATTCTAAGGAACGAAGAGATTTTAAAAATAATTAGGATTTCAGCAGAACTTGGCATTAAAAAGGTAAGGTTTACAGGAGGCGAGCCACTTGTAAGGAAGGGAATTGAGAACATAATTTATGAAACATCAAAAATAAAAGGCATTGAAGACATTGCACTTACAACTAATGGAACAAAACTTTATGAAATGGCAGATACTTTAAAAGAAGCAGGACTTAAAAGAGTTAACATAAGCCTTGATAGTCTTAAAAAAGATCGATACCGTATGATTACAAGGCTTGGGAATATTGATGATGTATTTAGGGCTATTGACAAAAGTTTATCTATTGGACTTGAACCTGTAAAAATTAATACGGTTGTAATAAAAGGTATAAATGACGATGAAATTTTTGATTTTGTGAAGCTTGCCGATGAAAACCCGCTTCATATCAGATTTATTGAAATAATGCCGATAGGTGAAGGAGCAAAATTTAAAGATAACTATATATCGTCGGATGATTTAATAAGTAGCATTCCCGGACTGATTCCGGTTGAAACAGAACCGGGTAGCACTGCAAGGGTTTTTAAAAGAAAAGGAGCAAAGGGAACGGTTGGTTTTATTGCACCTTTGTCATGTAAATTTTGTTCAAGTTGTAATAGGATTAGACTTACTGCAGCTGGAACTATAAAACCTTGTCTACATTCAAAATATGAAGTAGATATTAAAAGTTTTTTAAATGATGAAGACAAGATAAGAGCAATGCTGGAACATGCAATCTTAAGTAAGCCGGCAGGGCATAATCTTGAAAAGGAAATAAGCCAGAGTCAAAAAATGATGTTTCAAATAGGGGGATAGTATATGAATTTAACACACATTAATGAAGAAGGTAGAGCAAGGATGGTTGATGTTAGCGATAAAGATGAGACAAAAAGGGAAGCTGTTGCAATAGGAAGCATTTATATGAAAAGTGAAACTTTAAGAAGAATACATGAAGGAACTATTAAAAAAGGAGATGTCCTAGCAGTTGCACAGGTTGCTGGTATTATGGCTGCGAAAAATACATCTCATATGATTCCAATGTGTCATCCTATCATGATAACCGGGTGTGATATTAGTTTTAGTTTGGATTTTGAAAATTCAAAGATTGACATTAAAGCGGTAGTTAAAACTGTTGGACAAACAGGGGTTGAGATGGAGGCATTGACTGCAGTTACGGTTGCAGCTCTTACGATTTATGATATGTGTAAAGCAATAGATAGAGACATGGTTATAAGCGAAATAATGCTTGTGAAAAAAAGTGGTGGAAAATCAGGCCTTTATGAAAGGGAGGTTTAATAATGGCAAAGGTGGTGTCAGTTAATATTAGCGAAAAGAAAGGAACTGTAAAAAAGCCTATAGAAAAGGGATATTTTAGGGAAAACCACGGGCTTGAAGGAGATGCTCATGCTGGAAGGGGACACAGGCAGGTCAGTCTTCTTGCAGAGGAGAGTATAGAAAAAATGAAAGCAAAAGGCATTTGGGATTTGGCTGCAGGAAAATTTGCAGAAAATATAACAACGGAAGGAATTGAACTTCACACTTTGCCGGTAGGGACAAAACTTAAAATAGGAGAAGAGGTTATTCTTGAAATATCTCAAATAGGGAAAAAATGTCACGAAGCTTGTGAGATCAGAAAGATTACAGGCGATTGTATAATGCCAAAAGAAGGTGTATTTGCAAGGGTGTTAAAAAGCGGGTTTATAAAGCCCGGAGATGAAATTATAGTTATAAATGGATAAAATTACTGTAACTCCGAGAGATAATTTTTGTCTTTTAAAAATTTTAAATTATATGTCAAGGAGATAAGCAGCAAATATGGCAGGTATGTATATAAAAGGAAGCTATTACTCTCAACAAAAATGATGAAGAAATTATGAAAAGTTTAAAGTGTTATAAATGAAAAGGAATGTTTGGTTATTGGCGATTTTTGCATTGTTAATGTTCCTTACCAATGGATGCGTTAATGCGGGCAAGAGTTCAAAAGAGACTCCAAAAATGAAAAGTGCAAGTTACACAGGACAAAAACTTTACATTTATGCACCAACATCACTTAAAAAACCTATGGATGAAGTTATTTTTAGCTTTGAAAAGAAAACAGGAGCTAAAGTAATACCAAATTATGGAGCTTCCGGTGAACTTTACTCTCAGATAAAAAGTGGACAGCCTTGCGATATTTATTTTTCTGCTGATTGGCTTTATGTTGATAAACTAAAAAGTGATGATATGCTAAAAACTTCTCAGAAATTCTTGGAAGATGTTGTAGTGCTTATAGTTTCAGAAAAAGGCAAGAACAAGGTTCAAAAAGTGGATGATTTGTTAAAACCGAATGTAGTAGTGGGAGTGGCTGATCCTAAAGCTCCTATCGGTGTTTATACCGAAACAGCACTTAAGAAAAATGAAATTGTGGGATAAATTAATTTTGTCGGGAAATCTTAAAGCTCGACCTGCAACTGTTAATCAGGTTGCGATGATGGTTAAAAATGTTGAGCTTGATGCCGGTTTTGTTTACTCAAGTGTAGCTAGCGTTAAGAACACTTTTGTAATTGCTTTTTTTGCTTCAATTTTAGCACCTTTTTGGCTTTGGGATTTGGATATTACCATCTTTTTTCTAAGAATTCTTTTATATATCGTTTTGCCAATCTTATAAATGATTTGCCTGTTGCTGTGCTCCATACAGTAGCCGGAGCTGCTCTGCTTTTGGCATTTGGACGCAATGTTTTGGGATTTATCAGCAATACTGGTCTTGCTTTCATGATGATTTCGGTTGTATTAGCTATGTTTTTTGTATCATATCTATTAGCTGCAAGAGCAATAGCAAGTGGAGCAGATCAAATAGAACCAGAACTAGTAGACGTAGCGCGCACCTTGTGGGATATACTCTTCAAAGTTTACTTGCGAATTATCCTTCCTCTTTTGAAAGAGGCTATATTTTCAGGACTAGTACTTACCTTTGCTCATTCTTTAAGTGAGTTTCCTGCTGTAATTATGTTTGGTGGAAATATTCCAGGTGTTACTCAAGTTTTAGCTTCTCATGTATTTACTAAAATTGAGGAGGGCGAACTTGATATGGCTGTGACAGCTAGCGCTTTTTGTGCCGTAATATCCCTAATACTTGTTGGATTGCTTAATTTAATAAAGAAGGAGGAGTATCAAAAATGCTTGAAATTATTGAGATGACTAAAAGTTTTAAAGAACGAAAAGTGCTAAAAGATGTGACATTCAAAATATCTTCTGAAATTAAAGTAATAATAGGATTGAATGGAAGTGGTAAATCTACATTGCTTAGAATCATAGCTGGAATAATAAAACCTGATAAAGGGCGAATAATTATTAACGGCTAAGATGTAACCATGCTGCCGCCCGAACACAGAAAGGTAGGATATGTGCCGCAGCGCACAGCCCTTTTTTTGGTCATCTGACAGTAAAAGATAATATCATATATCCATTGAAAAATGGACGAGGATCTAAGGAAACAGCAGAAAGAATGATTGAGATATTGGGGCTAAAAGACTATTTGTATTATAAGCCACGACAACTTAGTGGAGGGTATAAAATGCGAGTTTCGTTAGCTCGAGCTTTAGTATATGAGCCGCAAATTATGCTTCTGGACGAACCTTTTAGTGAAATTGATGCTGTGCAGCTAAAGAAAAGCTTTTACCTGAGTTTTATAGACTGCTGAAAAGCAGAAATATACCGTTACACATGATATCCATGAGGCAGGGTTAATAGGAGACAGCTTTGCAGTTGTGAATGATGGAGAGCTTATTCATATTGATTCAGCATCTAAAGCCTTTGAGCTTATAGAAGATAAGGTTTTTCAAAAATCATATTTTTCAGGACACGGCAAAAAATGATCTATATGAACATGAGAGAGGAGGCAGAAATATGGAAGGAATAGTTTTGTCGATAAATATAAGTGAAAAAAAGGGTGAGCCTAAAACACCTATATCAGAAGGTTTTTTTAGGAAGGATTTTGGGCTTGAAGGTGATGGACACGCAGGTGTAGATATATACCGGCAAGTAACATTTTTGGATATAGAGACTATTGAGGAAATGAAAGTTTTAGGAATAGAAGGTTTAAAACCTGGTATGATTGCCGAAAATATTACAACTAAAAACATAAAACTTTACCGATTTCCTATTGGTACAAAAATAAAAGTTGGAGAAGTGTTTTTGGAGATTACAATGATAGGGAAGAAATGCGAAAAGCCAGAAAATTGTTCATTGAAAATAGAAGTAGATAAATGTTTAGCAAAATCGCGTATAGTTTTTGCAAAAGTTATAGAAAGTGGAAAAATAAAAGTGGGCGATATAATTAAAGTGCTAGACTATAAAGATGAGTAGAATGGAAGATACTCAGATTAATGTAAAAAGTATACATTTCTCTAAGACTTTTAATTTTTAATATAGTTAAAAAAGGGTTCTTTGTCAAGAGTTGGGGCAGATATTTGTCCGTGTCAAGATTTTGTAGGTAAAAATTTTTTTAATTATAAATTGCAATATAGAGAATTGCAGAATGCCATTGACAGAGCCTATTACCTGGCAGAAGGCGAAATAATCACTGAAGATTATTTTCCCGAGAATATAGAGAGAAAAAATTGTGAGGAAGACATAAATGTGACTGCAGTACTTCCTTTTGATGTTATTGAGGAGAAGAATATAAAAGAAGCATTAAGGCTTGCAAAGGGCGACGTTGTCAAAGCGGCTAAGATGCTAAATTTAAGCAGAGCGACTATTTACAGAAAAATAAAGAAATACAAAGTAAATTTGAAAGAACTTTCATCTCTAGTTGAGACAAAATAGTTTAAGTCTCAAAATGAGACGCAATATATGTCTCATTTTGAGACTGTTACTTTTATGTCCCCTAGGATTATGGGGGTTTTTATTTTGGCATAAAACTTACATAAATACTGAGTATGAGGCAAAAACTACTTAAGTAAAAATGGAGGTGATATCTATTAAAAGATATGTAGTGGAGTTTGGATATGGAGTAGATTTACATGGACAGGATGTCAATAAAGCTGCTCAAAAAGCAGTAAAGGATGCTATATCTCATAGCTGTTTGTGTGGCCTTGAGGAGATTTTAGGTGTAAATCTAGATGAAGTGATAGTCGAAGCAATAGTAGCAGTTTCAAGGCCAGAGGAAATTGATGAAGAGGGCATAAAAGCTGTGCTCCCAATTGGTCAGAAGTATGTAAAAGCCGTAAAAGGGGGATTGAGAGTCCCGGGAATAAAGGAGCCACAGTTTGGAGACACAGAAGATGATTCTATCGAAGTGGCAGTTGCTTGTGTGACAGTAAGTATTAAATGAAAGGAGATGAAAGGTTATGGAAATTTCAAGAGAAGTTCTTTTGGATATGTACACTAGAATGGTTAAAATAAGAAAATTTGAAGAAAGGGTCGCTGAGCTATTTGCACAAGGGAAAGTTTTAGGGTTTGTTCACTTATACATTGGTGAGGAAGCAGTGGCGGTGGGAGTTTGTGAAAATTTAAAAGAAGAAGACTACATCACGAGTACTCATAGAGGGCATGGTCATTTGATAGCAAAAGGTGGAGACCTTAAGTACATGATGGCTGAACTATTTGGAAAAGAAACGGGCTATTGTAAGGGCAAAGGTGGCTCCATGCACATAGCAGATGCTACAAAAGGTATTCTGGGAGCTAATGGAATTGTAGGAGGAGGCTTTCCTATCGCCGCAGGAGCAGCTCTTTCTGCCAAAATGAGGGGTACTGACCAGGTGGCAGTGTGTTTCTTTGGTGATGGAGCTTCAAACCAAGCGACTTTCCATGAAGCCCTAAATATAGCTTCAATATGGAAGCTTCCCGTTGTATTTGTATGTGAAAACAACCTGTACGGCATTTCCATGAGACAAGACAGACATCAAGCGATTAAAGACATAGCAGACAGGGCTGTAGGGTATGGAATTCCTGGGGTTACTGTAGACGGAAACGATGTCTTGGCGGTATATGAAGTAGCAAAAGAGGCTATAAATAGGGCCAGGAATGGTGCTGGACCAACTTTAGTAGAATGTAAGACTTACAGATACAGAGGGCATTTTGAAGGAGATCCAACTGTGTACAGACCAAAGGAAGAGGTTGAAGAATGGTTGGCAAAAGACCCAATACTTCGACTGACAAGGTATATTTTAGACAATGATATAGCAAGCGAAAAAGAGTTAAAGGATATTGAGGCAAAGATAATCGAAGAAGTAGAGGAAGCTGTAAAATTTGCAGAAGAAAGTCCTTATCCAAAAGAGGAAGCAGCGGTAGAAGATGTTTATACAGATATAGTAGAGGAGGTAAGGGTAAGATGAGGATTATGACTTACGCAGAGGCGTTAAGAGAGGCCTTAAGAAATGAGATGAAAAGGGACCCACGGGTATTTCTTTTAGGCGAGGATATTGGAGTTTTTGGTGGAACATTTGGTGTAACTAAAGGGTTGTTAGAAGAATTTGGAGAAGATAGAGTAAGAGATACTCCTATTTCGGAAACAGCTATTACAGGAGTCGCTATTGGAGCTGCTGCTACTGGTATGAGGCCTGTAGCTGAACTTATGTTTATGGATTTTGTGACTGTTGCTATGGACCAGTTAGTGAATCAAGCTGCGAAAATGAGGTATATGTTCGGAGGCAAAATTACAATTCCCATGGTTTTAAGAATGCCTGCAGGAGCGGGGATACAGGCTGCTGCTCAGCATTCCCAGAGCCTAGAAGCATGGTTTACACATGTTCCTGGGTTAAAGGTGGTCTATCCTTCTACCCCCAAGGATGCATTGGGGCTACTGATATCGGCTATAAGAGATGACAACCCAGTGGTTTTTGTTGAACATAAAGTCTTATACAGCATGAAAGGAGAAGTCCCAGATACTAATGAACCTATACCATTGGGAGTAGCGGATGTGAAGAGAGAAGGAGAGGATGTTACTATTGTTGCAACAGGCCTTATGGTACACAAAGCTTTAAAAGCTGCAGAAGAATTGGCTAAAGAGGGAATAGAAGCAGAAGTAATAGACCCCAGAACTCTGTTCCCGCTGGATAAAGAAACGATATACAGTTCATTAAAGAAGACTCACAGAATTGTAATTGTTACAGAGGAAGTTAAAAGAGGTAGCTGGGCAGGAGAATTAGCAGCTATGATAGCGGAAGAAATGTTTGATTACCTTGATGCTCAGATAGTAAGAGTCTGTGCTTTGAATACGCCTATACCATTTACGACAGTTTTAGAAAATGTAGTAATTCCTAACGAAGTGGACATAATAAAGGCGGTGAAGTCAATAGTGTAAATTTGCCCGTAAGAAGGAGGAAAAAATGAAAACAATAGGAATAATCGCAAACCCTGCATCTGGAAAAGACATTAGAAGGCTGGTTGCTCATGCCACGGTTATTGACAATTATGAAAAAGTGAATATTGTTGAAAGGATAATAGCAGCTGCACAAGAATTTGGAGTGGAAAAAATATATATAATGCCAGATACTTATGAAATTGGATATAAAGCTGTGAACAATCTCTGCTATCTAAATCAATTAAAAACTGATGTAGAAATACTTAAAATGCCTGTTACTGCAAGCTTCAAAGATACTTTTGTTGCTACGCAAAAGATGGAAGAATTAAAAGTCGGATGTATCGTTTCTTTAGGAGGAGATGGTATCAATAGAGTCATAGCAAAAGCGATAGATGAAACGCCGCTTTTGCCTATTTCAACAGGGACAAACAATGTTTATCCTCTCATGTTAGAAGGTACAATTGCGGGTATTGTGGCGGCAGTAGTAGCATCGGGAAAATTTGATAGAGAAATTTTTTGTAAAAAAGATAAACGAATCGAAATATATAGAGAAGGTCAGCTTGTAGATATTGCATTAATTGACGCGGTGGTGTCTAAAGAAAAATTTATAGGCACTCGTGCAATATGGAATATTTCGACAATTACTGATATCTTTGTGACAAGAGCCCATCCTAAAAATATAGGTTTTTCTTCTATTGTGGGATATAAGTATACACTTTCTGAAGAGGAAGAAGGAGGCATATGGGTTGAAATTGGAGAAAGCCCGGAGAGGGTGCTGGCACCTGTTGCTCCGGGCGTTGTAGAGGAGGTTAGGATAAAAGAGTTTAAAAAAATAGACAACGATGTGGATTATGTTTATGAAGTAAAAGACACGGGAACAATAGCGTTGGATGGGGAAAGAGAAATAATTGTAAAAAAAGGAGAGACATTGATTTTTAGAATATCAAGAAAGGGACCTTGTAGAGTGAATGTTACAAAAACACTTGAAATTGCTCAACAAAAAGGATTTTTTGAAAAGAGGTGAAAAATAATGCCAGTGAACGTCGTAATGCCTAAACTGGGGCTTACTATGACGGAAGGAAGAGTAGATAGATGGTTAAAGAGGGAAGGGGAAAAGGTAAAAAAAGGAGAAGAGATAGTAGAAATATCGACGGATAAGATAACTAATGTAGTGGAAGCACCTGCAGATGGAATTTTGGCCAAAATTTTAGTACAAGAAGGAGAAACAGTCCCTGTGGCAGCTCCTATAGGGATAATTGCGCAAGAAGGAGAAAAATTGGAATTAGGTTCAGAAGTGAAAGGAGAAACTAAAGGAGAAGAAAAAGAAGAGAAATTTATAAAAGCTACTCCTGTGGCTAAAAGATTGGCTAAAGAGCACAATATTGACCTTTCTCTGATTACAGGAACTGGTCCAGGAGGTCGTATTACAGAGGAAGATGTAAAGAGATATATTTCTGAAAAGCAAATTGGTACTTTACCAGAGAAAACTGAAAAGGAAATAGCTTTAAGAGAAGAACAGATTCTCAAAAAAGCAGAAAGAGTGCCAATGGACACTATGAGAAGGACTATAAGTCAAAGAATGAAAAAAAGCTGGACAGAGATTCCTCATGTGACGGAAAACATCAAAGTAGATGTGACAGAACTTGTTAATTTAAGGGAGAATTTAAACAAATCTGGAGAACATAAATTTACCTACACTGATTTGATTGCAAAAGCTTGTGTTATTGCATTAAAGAAAAATCCTGTTTTAAATTGGTCTATTGAGGGAGATGAAATAATTAAAAATCCTAACATCAACTTAGGAATTGCAGTGGCATTAGAGGATGGATTAATAGTTCCTGTGGTGAAGAATGCTGAAAATAAATCTTTATTAGAACTTTCAAAAGAGATTAAAGAACTAAGTGAAAAAGCAAGAGAGAATAAGCTAACTCCTGATGAAATAACAGGTGGTACTTTTACTATCACTAACCTAGGAATGTATGAAATAGATAGCTTTACTCCTATTATAAATCCTCCAGAAAGTGCTATATTAGGAGTTAACAAAATATACAAAGAACCAGTGGTAATAGAAGACAATATTGTCATACGGCACACAATGAAACTTAGTCTTTCTTTCGACCATCGACTGATTGATGGAGCTACTGCTGCTAAGTTTTTGCTCGACCTAAAGAAAATTTTGGAAAATCCTGTATCCATGCTTATTTAAATCTTTAAATGGCGGGCCATGTATTTTAGGCTCGCTTCTTTTATATTTTAAAAACTATGATATAATTAGAGTTAACATATTGAAGGGAGTGTAACCCTTATGTTAGAAAAGCTTATTATTACGGTTTTAGCGGAAGATTCTGTGCTATATGAAAGTCCTTTTTTAGGGCAGCATGGTGTCTGCTTTTTTGTAGAGGCATATGGAAAGGAGAAAAGAAATATACTAATAGACGTAGGGCAAAACATCCAGGCAATAGCTCATAATATGGAGCTAATGGGGATTTCTTTTAAGGAGATTGATGCTATTGTTTTGACTCACTGCCATTATGACCATACTCAAGGGATTGTTGAGGTATTGGAATTAATTGGCAAAAAAGAAGTGTCTGTTGTTGCTCATCCTGATATTTTTAGGTTAAATTTCATAACAGATCCATTTATAAGACATGTAGGTGTAATGAGGGAAGGTATAAAAGAAAAAATAGAAGAGAATGGGGGACGCTTGTTTTTGACAAGAGATCCTCTAGAAATAATGCCAGGGGTTATAACTACAGGTGAAGTTGAAAGGGTCACAGACTTTGAAGAAGTTGGCATTTCTCTAAAAACTATAACTGAAGATGGAAGAATTGTAGAAGATGTAATGAAGGATGACATATCTTTTGTGGCAAATATAAAGGGGAAAGGGATTGTGATAATTTCGGGTTGTAGTCATGCTGGAATTGTAAACATAACAAAAAGAGCTGTAAAACTTACTGGAGAGGATAAAATTTTGGCTATAATTGGAGGGCTTCATTTAATTGATGCTTCTTCGGAAAGAATTTCAAAGACAGTGCAAGCTTTAAAAGAATTTGACATAGAACTTATTTCTGCTGGTCATTGTACGGGCTTTAAAGCACAGGTAGAGCTATACAAGGCTTTTGGTGAAAGATTTGTTCCCCTTCATACGGGAATGAAATTTGAATTTTGACAATTGTAACACATCCCCCTTTATCTGCGTATATTGTAGTAGTAGAAGAAGGCTAAGCTTTTCAAAGATAAAAAGGGGGAAATAATATGGCTTTTACTAGAAAGCTGTTAGGACAGCAGGAGATAGTGCCAGGGCCAGTACAACCAGGGCAACTTCCGGAACCTACAGAAATTGCCTGCATAGAAGTCACTAAAATATACGATGCTTGTTCTCAAAGGCTGTGCCTGGATAATATACCGCCAATTACTTTTGTCCCAACACTAACTACTTTGACACCTACTTTTGGTGAGATAACAAATATAAAAATTTCCCTTGTAGAGCCGCCAGGCTTTGTGATAACTCCTATCGCTGAAAGACCTGGTTTTGCAAGGGTTGAAGCGACTTTCCAGGTAACTTTTGATGTCGTCATAAATTACCCTGATGGTACAACACAAACATTGCCGGGAAATATTACTACTTTTAGTAAAGACATCGTGCTTTATGTACCTGATCCAAATGTAGCTATAATGAAGTACGAAGCAATGGGAGAAGGTTTATACGGCAAAGTGAATGTAGGGGTAACTACTACTGTAGAGGTCATAATAGGCGTCTGGATCATAATAAAATCTGCAGTGGATGTGCAATTGCTAGTGCCTTCTTACGGATTCTGTCCTACACCTGCAGCCTGCGAAGAGTTTGCTACAGACGTCTGTGACATTTTCTACAAAAAACCCTTCCCAACCTTTGAGCCGCCACAGATGTACCAAAATCCTTAATTTGCCAGCGAATTCGCTGGCTTTTTTACATAACAATTGACTGTTTGCAAATTTTATGGCAAAGTTAATATAGGAAAACAAACTTATTGAAAGGTGTGTTGCAAGTGGTGGACAATTTGAGAAATGATATATTAATGAGATTAAGGACCATAAAAGGTCATATAGCTGGAATAGAAAAAATGGTGGAAGAGGAGAAAAGCTGTGAGGAGATTTTACTTCAAATTGCAGCAGTAAAGGCATCTTTAGAAAAAGTAGGCATGTCAATAATACAGGAGCATGCAAAAGACTGTATACTTGCCAGTAAAGATGGAAAGGCTACTTATGAAGATGTGCAAAGAATTATTAACCTTTTAGTTAAATTTGCAAAATAAAGGGATGATGATTATGGAAGTGTATTTGGACAACAGCGCTACCACAAAAGTGAGAAAAGAAGTCATAGACAAAATGCTTGAAGTTTTAGAAGAGGAATATGGTAATCCTTCTTCACTTCACAGAAAGGGTTATCAAGCAGAAAAGCTCTTAAAAGAAGCGAGAGAAAATGTTACGTGTCTTATAGGCGGCAGACCAGAAGGCATTATATTTACTTCTGGCGGGACAGAGTCTAATAACCTTGCTCTCATAGGAGTGGCAGAAAGCCTTAAGAAAAAGGGCAATCACATAATTTCTTCTACCATCGAGCACCCCTCTATTTTAAATGTCCTCAAATTTTTAGAAGAAAATGGTTTTGAGGTTACCTATCTTGAAGTTGATAAAAAAGGAAGAGTCCACCCAGAGGATGTGAAAAGTGCTATTAATGATAAAACAATACTTATCTCAATTATGGCTGTAAACAATGAAATAGGAACAATAGAGCCTATTGGAGAAATAGGTACGATAGCAAGAGAAAAGGGAATTTTATTTCACGTGGATGCTGTACAAGCTGCTGGAAAAGTAGAAGTTGACGTAAAAAAGCAGAAGCTTGACATGGTGTCTTTAAGTGCGCATAAGATTCACGGTCCAAAAGGAGTAGGGGCGCTATATTTATCGGAGGAAGTGAGAATAAGACCCATAATATTTGGAGGAGGGCAGGAAAAGAACATAAGGTCTGGCACAGAAAATATGCCCGGTATTGTAGGATTTGGAGTTGCTAGCAGACTGGCCAAAGAAAGTTTAGAAGAAGTTTCTCAGAAGCTCATGGGGTTAAAAAAGAGGTTGTGGGAGGGTATTTCTTCAGAAATAAAAGATGTGCATTTGAATGGACCTGAAGTAGAAGAAGGCGCGCCGCATATACTTAACGTTTCTTTCCGTGGAGTCAGAGGAGAGGTGCTTTTACACGCTTTAGAAGAAGAGGGTATTTACGTCTCCACTGGATCTGCTTGTTCATCGAAAAAGAGAGGAGGAAGTCACGTCCTTAAAGCAATAGGCTTAAAAGGAGACCTGCTAGAAGGGGCTATCCGCTTTTCTCTGGGGATTTTTAATACTGAGGAAGACATAGATTACACAGTGGATATTTTGAAGAAAAAAGTTGACTTTTTAAGAAGATTTAAACGGAGGTAAAATAATGAAAGACGTACTTCTCATAAAATACGGAGAATTGGCATTGAAAGGAGAAAACAGGTCTTTTTTTGAAAATACACTTGTAAAAAATATAAAATACGCTCTAAGAGATTTTGATGGCGTAAAAGTCGAAAAAACCCATGGGAGAATTTATGTGGAGTGCGAAAAAAATGTTGAAGAGGCAATAGAAAGGTTAAAAAAAGTCTTTGGAATAGTCGGGATAACGAGGGCAAAAGAGGCTGACCTTGACCTTGAGGAAATTTTTAAAGCTGCTGTAGATCTCATGAAAAGTCACCAGGGCAAGACTTTCAAGGTAGAAACCAAAAGGCCCAACAAGGCCTTTCCTTATAATAGCATGGAGATAAGCAGAAGAGTAGGAGCAGCCGTTTTGAAGAATGTGAAAAACATGAAAGTGGATGTACACAATCCTGATGTGCTCCTTAATGTGGAGATAAGGGAAAAAGCCTTTTTATATGCAGGGGTTATTGAAGGGGCAGGAGGTCTTCCTCTTGGCACGAATGGAAAAGCGACTGTACTTCTTTCGGGAGGAATTGACAGCCCTGTAGCGGCATGGATGATGATGAAAAGAGGTGTGGAAGTAGAGGCTGTTTACTTTCACAGCCCTCCGTACACGTCAGATAGGGCGAAGGAAAAAGTTGTGGACCTGTGTAAAGTGCTTTCTCAATATGGAAGGGGAATGCGACTGCATGTAGTCCACTTCACTGACTTGCAGCTTGAAATTTACGAAAAATGCCCTGCTAGGTTAACGACGATAATAATGAGAAGAATGATGATGAAAATAGCGGAAAAGATCGCTCAGCAGAATGGCTCTCTAGCCCTTATAACGGGAGAGAGCCTTGGACAGGTGGCAAGCCAGACCATTGAAAGCCTGTATGTAACCAATTCTTCTGTTTCACTTCCTGTTTTTAGACCTTTGATTGGGATGGATAAGAGGGAAATAATTGATATAGCTCAGAAAATTGGCACCTACGAAATCTCCATAAGGCCTTATGAGGACTGCTGTACCATATTCGTTCCAAAACATCCTGCTACAAAGCCCAAGCTGGAGAAGGTTTTAGAAGCAGAAGAGAAGATGGATTATCAAAAATTTATAGACAATTTTGAAGAAGAAGTAATAGAAATTTGAGTCAGGTTGCAACCTGACTCAAATTTATTTTTTAAAAATTAAACTTTTAGCTAGATAAAATTAAAAAATTTAAAATTGATATTGACATTTTTGAAGGAAGTGTTATAATGAAATCAAAGCTTATGACTTGAGGTGAAACCTATGAAAGAAGTGATAGGGATTTGTCCTGTGTGCGGGGAAAAGATGAGGGTTACGAGACTAGAGTGCTCTCACTGTGGAACTGCTATTGAGGGGCAATTTGAACTTTGCAAATTTTGCTATCTCACAAGGGAACAGAGGGAGCTGTTAGAGATTTTCATAAAGACAAGAGGAAATATAAGGGAGATGGAAAAAGAACTCAATCTGTCGTATCCGACTATAAGGAACAAACTGGATAATTTGATTGCAGCATTAGGGTATGAAGTGGAAAGAAGACCTGTGGTCGATAAGAAGGAGGTGCTGAGGAAGTTAGAAGAAGGGGAAATCACTGTAGATGAAGCTATAAAGCTTCTTAAAGAAGGATGAGGGAGGGTTTTTAATGGAAGAGGAAAAAATGGTGGTATTGAGAATGCTGGAGGAGGGCAAGATTACTGCTGAAGAAGCAGCCATTCTCTTGGAGGCTTTGGAAGGGAGAAGAGAAGTGAATCTTCAGGAAGAAGGTAGTTTTAATTTATTAGACAAATTTAAGGAAAGGATGACTGCTCTTTCCGATATTCCGAAAGAAGTAGAAAAAGGGCTTGATAAAATTGAAGAAAAAATTGAGGGAATAAAGAAAAAGGATTTTGGAACCAGCATTGCTGACAGGATATTGGATTTTATCTGGGAGGGGAGGGAAGAAAAGCTTGAGAAAGATTTTGAATTTAAAGATGTTGGAGAAAGCATTTCTTTAAAGATAGCCGTTGCAAACGGCAATATAACTTTGAAGAGGTGGGATAAAGATTACATCCGGACAAAGGTGGAGTATGCAATAAGAAGCAGAGGGGGAGGCTTAGATGTAAAATATGAGGAAAATTATTTAAAGATAGTAGGAGATAAGGGAGTGAAAAAAGCAGAGATCGAAGTGTACCTTCCAGCTGTCAAGTGCGATGAAGTAAAACTTGAGACCGTAAATGGGGAAATTTCTGCTGAGGACCTAAAGATGAAAAAAGTAGCTTTAAAGAGCATTAACAGCGATGTAGACTTAAAAGATGTATGTTTGGAAGAAGCGGACATTTCCACGGTAAATGGGGATGTCTCTATTCACAACCTTAAGGTCGATTTGCAGAAAGTTTTTCTGAAAATAGATACTATCAACGGAGATGTTGAGGTCAAATTAGAGGATAAAAATGTGGGAGTATATTACAAATTGAAGACGATAGCTGGGGATTGCAGCATAAATTTACCAGGGACCTCTCAGGCGACAAGAAATAGGCACTATTTAAAAGGAAATACAAAAAATTACAGAGAATCAGAAAAGAAACTGGAAATTCATGTAAATTCAGTAAGTGGAGATATTACCTTAGAGTGAGGTGGGTTTTATGGAAGAAAGATTGAGGATTTTGAAGATGGTAGAAGAAAAAAAGATAACAGCAGAGGAGGCGGCTGAACTTCTTAAGGCTCTGGAAGTAGAGGAAGAAAAGGAGATAAGGAGGCCCCATAGAAGAATTAGGTGGCTTAAAATTAGGGTAACAGATATGAATACCAACAAAGTGAAGGTTAATTTATCTATACCTTACAGCCTTTTATCGTGGGGCATGAGAATAGCCGGGAGATTTACTCCCAGCGACATATTAGAAGAGCACGGTATCAATTTTAATGACCTTTTAAAAGCTATAGAAGAAGGAGAAACAGGAAAAATCGTGGATGTATACGATGAAGAGGATGGAGAACATGTGGAAATAAGCCTGGAGTAGATTACACGTTAAATCTAAATACTACAACATCTCCATCCTGCATGACATAGTCTTTGCCTTCAAGCCTTAAAAGCCCCATTTCTCTTGCTGCTGCCTGTGATCCTGCTTTGACTAAATCTTCAAAGGAGATTACTTCTGCTCTTATAAACCCTCTTTCAAAGTCAGAGTGGATTTTCCCAGCCGCTTGAGGAGCTTTAGTTCCCCTTTTTATTGTCCAGGCATGTACTTCTTTAGGCCCTGCAGTGAAAAATGTAATTAGTCCTAAAAGAGAATATCCGTGCCTTATTATATTGTTAAGCCCGGGCTCTTTGAGCCCGTATTCTTTTAAAAGCTCATTTCTTTCTTCATCTGGAAGAGCTGCTAGCTCTTCTTCAATTTTTGCGCTTATTACTAAAACTTCTGAGCCTTCTTTTAATGCATATTCTCTTAGCTTTTTTACGTGTAGATTTTCTTCTCTTAAGATTAAATCTTCTTCTGATATATTTGCCACATACATCACAGGCTTTGAAGTTAAAAGCATCAGCTGATTTACTACGGCTTTTTCTTCTTCATCAAATTGAACTGCCCTTGCAGGCTTTCCCTCTTCCAGTGTATTTTTTATTTTTTCCAAAACTTCAAGTTCAAAGGCGGCTTTTTTATCGTTTCTAGCAAGTTTTGAAGTTTTTTGCATTCGCCTTTCTACAGTCTCTAAATCAGCCAGTATGAGCTCCAGGTTTATAATCTCGACATCTCTTACGGGGTCAATAGACCCTTCCACATGCACTATGTTGCTGTCTTCAAAGCATCTCACAACGTTTAAAATTGCGTCTACTTCTCTTATATGAGATAAAAATTTATTTCCTAAACCTTCTCCTTTGCTTGCGCCTTTTACAAGGCCTGCAATGTCCACAAATTTTATGGTGGCAGGAACTACTTTTTGAGGATTTTCAATTTTAGCAAGAAAATCCAATCTTTCATCGGGGACAGATACAATCCCTACATTTGGCTCAATAGTGCAAAAAGGATAATTGGCGCATTCTGCACCAGCTTTGGTTATTGCGTTAAAAAGTGTGCTCTTTCCTACATTTGGTAGACCAACAATTCCTATTTCCATTTATTCTCCCTCCATTAATTATACACATATGGATTATATATTACTCATAAAAATTTTTCAAATGTTTTTAATGCTTTTCCATAATTTAGCATAATACTTTTTTATAAACGTGCAAAAATATATTTTGAGGAGGTGTATAGCATTGAAAAAGATAAAAAATATAATAACCGTTTTGCTGATAGGTGTAATGATTCTGACGTCAATGGCAGGGTGTAAGACTGCTACAAAAAAGCCTGCTCCTGCAAGGTACACTCCTACGCCTACAAGGCCAGCGCCGGCACCTTCAAAGGCTACTCCAACGCCGGGATATACTACACCTGCGCCAACAGCTCCTACAGCTCCGACACCTGCGCCTGTTAGAAAGCCAACTACAGAGAGCATGAGGGCTTCAAGGGTTGCGGCAAGTGTGGCTAGAATTCCCGAAGTCAATAAGGCTACTGTCGTCATATCAGGTACGACTGCTCTTGTAGGAGTGGACATGAAGGCAAAGGTTCAGGGAACTCACGAAAAGGATGTAAAGAAGAAAATAGAAAAAGCGGTAAAAGATACAGATAAGTCTATAACAAGAGTGTATGTGACTGCTGACCCGGACCTTTATAAAAGGATTGACAATATAGCGAGGGGAATTTCTGAAGGAAGACCTGTGTCGGAGTTTGCAAAGCAAATTTCTGAGATAATCAAACGCATCTCTCCTGGCATGTAAAAACCTGGGGGTTTCCCCGGGTTTATGTATTATCAAATTTGTGATACAATTATCGTGTGATGAAATATCTGGATTATTTTAGAAGGAGTTGATCTGATGGAGCTTATACATAAAGAGCTAGGAGATGGGATAAATCTATACCTAGATGTTACGGACAAGTTTAAAACGGTGACGGTAAATCTCTACGTGCAGAACAAATTGGGAGATGAAGCCACTTGGTATGCGCTTATACCTTCTGTTTTAAAAAGGGGGACTTCCACCCTTAAAACTTACAAAGATATGGTAAAGTATCTAGAAATGCTTTATGGCACTACTATGGCTGTATCAGTATACAAAAAAGGAGAAAGGCATTTTCAGCAGTACAGACTGGAATTGCCCCAGGAGGAATATGTGGAGGAAAATGTATTTGAAAAAGGGATAAAATTTTTGTATGAATTGGTTTTTGAACCTTTTACGCAGGATGGAGCATTTTTGAAGGAATATGTGTTACAGGAGAAGGAAGTGCAGAAGAATTTGATAGAGTCAAGGATAAATGACAAGACCAAATATGCAGTTGACCGCTGCTATGAAGAAATGTGCAAAGGAGAGCCTTTTGCAATTTTTGAATTGGGTAAGAAGGAAGACCTGGACTTGATAGACGAGAAAAACCTTTTTGAATATTACAAAAAGTGTATTGACACATTGCCAGTAGATATATATGTGGTGGGGAATGTAAATCCTGAATATGCCGAAGAAGTTTTTAGGAAGTATTTCAATTTAAGAAGAAAAGAGGTTTTAGAAATTCCTTTTACAGATGTTAGAAAGGAAGTAAAGGAAGTAAAGTACGTTACAGAAGAGCTTGATGTAAATCAAGGGAAGCTCACATTAGGTTTTAGGACAAATGTATCTCCAGGAAGCGAAGAGTATTATTCTCTTTTGGTGTACAGCACTATTTTGGGAGGAGGACCTTTTTCCAAACTTTTTATGAATGTGAGAGAAAAAGCAAGCCTTGCATACTATGCTTATTCGCGTCTTGAAAGGTTTAAAGGACTTATGGTGATAAGTTCAGGAATTGAAGTGGAAAATTACAGCAAAGCCCTTGATATAATCCTTAAAGAGGTTGGAGAGATGGAGAAGGGGAATATATCGGATTATGAGTTTGAATCTGCTAAAAAGTCCTTATACACTTCGCTGAATGCTATAAAAGACAATGCAACTTCAAAAGCAGACTACTATCTTTCCCAAAAGATAGCAGGGACAAATTTAGGAATAGAGGAATTCATAAAGAAAATAGAGAAAGTCAGTAAAGAAGACGTAGTAGAAGTATCTAAAAAAGTGAAATTGGATACGGTTTACTTCATGAGGAATAAAAAGGAGGCATAAACAGTGCAGCAGGTTTATGATGAAAAGGTCAGAGAGAAGATTTTGTTTGAAGAGCTTGAAAATGGACTTAAAGTTTATGTGATGCCTAAGAAAGGATATACAAAGCAGTTTGCTATATTTGCAACTCGATTTGGGTCAAATGACAGCAAGTTTATCGCACCGGGCGATGATTATGTTACAGAAGTTCCTGATGGCGTGGCCCATTTTCTTGAACATAAAATGTTTGAGGAAGAAGAAGGCAGCATTTTTGAGAAGTTCTCTCAACTTGGGGCATCTGCGAATGCCTATACGAATTTTACTACTACTGCCTATCTGTTTTCTAGTACAGAAAATTTTTATGAAAATTTAAAGCTTTTGGTCCATTTTGTGCAAAATCCTTATTTTACGGATGAAAATGTGGAAAAAGAAAAGGGGATTATAGCCCAGGAGATAAGGATGTATCAGGATGACCCAAACTGGAGAGTGTATTTTAACGCCTTGGAAGCTTTATATCACGTCTATCCTGTGAAAAAGGACATAGCAGGGACTATTGAGTCCATCTCAAGAATTGACAAAGATATTTTGTACAAATGCTATTACACCTTTTATCATCCTGAAAATATGGTCTTATTTGCTGTAGGGGATATTGATGTTGACAAGACTCTTCAGGTTATAGAGGAAAATGTAAGGCAAGTTAAAAAACAAGGTGAAATAAAGAGGATTTACCCAGATGAACCTGTAGAAGTTCACAAAAAAGAAGTAGTTCAGAATATGCAGGTTTCTATTCCTCTTTTCAATTTGGCGTTCAAGGACACAGATGTGGGCTTTGGCGGAAGGAATTTATTGAAAAAGAGTTTGGAAGTGCAGATAGGATTAGAAATGGCTGTCGGCAGGAGTTCTGAACTTTATGAAAAACTCTATCAGGAAGGTCTTGTGGATAGCACTTTTGGCTTTGATTACACGGGGGAGATAGATTATGGATACACTATAATAGGTGGGCAGTCAAAAGACCCGCTCAAAGTTAGGGATATTATTATTAAGGCTTTTAAAGAAAAAAGCTTTTTGGACAGGGAGACTTTTGAGAGAATAAAGAGGAAGTACATTGGAAAATTTCTCAGGACTTTTAATTCGGTGGAAAGCATAGCCTATAGTTTTATAAACCTGTACATGAAAGACATAGATTTGATGGATTATTTACCGGTTTTACATCAGATAAACTTCAAGGATGTAGCAGAGAGGGTTGAAAGCCATTTAAATGAAGAAACTAGTGCGATGTCTATCATATACCCTGTTAAATAGGTCTTTGGACCTTCTAGGTCTAAAGACCTGTTTTTTTATTTTTTTATAAAATTTTAGCAGGATTTTTTGATTTTATATAGAATAACATATTAAGTGGTGAATTGTGGTGGTAAGTGGGAGAATGTGAAAGGAAAGTTGGGAGTTTGCCATGTTAATGGGGCAGTACGAACACACAATTGACTCAAAGGGAAGAGTCATAATTCCTGCAAAATTCAGAGAGGAATTAGGGGAAAAGTTTGTGCTCACAAAAGGTTTGGACAACTGCCTCTTTGTGTACTCACTGGATGAATGGAAAAATATAGAAGAAAAGCTCAAAACTCTTCCACTTACCAAGAAAGATGCAAGGGCTTTTACTAGATTTTTCCTTGCTGGGGCTGTTGAATGCGAGGTAGACAAACAGGGAAGAATACTTATACCTTCTCATTTGAGGGAACACGCAAAAATAGAAAAAGATGTGATATTTATAGGCGTATCTACTAGGGTTGAGATTTGGAGTAAAGAAGTTTGGGAGGAGTATTCCAAGAGCACAGATGTGTCCTTTGAAGAGATTGCAGAGCATTTGGATAATTTTAACATATAATTTGGGGTAGAGAGCATGGAATATGTTCATAAAAGCGTACTTCTCAAAGAAACGATAGAGCACTTAAATATAAATCCAGAAGGTATTTATGTGGATGGAACTTTAGGCGGTGGAGGTCATTCAGAGGAAATATTAAAGAGGCTTACTACTGGGAAATTAATTGCAATTGACAGAGATGAAGAAGCGATTTTAGCTGCCAAAGAAAGGCTAAAAGATTACAAAAATGTGATTTACATTAAAGACAATTTTAAGAATATAAAAGAGATATTGAGAAATTTGGGGATTGAAAAAGTTGATGGAATTCTTCTGGATTTGGGGGTCTCCTCTTACCAGCTGGAAGAAGTGGAGAGGGGCTTTTCTTATATGAAGGATGCTCCTCTTGATATGAGGATGGATAAAACTTCTCCTTTTTCCGCCTATGATGTTGTGAACAGATATTCAGAAAAAGAGCTAGAGAGAGTGATAAGGGAATACGGAGAAGAGAAATGGGCTTCCCGTATAGCGAAGTTTATAGTGGAGGAGAGAAAGAAGGGAGATATAAAGACTACTTCTCAGCTGGTGGAGATTATAAAGAAAGCTATTCCGGCTTCTGCACGAAGAACAGGGCCTCATCCAGCGAAAAGAACTTTTCAAGCCATAAGGATAGAAGTGAATGAGGAGCTTAAAGATTTAGACAGAGCTTTGGAAGATATGGTGGAGGTATTGAGGGGAAAAGGGAGGATAGCAGTGATTACTTTCCACTCCTTGGAAGACAGAATAGTAAAAAATACTTTCAAAAAGCTTGAAAATCCCTGCACATGTCCTCCTGGTTTGCCGTGCACTTGTGGGAAACAGCCTGTTATAAAAATTATCACAAAAAAACCTATTCTGCCTTCCAAGGAAGAAGTAGAAGAAAATCCTAGGTCGAGGAGTGCAAAGCTTAGAGTGGCGGAGAAACTGTGAGTTCTAAAAGAAATGGAGGTAGAATAAATTGATAGTAGCTCAAAAAGATTATAATTATCAATATCCCCCATATACCTCTTACGACAAAAAGCCTGACAAAAAAGCTAAGCCAAATGCCAAGTTGAAAAATTTGATCTTAGTCGTAATAGTGGCTTCTCTAAGCATCTTGGTATTGTATAGATATGCACTTATTTATGAAAAATCCCTCGCTTTAGATAGACTGGAGAAACAAATTGAGTATACTGAAAGCATTAATCAGCAATTGAGGGCAGAAATTGCTTCTTTAAGCAACCCGGCGAGGATTGAAGAGATTGCAAAGGAAAGGCTTAAAATGCAACTCCCTGAGAAGGACCAGATAGTGTATGTGAAAGTAGGAGAGGTCCCGAAAGTTGCAGAAAGCGATAATCCAAAAGAACCTCATAAAAAGGACAGTTTCTTCATGAGGTTATTGGGGGTGTTCAATAGATAGGGGGGATTTTAGATACATCCAACGGTTTCTACGAAAAAGCGAATTCTTTTTTTGCTGTTTCTGTCTTTTGCTGTTGTGTTTGGACTTATGATGAGACTTTTCTTCATACAAGTGGTAAAAGGCGAAGAATATCAAAAGATGGCTTTGCCTCAATGGACGTTGGATGTGTCTTTAAGTGGCAAAAGAGGGTATATATTTGATAGAAACGGAAAGGTTTTGGCTGAAAATATAAGTGTGAGCAAAATTAGCGTGATTCCAAAAGAAATTCCAGATTCTAAAAGGCAGGTAGTGGCAGAAACTTTGGCCAGTATCCTTGGCCTTGATAGACAAAAAGTTTTGGAAAGAATTTCTAATAAAAACTTGCAAGAGGTATTGATTGCCAAGCAGGTAGATGAGGAAAAGGCGAAAGCCATATTGAGACTTAATATAGATGGGGTAATAGTTTCTGAAGACATGAAGAGATTTTATCCAGAAGGCACACTTGCCTGCCATGTTTTGGGCTTTACAGGAATTGATAATCAGGGACTGGACGGAGTAGAACTTGTGTTTGATAATTTTTTGAGAGGAATACCTGGAAAGTCTACCACTCCCATGGATGCCATAGGGCGAAAGATAGACACAGGAGAGGAAGAGTATTTTGAACCTCTTCCAGGATATAATGTAGTTCTCACTATTGATGAGACAATACAGCATTTTACTGAGAAGGCTTTGAATCAGGCTATGGTACATTCTAAGCCTTCAAAAGGTGCAGTGGCCATTGTAATGGACCCCAAAACAGGCGAAATACTGGCTTTGGCCAATAGGCCTAATTTCGATCCCAATAATCCCTTTGAAGGTCCTGAAGAAGAATGGTATAGGCGGTGGAGGAATAAGGCAATTTCTGACTCCTATGAGCCGGGTTCTGTCTTTAAAACTATAACTGCTTCTGCTGCACTAGAGGAAAAGGTTGTAAGTTTACATGAACAGTTCTACTGCCCCGGCTATACGACTGTTGCAGGGCACAGGATTAATTGCTGGGCAACACATGGTAGCGAGGATTTTGTAAAAGGAGTGCAGAATTCTTGTAACGTGGTCTTTGTGACTGTAGGGCAGAGGCTGGGAGTTGAAAAACTATATAAATACATAAGAGATTTTGGATTTGGAAAGACTACAGGTATTCTTCTTCCTGGAGAAGCTCCCGGGCTTGTATTGCCGGAAGAAAGAGTTGGACCTGTAGAACTGGCAACAAATTCTTTTGGGCAGGGCATTGCAGTTACTCCCCTTCAGATGATTACAGCAGTAGCTGCTATAGCTAATGGAGGCAAATTGATGCAACCGCAGATAGTGAAGGCAATCGTCGATTCAAAGGGGAAAGTGGTAAAAGAGTTTAAGCCGAAGATTGTAAGGCGTGTAATTTCAGAAGAAACTTCTGCTACAATGCGGGAAATACTAAAAAGTGTGGTGGCAGAAGGTACAGGCAAAGCAGGTTATATTGAAGGCTTTGACGTGGCGGGGAAGACAGGAACCACAGAGAAGTACATGCCGGGGAAATATGTAGCTTCTTTTGTAGGATTTGCGCCGGCAGATGACCCAAAAGTTATTGTGCTTGTCGTCATAGATGAGCCTAACAACCCAGAGACCCACTTTGGAAGTCAGCTGGCTGCACCTGTTGTGAAGAGCATTTTGGACGATACTTTAAAGTATCTGGAAGTCCAGCCCAGAGGGGTAAAAAAGCCCGAGACGGTAATGGTGCCAGATGTGAGGAACATGAAATTGTATGAAGCAGAAAGAATTATACTTGAAAATAAGCTTGATTTTATTTTACAGGGAAATGGAGATACTGTATTTGACCAGGTTCCAAAGCCTGGAGCTTTGGTCAATGAGAATACTAAAATTATACTGTATTTAAATGGAGTTTCTACAGAGGAAGTAGTGGTACCTGATTTGAAAGGGAAAAGTGTTAAAGAAGCGACAGAGATTTTGAACAGCCTGGGCTTAAGGATAAAAATAAAAGGTACAGGATTTGCAGTGGACCAGAGTCCTAAAGAGGGGACGCTTGTTAAAAGGGGAGAAGTTGTGGAAGTTGAGTTCAGGCCGAAGGAAAATTGAACTAGCCTCTATGCAAAATAGATAATTGTGCTATACTATTAGTGATAGCAATTGGTCAGTATCGGTGCGAGGAGGCCTATTATGAGACTTGTAGATTTGTTAAAAGGGGTAAAGCATGAGATAAAGGGGAATCCAAATGTAGATATAAGCGGGGTGTGCTACGATTCGAGAAAAGCTAAGCCTAAATACCTTTTCATAGCTATAAAGGGATTTAAGACAGACGGGCTTTTGTATGTAGAAGAGGCTATAAAAAATGGGGCTGTGGCTGTTGTTACTGACAGGGATATAAGCGAATATCCAGGAGTCACGGTGGTGCTTGTAGAAGATGCGAGGGCAGCTATGGCGAAAATTGCTTCTAATTTTTACAACAATCCTACTAGTAAACTTACATTGATAGGTATCACTGGTACTAATGGTAAAACTTCTGTGACATACATGCTTAAAGCTATTTTGGAACAGCAGAACAACAAAGTAGGGCTGGTAGGAACAATACAAAACATGATAGGAGATAGGGTGATACCTACCACCCACACAACCCCAGAGTCTTTGGATTTGCAGGAGCTTTTCAGCCTCATGGTAAATGAGGGAGTTAAATATGTTGTCATGGAAGTATCCTCTCATTCTTTGGCTTTGCACAGGGTGGACAGCTGCGATTTTGACATAGCTGTTTTTACCAATTTATCGCAGGACCACCTTGACTTCCACGAAAGCATGGAAGAATATGCAAAGACGAAGAGCAAATTGTTTAAGATGGCCAAAAAGGCCTCTGTGATAAACATAGATGACAAATATTCTTCAATGATGATAGAGAGTTCAAAGGGCAAAGTGCTCACATATGGCATAAAAGATTTTGCCTATGTGATGGCAAAAGAAATAAAAAATAGTCTAAGTGGAGTTAAATTTAAAGTCCAGATTCAGGATAAAAAGGAGGAGATTTCTTTAAAAATACCTGGATTGTTTAGCGTGTACAATGCTCTGGCTGCTATTACTGTGGCAGACTTTCTAGGAATTCCTCTAAGGAGTGTTAGAGAAGCTTTAAGCCATGTGACAGTGAAGGGGAGATTTGAGCCTGTTGAGACAGGAAGAGATTTTTATGTGTTCATTGACTATGCCCATACTCCAGACGGTATACGAAATATAATGGAGGCTTTAAAGGAATACGAAGCTGGAAGGAAGATATTGGTTTTTGGAGCAGGAGGAGATAGAGATAAGAGCAAAAGGCCTCTTATGGGAGAGGTTGCAGGTAAATACGCTGACTTCTGCATATTGACTTCAGATAATCCGAGGTCAGAGAACCCAAAAGAGATAATTGCACAGATTGAAGAGGGGATAAAAAAGACAAACTGTCCGTACGTCGTCATTGAAGACAGGAGAGAAGCGATAAGGTATGCATTGTCAAATGCTCAGAAGGATGACGTCATTATATTAGCAGGAAAGGGACATGAGACGTATCAGATCATAGGGGATAAAGTCATTCCTTTTGATGAAAGAGAGATAGTGAAGGAAATCTTAGCTGAAAGCGAAAAATAAGACAGGAGAGGATAAGGTAGGATGATACAAAAGATAATATTTGCGACTTTATTGTCTTTTACTGTAGCTATTATATCTGGGAGATTTTTTATTCCATACTTAAGAAAGCTAAAATTTAGTCAAAAAGTAAGAGAAGATGGACCTAAAACTCACTTGAAAAAGTCTGGCACTCCTACAATGGGAGGAATTATATTTGTAGTTGCTACTTTTTTGACATCTCTGATTTTCTCTCCGTGGAATAAATATCTTTTTATACTGCTAGCAGGATTTTTAGGATATGGACTTATAGGTTTTGCAGACGACTTTTTAAAGGTGTATTTTAAAAGGTCTTTAGGGCTTCGCGCTAGAGAAAAACTGCTGGCACAGTTTTTGCTGGCCATTGTAATTTCTTGGTTTATAAAGAGCAATGTGGGCACAGAGATAATCGTCCCATTTTTTAAGAGGTCTGTTGATTTAGCGAATTTTTATATTCCTTTTGCTGTGTTTATAATTGTTGGAACTGTGAACAGCGTCAACCTTACGGATGGGCTGGATGGATTGGCAGCAGGAGTATCCACTATTGTCATGGCTTTTTTTGCAATGATTGCTCTGTTTTTAAACGATGTGACCTATGGAGTATTCAGCGCTTCTTTGACAGGAGGACTGCTTGGGTTTTTGAGGTACAATAAGCATCCCGCTGAAGTGTTTATGGGGGATACAGGTTCTCTTGCGATTGGAGGAGCGGTAGCGACTGTTGCGCTTCTTACCAAACTTCCTTTGATATTGCCTGTTTTAGGGATAATTTATGTGGCTGAGGCTATTTCAGTTATTTTGCAGGTGTTTTCTTTCAAGTTATTCGGAAAGAGGATTTTTAAAATGAGCCCTTTGCATCACCATTTTGAGCTTTCGGGTTGGAAAGAAGAGAAAGTTGTATACAGCTTTTGGTTGGTTACATTGATTGCTTTATTTGTATCTTTTTACAGTCTGAGTTAAGGAGTGCAGTATATGGAATTAAAAGAAAAAAGAGTATTTGTAGCAGGGTTAGGCGTAAGTGGTGTAGCACTCTGCCGTGTGCTTGTAAATCTGGGAGCAAATGTAATAGCTTATGACCAGAAAAATGAAATAGCCTTAAAAGAAGCTTTAGAGGAGTTAAAGGATTTGCCTGTAGAGATAAAACTGGGGGAGTTTAAGGAAGAGTTTTTGAAAGGAATAGAGCTGGTAGTTTTAAGTCCAGGCATCTCTCTCGAATCGGAAATAGTAAAAAAGGCTAAAGACATGGGACTTGAAATACTGGGAGAGGTAGAACTAGCTTATAGGCTTTCAAAAGCCCCTATTTATGCAATCACAGGTACAAATGGAAAGACTACTACAACTTCTCTGTTAGGCGAGATGTTTAGAAACGCTGGAAGGAAGGTGTATGTAGCTGGCAATATAGGGTATCCTCTCATCTATGCCGCTTTAGAAGCGGGACCTAATGACCATATTGTAGCAGAGATCAGCAGTTTTCAGCTTGAAACTGTAAAAGAATTTAGGCCTAAGATAAGCTGTATAATAAACATAACGCCTGACCATCTTGACAGGCACAAGACCTTTGAAAACTATGCAAATATAAAAGGAAGAATTTTTGAAAACCAAAGGGAAGAAGAATACGTAGTTTTAAACTATGACGACCCTGTCACATGGGGGTTGAAAGAAAGGGCAAAAGCGAAAGTTTTTCCTTTCAGTAGAAAGAAAGTCCTGGAAAATGGAGCGTATGTAAAAGAAGGCTTTTTATACTTACAGAATAAGAAAGTGATTAAAGTTGAGGATATATACATTCCCGGAGAGCACAATTTAGAAAATGCATTGGCGGCTTCATCGGTAGCTTATCTTTCTGGAATTGAGGTTGATGCTATTGAGACGACTTTGAGAACTTTCAAGGGTGTGGAACATAGAATAGAGTTTGTAGCGGAAATAGAGGGGATAAAGTTTTACAACGATTCTAAAGGCACCAATCCCGACGCATCTATAAAGGCTATTCAGGCTCTTAAAACTCCTATAGTCCTAATTGCAGGCGGTTATGACAAGGGAAGTGAGTTTGACGAGTTTGTAAAGACATTTGATAAGAAAGTGAGAAAGTTAATCCTTATAGGGCAGACTGCTCAAAAGATAAAGAAAACTGCTCTTAAGTATTCATACCCTGAAGAAGACATATTTTTGGTGGATTCTTTAGAAGAGGCTGTGAGAAAAGCTTATGAGGTGGCAGAAAAGGGGGATAGCGTTCTTCTGTCGCCGGCCTGTGCTAGCTGGGACATGTTTAAAAACTTCGAAGAGAGAGGCAAAGCTTTTAAAAAGGCTGTAATGGATTTGAGGAGGTAAAAAGATGAAGAAAAAGCCCCCTGTGGATTACGGAATTTTGCTTGTGGTGATGATTTTAGTGGCAATAGGGGTGGTAATGGTTTTTAGTGCAAGTGCTGCTACTGCCGAGTACATGTACAACGACCCCTATTATTTCCTCAAGAGGCAGCTGGTATGGGCAATATTAGGCTTTTTTGCCATGGTTTTTACAATGAATGTAGATTACCTTTGGTTTAAAAGGTGGGCAGGGGCTTTTCTTGTGATTTCAATAGTACTGCTTGTACTGGTTTTAATCCCAGGAATTGGAGTTGAAAGGTACAATGCTACGAGGTGGATAGGAGTAGGTAATTTTACTGTTCAGCCCTCTGAAATTGCTAAATATGCTCTTATAATATATCTGGCGAAGTACTTTGACAAACATCCTGAATATGCAAAGAGCTTAAAAAAAGGAGTAATTCCCGTCTTGGGATTGGCAGGGGTATTTTTTGGGCTGATAATGCTTCAGCCAAATTTCAGTACTGCAGGCATAATATTTATTGTGTCAGTTGTGATGCTTTTTGTAGCAGGAGCTAAGCTATCCTACATGGGAATTCTTCTTGGTACAGGATTAGGGGTTGCAGTTTTAGTTATCTCTTCCTTCAAATATGTGAGGGAAAGAGTTTTAACCTTTTTAAATCCGTGGCAGGACATACAGAAGTCTGGCTACCAGATAGTTCAATCACTTTATGCCTTAGGCTCTGGCGGACTTTTTGGTGTAGGACTTGGGAACAGTCGTCAGAAGCTCATGTACCTTCCAATGCCTCATAATGACTTTATATTTTCCATAATTGGTGAGGAACTTGGGCTTGTGGGTACAGTGACTATTCTTCTCATGTTCTTGTACATAATTTTAAGAGGTTTGAGGGTAGCAGCTAAAGCGCCAGACATGTTTGGATGCCTTTTAGCTACGGGTATTACCAGTTTAATCGGAATTCAGGCTTTTATTAATGTAGCAGTTGTTACCTCATCCATGCCGCCCACAGGAGTTTCTCTGCCTTTTATAAGCTATGGAGGTACTTCTACGCTCATCATGATGGCTGGAGTTGGGATACTTTTGAATATATCGAGACATGCAAATTTAGATAGGAGCTGATGACATTTGAGGTATCTGTTTGCAGGAGGAGGCACAGGGGGGCATATTTACCCGGCTGTAGCTATAGCTAAGGAAATTTTAAAAAATGAACAGGATGCCCAAATACTATTTGTGGGAACAGAAAAGGGCTTGGAGAAAGAACTGGTGCCGCGGGAAGGCTTTGAGCTAGTCACCATAGAAGTTCAAGGCTTTAAAAGAAAGCTATCTTTCGATACTTTAAAGACTGTGTACAAGGCCTTTACTGGTTTTAAACAGGCTAATAAAATTTTGAAAGACTTCAAGCCCCATGTGGTGATCGGAACAGGGGGCTATGTATGTGGGCCTGTTTTGATGGCAGCAGTGATAAAAAGAATACCAACTTTGATCCACGAACAGAATGCTTTTCCAGGACTTACTAATAGATTGCTTTCGCCTTTTGTAGATATAGTAGCTGTCAGTTTTGAAGATTCTGTTAAGTATTTCAAAAAAGCTAAAAAAGTAGTGGTTACAGGTAACCCTATAAGAGAGGAGCTTTTGAGAGTAAAAAAAGAAGAGGGGAGAGAAAAGCTGGGCTTTTCTATGTCCAAGCCTTTGGTGGTTTCTGTTGGAGGAAGCAGAGGAGCAGAAAAAATCAATTCCACCATGGTGGAATTGTTAAAGATAAAGGATAGAAAGTTTCAGGTACTTATAATAACTGGTTCTTCTAACTACGATAAAGTGTTGGAAAAAGTTAAAAAAGAAAATGTGGTTTTGGACGATTCAGTGAAAATAGTTCCATATAGCCATGAAATGCAGTATGTGTATGCTGCAGCAGATATAATGATTTGCAGGGCAGGGGCTATAACCCTTTCAGAAATTACAGCAGTGGGAGTTCCATCGATTTTGATTCCATCTCCTTACGTTGCAAACAACCATCAGGAGTATAATGCTCGCCTTTTAGAGAGGCAAGGAGCTTCCCATGTGATTTTAGAAAAGGACCTTGATGCCAAAAAGCTTTATGAAAAGATTGAATATCTTTTAAGTGAGCCTTCCCTCCTTAATGAAATGAGAGAAAAAGCTAAAAGTATGAGCAGGACAGATGCATCTTACAAGATATACCAACTCGTTAAAACCATAACTTAATAATATATGTAACACCCCATCTTATCCATGCATAGTATATGGGTGTAAGCGGGAATTTTTTAGGGGGGATAAGATGGGGAAATTCAAGATAAATGGAGGGAAGAGGCTTTATGGCGAAGTAGAGGTACATGGGGCTAAAAATTCTATTCTGCCAATTCTTGCCGCTACTATTTTAAATGAAGGAGTTTCTGTCATTCACAACTGCCCTAGGCTCAAGGATGTAGATTCCATGATTGAGATTCTTGAGCACATAGGCTGCAAAGTAAGTTTTAGCGGGAGAGACATCGTAGTAGATGCGAGAGATGTAAAAGACAGCGAAATTCCAGACAATTTGATGAGAACCATGCGGTCTTCCATTTTTCTGATGGGAGCCTTAATTGCCCGAAACAAAAAAGCTTTTATAAGTTTTCCTGGAGGGTGCGATATAGGTCACAGGCCAATAGATTTGCATCTTAAAGGCTTAAAAAAACTGGGGGTCGAGATTGAAGAGTCTTACGGGTATATAAGATGTAAAGGGGTAAGGGTTAGGGGAAATGAGATTCACTTAGACCTTCCAAGTGTTGGAGCTACAGAGAACATAATGTTAGCAGCTACATTGGCTGATGGGATAACTGTTATAAGAAATGCGGCTAAAGAGCCGGAGATAGAAGATTTGCAGAATTTCTTAAACTCCATGGGAGCTAGAATTACTGGAGCAGGAACAAACACTATTGTGATTGAGGGAGTGAAAAAACTTCATGATACCGAGTACACTATAATTCCGGATAGAATTGTTGCTGGTACTTACCTTTGTGCTGCGGCAATGACAAGAGGAGAACTGACTGTTGTAAAAGCTTTAAAAGAGCATTTAGAGCCCTTAATTTCTAAACTTAAAGAAACAGGTTGTGAATTAAAAACAGGAAATGACTATATAAAAATTACCTGCAATAAAAGGCCAAAAGCTGTGGATATGATTGTGACCTTGCCTTACCCTGGATTTCCTACGGATTTGCAGCCCCAGATAGTTTCTGTGCTTTCTATTGCTGAAGGCACTTCAATAGTCACAGAGACTATCTTTGACAATAGATTTAAATACACAGAAGAACTGGTGAGAATGGGAGCTGACATAAAAGTGGAAGGAAGAGTAGCGGTAATAAGAGGAGTAGACAAAATAACAGGGGCGAAAGTTTTGGCAAAAGACCTAAGGGGAGGAGTAGCTCTTGTAATAGCTGGATTGGGTGCTGAAGGGACTACTGTTGTAGAAGGAGCAGAACACATAGATAGAGGATACGAATCTTTAGAAAAGGCTTTAAAGAGCGTGGGAGCAGATATTGTCAGAATTATGTAAAACAGCGTCATGCTGTTTTACATATTAGCGGAAAAAGGTACAAGCAGGTGAAAACTATGAACAAAAGAGCCTTTAGAGTAATTTTCTTCCTTTTAATTTTGGCAGTTTTGAGTTATGTTTTTGCCTTTCACACAAATTATTTCAAAATAAAGTCTATAAAAGTTGTAGGCAATCAAATTTTGTCTTATAATGATATTAAAGAGATTTCAAAAATACAGGCAGGGACTAATATTTTTAAAGTCAACCCAAAGCAGGTGGAGAAAAACCTCCTAGAAAATCCTTATATAAAAGAATGTAAAGTTAAAATTCTTTATCCAAACAGAGTAGAAATTTTTGTCGAAGAAAGGCGTGTGGTTGCTCAAGTCAGGTACAAAAGCGATTATTTGAAGATAGACAAAGAGGGCGTAATTGTAGAAAAGGGGAGTTTTGCACCTGGCCTTCTATTGATCGAGGGAATTAAGGTGGAAAGATATCAGATAGGGAAAAAGTTAAATAGCAATTTTGATAAAACTCTTCTCAGCGAAGTGCTAGGTTTGATTGAGAGTAAAAGTAATTATTATGCCCTCAGGTATATAAAAGAGAATGAGGTAGAACTTCTTTCAAAGCAGGGAATAAATATTTTTCTCAAAAATCCTGCTGATGTTAATTATTCCTTTAAGTTTGCCGAATTAATATTAAAGGATTTGCTTAAAAAGGGTTACAAAAGTGGTAAGATAGAAATTATAGGAGATGGCAATGCCGTATTTATGCAATAGAGGATGGGGGTACGTATGAAAAAAGGTTTTAGTATATATATATCGATTGCGCTGGTTTCTCTTGTGTTGGGCATAATGCTTTCTACACAATTTAAGATTGTAAAAAAAGGTGGAGTTGTGACAGCTCAGAGGGCAGAGGAGCTTGCTACTCAATTAAAGCAATTGCAATCTGAGAAAGAAGCCTTGTTGAAACAAATAAGCGAATTGGAAGCCAAAATAAATGCGTATGAGGACTCGGCTTCTAAAAACAGTGTGATTACACAGACTTTAAAGAGTGAAGTTGAAAAGTACAAAGAGCTGGCTGGGCTTACAGACCTTCAGGGACCAGGGGTCATTGTCACGGTAAATGACAGCAAGCAGCCTGTTCCACCTGGACAGGACCCGAATTTGTTTTTAGTGCATGATGAGGACTTATTGAGGATTGTAAATGAGTTAAGAGCAGCAGGAGCTGAAGCCATTTCTTTAAATGACCAGAGGCTCATTGCAACTTCAGAGATAAGATGTGTTGGACCTACTGTGGTAGTAAATTCTGTGCGATTTGCTGCTCCATATGTGATAAAGGCTATAGGAGACCCTGATACTTTAGAAGCAGCCTTGAAATTGAAAGGCGGAGTTGTAGATAGCCTAGCTACATGGGGAATAGAAGTAAATATAAAGAAGTCAGACAAGATAGTCATAAAAAAGTACGATGGCGTATTGAAATTTAGATATGCGAAACCATTGGTTGAGGGAGAGAAGAAGTAATGGCATATATAATAGCTTTGAGCTTGTTGCTTGGACTTATAATAGGTTTTGTACTTCCCATTAACATACCTTTTAGCTATGCTCCTTACCTTTCTGTGGCAATTCTTGCAGCTTTGGATTCGGTCTTTGGAGGGATAAGGGCAAGTTTTGAAGAAAAGTTTGACAACCTAATTTTTATCACAGGATTTTTTGGCAATATAATTTTAGCTGGAGGGCTCGCGTATATTGGAGATGTTTTGGGAGTTCCTATCTATCTAGCAGCTGTGTTTGTGTTTGGAAGCAGGCTTTTCTCAAACTTTGCCTACATAAGAAGGTATTTGATAGACAGGATGCGGCGAAGGTAGTGGGCTTTTAAGGAGGATTTTCAAATGGGAGATTTGATAGTAGGTTTGGACATTGGCACGTCTAAGGTATGCACAATCATTGGGGAAGGGGATAAGACGGGAGAACTTCATATAGTGGGCATAGGGTATTATCCTTCTACTGGTGTGAAAAAGGGCATTATAGTGGATATAGATGAAACTGCCTACTCAATCCAGAAATCTGTAGAACAGGCTGAAAGAATGGCTAATAGAAAAATTTCATCTGTGTACTTGAAAATATACGGTGGACTTACTACTATATACAAGAATAATGGAGTAGTAGCAGTTTCAAGAGAAGACAGAGAAATAACAAGACAGGATGTGGAGAGGGTATTGCAGGCTGCTAAGATAATAGCCCTTCCTTCGGATAAACAGATCATAGATGTGATTCCTTTGGAGTACATAGTGGATGGATATGGGGAGATAAAAGACCCAGTTGGAATGTCAGGAATACGGTTGGAAGTAAACGCGGCTGTGGTGACAGGGAGTGTCACTGCTATACAGAATATGGAAAAGTGTGTAAGAAAAGCAGGCTTGGAAATAGATGGCATTATCGTAGGGCCTCTTGCTACTTCTGAAGCTGTTCTTTTAAAGGATGAAAAAGAATTGGGAGTTGCACTTATTGACGTTGGGGCAGGGGTTACAGATATATCTGTTTTTAAAAATGGCGGACTCATTTATTCTTCTATGATAGCGGTTGGGGGATGGCATATAACCAATGACCTTTCGGTTGGATTAAAGATTTCCTTTGAAGAAGCCGAAAATATAAAGAAAAAATACGGCACTTTGGAAAAAGTGGATCCAGACAGATTAGAACCCATAAAAATTGCCAGTTTAGCAGGCAAGTCAAAGACTACCACCGATATAAATGAAATTGCTGACATAATAGAGGCAAGGGTGTCAGAACTCTTAACTCTTGTATATGAACGCTTAGAAGAGGCTGGGGTTTTAGAAGACATTGTGACTAATGTAGTCATTACAGGAGGAGGTATTTCCTTTTTAAAAGGGAGTGTAGAGCTTGCTCAGAAAATATTTGACAGAAATGTGAGAATTGGTTCCCCGCAAAACATTGGAGTGGCTACCCCTATTTACTCAGCAGGGGTTGGAGTGGTAAAATATGTATATAACAACAGGAGATTTATGTATCCGAGTACATCCACTGACAAAAAGGAAAAGAAAAATTCTCGGTTGTTAGATAAGTTAAAAGAAATTTTTAGTGATTTTTGGGCGTAAGAGGAGGGTTTTGTGTGATAGGATTGGAGACTGATGTACAACAGTTTGCTGCTATTAAGGTGATAGGAGTTGGCGGTGGCGGAGGAAATGCTGTAAACCGCATGGTTGAAGCGGGAGTTAAAGGTGTGGAATTTATAGCCATCAATACAGACAAGCAAGCTCTTTCTTTGTCAAAAGCTGAAACTAAAATCCAGATAGGAGAAAAATTGACAAAAGGTCTGGGGGCTGGTGCCAATCCTGAAATTGGTAAAAAAGCGGCAGAAGAGTCGAGGGAAGAGATCGAAAGAGCGATAAAAGGTGCTGACATGATATTCATAACAGCGGGCATGGGAGGCGGCACAGGTACAGGAGCAGCTCCAGTTGTAGCTGAAATTGCAAAGGAACTTGGTATTTTAACTGTAGGCGTTGTGACTAAACCCTTCACTTTTGAAGGAAGGAAGAGAATGGCGCAGGCAGAGATGGGAATAGAAGATTTAAAGAAGTACGTAGATGCACTCATAACGATCCCTAATGATAGATTATTACAGGTAGTGGAGAAGAAGACATCTATGCTAGATGCTTTTAAGCTGGCAGATGACGTTTTAAGGCAGGGCGTTCAGGGAATTTCTGATTTAATAGCTGTCCCGGGGCTTGTGAATGTGGATTTTGCCGATGTAAAGACTATAATGGTAAATACTGGACTTGCTCATATGGGGATAGGAATAGCTTCCGGAGAGAATAAAGCCACAGAAGCGGCTAAACAGGCAATACACAGTCCTTTGCTGGAGACTTCTATTGAGGGCTCCAAGGGGATTTTGCTCAACATTGCGGGCGGCCCTAATCTTACAATCTTTGAGGTGAACGAGGCAGCCAACTTCATTTATGAAGCTGCAGATCCAGATGCCAACATAATTTTTGGCGCTGTAATTGATGAAGCACTAGAGGACCAGATACGCATCACTGTCATTGCGACAGGCTTTGAGAAAAACAGCAAAGCTAAAGAGGAGCCAAAAAAGAAAGAGGTTAAAGGGGTGGATGTGAAGCTAGAAGATATTCTAGATAATGATGACTTAGATATTCCTACCTTCTTAAGGCGTGGAAGGCGGTAATCTGCAAAGGCAACTTTGCAGATTTTTTTTGCAAAATTTCTACAAAAATTACCTTAAATTCATTCCAAAATATTACAAACTAAAGGGCGTTTTTGAGATATAATTAAGAATAAAATGAGAAAATGAGAATATAAATTGTATAAGGACCGAGAATGTCCCCGGGGAGGAAAATTGATGTATCTTGATATACTTTTTCTGGAAAATTTGCTCATCAATTATGTCATTCTTTCTCTTACGCAAAGATTTTCTAGAAAGTATTCAACTCCTTTTAAATTGCTGTTGGGGGCTTTTATAGGGGCAGGATATGTGCTGATTTTCTTTTTGACGCCTTACAGTTTTTTTAGAGAATTTTTGGCTAAGTTCCTTTTATCCCTCTTAATAATATATATGGCGTTTAGCCCAGAAACATTAAAAGAATTTTTTAGAATCTTATCAGTTTTTTATTTAGTTTCCTTTGCGATGGGAGGTACAATTTTTGCACTCTTATATGCTGTGAAAGGAAGAGAAACTGCTCTTCCAGTAGGAATTGGATTTGCGGCATTGCTCCTTTTTCTTAACTGGGATTATGTAGTAAAAAAAGCAAAACAGGACAAGATGAAGTACGAGATTTATATAGAAATATTTGGGAAAAAAGTGAAAACCTATGGTTTTGTGGATACAGGAAATAAGCTTTTTGACCCGCTTTCTAACCTGCCTGTGGTTGTCGTAGCTTATTCTTCAGTAAAAAGTCTTTTGCCCTATGATTTAGAGGAATTTGTAGCAGAGGGAAAAATTGATTTTGGAAAAGTTTTGGAAATTATAAAAGATGAGAAATGGCATTCTAGAATAGGAATTATACCTTTTTCTGGTGTGGGAACAAAAGGATTATTGCTTGGCATAAGGCCTGACAGATTGATAATTAACGAAAAAGAAATTAAAGAGGTCATACTTGGTATTTCTACAGACAAAATGGAGTTTGCATTGTTAAACCCCGAAATTATGGATTGATGGAGGTGTTTTTGGTGAAACTTAAAACAAAATTAAAAATAGAATTGCTGTTGATATGGAGAAAACTTCTAGACTTTTTGGACCTTGCAGAGGAGGTATACTACATAGGCGGAAGTGAAGCTTTGCCTCCTCCCCTTTCTGTGGAAGAGGAAAGTTATTTAATATCAAAAATGGAAAAGGGAGATAACGAGGCAAAAAGCATTTTAATTGAGAGGAATTTGCGGCTGGTAGTTTATATAGCAAAAAAATTTGAGAATACAGGAGTGGGAATTGAGGATTTAATATCAATCGGCACTATAGGACTCATAAAGGCTATAAATACTTTTAATCCCAGGAAAAAGATAAAATTGGCCACATATGCTTCTCGCTGCATTGAAAATGAAATTTTGATGTATTTAAGGCGGAATAATAAGACAAGGCTGGAGGTTTCTTTTGATGAGCCTTTAAATGTTGACTGGGACGGAAATGAACTTTTGCTCTCAGATATTTTAGGCACTGACAACGAAACAGTGTATAAGTACATTGAGGACGAGGTTGAAAGAGAGCTTTTGACCTCTGCCTTAAAGAAGCTTCCTGACAGAGAAAAGAAGATAATCAGGTTGAGATTTGGATTGGAGGGCGGTACGGAAAAAACTCAAAAAGAAGTAGCAGATATGCTAGGGATTTCTCAGTCTTACATTTCTAGGCTTGAAAAGAAAATTTTAAAAAGACTAAAGAAAGAAATGAACAGGTTAGTATAAATTTTACAGTATATTTTCCAATCCTGCCGGCAATACTGTAAATGAGCTTAGCGGTTGGAGGCAGGATTGGCTATGAATAACAATAATAAAGTAGAAATTTCAGGAGTAAACACCTCTAAATTGCCTGTTTTAAAGCCCTCTAAACAGAGGGAACTTCTCATCAGGATGAAAAATGGCGATAAAAAGGCAAGGGAAGAGTTTATAAACAGCAACTTAAGGCTTGTTTTAAGCGTTATACAGAGATTTAACAATAGGGGAGAGTCTGTGGATGACCTTTTTCAAGTGGGATGCATAGGCCTTATTAAAGCCATTGACAATTTCGATTTAGATCAAAATGTGAAGTTTTCTACTTACGCTGTTCCGATGATAATAGGAGAGATAAGGAGATATTTAAGAGATAATACTCCTATAAGGGTAAGTCGTTCTTTGAGAGACATAGCTTATAAAGCACTTCAAGTGAGGGATAAACTCGTTTCTGAGAATTCCAAAGAACCGACAGTTGGAGAAATTGCTAAAGAGTTAGACCTTCCAAGCGAAGAAGTAGTGATGGCACTGGACGCTATACAGGAGCCGGTTTCTTTGTTTGAGCCTATATATCACGATGGTGGAGATGCCATATATGTGATGGATCAGGTAAGTGATGATAAAAATGTAGACGAGGTATGGCTTGAGAAAATTGCTTTAAAAGAAGCCTTAGAGAAGTTAAATGAGAGAGAAAAGATGATACTTACAATGAGATTTTTTGAAGGAAAAACGCAGATGGAAGTCGCAAAAGAGATAGGGATTTCACAAGCGCAGGTTTCTCGCCTGGAAAAAGCTGCATTAAATCATATGAGAAAGTACATCTAGCTTATCAGGAATGATAAGCTAGATTTTTTCATATAATGAGAGAAAAGAAAGTGAAAAGGGGAGAGGAAAATGATAAAAGCGTCTGATTTGAGGGATAAAGAAGTGATTGACATAAATACGGGCGAAAAACTAGGAAATATAATTGATATAGACGTAAACTTAGAAGAAGGTAAAATAGAAGGCATAATTCTCCCAAAAGAAACAGGTTTTTTCAGGTTTTTTAGCAAAGAAGCTGAAATATATCTGCCTTGGGCAGCGATAAAAAAGATTGGTTCAGATGTAATATTAGTGGATTTTAGGAGTGCCAATGGTTCAGTTTGACTAACAAACTCAAGTTTATTATAATTTTATTAAACGATGAATTTTTGGAGGTACAGTCATGAAATGTCCGTACTGTGGTTATCCTGATTCGAGGGTGATAGATTCACGGCCTACAGACGACAATACCGCTATAAGGAGAAGAAGAGAATGTCTTAAATGTGGCAAGAGATTTACTACCTATGAGAAGGTAGAGCAACTTCCTATACTTGTGATTAAAAAAGATAACCGCAGAGAGCTTTACGACAAAGAAAAGATATTAAGAGGGATGATAAAAGCCTGTGAAAAGAGGCCTGTTCCTATAAAAGTGCTGGAAGAAATCACTGATGAAATTGACAGGAAGATAGTAAATTCAATGGTTAGGGAAATTACCTCTGCTGAGATTGGAGAAATGGTGATGGAAAAGTTAAAGAGCGTAGATGAGGTGGCTTATGTGAGGTTTGCGTCTGTCTACAGGCAATTTAAGGATATAAACACTTTTATGGATGAGCTAAAAAAACTTCTTAAAGAGAATGAGGAGAAAAAACAGAAGGAGTAAAGCCTATTTGGAGGGGTAAAGATGCCTTATACTGTCCTGGTGATAGAGGATGAAATCCATATCTTAGAGCTATTGAGATATAATCTAGAGGCTGCAGGATATAAAGTCATAGCTTCGGAAAATGGGAAAGAAGGTTTGGAGAAAGCTTTGGAAGAAAAGCCGGATCTGCTGATACTAGATTTGATGTTACCTGATATGGATGGGTTAGAGATATGCAAAGTGCTGAAGAAAAATGAGGATACTAAGAACATCCCAATAATAATGCTGACTGCAAGAAGTGAAGAATTTGATAAGGTATTGGGACTAGAACTGGGAGCTGATGATTACATTACTAAACCTTTTAGTGTGAGAGAGCTTTTAGCTAGAATAAAGGCGGTTCTTCGGCGAACGCAGCAGGTAGAGGAAGAAAAAGAAGAAATAATAAAGTTTGGGGACATAGTGATAGATACTGGAAAGCATGTAGTGTACAAGAAAGGAAAGGCGCTGGATCTGACTTTGAAAGAATTTGAGCTTTTAAAGCTCCTCTCTCAAAATAAAGGGAAAGTGCTGACGAGAGACTATTTGCTGGACAAGGTGTGGGGGTACGAATACGCTGGTGAAACGAGGACTGTTGACGTTCACATAAGGCATTTGAGAAAGAAGATAGAGGATGACGACAAGGCGCCTGTCTATATTGAGACTGTGCGAGGGATAGGTTACAAACTCAGAGACTTGGGTGAAGACAAAGGTGAAGAAGATGCTTAGGAAATCTTATTACAGGTTATTTTTTATAAACCTCATAGGGATTTTGACATTGGCTTTATTTTTTTGGGGCAAAGTCTCAATTGAAAATTTGCTCATAGGTGTAGGAATTGCCCTTTTTATCTCTTTTGTTTTAAGTTACAGGTTTTTACGGCGAATAATTGAACCCCTTCAGGAAATTACAGAAGTAACGAAAGACATTGCCAACGGTATATATCACCATGGCATAAAAGATAATTCGATTGACGAGATAAGGGAACTGTACTTTGCAGTGAGCTCTATGTCTCACAAGTTAAGAGAGACCATCGAGGAATTAAACGATAGAAATGCTACACTAGAAGCTATTTTAAAGAGCATTGCCAATGGAGTTATAGCATTTGATAATGCAGAAAGGATATTAATGATGAACGATTCGGCAAAAAAAATTTTGGGGATTGAAGAGAAAGATTTGACGGGAAGGCGCGTCTTTGAAGTCATAAGGAGCAGCAAATTGTATGAGGTTTTTGAAACGTTGAGGAAGAACAAAGTCCTTTCTTCGAAAAGCCTTGAACTTAACTTTTTCAACAAGCACCTCAAAGTCTATATAAGCCCCATCTTACACCCTGTTTCCCATGTGAATTTAGGTTTTGTTCTGGTAATTGACGACATCACTGAGATGAGGAAATTGGAAAAGATGAGAAGCGAATTTGTAGCAAATGTGTCTCATGAACTCAGAACTCCTTTGACCTCAATAAGGGGTTTTATTGAAACTCTGAGGAGTGGTGCCATTGAAAACCCAGAGGCAAGAGAAAAATTTCTAGATATAATTGACTTTGAAGCTGAAAGGCTTACAAGACTGATAAATGACATTTTGACTCTTTCTGAGATTGAAAATGTGAAAGAAGGATACCCCGTAGAAAAGATAGAAATGGATAAGGAGATTGAGGACATCCTCTATATAATGGAAAAAGCTGCAAAAGATAAAAGCATAACATTAAAAAGGGACTTAAATTGTGGAAATTTGACTATAATTGCAAACAGGGATCGATTCCACCAGATGATGATTAACCTTATAGATAACGGGATAAAATATACACAAGAAGGCGGCTTTGTTAAGGTGAGTACTAGATTAGAAGGGGAGAAAATAATTATAGAAGTTGAAGATAACGGGATTGGGATACCAAAGGATAAGATTCCGAGGCTTTTTGAGAGATTTTACAGAGTGGATAAAAGTCGCTCGAGAAAGCTTGGAGGTACAGGGCTTGGACTTGCAATTGTTAAGCATATTGTAGAATCGATGAAAGGCGAAATAAGTGTTGAGAGCGAAGTCGGCAAAGGGACAAAGTTTACTATAAGGTTTAACAGAAAGGATTTAACAAAAACTTAACATTGTCTTAATACAGACTTTACACTAAACTGTTACAATTGACTTGTACAAAATCAAAAAAGTGTGGAGGTGCTTTGATGTTAACCAGTAGATTTGCAAAGACATTTATTGTAGTACTGATAATAGCAAGCTTATTTGCTTTGTCGGCATGTGGAACGAAATCACAAGAAAGCCAAACTCCTTCTCAAAGTTCTACTTCTCAAGAACTTTCAGGGAATATCACAATTGCAGGTTCTACGGCGTTACAGCCCTTGGTAGAGCAGGCAGCAAAACTTTTTATGAAGAAATATCCTAATGTTTCAATTACTGTACAGGGCGGAGGAAGCGGCACAGGTTTGACACAGGTAGTCCAGGGAGCTATTGACATAGGAAACTCAGATATTTTTGCTGAAGAAAAATTGGACCCAAATATTGCAAAACAGTTAGTCGACCATCAGGTTGCAAAAGTAGGTTTTGCTGTAGTTGTAAACAAAGACGTCACAGTTGATGATTTAACACAGCAGCAGCTTATTGACATATTCACAGGTAAGATAACCAACTGGAAAGAAGTCGGCGGACCAGATATGAAGATAGTGATAATCAATAGACCAACCAGTTCAGGAACGCGTGCTACATTCAAGAAGGTCGTTTTGAAAGGGCAGGAAGAAGCTCAGGGTATAGCTTTAACAGAGGATTCCTCTGGTGCTGTTAGAAAAGCTGTTGCAGATACAAAGGGTGCTATAAGCTATCTTGCACTCTCTTATGTAGACAATTCTGTCAAAGCTTTAAAATACGAAGGAGTTGAGCCAACTGTTCAGAACATAATAGACGGCAAATACCCAATATGGTCATATGAACACATGTACACAAAAGGAGAACCTAAGGGTGCAGTAAAAGCCTTCTTGGATTTTATGCTGTCCGATGAGGTTCAGAAGAATTTAATACCAAAGTTAGGGTTTATACCGGTAAAGTAACTATCGTAAAAAAGGGGGAGCTGGATTTTACTTCCAGCTCTTTTTTAATTGGTTGCCAATTTAAGGATTTAACATAAATTTAACATAGATTTAACATAAATTTAATGAATGTTTTTTTCCGGGTTGGTATTATTGAATAGGCGTAATGGTTTTACATGGGTATAAATTGAACGGGGGATGAGAGTATACTATGGACAAGAGGTATGAAGTAGCTAGAAAACGCCAGGATATGTTGGGGAAAGTTATCGTTTTCTCGTCGGCAGTGCTTTTAATAGTTCTGGTCATATCCCTTTTTTATTTTGTGGCATCTAAAGGACTTTCTACTTTTATTGTAAACAAGATTCCATTGAAAGAATTTTTGTTTTCTGCTGAATGGCGGCCTGACAGAGAAGTGCCGCAAGTGGGAGCTTTACCTTTTATTGTAGGTTCTGTTCTTGTTTCGATTTTTGCTATATTGATAAGTGCACCGTTAGGTGTCTCTTCGGCAATATTCATGGTGGAGATAAGCAAAAAAATGGGGCAAAAAATCTTACAGCCGGCTATAGAGATATTTGTAGGTATTCCTTCTGTTGTTTATGGATGGCTTGGGCTTAGCGTATTAGTTCCTTTCATAAGTAAACATTTTGGAGGGCTCGGCTTTAGCTTGCTAGCAGGTATACTAGTCTTAGCCATAATGACTCTGCCTACCATAACGAGTGTAAGTGCGGATACGATAAGGTCTTTGCCAGTAGAAATAAGAGAAGCAAGTTACGCACTTGGAGCAACCCGCTGGCAGACCATAAGACATGTGCTAATACCTGCGGCAAAACCCGGCATTTTGACAGCGATTATACTCGGGCTTGCGAGAGCTTTTGGAGAAGCTTTGGCAGTGCAGATGGTTATTGGAAACCGTCCGGTGATACCAAAATCTTTTCTTGAACCCATGTCAACTATAACTTCGATTATTACAATGGAAATGGGAAATACGGTAATGGGTACTGCTTGGAACAATGCTTTGTGGTCTCTTGCGCTTTTACTGCTCATCATATCCTTCTTCTTTATTATATTGATTAGACTCGTAGGCAGGAGGGGAATGTACAGATGAAGGCAAAACTTTACGATAAAATTGCTACAATATATTTTTACGTGGTAGCAGGGTTTTTAGTGGCATTTTTGATTTCCCTCATAGGATATATTTTGTATCAAGGAAGGACAAGGCTTAATTTGTCTTTCTTAACTTCCCCTCCCAAGTTTATGGAGGCAGGAGGAGGTATAGGCCCTCAGCTTTTTAATTCAATTGAACTTCTGGTGATTACCTTAATTATCTCTGTTCCGATTGGACTTGGAGCGGGAATATACATGGCAGAATATGCAAGGCCAGGGCTTTTTACAGAGGTAATACGCCTGTCTGTTGAGACTTTGTCTTCTATGCCTTCTATTGTCGTTGGCCTTTTCGGACTTTTGGTTTTTGTCACAATGACAGGTTGGGGCTATTCACTTATGGCGGGAGCTCTGGCTCTTACAGTTTTAAACCTTCCTGTCATGACAAGAGTCAGTGAGGATGCCATAAAGAGTGTTCCAAGTAGCTTGAGGGAAGCGAGTTTTGCCCTTGGGGCGACAAAATGGCAGACTATCACAAAAGTAGTTGTACCTGCTGCCATGCCTGGAATTTTAACTGGAATAATTTTAACTGCCGGAAGAATTTTTGGAGAAGCTGCGGCACTGCTTTATACAGCTGGTATGAGTAGCCCTGCCCTGAATTTTTCAAACTTAAATCCTTCAAGCCCAACTTCTCCTTTGAATTTGTTCAGGCCGGCAGAGACTTTGGCTGTATATATTTGGAAAGTAAATAGCGAAGGTTTAGCTCCTGATGCAAGGCAAATTGCGGATGGAGCTTCTGCGGTCTTGCTTTTAGCAGTTTTGACTTTCAACCTTTTTGCAAGGTGGTTAGGCGGAGTTTTGTATAGAAGAATGACAGGTGAAAGATAAAATGGTATAATATATAGATAATAGGAAGGGGAATGACTGGCAGATGAAGAAGATAGAGGTAAGAGACTTGGACTTATTTTACGGAGAAGTACAGGCTCTCAAAAAGATAAATTTGGATGTGGAGCCCAATAGTGTCCTTGCACTTATTGGTCCTTCCGGGTGTGGGAAGTCTACCTTTATCAGGACTTTGAACAGGATGAACGACTTAATTGAAGGCGTTAAAATAAGTGGTACTGTGTTGCTCGATGGCAAAGACATTTACAAGGAAGTTGATGTGATTGAGCTTCGCAAAAAAGTGGGGATGGTATTTCAGAAGCCAAATCCTTTTCCTATGACAGTATATGACAATGTAGCGTATGGACCCAGAATTCACGGAATAAGAGATAAAAGGACTTTGAATGAAATAGTGGAGAAAAGCTTAAAAGCAGCGGCTTTATGGGATGAGGTAAAAGACAGGCTTCATCATTCTGCTTTGAGCTTATCAGGAGGTCAGCAGCAAAGACTTTGCATTGCAAGGACTTTGGCAGTGGAACCAGAAGTTATTTTGATGGATGAGCCTACATCGGCGCTAGATCCTATTTCTACTATGAAGATCGAAGAGTTAATTGAAGAGTTGAAGAAAAAATATACTATAATAATAGTAACCCATAACATGCAACAGGCAGGAAGAGTATCTGATTACACGGCCTTTTTCCTAAACGGTGAATTAGTGGAATGGGGGCCTACAGATCAGGTGTTCTACAATCCTAAGGATAAAAGGACAGAGGATTACATCACTGGCAGATTCGGCTAAAAGGAGGTGAGAGGGTGAACAGAACTCGCTTTGAAAAGGAACTTGAAGAACTTCACTACGATATCCTCAAAATGGGGAGTTTGGTAGAAGAGGCTATTGGGAATTCTATAGCTTCTTTAGTTAACCACGATAAAGAGATGGCTCAAAGGGTTATAGATGAAGATGACAGAATTAATAAGATGGAGATAGAGATAGACGAAAAATGTGCCAAGATAATGGTTACTCAGCATCCCATTGCAAAGGACTTGAGAATTGTGCTGACAGGTCTAAAGATTGTAACAGACCTGGAGAGAATGGGAGACTATGCGGTTAATATAGCTAGGACTACTTTGAGAATTGCCGATGAGAAGTATATAAAGCCGTTGATAGATATCCCTAGGATGAGCGATGTTGTAAGAGAGATGGTTAAGCTGTCTTTAGACTCTTACGTAAGGCAGGATTTAGATTTGGCGAGGTCAATAGGCGAAAAGGATGAAATAGTAGATGCGCTTTACGGCCAAATTTTTAGAGAGCTTTTGACCTACATGATAGAAGACCCTAGAAACATTCATCAGGCAGCTGAATTTTTATTTGTTGCCAGGTACTTAGAAAGAATTGCCGACCATACCACTAACATAGGCGAATGGGTGATTTATCTAGAAACAGGTGAAAGGATAGACTTTAAGTTTGAAAACATAAAGAAAAGGTCTGGGCAGCAATAAAAAAGTGCCTGCTTCCTTCTGGAAAGCAGGCGCTTTTTTGTATATTTTCACTTCAATCTGTAAAAGATAATTTAGGAGACAATTTTATTGGAGGGATTACTATGCCACTTAGCTATATATTGCTCTCTATTACAGCTTTTGCTATACTTTTCGGATTTGCACATAGAGTGCTGGATAGAATGAAAATGACAGATATGTGGGCGTTTCTGGTTATTGTGGGAATGATTATAGGAACTTTTCTTCCCAGCCTTTACGTAACTAAATACGTTTCTGTAAACATAGGAGGGGCAGTAATACCCTTTGCTGTATCATTGTATCTATTTTTGAAGGCTGAGAGCACCAGAGAGAGAGTAAATGCAATTGTTGTCTCAATTTTGGCAGGTGTTGCTGTTTATATTGCTGGGAGGATTTTGCCAGCGGAACCTGAAGCGATGATAATTGAACCTAATTACGTCTACGGGATAGTAGGTGGATTGATTGCCTATCTTTTTTCTCGATCAAGGAGAAGCGCTTTTATAGCTGGTGTCATGGGAGTGATACTGGCAAATGTAGCTCAAGCAATAATAAACTCTATCACAGGCATAAAAGGCGCAGTTCCAATAGGAGGAGCAGGTTTTTTTGACTCTGTGGTCATTTCCATGATTATTGCGGTATTTCTTTCTGAAGTTATTGGAGAGGCGAGAGAAAAATTACAGGGAGGTACGAGTAAAAAGCATCTCGAACCCAAAGAAGGGATGGCAAGCAGTTTAACTGACATAACTTATGAAAAGGGTGATGAAGGTGAAAAGGATAGAGAATAAGATTTTTACATTTTTAGCTTTTGTATTAATTCTTGCGTCAATTCCTTTTGAAGGGCTTGGAAATTCAGGATACTACACAGTATATGACATTAAAACAGATAAAGTGCTGTTTCGAACAGCAATGGATGTGCACAAAAAAGACATGTACCTTTCAGGGGATAACAAGCTGTACGAAATAGTGGAGGTAGATGAAGGAGAGAAAATTGCTTATGCCAAGTACATACGGACGGAAAAGCTTCCAGATGTGGATGAAGAAGTTTCTGCTGCGATAGCTGTATCGCAAAACACAGGTGAAAAAAGGATAGCAATATACTCCACTCACAGTGACGAATCTTACTTGCCATCTGACGGCGCTGCTAGCATTAATGGACACGGAGGAATATACAGGGTAGATACTGCTCTTCAGAAAGCATTGGAAGACAAAGGAGTAAAGGTAAAAGTGGATTGGACCTTGTACCTTCCCCACGATGCCATGGCATATACCCGCTCAAGGGCAGGGGCTGTGAAATTGCTGAAAGAATTTAAGCCAGATCTCCTTTTAGATGTCCATAGAGATGCTGTTCCTTTGGAGGAATACATAAGGAAAATTGCAGGTAAAAATGCTGCAGGAGTGAGAATTGTCCTTGGGAGGAATAACCCCAATTTAAAAGCTAATCAAAATCTGGCGTATAGGATTAAAGCCATTGCCGACAAAACTTATCCTCACCTTATAAAAGACATATTTTTTGGAGAAGGAGACTTCAATCAGGACCTGACTCCCAATGCTCTTCTTTTAGAATTTGGGACATACCCTCACACGAGGCAAAGGGCAGAAGTTTCAGCAGGGTTTATGGCAGATGTCCTTACAAAAGCTCTTTACGGGTTGGATCAGCAAAAACAGGTGGGAACAGTTACAAAAACGCAGAAACCACTTCCCGGGCAGAATAAGGCTGCAGCTACTGGCATATGGATTTTGGTAGGAGTAGGAATAGTTTCTGCCGTTGCCTTTATGCTTCTCAGTACCGGGGGTAGGGAGATGCTGTACAAATTTTCTAAAGCGACTAAAAGAGAATTTGCCAGCTACTTAGGAAGATTTAAGCGAAAAAAAGGAGATGAAGAATGAGCATAGGACATGACCTCTATATAAAAATTGTTTTGATGGGAATTGTTATGGGAAGTCTTGCTCGATTTGTATATTTGCGAGTAGATTACAGGCAATATCCCACATATCCACAAGGGTACATGACACATTTGACACTAGGTGTGATATCTGCAGCTTTAGGAGCCTTTTCTGTTCCTGCCCTTATCGAAAAGCAGTACACTGCTGTGACATTTCTTGCTTTAGCGGCACAGCAGTTTAAAGGCGTGAGGGAGATAGAGAGGACAAGCCTAGAGAAAATGGAATCTACTGAGCTTGTTCCAAGGGGAGCTGCTTACATAGAAAATATAGCCAAGATTTTTGAAGCGAGAAATTATATCGCTATGGCAGTGGCTGCAGTAACTTCTCTTTCTACCTACCTTGCGAAAAGCGCTTTAGTCGGTCTTGCAGTGGGAGGAATTTCCATCTATTTATCTCGCTATGTGATGAAAACTGCCTATATAAGGGATATCGCTGATGTGATTCCAGCTAAAATAGTATTTAAAGGGCCCCGCTTAAGTGTTGAAAATGTGATTTTGGCGGACATAGGCCTTAAAGAAGGAAGAGAGATTATTGAAAAGTATGGTGTTGCTGCAATAATTCGACCTAAAAGTCTTGACAGTTTGATTTCTATAAACAACCTGGGGATAAGACAGGCCATACTTCATGAGACAGCTAACCAGCTGGGGCTTAGGATGAACATAGATACGCCTGAATTAGCTCCCATGACCATGAACAACAGCGAAAATGGAGATGTTATTGTCGTGATGGTTGTCATGAAGCCGGATGTAGATGCGTTTGTTGAAATTATCAAGAATATTCCTGCTATAGAAACTGTGAGAAAATATCCTTCCAAATCTAGAGGAGCCACAAGGAATTTGGGGTGATATAATGGAAGTTCACGTCACAGGCTATGTAGTAGCGATAGTAGCGTTAAGGAGGGCCAAAGACAATGTATCAAGCGGGACAGCTCCCATCATTTACGTCGATACGGAAGAGGATCAACAGAGAATATCTATGTACATGAGCAGAATTTTCAAAGCAGCAGTTCATGACCTTGAGAACGGAGTTTTTATTTTAGTTAAGCAATATTAGGTGATGTTATGAAAGCGATTTATTATAGTTTCTACGGATGCTATTCTTCTCCCATTTGCGCTTATCTTCATCTGAATGAGAAGTTCGATATTGGAGAAGAGGAATTTTTTAAAATCCCCTTTTTATTCCAAGTAGATTATGGGAATATAAAATACATGGGAAAAGATGGGTGTGGAAATGAAATTTTTGTGATGGGAGTGAAAAATTTTGGTGAAAACATAAAGAGGACTTTAAAAGACTTGATGAAGGTTTTTGACATCGATGATGATGTGATTTTTATAGATACCTCCCAGTATGATTTTAAGTTTTTTGGCTTTTTACTGGGGCTAAGAGAAAATAAGATATTCAGAAATGCTGTAGAGAAATTTTTTTATGGCTACTACCTCCAAAAAAGAAAACACATGAAAAAATTTGTTGAAAAATATAAGAGAATTTTATGAGGTGATAGAATGGTTATAATCTACATGTGCTATGGGAGTGCACATTCTTCTGTTGTTGCTGCTTCAATTCACATTGGCCTTTTGCCTACAGATAGGGTACCTAGTTTCAGAGAAATTATTTCTCTTCCTTATTATGATAAGACTTCCAATGAAGAGATTGGAACTCTTTTTTATATGGGTAAAGACGAGTTTGGAAATGAAGTTTATATCGTGGGGGCGAGAAATGGGAGAGATATTGTGACAAAAGCTATTTACAGCTTTTTGAATCTTTATGGGATTAGTGAAAAAGAAGTGCTAGTAGTGGATGCGTTGCCCGCCATTGGCATTACTACAAAAATTGGGGGGATTGCATCGCGTAGACTTGGTATTATTTCACTGGGAAGGCCAATAACAGTTTATGGAATACTGAAAAGGTATAAGAATTTTGTGGAATTAGTAACAGCTATTAAAACAAAGTTGCAAAAAATCTCTTGACGTATTTTTAAGATTAATTCATAATTTAGTAGAGGGGGAGGAGATTTAGGAGGAATAATATGCAGAAGATTAACATAAAAGATGTCATAAAAGGAAGTATAGCAGAGGAATTGGGCATACAAAAAGGCGATAAGTTAATTTCATTAAATGGAAGAGAAGTCATTGATATAATAGATTATCGCTATGAGATGGCTAATGAATTTGTACAGGTGGAAATTGAGAAAATTTCAGGTGAGAGATATGTGTTTGAAATTGAAAAAGATTACAATGAAGACATAGGACTGGTGTTTGAAGAGGAGATAATTGATAGGCCAAAGAGGTGCAGAAACAAATGCATTTTTTGCTTTATCGACCAATTGCCAAAAGGAGTTCGAAAGTCTTTGCTTTTTAAAGATGATGACTACAGACTTTCTTTTCTTCAGGGAAATTTCATAACTTTGACTAATATGAACGAGGAAGAAATTGATAGAATCATAAAATACAGGCTTTCGCCCATTTACGTCTCAATTCACACCACAGACGGCGATTTGAGAGCAAGGATGATGAGAAATCCTAACGCGAGAAATATAATGGAAAACCTAAAGAAACTAGTAAATAATGGGATTGAAGTTCACGGGCAGATTGTCTTGTGCCCGGAAATCAACGATGGAGCTAAGCTTGATAAGACGATAAAAGACTTATCTGACCTTTATTCGGGAGTAAAATCAGTGGCTGTGGTGCCGGTAGGGCTTACTGACCACAGGCATAACCTCTATCCACTGCGCCCTTTTACTATTGATGAGGCGAGGGAGGTAGTGGAGCAAGTTTCTTCCTGGCAGGAAAAATTAAAAGCTAGATTGGGAACGTCTTTTGTTTTTTTGTCTGACGAGTTTTATGTGATTGGGGATTTGCCGATTCCCGATTATGACCACTATGAAGATTTTCCGCAGATAGAAAATGGCGTTGGGCTTATGGCTTTGTTCAAGCACCAGTTTGAAGAAGCTTTTCAGAGAAGAAAGCGGTTAGTGAGAAGAAGTAATAAGCCTTATTTAATCGTCACGGGAATTGCTGCTTATGATTTTATGAGGAATATATCACAAAAACTTAAAAGTATAGGATTTGACATTGAAGTTATGCCCATAGTAAATAAGTTCTTTGGAAAAAACATAACTGTGGCAGGACTTGTAGTGGGAAAAGACATAATAGAACAGCTCAAAGGCAAGGCAAAGGGCAAGACTTTGGTTATACCTCGGGTGATGCTAAAAGAAGGTTCAGATATATTTTTGGACGATGTAAAAGTGAGAGAAGTGGAGGATGCCTTGGGAGCGGAAGTAATTGTTTCCGAAGTTGATGGAAGAGAGTTTTTACAAAAGATATACAGAGGTAGGTGAGGCAAATGTCAAGAGCGATGGTAGCTATTGTCGGAAGACCAAACGTTGGGAAATCCACTCTTTTTAACAGAATTCTTAAAAGAAGGATATCAATTGTTGAGGACATACCTGGAGTTACAAGGGACAGAATATACGGAAATGCAGAATGGCTTAACAGGAAGTTTATTTTGGTAGACACTGGTGGATTGGATCCTGACCCAAAGGACGTGATCTTTTCGAAAGTGAAATTGCAAGTAGAAGCGGCTATTGAAGCAGCAGACTTGATTTTGTTTGTGGTTGATGCGAGAGAGGGACTTGTCCCTGAAGATGAAGAAATAGCCAATATGCTAAGGAAAACCAAAAAAGAAGTGATTTTGGTTTGCAATAAAGTGGATAGTTTCAAAGAGATGCCTGCGAGTTTTTATGACTTTTTCAAGCTGGGTTTAGGAGAACCTATACCCATCTCTGCTTCAAATGGGCTTGGAATAGGTGAACTTTTGGATGAAGTGATAAAGAGGTTGCCTGAAAATGATGTAGAATATGAAGAAGAAACGATTAAAATTGCTGTGATTGGGAGACCCAACGTAGGAAAATCTTCTTTAGTAAATCGCATACTAGGGGAAGAAAGAGTTATTGTAAGTGATATACCAGGAACTACTCGAGATGCAATAGATACTCCTTTTACTAAAGATGGAAGGAATTATATATTAATTGATACTGCTGGAATAAGAAGGAAAAGCAGGATAAGCGAGTCAATAGAAAGGTACAGCGTTTTAAGGGCATTGGCTGCAATTGAGAGGGCTGATATATGCCTTCTCATGATAGATGCTACAGAAGGTCCTACGGAGCAGGATACAAAAATTGCTGGTTATGCTTTTGAAAACGGGAAGGGAATTATAATTCTTGTGAACAAGTGGGACATTGTTGAGAAAGATAGCAATACTTATAAAGAATATACAGAGATGATTAGAGAAAAACTGGCTTTTATCTCTTTTGCTCCTATACTATTTATATCTGCCAAGACAGGTCAAAGAATTCACAAAGTTTTGGAAACTGTAGATAAAGTGTGGGAAGAATATAATAAGAGAATTACTACAGGGCTTTTAAACAATGTCTTAAATGAAGCAATGCTCATGTTTCCGCCACCTTCTTCTAAAGGAAGACCTGTAAAAATATACTATGCTACACAAGTAGGAACAAAGCCACCAACTTTTGTAATTTTTGTGAATGAGCCTGAATTATTACATTTCTCTTATGTGAGATTTCTTGAAAACACTATAAGGCAAAATTTTGGTTTTGAGGGAGTGCCTATTGTGATTTCTACTAAAAAAAGAGGAGAAGATTAAAGGGAAAGGGGGGAGAAGATGAAATTTGTACTCGTTGCTGTTTTGGCTTATTTAATTGGCTGTATAAATAATGCATATATTTTCACAAAATACACTAGAAATATTGACATAAGAAATTATGGGAGCGGCAATGCTGGAGCTACTAATGTCTTAAGAGTATTGGGTCCTAAGGCAGCAGCGCCTGTTTTTGTGCTCGATGTGTTGAAAGGGGTAGTAGCAGTCTTACTTGGAAAGTATTTCATAGGAATGCCTGGAGCGTTGATTGCCGGTATAGCTGTTGTGTGCGGGCACAACTGGCCGATATTTTTAAAGTTTAGGGGTGGAAAAGGAGTTGCCACAAGCGTAGGAGTGGTGATGACTATAAATCCCCTTTTAGGACTTATTGCTCTTGCGATTGGAGTAGCGGTAATTGCTATAACTCGCTATGTATCTTTGGGGTCTATGACAGGTGCTATTACTTTTGCTCTTTTGAACATATTTTTCCCTAATTCAGTTCAAGTTTTAACTTTTGCAATAGTCTTAGCGTTGTTAGTAATATTCCAGCATCGCTCTAATATAAAGAGGTTGATAAACGGGACTGAATCTAAAATAGGGCAGAGAGCTCAAATAAAATAAGAAAGGGAAAGAGAAATGAAAATAGCGGTACTGGGAGCAGGAAGCTGGGGAACTGCTATAGCTATTCACCTTAATAAATTAAACCATCAGGTAAGGCTGTGGATGAGAAGTAAGGAGCAATTTGAGGAACTTATTGCAACAAGGCACAATTCGAGATACCTTGACGTGGATCTTCCTTCAAGCATTTTACTGTACAATGACCTAGATAAAGCAGTAGAAGATTCCGAAGTAGTGGTCATTGCTGTTCCTTCCCATGCTGTAAGAGAAGTATCCGAAAAATTAAAAGGGAAAATCTCTAAAAATGCTATTGTTGTCAATCTGGCAAAAGGGATTGAAACTTCTTCATTGAAGAGAATGTCTGAGGTAATAAAGGAATACCTTTTAAACCCTGTGGTAGTGCTGTCAGGACCAAGTCATGCGGAAGAAGTAGTAAGACAGATTCCTACGGCCTGTGTACTTGCTTCAGAGGACGTTAAGGCTTGCGAATTCATACAGGAGGCTTTTATGAACGAGACTTTCAGGCTGTATGTAAATACCGATGTAATAGGAGTGGAACTAGGAGGAGCTTTAAAAAATATAATCGCTTTAGGGGCGGGGATTTCCGACGGGCTTGGCTTTGGGGATAATACAAAAGCTGCTCTCATGACAAGAGGGCTTGCCGAGATTACAAGGCTGGGAGTGGCTATGGGTTCGGACCCTTTGACTTTCCTGGGATTGGCAGGGGTCGGGGACCTTATTGTGACCTGTACAAGTAACTATTCAAGAAATAGAAGAGCGGGGATTTTAATAGGCAAAGGGAAAAGTTTAAAAGATGCGTTAAAAGAAATAGGGATGGTAGTGGAAGGCGTAAATACTACCAAATCAGCCTACAGGCTTTCTCAAATATATGGAGTGGAGATGCCAATTACCAAGGAGATTTATTCTATAATTTTTGAAAATAAAAATCCTTTTGAGGCGGTTTATAATTTGATGACGAGAGATAAAAAGCACGAGTTACACGGAATTTAATCTCCGGCTTTGCCGGAGATTCAGACTGTTGACAAAATATCGGGAACCCGTTATTATGAGAAGGGTTCCTTGTTTTTTATGAAGCAAAAGAGGAGAGGAGAAGGAAGATGTTATC
>NZ_SLWU01000007.1 GCF_004345675.1 Caldanaerobacter subterraneus | reverse complement strand
GAGGACTTGACCCTGAAGGCTTTGTGTAGTTTTGAAGGTCTAAGTATCCGGTGGCGATAGCGGAGGGGAAACACCCGTTCCCATTCCGAACACGGAAGTTAAGCCCTCCAGCGCCGATGGTACTGCATAAGCGGGAGAGTAGGTCGCTGCCGGAATAAATGCTCCTCAGTAGCTCAAGGGTAGAGCAACCGGCTGTTAACCGGTAGGTTGTAGGTTCGAATCCTACCTGAGGAGCCAGTTTTTATGATGGCCCCGTGGTCAAGTGGTTAAGACACCGCCCTTTCACGGCGGTAACATGGGTTCGAATCCCGTCGGGGTCACCAACACAACATGGGCCTTTAGCTCAGCTGGCAGAGCGGTCGGCTCATAACCGATTGGTCCGGGGTTCAAATCCCTGAAGGCCCACCATTTTCTAACTTAATAAAAATGCGGCCCAGTAGCTCAGTTGGTTAGAGCGCTAGCCTGTCACGCTAGAGGTCGAGGGTTTAAGTCCCTTCTGGGTCGCCATTTTCTTATGCCTCGATAGCTCAGTAGGTAGAGCAAGGGACTGAAAATCCCTGTGTCAGTGGTTCGATTCCACTTCGAGGCACCATTTATTTTTATTTTGCTAGCGTGGCTCAGAGGCAGAGCAGCTGATTCGTAATCAGCAGGTCGTGGGTTCGAATCCCACCGCTAGCTCCAGTGCTTATGCATATTAGAGGGTATCGACATTGTGTCGATACCCTTTTTTGTATATATACAGATTATTTGCTGAGTTTTATTTACTTTGTAGCAAGTTGTGTTTGGGCATAAAATATTTCTTTGCTGACTTATTTCCCATTTAGAACATATTTACTAATAAATTTGCCATTTATAAAAAGCAATTGCATTTCTATTTTTCTTTTGTTAAAATAAAATCAAACGTTTAACTGGTAATTTAGGTAAAGGATTTGTGGCATATGGAACTTTTTAGGAGAGAGGGTCATGAATTCGCAGATAATTGTTAAAAATGTCAGTAAAACTTACAAAGTATACATAAAAGAAAATGGCGTGATAAATGCAGTTAAAAGCTTTTTTAAGCGAAGGTACAAGTACATACAAGCAGTAAAGGACATTTCTTTTACTGTAAATCAAGGAGAAATACTTGGACTGATTGGTTTAAACGGTGCGGGGAAAACTACTACTATTAAACTAGTATCTGGAATTATTAAAGCAGATGAAGGTATCATAAGAGTACTGGGAGAAGACCCCTTTTTACGAAGCAAAGATTATAGAAGAAAAGTATCATTAGTCATGGGACAAAAAGGGCAGTTAGATCCTGATTTATCTATTATTGATTCTGTAAAACTTTTTGCCTCCATTTACTCTATTGACAAAAGAGAAGCAATTTCAAGGGCAAAATCAATGGCAGAAGAATTGGGCTTGTCAGAAATAGACCTGCAAAAACAGGTCAGAACCCTGTCTTTAGGACAAAGGATGAAAGGTGAATTGATATTATCTTTTATTCATCTGCCAGTAATTGTTTTTCTTGATGAGCCTACTTTAGGCTTGGATTTTATCACCCAAAGGACAATTAGAAATTACTTAAAAAATTATAAAAAGAAATATAATGCCTCTATAATACTAACAAGCCATTACATAACTGATATTGAAGATTTATGCGACAACATCTATATACTCCACAAAGGTCAAGAGCTATATTATGGAACAATTGAGAAACTGAAAAGTATGATTCCCAACATCAGAAAGGTTAGATTTAACGCAAGCAATTGTGCAGTTGAAAGAATCAGCAGATATTATAAAGTAGAAGAAGCAAGCGAAGAACAAGAATATTTCATCAGATTTAGTCCAGAAGAAACGATAAATGTAATGAGAGTTTTGTCAAATGAGGCTGAAATTTCAAATATAAATTTTCACGATGATACTCTCGATATTATCATAGAATCATTGTATAAGGGTGCAGAAAAATGAGAACATTGTATATTTTCATGGGATATTTTGACTACTCAATAAAAAGACTCTTAATGTATAGAATTTACCTTATAGGAGAGCTTTTAAGTTCCCTAATTGTACCAATCCTAATAAACTTCTTTCTCTGGAGGTCTTTAATTGAAAGAAATCCCATAAATTACACTCTGAAAGAAATGATGATTTACATTATCATTTCTAATGTAATACTTCTATTTACAGAAATTCATGCTGAACATGACCTTGAAAAGGATATAAAAACTTACAGATTTGGCCAAAAGCTTTTACTTCCAGTAGATTATCTGACCAGTATTTCATACAGTCACATATCTTCAAGCCTTGCAAAGTTTGCAATTTTATATATGCCAATAATTATTATGATCTCAATTTGGGCAAAAATTGAAATCCCAGCAAACCGGCTGTTATACCTACCTGCAGCGTTAATTTTGGGTTTTTTACTCAATGCTTTATTTTCCTTTATAATAGGATTGTTATCTTTTTGGCTGACAGAAATATGGGGCATAGCTGCCATTAGAAACTTACTGACAGGTCTTCTTTCAGGTGCCATTTTCCCTTTAGACCTTTTGCCTGGCAAAATTGAATCAATTATGCTAATGACTCCTTTCCCTTATATGACATATATCCCGTCAAAGCTTATATGTGATGCTAATTTTGACATTGAAATAGTAAATAAAGGATTGTTTATTTCACTAGTCTGGGTGTTAATACTTGGTTTCATTGTTTTTTTACTTATGAAAAATGGATTAAAAAAATACACCTCTCATGGAGCGTGAAAACATGCTAATAGAATCTATAAGATTTTCAATTAAAAAAGCAATTCAATATAGAGCAAATTTGGTAAGCTGGTTTTTGGCAGACTTATCTTTATACACTGCGACATTTTTAGGCTATTACCTGCTTACTCAAAAAATTGACGTTTTTGGTGATTATAATAGAGAAGAAATTCTTTTTTATATAACCTGTTTCTTTTTAGTAAACAACCTATATGCAATTTTCTTTGCAGAAGCTGTTTCTAAGTTTGGACAATCAGTTTTAACAGGGTATTTTGATTTTGATTTACTAAAACCACAGCCTCTCATAAAATACATTGTACTAAAAAACCTAAATTTTCCTGCAGCTCTTTCAACCCCCTTGTTAATATTTCTAAATATATGGTGTATGAAAATATGTGGAATTAAATTGACAATAGCTTATATCATTTCAATTTTCAGTGCTTCTATTTTAATGGGACTTTTATTTTTCATAGTATACAGTTTCACCCTTTTTGGCTTAAGGTCTGAAGCAATTTCAGCGATAGTCCTGCAGCTTTTAACAGTTGCAGAAAAACCTGACACGGTTTTCCCGAAAATTGTTCGCAATTTGCTCATATATGCAATTCCCATTTTCTTATTTAGTGCAATTCCTGCAAGGATTGCCCTTGGTAAGAGCAATGTATACGAGAGTATATGGTGTTATTCATCTCCCTTATTATATTATTTGGTTTTAAAAGTTATCCTTTACCAAGGGCTGAAAAAATACCAGTCGACAGGAGAATTGTGATTAAGACTATAAATTGCGTGACAGATAAAGCCTATAAAATTTGATGCTTTTGAAAATAAATTGGATTGAATTTTTCTAATCTTATGATATAATAGAAGCAAAAGAACTTAAAAAAATTGAATATCAAAGTGCTAGGGGAGCCAGAAATGGCTGAGAGGGGATTCGTTCCCGACCCTTAGAACCTGACCAGGGTAATGCCTGCGAAGGGAAGCACGTTTTACGGAATCTGTAAAAAGTGCTCACCTTTTCAGGTGGGCATATTTTTATTATCTTGGAGGTGAGTATATGAAACTAGCTCTTACAATTGCTGGTTCAGATTCAGGAGGAGGAGCAGGAATCCAGGCAGATTTGAAGACTTTTTCTGCCCACGGAGTATTTGGAATGAGCGTCATTACTTCAATAACGGCTCAAAATACTTTAGGAGTATTAGGGATTTTAGATGTTACTCCAGAAATGGTTTATTTGCAAATGAAAGCTATTTTTGAGGATTTGTATCCGGATGCAGTTAAAATAGGCATGGTATCCAATGAAGAGATTATAAAAACTATCGCAAAGGGCTTAAAAGAATACGGAGTAGAAAAAGTTGTTTTAGACCCAGTCATGATTGCGAAGAGTGGAGACCCTCTTTTAAAACCCGAGGCGATGAAAGCATTAAAGGAGGAGCTGTTGCCATTAAGTCTTGTTGTTACGCCAAATTTGATGGAAGCCAGAGAATTGGCAGGAATGGAGATAAAGAATATTTCGGATATGAAGGAAGCTGCAAAGAAAATTTTAAGTTTAGGCGCAAAGGTAGTTTTGGTAAAGGGCGGACATTTAGAAGGAGAAGCGGTGGATGTGTTTTATGATGGAGTAGAATTTTACGAAATTAAAGCGGAGAGAATTAACACTAAAAACACACATGGGACAGGATGCACTTTTTCATCAGCTATAGCAGCAAACTTGGCTTTAGGATATGATTTGTTAGAGGCGGTGAAGAGGGCTAAAAGGTACATCACAGGAGCCATAAAAAATTCTCTTTCTATAGGGCATGGAGTGGGACCCACAAATCATTTCTGGAATGTTGAATTTAAAGAATAGAATAAGGAGGATGTTTGTTGTGGAAATAAGAGAACAGGTAGTTCTTGTTACAGGGTCTAGCCGAGGCTTAGGTGCTGCCATTGCTAAAGCTTTTGCTAGAGAAGGAGCCAGCGTGGTAGTAAATTATTATAAAAGCGAAGAAAAGGCGCAAAAATTGTCAGAGGAGCTGGGAAGAAATTCTGTTGCTATTAGAGCTGATGTAAGAGATTTTAATCAAGTAGCTTCAATGTTTGAAGAAGCAAAGAAGTATTTTGGGAAACCCGTCACTACTATTGTGAACAATGCGCTGATTGACTATGTTTTTGATCCGATGAACAGAAAAACTCCTGAAACAATTGAGTGGGAAGATTATTTAAAACAATTAGAAGGAGCTGTAAAAGGGGCCTTGAACACTATAAAAGCAGGACTTAAAGATATGAAAAAGATGCGCTTTGGCCGAATTATAAATATAGGGACTAATTTGTTTCAGAATCCAGTGGTTCCTTACCACGATTATACCACTGCTAAAGCTGCTCTGATCGGTTTTACACGCAATATGGCAAAAGAATTGGGAGAGTATGGCATCACTGTCAACATGGTAAGCGGAGGGCTTTTAAAAGTTACAGATGCGAGTTCGGCTACCAGTAAAGAGGTTTTTGATTTAATTGAACAGACCACTCCTTTGAAGAAAGTTACTGCTCCTGAAGATTTGGCTGATGTAGTGCTGTTTTTTGCTTCACCTTGGGCGAGAGCGGTGACAGGGCAAAATTTGGTTGTAGATGGCGGCCTTGTGATGGATTGAATAAGGGGGGATGGTGGTGAAGTGGATAGACTTTACTTTGTACGCTATTACTGACAGGTCCTTTATAAAAGGGATGGACATAGCTGAAGCGGTGGAGATAGCTATTAAAAATGGTGTTACTGTGGTTCAGCTGAGGGAAAAAGATATATCCAGCAGAGAATTCTATGAAATTGCCCTTAAAGTAAAGGAAGTTACAAGGAAGTATAATGTTCCTCTAATTATAAATGACAGAGTTGATATAGCCCTGGCTGTAGATGCCGAAGGTGTACATGTGGGGCCTGATGATTTACCTGTTGGCGTTGTAAGGAGAATATTGGGACCTGACAAAATAGTGGGAGGATCTGCGTATTCTGTTGAAGAAGCTGTAAAAGCAGAAAAAGAAGGAGCTGACTACATAGGAGCAGGATCCGTATTTGCACAGCCTGTAAAACCTGAGGCAGAGGTCATAGGTATAGAAGGAGTTAAAAAAATAAAAGAAGCTGTAAGTATACCTGTGGTAGCCATAGGAGGGGTAAATAAAACTAATGCTTATGAAGTGATTTTGAATTCAGGAGTAGATGGGATATCTGCAATAGCAGGTATTTTTGATGGAGATATTGAGGCTAATACGAAAGATATGTTAAGGGAAATAAGAAGAGCTTTTAAAGAGAGGAGGAAATAATGTGGGGAGTGAGCTTTTGAAGCTTTTAAGAGACAAAAAACCTCTTATACATCATATTACAAATGTGGTTACAGTAAATGACTGTGCCAATATAACTTTGGCTATAGGGGCATTGCCTGTCATGGCATATGCCCCTGAAGAAGTAGAAGAAATGGTCAAAAGTGCCAATGCTCTTGTTCTAAATATAGGTACCTTAAGCGTGGAAGAAGTTAATACCATGATAAAAGCAGGTAAAGCAGCAAACCAGTACGGTGTACCTGTGATTCTTGACCCGGTTGGAGCCGGAGCAACAAGTTTGAGGACTAAAAGCGCTAAGAGGATTATTGAGGAAGTCAGGGTTAGTGTGATAAAGGGAAATAGCGCAGAAATTTCTACTTTAAGTGGAAGAACAGGAAAAATAAGGGGAGTTGAAGCGGTAGAGGAAGAGGAAGATATATCCGATATTGCTTATGACCTTGCAGTAAAGTGTGGATGTGTTGTTGCAGTATCAGGAAAAGTGGATGTCATAACTGATGGAAAGAAAATTGCCTATGTAAAAAATGGGCATCCTATGATGGGGACAATAATAGGTACGGGGTGCATGCTCACATCAGTGGTGGCGAGCTTTTGTGCAGTGGCTGAGGATTATTTTGATGGAACTTTGGAGGCCTTTGTCGCATTTGGAATTGCAGGAGAGAAGGCGGCGCAAAATCCCAAGGTTGAAGGCCCGGGAAGTTTTAAAGTAGCCTTTTTTGATGAGATATACAATTTAAGTCCTGGGGTTTTGGCATCAGAGAGGAAAATTGACTTGATTGTAAAAGGATGATATAATTTTGTCAGATTATGTCGAAAATTGTTTAAGAGGGGGTGGCAGGTGAGAGGCAGCTAAATTATTACAAAAGACAAAAGCCAGAAGAAGGGGAGGCACTAAAGATGAAAAGCATAAAGACAAAACTTTTACTTTTTATTGTGTTGATGATATCAATTCCTCTTGCTATAAGTGGTTTTTTTGCAACGAGAATTGCAGAATCTGTTCTTAAAGTTAAAATAAACGATTCCAACCAGGCAGCTCTATCTGTTCTGAACAAATATGTAAGTTCTTTTAAAAAAGATACAGAGTCTATGCTTTACATTTTATCGCAATCTAGTGTCATATCTGATTACGATGAAAAGACTGTTCCTGATGAGGCAGTGCTTAAAAAGCTGGAAGAGGCTAAAAAGGCTATGCCTGATGCGATGAATGTGTATTTTGCTACTCCTTCAAAGAAGATGATTTTATATCCACCACAGGATTTAGGAGATTATGACCCTACGGAAAGGCCTTGGTATAAGGATGCGGTAAATGCCAAGGGAGAACCTGTATGGACCAAACCTTATCAGGACTTTGTCACCAAACTTCCCGAAATAACAGTTGCAAAGGCAGTGTTTGATTCAAGTGGCAACTTAAAAGGAGTAGTGGGGATAGACATAACTTTAGAGCAGCTTTCAAAAAATATTGCCTCAATTAACATAGGGAAAACAGGTTACCTGTACATACTCACAAAAGACGGCACAGTTATAGTTCATCCCAAAAAGGATATGCTTTTTACCTCTATATATAAATACGATTTTGGGAAAAAGATAATGGAGGCTAATAACAGCACTGTTTACTACACTTTTAATGGGGCGTACAAATTTGCCAGTGTGAGAAATCTAGAGGCTTTTGGCTGGAAAGCAGCTGTGGCCATGGAAAATGAAGAACTAGTACGAGACATGAACAAGATTACCAATTTCATAATCACAGTGAGCATAGTAATACTTCTAATAGGCATTGTAATTGCATACTTCTTCTCCAACTCCATATCCTCAGGCATAAAGAAAGTAGTAGCTGCTATGGAAGAAGCTTCACAAGGCAATATCACGGTAAGAGCCGATGTAAAGGCAAAGGACGAAGTAGGAGTACTTGCAAATAGCTTTAACACAATGTTAGAAGGCATAAAGAAGCTAATATTTGACATAAAGAGCGTATCAGAATCTGTAAACCACTCTGCAGAAAACTTGGCAGTTGCTTCAGAGCAGGCAGCTCAGGCTACACAGGATGTAGCAAAGGCGATTGAAGAGATAGCTCAAGGGGCATCGAGTCAGGCGAAAGAAGCAGAAGAAAGCGCCAATGCAACTGTGGTCTTAGGGCAGCTTATAGATAGTTCTCTCAAAAACGCTGAGGAAATAAACCATGAAGTAGAAAATGTGAACATGGTTTCAAATGAAGGTCTTGTCACGATAAAAGAGCTAATAGAAAAGACAAAGCACACAATACAAGCCAACAACAACGTAAAAGAGGCGACAAATTATCTGTTAGAAAAATCGGCAGAGATAGAAAAGATAGTGGAGACAATAACAAATATAGCAGACCAGACGAACTTATTGTCTTTAAATGCAGCGATAGAGGCAGCGAGGGCAGGGGAAGCAGGAAGAGGCTTTGCAGTTGTAGCAGATGAAGTTAGGAAATTAGCGGAGCAGTCCTCCCAGGCAGCGAGGAACATAGCGAACTTGATAGCAGAGATACAGTCTACGATAAACAACACCTACAGGACGGTAGAAGACTCCACGAGGTCAATAGAGGAGCAGAGCGAAGTAGTAAATACGACAAAGGACGTATTTGAAGGGATACTAAATGCAGTGAAATTCATAGTGGAGAAGATAGAGAATTTGACGAAATCTTTGAGGGAGATAGAGGAGCACAAGAACAGGATAGTAGATTCAATACAGAACATAGCGGCAGTATCAGAAGAGGCGGCAGCGTCGGCGGAGGAAGTATCAGCCACATCAGAAGAGCAGTCGGCGATAGTTGAAGAGATGGCTTCAACTGCAAATGAGTTAAAGAGCTATGCAAACACGTTGATTGAGGCGATTAAGCAGTTTAAGGTAGAATGAGCGAGGATTTCCCCTCGCTTTTATTTTTTTGATATTTATTATCAATTGATAAAAACATTTCAGTATAAAAAATTTCAAAAGATATTGATTTTCCATTGAACTATGATATAATTAAATCAAGACACTAGCCTGTATAAAAAAGGCTGGTGGAATATTAAAAGTGTATGGGAGGAGAAATTCAATGGGTACAAAAGGAAGAGAAATTGTGGGGGGACATGCCGATAAAATCATAGAGATGCTCAATAAGGCATTTGCTGATGAGTGGCTTGCCTATTACCAATACTGGATAGGGGCAAAAATAGCAAGGGGACCTATGGGAAAAGCTGTTGCAGCTGAACTTGCAGAGCATGCGGGAGAAGAGTTGGAACACGCTGAAAAATTAGCTGAACGCATTATTCAGCTAGGAGGAACCCCAATAATAAAGCCCGAAGATTGGTACAAGCTTACCAATTGTGGATATGACGCACCTGACAATCCAGATGTAAAAGTACTGCTGGAGCAGAATATAAAAGGAGAACAGTGCGCGATTGAAGTGTACAACAAAATGCTTTCTGAATTAAAAGACATTGACCCGGTGACATATCATTTGGTCCTCGAGATATTGGAAGATGAAATTGAGCATGAAGAGGACTTGGAGACCTTGAAGGACAATATGAAATGGTAAAAATTAGAAGGAGGTAGTTCGAGTTATGTGTGCACCGACAGGATTTGGTGCTTTGTATCAGAGCGGCGATTGGAAAGGGGAAAAGCATGTCCCGGTTATACATAGTCCGGAAAAGGTTAAGAAGGGAGAAGCTTTTGAGGTTAAAGTAAATATAGGAGAGGAAATACCTCATCCTAACACTCTGGAGCACCACATAAAGTGGATAAAGGTATATTTCCAAGGTGAAGGCGATAAATTCCCTGTGGAGATAGGAAACTACAATTTTACATCCCACGGAGAATACGGAGCATTTACAGAGCCTGAAGTTACAGTGAAGTTTAAAATAGAGAAATCTGGAACAATTTACGCTACAAGCTATTGCAACATTCATGGCTTGTGGGAAAACAGCAAAGAGATAAAGGTAGAATGAAAAAAAGGGCTTTCATCTATACTATATGTAGGTGAAAGCCTGGTTGAGACCATGCGAGACCCAGAAGGATTTAGACACTTTCATCTATACTATATGTAGGTGAAAGCCCCTTTTTTAAAATTTTGAAAGGAGAGTTAAGTATGAACGCTTTGGAATTTGCGATTAAGATGGAAAAAGACGGAGAAAAATTTTGCACGGAGCAGGCAGAAAAACACAAAGGAACCCACCTAGAAAAACTTTTTTTGGATTTAGCCATGGATGAGAAAAAGCATGCTGAAATGATTGAAAAGTGGGCTAAGAAAATGGATTATCAGCTTGAAAAAACGGATGTATCAGAAAAGTATAAAAATGTATTTGAAAAAGAAAAAGAGTTTAAAAGCGACATAAGGCCTGTTCCTACGCAGCTTGAAGTATATGAGCTGGCTATGAAAAAAGAGATAGAGAGCATAGAGCTTTATGAGAAGATGCTGAAAGATGCAGTGGAAGAAAAAGAGAAAAAACTATTTGAGTTTTTGATAGAAGAAGAGCAAAAGCACAAGGAGCTCTTTGATAACCTAATTGGACATTTAAGAAAAGCAGAACAATGGGTGGAGTCAGCAGAGTTCGGAATAAGAAGAGATGAATATTAAAAAGCCCTTTTCGGGCTTTTATTTTATGAGGTCTTCTTTTACTATAAGAACTACAGGGCAGTGGTCACTTCCCATTACTTCAGAGTGGATTTGAGAGTCTGTAAGGTAGTCTTTTAATCTCTCTGATACGATGAAATAGTCGACTCTCCATCCTATGTTTTTTTCCCTGGCATTGTGCATATAAGACCACCAGGTATAAGCGTCCTTTTTGTCAGGATAGAAATATCTGAAAGTATCTATGAAGCCGGAATTTAGTAAAATGGTCATTTTTTCTCTTTCTTTATCTGTAAATCCTGCATTTCGCCTATTTGCAGCAGGATTTTTTATGTCTATCTCCTTGTGGGCAACATTGAGGTCTCCACACAAAATTACTGGTTTTACAGAGTCTAACTTAAGAAGATAACTTCGGAAATCCTCTTCCCACTCCATTCTGTAATTAAGCCTTGTGAGTCCTCTCTGGGAATTAGGTGTATAAGCGTTTACCAAAAAGAACTTTTTGTATTCCAGTGTTATTACTCTTCCTTCTTTATCGTGGTGTTCAATTCCTATGCCGTATGATACGGAAAGAGGCTTATATTTTGTGAATACTGCTGTGCCAGAATAGCCTTTTTTCTCTGCAAAATTCCAGAAGGCATAATACCCATTAAGGTCTAGCCCCTCAATGTCTTTTTGGCTTTCTTGAAGCTTCGTCTCTTGTATGCAGAAGATATCCGCGTCTATCGCCTTAAAGTAATCCATAAAGCCTTTTTGCAGACAAGCTCTTAATCCGTTTACATTCCACGATACGAGTTTCATATGAGTTCCTCCGTTATCATTAAAATGCTATTTACATTATATAATGAAAATGATACAAAAGCAAAATTATGTGCTTTTCCAATAAAAACTATTTACAAATCGGCATCTGTGTGATAAAATAGCTCTGTAGCTGCCAATAAAAATGTGGAGGGATACCCAAGCGGCCAAAGGGGGCAGACTGTAAATCTGCTGGCGTATGCCTTCGATGGTTCAAATCCATCTCCCTCCACCATGGGACCCATTAGCTCAGGAGGTAGAGCACCTGCCTTTTAAGCAGGGTGTCCCGCGTTCGAGTCGCGGATGGGTCACCAGTTATGGGAAAAACAGTTATCTTTTTAGGTTCTATAATAAATGTTGGGATGGGATAGATAAAAGAACAACCCATAAAAAACAGCGCACTTATTCTGAATGCCTGCTACAATAAAATTGGCTAAACAACAAAATTTATCAAAAGGAAGCATTAGAATAAGTGCATTGAAGTTTATTCACAGAATTTCTAAAAGCTGAAGATATGATTTTTGAAGACATAATAGAAGATATATTTGTCCAAAATGCAAAAGATTAACATCAAAAGTACACGATTATAGAATACAAAAGATAAAGGACATACCATTATGGGATAAGAAAACCTTCATAATGCTGAAAAAAGGTTTGTTTTTTACTACGATATCATAGAATGGAGGAGTAGGCGGTTAATTCTTGCAAAATATAATATGTTTAATTGGCAACAAAAAGAAAAATTAGAAGTAATGTTTTAGTATAGCAAAGATTTGAAGATTGCACATAGATTAAAGGAGAATTTTAACAATATATTAAAATGCAAATTTTCTGAAGAAGCAAAAAAATTTAAGAAATGGATACAAATAGTGAAAGAAAACAGTTTAAAACTAAAGGGCGGGCATTCAAAAAAATATCCCTCCCAACTCTTAACAAAGAACCGAAATCTTTGCGATGAGGATAACGTAACCATGCAGTAAGGGTAAAGTAGTGATTTTACTATGGTGACAAGAGGTTAAGCTGAATTTTATTTCTAAATAATGAAGGGATCTCCGTGATTATATAGAATATATATATAGGAGTGGAGTAATCTTCTAGGGTGTGCATAAATTTAAATTTATTGGAAAAGAAGGATAATTCGGAGCATATGTCCACTATATTGACAGGAGTAATGGTAACTGAAAAGGGAAGAGAGGTGAGAAAGGATGTTATGATTCCCATGCCAAAGCCCAATTATAAATAAAAAGGATAATAGAGGAAAGAGGGGGTTATATTATGGACAAATTATTGGAAATCAATAGTACTGTTAATGGTATAGTATGGGGTCCACCTATGCTTATTCTTATCGTTGGAACGGGCCTTATACTTACCATAGGTCTGGGATTCATACAGATTAGAAAATTCCCTTATGTAATGAAAAACACGTTGTTTAAAATGTTTGAAAAGTCCCAGAAGGGAGAAGGAGAAATAACTCCCTTTCAGGCTTTGGCAACGGCTCTGGCGGCGACGGTTGGAACCGGCAATATCGCGGGTGTCGCTACGGCTATTGCACTTGGCGGACCGGGAGCTATTTTTTGGATGCTCATCGCTGCTCTCGTCGGCATGGCAACCAAATTCAGTGAAGTCGTGCTGGCGGTTCATTTTAGAGACAGAAAACCCGACGGAAGTTTTGCCGGTGGGCCTATGTATTATCTGGAGAAGGGGCTTAAACAGAAATGGCTAGCGGTGCTTTTTGCCCTGTTTGGTGCACTAGCTGCTTTTGGTATAGGCAATATGGTTCAGGCCAATTCAGTAGCTCATGCTCTTAAAACGACTTTCGGGGTCCCGAAGTTATATACCGGTATAGCCCTTGCAATATTGACTGCCCTTGTAATCCTTGGGGGTTTAAAGAGACTGGCTGCAGTTACTGAAAAACTGGTGCCCTTTATGGCTGCTTTTTATATTGTTGGAGCTTTAATAATAATTTTATTAAATATATCAAAACTACCCTCAGCCATCGGTATGATAATAAGTCAGGCCTTCACGGGTTCGGCTGCTGCTGGCGGATTTGCTGGCGCTACAGTTATGATGGCGATGCGCTATGGTGTGGCCAGAGGTATTTTTTCTAACGAAGCTGGTTTGGGTAGCGCTCCTATAGCCCATGCTGCGGCTACCACTGACCATCCAGTCCGCCAGGGTCTGTGGGGAATTTTCGAGGTTTTCATGGATACCATTGTTATATGTTCGCTAACCGCCCTTGCAATACTTACCACTGGCGTATGGACCGAGGTGGATGCGGCTGGCAAGCAGCTTACCGGCGCTGCGTTGACCACCGCTGCGTTTAACAAGGGGCTTCCAGGACCGGGCGGCATTATAGTGGCTATAGGTATACTGCTTTTCGCGTTCTCAACCTTGCTCAGCTGGTCCTATTACGGGGAAAAGTGTGCCGAGTATCTCTTCGGCGTAGGCGTAAAGATTATATACAGAATTATATGGATACCTTTTGTGGTAATAGGTGCAGTGGGTGGACTTGAACCACTGTGGGACCTGGCGGATACTTTAAACGGCCTTATGGCGGTACCGAACCTCATTGGTCTTATAGGTTTGAGCGGAACAGTCTTTAAGTTGACTAGAGAGTTTTTCGACAAAGAGGGAGTTTAGTTCATCTGTAGGTATCTAAGGATATTATTTTCCCGCCCTGTGATTTTTTAATGTAAGATGAGGATCAGGGCGGGTATTGTTTTGGCACAAGGCTTTTGAAAACTTACAGGAAATGATTAAAAAAGCTACTTAGAAAAAGAGGTAAAAGTTGATTGAATAATCAAAAAAAGTTTAATATAATGATATTAACCCTATTGTTTTTTGATAATCAGTTCTAGATTTCTTTGGCATTTCAAATTTCGTCGCTATATTTGGTGTTAACATAATGACATAAAACTTTATTGGGTTTGAAAAATAAGAAGGTAACAACAGTTGAAAATACTAATGCAAAAAGGTACAATTTTAATCCAAATGATAATAAACAAAAAACAAAAATACGTCTCAACAGAAAAACAATAATAAACTGATAAAAGGAAGAGAAGAAGCACTTAAAGGAAATAAACAAAGCAATAAAGTTTATACAAAGCCTTGAGAGTGAGTCAGAAGGGGCACTCAAACCTCTGGATGGAACAAGTTTTAGTACCTATGATTTCTGGCAAGTTCTCAAAGTAGCGGTGGTAACACCACTCTCCCCTGAGAAGGTGCGAAGAGACTTCTCTGTCCTGAAGGGGTTGTTAATGCAGGACAAGTGGGGGGGAGGGGGGGACCAAGTATTGGCGCAAGTTCCTGCTTCTTGGGGCAGGAGCGTAGGCTTCCCAAATACCGCCAGTTGGGGTTGGGACAGCCTGAAAGGCGGACTATAAATACCCCAACCATCCAAACTGTACACTTTTGTACAGTTTGGGTGACCAGGTTAAAGGCTTATGTTAAACTTTTGGGAAAAGTTCAGGTGGCGATTGCCCAAAAATTTTGCGAGGATAGTGTTTTTTTTGGAAGCATTGCTGGCTTTATTCGTAATTAGCGGGGTTGCAATTAGCTTTTTGGACCTTATAAGGTATTTAAACCTTATTATAAACCACCCACCATTGCAAACTTATGAGATATTGAGGACCTTTTTAGGTCATATACTTTTACTCGTAATCGGCCTTGAGTTGGTTATAATGCTAGTCAGGCACACTCCTTCAAGCGTGGTAGAAGTTCTTCTTTATGCTATAGCGCGAAAAATTATTATGGAAGCAAAAACTACCCTCGATGTCTTGATAGGTGTTGTGGCTCTAGGAGGTCTGTTTTTACTTATTAAAATATACACCCCAGAAAGGCTTCATGCAGAAAAAGGCGCTATAGTAAGTTCAAGTATGCCAATATGGGAGGTAAATGAGATAGCAAATGTAAATATTCCCGAAAATATGGCAAATACTATAGGAGAACTTATATCAATTTTGGCCAGCAATGAAGGAAAAAACATAGCTATTGGTCAAGTGTTTAGAATAAATGATGCAGAAATCTCAATTTATTCTATGGAAGGAAACCTAGTAAGGTTGGTTTTTGTCAAAAGAACCGAAGAAGCTAACGAGGTGCATTGTTGATTATGAAATTTAGGAAAAGCTGGCGGGCTGTGCAGATTTATAAACTGGAGGTGTTCTATACTTACCGATTTTATTTCCCTTTTTAAAAAAGGTTTTATGGTATAATAATATAAAGTGGAAAAAGTGATGATTTTACGATTTTGAAGGGAGTTTTTGACATGAAAATGAGAAAATTGACTCCTGAAGAGGAGAGGCTTTTAGAGAATTTTGTAACAGATGTATACGGTCCCGTTTATTTTATACATTCACTTCCAGAATTTATCATACCGCCTATAAATTCAAAAGTGAGTAGAAGAGACACCAGTTGGAGGCTTAATATACTTGAGTCTTTGACAGATGGAGATTTAAACATAACTGACTATATACCCAAACACAACATACCTTTAGAAAAAGCAATACAAAAAGCGAAAGAATTTCACGAAAAGTGGGTGGAAAGGTTTGGACATTCTTCTATTGCTGAACAGCATTTAATGCACCTGTGTGTGGAAGATGTTTCAAGGCTTTTGTCAGGGGATATTGAGCTTATGAACAGAAGACCTGCTTTTATAGAGTGGAGCCAAAGGTATCAAAAGTCTACAAGAGATAAAGTAGTGATACCTCCAGAATTAGAAGAAAAGCCTGATTTAAAAGAAAAATTTCTAAAAGTTTGGCAGACCTCCTATGATGCGTATGAAAAGCTTGTAGAGGTTTTGACAAACTATTTAGCTTACACGGAAGAAAAAAAGGAAGGTGAAAGTGAAGAAAAATTTCTAAAGAGAATTAGTAAAATTGCTTTTGAGGACGCAAGATATGCTCTTATTTTAGCTACAAGGACAAGCTTTGCTGTAGCACTTAATGCATTAGATTTGCAGGATATAGTGAGAAAGCTTTTTGCACACCCTACTAAAGAAGCTAAGTTATTGGCTGAAAGAATAGTAGAGCAAGGAGAGAAAATTGCTCCAAGTACTTTGCGACATTTGACACCTACTCCTTATCAATTAGAAGTTAATGAAAAATTAAAAGAAATAGTTAATACTTTGGAGTTTGAAGAAGAATTAGCGCCTTCTTCAGAAGATGTTGTTTTAATAGATTACACGGGAAAGGATACTGAATTTTCGCCTCTGGATATCGTTGTAGCGCATATTTTGTTTACATATTCGGGGAAAAACTTTGAGACGGTTAAAGAAAAGGTAAAGAGGATGGCAGAAGAAGAAAAAGAGCGAATAATAAAAAAAGCAGTTGAGGGTATAGGTGAATTTGACCATTTAATTGAGGCTTTTAGATCTGTAAGGTTTAAGTTTCAGTTGAAAATAAGTGAAGCTAGCTGGCATCAACTTTTGAGGCACAGGACTATACTTTTTGACTATAGTGAACCTACTATTGAAAATGGGTTTGTAATTCCTCCTAATATTGAGAAGGCTAATGCTTCTGATATTTTAGTTGATGCTATTAAGGCTTCAGAGGAGTTGTTTGTAGAATTAAAAGAAAAATTGCCTCAAGTAAGTTCTTATGTGGTCACAAATGCTCATAAAAGGTTAGTTGTCATGAATGCAGATTTGTGGGCATTTGACCACTTTGCAAATTTGAGGTGCACTAATGAAGCGCAGTGGGATATACGAAATACTTCTTTTAAAATGTTAGAGTTAATGAAAGAAGTAGCGCCTCAATTGACTTTCTTTATGGCAAGGCGGAAAAAAGCCTAAAAATGGAGAGGAGATTATGAAAACCAGTTTTAAAGAAATAAGCTTGCCAAAACTTAATAATTTAACCCCTTCGCTAGAATCTACAGCTCTCAAGCTAATGGAAGAAGCGGGAGAATTGGCTCAAGCTATAGGAAAGTTCAGAGGATTAAATGGAGAAAATGTCACTTTAAGTGAGAAAGAGATAATGGAAAAAATTTCTGAAGAACTTTTAGATGTTGCACAAGTAGCGGTGTCAATGATGTTTGTGCTAGAAGAAAAGTACAATATAAATATTGAAGAAAAGCTTAAAGAGCATATAGAAAAGTTAAAAAGAAAGGGATATATAAAGTGAAAATATGCGGGGAAACTTGCATATTTTTTTATTTTTATGTGCATATTAAAAGTGAAATTAAAGAGAAAAAGGAGGAGGATTTGATGCAACTTTCAACCAAGGAATTGCTTTATATTGACGATATTTTGTCAATGCAACAAAATATGACAAAAACTTTAAATGATTATGCTACAAGGTGCCAGGACCCACAACTTAAAGCTTTGTGTCAAAATTTGGCTAATAGGTGTCAAAATAATTTCAGCTCTCTATTAAGACATTTAAGCTGAAAGGAGAGGTTAATAGTGTACGGCAATCAGCAAATTACTGACAAAGAGATTATGATGAATATTTTAGGAAATTACAAGTTGGCAGTAGAGATGTTAAGTCATGCGGCAGTGGAAGCTGCAAATGAAAGTATAAGAAGAGAATATATTAACCTTTTAAATTCTACTTTAGAAGACCAAAGAACAGTTTGGACAGCGGTGAACCAAAGAGGATGGTATCCTGTTAAAGCAGCTCAGCCACAGGATATACAAGAGACAAAGAATAAATTTAAGCAACCGGTAGGGATGATGTAAATAAAAAAAGTTTGTGATATAATTATGGAAGCAGTGATTTTACTGCTTCCATAATTTTATAGCATTAATTTTATTTTTAAAGGAGGAGTGATTTTATTATGTACGATCTAATCATTTTAGGTGGAGGTCCTGCAGGGCTTACTGCAGGGTTGTATGCGGCGAGGTCCAGACTTAAAACAGTACTTATTGAAAAAACATATTTAGGAGGGCAAATAGTAAATACTTATCAATTAGAGAATTACCCGGGATATGAAGAAATTACAGGGGCTGACCTTGTGGCAAAAATGGAAGCTCAAGTTAGAAAACATGGGCTTGAGATTGTTTTAGAAGACGTAGAAAGTTTAGATATTACGGGAGAAGTAAAGAGAGTAAAAACTGCTAATAATAAAACTTATGAAGCTAAAGCTATTATTTTGGCAATGGGAGCCACACCTAGGAAATTAGGTGTTCCAAATGAGGATAGATTTATAGGGGCTGGTATTTCCTTCTGTGCTACTTGTGATGGTGCTTTTTACAGAGATGCAGTTGTTGCTGTCATAGGAGGAGGAAATACAGCAGTAGAAGACGCTCTTTATCTTACGAAATTTGCTAAAAAAGTCTACATAATTCACAGGAGAGACCAGTTGAGAGCTACCAAAATAGAGCAGGAAAAGGCTTTTGCCAATGAAAAGATAGAATTCATTTGGAATACTGTAGTAGTTGATGTTGAGGGAGAGTATGGAGTAGAGAGAATTAGGCTTAAAAATGTGAAGACAGGGGAAGAGAGTACGTTAAATGTGGATGGAGTATTTGTCGCTATAGGCTATGACCCGAATACAGAGCTTGTAAAGGGAATTGTAGAGTTAGATGAGTATGGGTATATAATCACTGATGATGATATGAGAACCAATATACCAGGAGTTTTTGCTGCAGGAGATATAAGGCACAAGCTTTTAAGACAGGTGATAACAGCTGCAGGAGATGGAGCGACAGCCGCTTACGCTGCAGAAAAGTATATAGAAAGCCTAAAGAAATAGTCAGGAGAAGTCTCCTGACTATTTTTCTTCTTCCTTGTCTTGTGGTTCTTTGTCAGTAATTATTTCCTGAGAGGTGGCAGCCTGCTGTGAAGTAGGGATTATTATTCTCTGGCCGGGGTATATCAGATTTGGGTCTTTTATTTCAGGATTTGCCTTTAATATAGCTTCTACTGTTGTATTAAATTTTTGGGCTATTGTCCACAGGGATTCTCCAGGCTTTACTATATATACTTTTCCGGAAGCAGGTGGTGGTGCTGGAGGTGTGGCAAATAAAAGCGCATTCCAGGTTGTTTCATCAACTATGCCGGTAGGGGGTAGACCTCTGCTTTGCTGATAAGCCTTTACAGCTGCTTCGGTTTTGGGACCAAAGATTCCGTCAATAGGTCCTGGATCAAAGCCAAGAGATTTAAGGCGAGCCTGTAAGTTAACTACAAAAGGTCCTCTATCTCCCAGCCTTAAAGTAGGGTATTCTACTGGAGGCGTCGAAGGGCATGGTATTATGAGAGTCTGCCCTGGGTATATCATACCTGGATTTACGAGGTAGTTAGCTCGGATGAGTTCATCTATGGATATTCCAAATTTCTGCGCTATGCTCCATAAAGTATCACCTGGCTGCACAGTGTAGTATTTCGGACAGGGGCCGGAGGATGGAATAGGTGGTACCGGTGATGGCGGATAGTTCATTGATATTCCGGGAATGAACAATCTTTGGCCTGGGTAGATGTTATAAGGATAGCTCAGATTGTTAATGTATATTATGCTTTCATAGGGCACATTGAATTTTTGAGCAATTGAATACACTGTATCACCTGGTTGTACTGTGTAGTAATTGCCCTGTACTGGTATTATTAGCCTTTGACCTGGATATATCAAAGAGGGATTGATTATGTTATTTCGGGTTATTATGGCATCTACAGAAGTGTTGAACTTTCTTGCAATTGAAAATACAGTATCGCCAGGCTGAACGACGTAAGGTATCTCTATTGTAATCATATTATTACCTCCTTTCCTAGATTCATAATATGTGAATTTTTTTATTAAGTGACAATAGACTGTTTATAGTGAAACTTTTATGAGAGGAAAGGAGGGGCCATGTGAGATTAAAAAGATGGCTTTTGTTTGGCTTGTTGTTGCTTGTTTCAGTTTTTTCATATAATTGGCAGACAAAAAATCTTTCTGTTTTTACTACATTGCCAATAATGAATAAAATAATTGTAATTGACGCTGGACACGGAGGTTATGACCCGGGAAAACCGGGGAAATACGGAAAGGATGAAGATGAACTGAATTTAGAGATTGCACAAAAATTGAAAGAACTGATTGAACACACAGGGGGCATTGCAGTTATGATAAGAGAAGACGATTCTCTGTCGGATTCTTCCCTCTCAAAAGACCTGAAAAACAGGGTTTTAAAGGCCAATCAGGTGGAGGGGGATGTTTTAATTAGCATACATCAAAATAGCTTTTCCCAGTCGAAATATAAAGGAGCTCAGGTGTTTTACCAGCAAAATTCTGAAAAGGGGAAGTTGCTAGCGGAATTAATTCAAGAAGAACTCAGGAAAACCCTGGATCCAAATAATGACAGGATGGCAAAGAGCTCCAACAGTTATTATATTTTAAGAAATGCTAAGATGCCTGCAGTGATTGTAGAATGCGGATTTATGTCAAATCCTGGAGAAGAAAGGTTGTTAAACGACCCTAATTATCAGTACAAAATAGCGTGGGCTATTTACAAAGGGATCATAGCTTATTTTCAAAAAACTTCCGAATGAGTGTGTTATCCTCTTGTTACTCTTGTCTTTTTTTTGTATACTAAAGAAAAAGGAATATTTAAAAGGAAGGATGTTATGAAGATAACTGCAGTGCTTTTTGACTTAGATGGCACGATAATAGACACAAACCAGCTTATAATAAAATCTTTTGTCTATACTGTAGAAAAGCATTTGGGGTACAAAATTGGGGCTGAGGAGGTAATTCCCTATTTTGGAGAACCTCTGCCTTTGACTTTGCAGAGGTTTAGCAAAGATAAATGGGAAATTATGTTAAAAACTTATAGAGATTACAATGAGAAGTACCACGATAGGTATACTAAAATTAGAGAGGACGTAAAAGAAGTCCTTGCAAGGTTAAAAGAGGAAGGGATAAAAACAGCTGTTGTAACTTCAAAAAGGAGAGAATTAGCAAAAAGGGGTTTGAAGCTTTTTGAGCTAGATAAGTACTTTGACGTACTTGTAGGGCTTGAGGATACAGAAAAGCATAAACCCGAACCTGACCCTGTTTTGAAGGCATTAGAGCTTCTTAAAAGCCCTAGGGAAGAAGCTTTAATGGTAGGAGATAGCCCCTACGACATACTTTCTGCTCGGAGTGCTGGAGTTAGAAGCGTAGCGGTAAAGTGGTCAGTTCTTCCTTTTGAGCTTTTGAAAAAGGAAAAGCCGGATTATTTTATAGAGGACATGTGGCAGCTTTTAAAAATTATTAAAGGATGCGATGAAGATGAGCATGAACAGTAAAGTTGAGAAAATTATAGAAAACATAGAAAAGGTGATAATAGGGAAAAGAGAAGCAGTGGAGCTTGTCATTATAGCTTTGCTGGCAGAAGGGCACGTTTTAATTGAAGATGTGCCGGGGGTTGGGAAAACTTCTCTTGTCAAGGCTCTTGCAAAGTCTATAAATGCAAGCTTTAGGAGGATTCAATTTACTCCTGATTTGGTACCTTCAGACGTAGTGGGAGTGACAGTTTACAATCAGCAAAAAAGGGAATTTGAATTTAAGCCAGGCCCTATAATGAGCAATATAGTCTTAGCAGATGAGATAAACAGGACTTCTCCTAAGACGCAGTCAAGTTTGCTTGAAGCTATGGAGGAAAAGCAGATTACTGTGGATGGAGTCACATATCCTTTGCCGAAACCTTTTATGGTACTGGCTACACAAAATCCGATTGAGTACGAGGGGACTTTTAAGTTGCCGGAGGCCCAGCTTGATAGATTTATGATAAAAATAGAGATAGGCTATCCAAGTGAAGCAGAGGAGCTAGAGATTTTGGCGAATTTTGAAGAAAAAAATCCCTTGGAGGAGCTTAAGCCTGTTGTAAACGCTGAGGAAGTAATAAAAATGCAGGAGGAAGTAAAGAAGGTTTACGTAGAAGACATTGTCAGAAATTATATAGTGAATTTGGTATCGAGCACCAGAAAGAGCAAAGCCATAAGGTTGGGAGCTAGTCCAAGAGCTACTTTGAATCTGATGAGATCAGCTCAGGCAAGAGCTTACTGTCAAGGAAGAGATTATGTACTGCCAGATGATGTAAAAGCTTTAGCGGTTCCAGTGCTATCTCATCGAATCATATTGAGGAATGAGGAAAAGTTTGAAGGGCTTGATGAGAGGATGTTCATAAAAAATATAGTGGATACTACAAAAGTGCCGGTGGTAAGAAGATATGCGTAGTAAATTGATGATTTTTTTCCTTTTGCTTTTGACGCTTACTTTTGCAGTCTTTACTGCAGGTAAAATAATTTTTTTATTGACCTACGAATTTGCTATTTTCATTCTTTTAAATTATCTTTATTTGCGTTATGTTAAAAATTCCCTTGATTTATATATAATAGCTCACGAAGAGAAATTCACTGTAGGAGAAGAGGCGGAATATGAGATAAATCTCATAAATAATAGCTTTTTGCCGGTATTTAATGTAGAAATAAGGGATTACTCTACTGTAAGTGGTAAGTTTGGACTGATGGAGGGCTATTTGGCAAGCTTCAAAAATAAAAAGTTTAAGAAAAAGTTTACACTCCCCAGAAGGGGAATATATTTTGTAGGGCCTTTTGAGTTAAAAATTCAGGACCCTTTTGGAATTTTTACTAGAGTGAAATTTTACGATTTCAAAATAAAATTAAAGGTTTTCCCTAAGGTGAGGGATATAAAGCCTAGTTTAAAGGCGGCCCAACAGCTGGGGATTGTTGAGGCAAAAAACAGAGCCTTTGAAGATTATACCAACATGCTGCAGCTCAGGAAATATGTCCCGGGAGATAGCATTAAAAGAATTCATTGGAAGGTGTCGGCTAAGAAAGGTGAGCTTTACGCTAAAGAGTTTCAGATATCCGCCATGAGTGAGGTTTATTTGCTGTGGGACCTCAATAAAGGCCATTTTTTAGACGATGTAGATGGCAAGCTGGATGAGGAATGTGCTGAATGCATGGTTTCTGTAGCTAAATACTGCCTTCTTGCTGGAATTCCCGTGAATTTGCTTGATTATCCTTCAGGGCAAGTTCAGGTGAGAGGGCGGACTATAAGGGATTTTGGAGCTTTTATGGAAGCGAGTATTAAGAATTTTCCTGTCTACGATAAGGGCATATTAGATTTTGAAGGATTAGATGTGGTTATCCCTAAGGATGCAACTCTTGTCTTAATAACGCCCTATCTTGACAGCTTTGTTTTAAATAAGTTACATGAACTTCAAGATACAGGAGTAGAAGTGCTCATTTACTATGTAAATGATTATGGAAAAATTAAGGACAAGATTGATAAGATAAGAGTAGGAATGGTATTTTGGAGGCATAAAAATGGGGAGAAGGTTAAAGGAAGTTTTGTATGAATATTCCATTAATATAGCTTTGTCTTTAGTCGTGGTTTTTTCAGCTCTTGAGGGGTTTAAATTTCATTTTCCTTGGTTTTATGTCTTTCTGCTGACAGCAGTTTCTACGATCTTTTTCCTTTTTTTGTTAAAAAGGCCTTTGCTCATAGTCCTTTTGCTGATTATAATTCTTATAGGAGATTTTGCCCTCTTTTTCGGTTATAGGGATATTTTGGTGAGTATATTTCTTTACATTGAAGGTTTTGTCAAATGGATAAACGCATACATGAATTACGCGCCTTCTTCACCTGCTTTTAGCGCCCTTACAGAGAAGTACAAAGTCTTTACATTATTTGTAACTGTAGGAATTGTGACTTTTTTAATAAGCGCGATGAATGGTTTGATGAGAAGCTGGTTTTTAACGTTGCTTTCAGGTATGATATTTTTTGTAGTTCAATGGTACAACTATGTGGATAAAGCCTATTTTTACTTGATGGTTTATGTGCTCCTTTGCTTTACTGACATAGGGGTTAAAAATTATTTCAGGAAAAACGGCTTGAGGGGTCCTCTTTCTGCTTTTTTGGCTATTGTGATGCTTTTCTCTTCCATAAGCGCTTTTGGCGCTGAACTTATGCCAAAGGCCTTTAGCCCTTTGAAATGGGATAGATTAGAAAACTGGTTTTACGATACTTTTCCGTTTACAAGGGAATGGAGGAATGGGGAGGGAAAACCCAAAGGGACTCCTGCAGAAGATGTTTTTGTGTCTTTTGCAAGTGACTTAGGGGGAGCCGCAAAAGTTTCAAACTCTGTAGTGATGGAAGTGGAGACAAAAGAAAGCACTTATTTGAGGGGGATGGTGTATGACCAGTATGTCACCTCTCCTTCAGGGAAAAGCAGATGGACAAATTATGTTCAGCAGTATCGCTATGAGAATGTAGGTGGTGTGATTCCAGTTACTTTTAGCAGGAATGTCAAGTACCAAATAAAGAGTCTAAAAATTATTCCTGTAAATATCAAATCGGACATTCTGTTTTCTCCATGGCAACCTTATAAATTGAGCGACAGTTTTTACTATGAAGAAGAAAATCTTAATTTAAAGGCAAAAACTTCCCATGCCACAGGAGAGCCTTACTTTGTAATATATTTGACTCCATCGATAGATTTAAAAGACTTAAAAGAAAAAGGAAGTACGAGTTTGAGTGAGGAAGAAAGGAAAAGATATCTTTCTTATCCTTCTAATCTTCCTGAAAGAGTGAAAGAACTGGCTTATTCCCTCACGAAGGATAAGCAAAATCAGTACGATAAAGTAAAGGCGGTAGAAGAGTATTTGAGGAAATTTCCATATTCTCTCGATGTTCCCCCTACGCCGCCAGGCAGAGACTTTGTGGATTATTTTCTCTTTGACCTCAAAAAAGGCTACTGCACTCACTACGCTACGGCTATGGCTGTTATGCTGAGAACCGTAGGAATTCCTACAAGATATGTAGTAGGGTTTAAACTGCCGCCTGCTCCAGATAAAAATGGGAAATATATAGTGACAACAGCAGATGCGCATGCGTGGGTAGAAGTCTATTTTGATGACTACGGATGGGTTACTTTTGAGCCAACGCCTCATTATCCTTCTATCGAATTTCCTATCTTTTTATCCTCTACATCTTCTGATTTGCCTAAAGAGGATATTTTGCCTGACAACAGAAGGGAAGAGGACTTTAAAAATATTGAGGAAGGGATGAGCCAGAGCGAGAAGGTGACAGGTAGTGAAAATGCGCCAGTAGATAAAAAGAAAGAGATTAAATTGATAGAAGTTTTAGGGGCTTTTCTATTGATAATGGCATCTAGTATATTTGCATTGTACTTTAAAAAGAAAAAAACTCTGGATAAGGACGAAAAGTATCTCGTTATATATTACTATGACAAAATAGTAAGAAAGCTTTCTAAAAGAGGATTCACAATGAGGGATTCGGAGACGACTTTGGAGTATCAGGAGCGCGTTGCAAAAGAAGGGTATAAAGATTTTGAGCAAATTACCAGAATATACAATAAAACCGTGTACGGTTCTAAGAGACCGAGTTTAGAAGAAATAAAAAGAATGAAGGAGTTTTTTGACAGTTTAAAGAAGGAAAGGAAATTTGACATAAAGAGAATCCTTCGCATATAATTAATTATAGAAGGGCAAATATGTGCCTGAAAGGGGTTTTTTAAAGATGGTACTTAGTTACGAGCCTAGCGTGAAGAGCAGAATCATGGTGTGTATAACACCTCAGAAGAGCTCACGCAGGCTTGTGGAAAGAGGTGCCCAGAGGGCAAAAGAGACCAATGGTGAGTTTTGCGTTGTATACGTTAACAAAAACAGCGATATCTCACAGGATTTAAAAGAAAATGAAGTCTTACTTGAGCTTTTTGATATGGCTCAAAAACTCGGAGGAAGAGTGTCAATTCTAGTTGGAAAGAAAATTTCAAAAACTCTTGCGGAATTTGCAAGAGAGAATAACATAACTGAGATAATAGTCGGAAAGTCCTTAAGGTCTGCACTGGATGTGATACTACATGGGGATGTCGTAAATCCCTTAAAAAAAGAAGCAATGAAAAATAACATAAGGGTAGAAGTCATAGAATAGCTTCTATGACTTCTACCTGATTTTTACTTCATCAATTACTTTTTTTACTCCTTCTACGCTCTCTGCAATTTGACTGAGCAATTTTTTCTCCTCTAAATTTTTTACATATCCTTCCAAGGTTATGACACCGTTGTTTGCTGTTATGATTAGATCTGGAAGATTTAGGTCATAGCGGGAAAGCTTTTGTATTACAGAATTTACAAGAAGGTCATCTTTTCCTCCTTTGCTTGAGTTCATCCTTACCCTCCTCTTTTCCCTTTAAAATAATTTTCCCAGCTAAATTATTTTTTATCCAAATTTGTTGTATAATTAATATGAGTAGCTCATTACAAAAGCTTTGTGAGGTGAATTTTTTGTTCACTGGACTTATAGATATAATCAAGACAATGAGGATTAACGATATAGTGGATATATTGATAATAGCCTATGTCCTTTACCGGCTTATACTTGTCATCCACAAGACAAGAGCGGAGCAACTTTTGAAAGGGCTTGCTGTTTTGATAATAATTACAAAATTAAGTGAGTGGTTACAGCTTCGAACAGTGAATTACATCTTGAGAAATGCTATGACTGTCGGAGTCATTGCTCTTTTGATTGTGTTTCAGCCTGAGCTCAGAAGAGGGCTGGAGTCTTTGGGTAGGAGCGGCTTTTTAGGAAAGAATTTTTTCTTTTTCAATGAGGACGAGAAGGACATGTCTGAGGTAATAGGGGAAATATGCGATGCGGTTCAGTACCTTTCCAGGTCTAAAATAGGAGCTCTTATTGTGATTGAAAGGGAGACAGGGCTTAATGAGATAATTGAGACTGGAATAGCGATGGATTCTAAAATTTCCAGTGAGCTTCTGATAAATACTTTTATTCCAAATACTCCCTTGCACGATGGAGCAGTTATTATAAGAGGAGACAGGATTATGGCAGCGGGATGTTTTCTGCCTCTTACGGACAACCAGAATTTGAGCAGTGAACTGGGGACAAGGCACAGGGCTGGTTTAGGCGTTACAGAAATTTCTGATGCCATTGCCATAATTGTGTCTGAAGAAACAGGCATTATTTCACTTGCTCAAAACGGAAGGCTTTCTCGCCATCTGGACCCGAAGACTTTAAAAGAGGTTTTGTCTAGCATTTTGGACGTGAAGGAAAATAAGAAGCCTGTTTGGAGAAAATGGGGGAACAAACATGCTGACTAAAAATTTTACTATAAAGCTCCTGTCGCTGATACTGGCTTTTTTATTATGGCTTTATGTGATGGGGGAAGAAAATCCGGAAATTCCTTATGAGATTAGCAATGTCCCTGTAAAGTTAGTAAATGTGGATACTCTTGAGAAAAAGGGTTTGACTTTGCTTGAGGAAAAGGGATATACGGTGAATGTGAAGGTGAGAGGGAGAAGAAGCGACGTATTAAACATAGCCGCTCAAAATATAAGTGCTTATGCGGATTTGAGCCGTGTGACCTCTAAAGGAATAAATGTAATCCCTGTGAGGATAGAGGGGCTTCCCAAAAATGTCTCTTTAGTTTCTGTAATTCCTCCCGAGATAAAAGTAGATGTGGACACTATTGCCAAAATTCAGATGCCTGTTACGGTAAAGATAGTGGGAAATGTGATGGATGGATATGCTATGCAGCCGGCGGTTCCGACTCCTGGCGAAGTGATGGTGGTAGGACCAGAGAGCAAAGTAAATCTTGTAAAAAATGTGATTGCACAGGTGAATGTCTCCTACAAAAAAGAGGATATTAAGATATCTGTCCCAGCTGTGGCTGTAGATAGGGAAGGCAAGGAGATAAAAGGGGTTACAGTTACACCAAATCTTGTGGAAGTTTACATTCCGGTAAACAAATCAATAAGAGTTCCAGTGACTCCTAAAATATTTGGCAAACCTCAGGAGGGCTATGTAGTTGCTTCTGTAAATGTTCTTCCAGAGTATGTATACATCACTGGAGATGAGGATGTCCTTAATACCATAAAGTCCATAAGCACAAAACAGATAGATATAACGGGTCTGACAGGACCTGTCACTGAGACGGTGCCTTTTGATTTGCCTGATGGAGTAAAGCTTGTAAAGAGTGACATAACTGCTAAAGTATATATAGATATACAAAAATTGGCTACAAAAGATGTGACTATAACCAATGTAGAAGTGAAAGGGGCAGAGGGTAAGAGTGTAACAGTCCAGAATCCAGAAGTAGTTGTTACAATTTCAGGGCCTGAAAGTGTTGTTGCAGGAGCTACTTCTACAGATTTCACGGCTTACGTCGATGCTTCAAATTTATCTCCTGGTAATTATACTCTGACAGTTAATGTAAATACTAAGCTGAATGTCAATATAATTAAAATTCGCCCTGAAAAAGTTAGTGTGACAATTCAGTAGGCGGGAGTTCCCCGCCTATCAATTTTTCCAAAAATCTATCAATTCCACAAAATATAAAGTTGTTATAAAAAAATTTTAATCAAAAAGAAGGATTTTTGACAAATGTGTAGAATTAAAATATTGTAAGGATAAAAATTTTTTAAGACACTCAAAAAATGTTTGGCGAAAGGGCGGGTGAAGCCTGTTGTTCAAGGTATTGGTCATCAATCCAGGTTCTACTTCCACCAAAGTAGCTCTTTATGAAGACGAGAAGGAAATAGTGCGTTCTGACATCACCCATGATGTAGAAACTCTCAAGAACTATAAAAGTGTGATTGAGCAGTTGGATTTGAGGTTAGAAGCGATAAACAAATGGCTAAGTGAGAATGGCATTAAAGTTCTGGAATTATCTGCTATTGTGGTGAGGGGTGGTTTGATAAAGCCAGTCCAAAGTGGTACCTACGTTGTAAACGATATTATGCTGGAAGATTTAAGAAAAGGGGTAGGAGGGGAACATCCTTCAAATCTAGGCGGAATAATTGGAAGGGCTCTGGCAGACCCATACGGGATACCTGTTTATACTCTCGACCCTGTGGCAGTAGACGAAATGGAAGATGTGGCGAGAATTTCAGGTCTCCCAGAGCTTCCCAGAAAGAGCCAATCTCATGCTCTAAACATTAAAGCCTGCATACACAGGTATGCGAGGGAAAACAATTTAAAAGAAGAGGAACTTAATATGATTGTGGCTCACATGGGAGGAGGAATTTCTGTAGCAGCTATAAAGGGAGGTAGGATTGTTGATGTAAACAATGCAAATCAAATGGGGCCTTTTTCACCTGAGAGGACTGGAAGTTTGCCTTCCATGAAGGTCGTAGAGATGTGTTATTCAGGAAAATACACTTTGGAAGAGATGAAGAAAAAAATTGTCGGAATGGGAGGACTCGTGGCGCATCTTGGTACCAACGATGCCAGAGAAGTGGTAAAAAGAATAGAAGCTGGGGATAAAAAAGCTAAGCTAGTTTTTGAAGCTATGGCTTATCAGATTGCGAAAGAGATTGGCAGGATGGCTGCGGTGTTAAAAGGAGATGTTAAGACAATTATTTTAACTGGGGGGCTTGCTTATTCCAAACCCTTGATAGAGATAATAATTGACATGGTAGGCTTTATCGCTCCAATCACTTTATATCCCGGTGGAGACGAGATGGAGGCTTTAAGAGATGGAGCTTTAAGAGTGTTAAGAGGGCAGGAAACTCCAAAAATTTATGGCTGATGGGGTGTTGGTATGAGGACCTTTGCTGAACTTTACGAGCATGTGAAAAATTTGCCGCCAAAAGTTATAGCTGTGGCTCAGGCAGCTGATGAAGATGTGTTGGAAGCGATTAAAGAGGCTCATGAAAAGGGAATAGTGAGGGCTATTTTGGTTGGAGACAAGGAAAAGATTGAAAGAATTGCTTCCTCTATAGGGATGTCTTTGAAAGACCATGAAATAGTCGAGGCGAAAAGCAACTTAGATGCCTGCCGCGAAGCAGTGAGGCTTGTGAGCGAAGGCAAAGCTGATATACTGATGAAGGGACTTGTGCAGACAGCAGAAATACTGAGGGTAGTTCTGGATAAAGAAATAGGTCTGAGGACAGGCAGGACTTTAAGCCATGTAGCTGTGTTTGAGTCGCCCTACAACAGGCTTATACTTCTTACAGATGCGGCAATGAACATTGCACCGGACTTAAAAGTCAAGATAGACATAATTTTGAATGCTATAGATGTTGCAAGGCAGATTGGAATTGATGCGCCAAGAGTCGCTATATTGGGAGCTGTAGAAACTGTAAACCCAGATATGCAGGCAACACTTGATGCGGCTATACTGTCAAAGATGAGCGAAAGAGGGCAAATAAAAGGGGCTATAATAGATGGACCGTTGGCTTTAGATAATGCTCTGTCTGTTGAGGCTGCCCGCCATAAAGGCATAGTGAGTCCTGTTGCTGGAAATGCTGACATACTGGTAGTTCCTGATATAGAAGCAGGGAATATACTTTATAAGGCTATTACTTATATAGCTCAAAGAAAGATAGCAGGAATAATAATGGGTGCAAAGAAGCCTATTGTACTGACTTCAAGAGCTGATTCCAGCGATGCAAAATTTAATTCCATAATGCTGGCTTCTCTCGCTTCTAATGTTTAAAAAATTTACTGGGGGGTTATTTATGAAAATTTTTGAGCGGATGGAAGTCAAGGATTATGAAAACGTAATTTTTTGTCATGATAAAGCGTCGGGTTTAAAAGCAATAATTGTAATTCACGATACAACTTTAGGCCCAGCTCTTGGCGGAACTAGGATGTGGATGTACAATACAGAGGAAGAGGCTCTGGAAGATGCTTTAAGGCTTGCAAGGGGAATGACATATAAAAACGCTGCCGCAGGCTTAAACTACGGAGGAGGGAAGGCAGTAATAATAGGCGATCCTAGAAAAGATAAATCAGAAGCCCTCTTTAGAAGTTTTGGAAGGTATATAGAAGCTCTGAAAGGACGCTTTATAACAGGTGAGGACGTGGGGATCACTGTCCAGGACGTTGAATACATGAGGTATGAGACAAAGCACGTGGTTGGCCTTGCTGAGACCAGCGGAGACCCGTCGCCTGTCACTGCTTACGGAGTGTACAGAGGTATGCAGGCAGCTGCTGAAGAAGTGTTTGGGACTTCCGACTTAAAAGGCAAAAAAGTAGCCATACAGGGTGTTGGAAAAGTTGGCTATACTCTTGCTAAATATCTTAATGAAGCTGGAGCGAAAATAATTGTCACTGATATATTTGAAGATAATGTAAAGAGGGTTGTGGAAGACTTCGGAGCAGAATATGTGAAGCCAGAGGAAATATACGGAGTAGACTGCGATATTTTTGCTCCTTGCGCATTGGGCGGAGTCATAAACGATGAAACAATACCGCAGCTCAAGTGCAAAATCATAGCAGGTTCTGCCAACAATCAATTGAAAGAAGAAAGGCATGGGGACATACTGCAGGAAAAAGGTATTCTTTACGTGCCTGACTATATAATAAACGCGGGCGGAGTTATAAACGTGGCTGATGAGTTAGAACCCTCAGGCTACAACAGGGAAAGGGCTTTGAGGAAGGCTTCCATGATATACGACACGATAAAGAGCGTAATTAAAAAGTCAAAAGAAGAAAACATACCCACCTACAAAGCTGCTGATAGAGTAGCAGAGGACAGAATTAAAGCGATTGCTGCAATAAAGACGAATTACATTTTGAAATAATTTAAGAATTAAAAAAATAAAAACAGGGAGGAGATTTTATGGAGATTTTCAAAATAATGGAGAAATATGATTACGAGAATGTAGTGCTCTGCTATGACAAAACATCAGGGCTTAAAGCCATCATCGCCATTCACGACACTACTTTGGGGCCTGCTTTGGGCGGTTGCAGGATGTGGACTTATGATTCAGAGGAAGACGCTATAAATGATGCTTTAAGACTTGCAAGAGGCATGACGTACAAAAACGCTGCTGCAGGACTTAATCTAGGCGGAGGAAAAGCTGTAATAATAGGGAATCCAAGGACTGACAAATCAGAAGCTTTGTTTAGAAGCTTTGGAAGGTATGTAGAATCTTTGAAGGGAAGGTACATCACTGCTGAAGATGTGGGGACAAACGTGAAAGACATGGAGTATATAAGGTATGAGACAAAATACGTAGCAGGGCTTCCTGAGACGAGTGGAGACCCATCACCTTTCACAGCCTATGGAGTTTACAGGGGGATGCAGGCAGCTGCTGAAGAAATTTTTGGCACTTCAGATTTGAGAGGTAAAGTCGTTGCAATTCAGGGCATAGGAAATGTGGGATATCACCTTGCTAAATATCTCTATGAGGCAGGTGCTAAGCTCATTGTGACAGATATATTTGAAGAAAATGCAAAAAGAGCTGTGGAAGAGTTTGGAGCAGAGTATGTAAAACCAGATGAAATATATGGCGTGGAGTGCGATATATTTGCTCCTTGCGCACTAGGTGCCATAATAAATGATGAGACAATACCGCAGCTTAAATGCAAGATTGTCGCTGGTTCAGCTAATAACCAGTTGAAGGAAGAAAGTCACGGAGATATCCTCCAGCAAAAGGGAATTCTCTATGTTCCTGACTATATAATAAATGCCGGTGGAGTTATAAACGTAGCTGATGAGCTCAATCCTTCAGGCTACAACAGGGAAAGGGCTATGAGGAAAGTCTCCATGATATACGATACAGTGAAAAAGGTCATTGAAAAGGCTAAAAAGGAAAATGTTCCCACCTATGTGGCAGCTGACAGGGTAGCAGAAGAGAGAATAAAGACTATAGCTGCTGTAAAAGACAACTATATCGTAAGATAATGTTAATCTGAGGAAAGGCAAGAATTCCTTGCCTTTCCTCAGATTTGGATAAAGAAGCCATGTGTACTATAATAGTATTAGAGGTGGAGGGATGGGGTTGGCTTTAATTTTAGTAATAAACCCTGGTTCTACTTCAACGAAAGTGGCAGTTTTTAGGGACAAAGAGCCTGTCTTTACAGAGACTTTGAGGCATTCGACAGAGGAATTGAGCAAATACAAGAGAATAATTGACCAGTTTGAATTCAGGACACAAGCTATCCTTGATATGTTGAAAGAAAAAGGTATTTCTCTATCTCAAATTGATGCAATTGTAGGAAGAGGAGGACTTTTAAAGCCCATAGAGAGTGGGACCTACATTGTGAATGAAAAAATGCTGGAAGATTTGAAAAAGGCTGAAAGAGGTGAACACGCTTCTAATTTGGGAGCTATTATCGCCTACACTTTGGCAAAAGAGCACAACATCCCTGCCTATATAGTGGACCCTGTAGTGGTAGATGAGCTTGAAGATGTAGCGAGAATTACTGGTTTGCCGGAGATTGAGAAACAGAGCATTTTCCACGCCTTAAACCAAAAGGCAATTGCTCGCCGCTTGGCATCTGATTTGGGCAAAAGGTACGATGAGGTAAACCTTATAATAGCGCACCTTGGGGGTGGTATTTCAGTAGGTGCCCATAGAAAAGGAAGGGTAATAGACGTGAATGACGCTCTAAACGGAGAAGGGCCATTTTCCCCCGAAAGGGCAGGGGGGTTACCTGTTCTAGATCTAGTCAAACTTTGCTACAGTGGGAAGTACACTTTTGAGGAGATGAAGAAAAAGCTTATAGGAAAAGGCGGAATAGTGGCACATTTGGGTACAAATGATGTGAGAGAAGTTTACAAAATGATTGAGAATGGGGATAAAAATGCTGAACTCATTTTGGACGCCATGGCGTATCAGACGGCAAAAGAAATAGGGTCAATGGCTGTCGTTTTAAAAGGGAAAGTGGATGCCATAGGGATTACTGGCGGAATTGCTCATAATGAGGATTTTGTGAGGAGGATAAGGGAAAGGGTGGAGTTTATAGCGCCTGTGTATGTATACCCTGGAGAGGACGAAATGCTGGCTTTGGCAGAGGGAGCATACAGGGTTTTGACAGGCGAAGAGAATCCAAAAACATACAGTTAAAGGATGAGGTCAGATGGATTTTAAAAGGCTGACGATTGTAGTAGGGCACTACGGCAGTGGTAAGACTGAGATTTCGATAAACTATGCTGTTTACATCAGGCAAATGGGAAAAGAAGTTGAGATTGTCGATTTGGATGTAGTGAATCCCTATTTTAGGTCGAGAGAAGTGAGGAAAGAGCTTTTAGAAAAATGGGGAATTAAGGTAGTAGGAGTTGAGGAGAAGTACGTAAATGCTGATGTCCCGGTGATTTCGCGCACTGTCTATGGTGCCTTATACAGCACAGAAAAACATGCTGTGTTTGACGTGGGAGGAGATGATGTAGGGGCAATGCCTCTGGGGCAGTACAGGCACATAATATATGAACAGGACCCCGAAGTCTTGTTGGTAGTGAATGTAAACAGACCCTTTACAAAAGATGCTGATTCAGTCATTAGGTATTTAAAGGCGATAGAAGAGGCTTCAAAGATTAAGGTGACCCATTTAGTGAACAATACTCATATGTCTTATGAGACGACAGTTGATGATGTCTTGAAAGGATTAGAGGTTGTGGAAGAGGTCTCTAGTAAGACAGGCATTCCTATAAAAATGGTAACTGTAAAAAGAGACCTGGTAAATCTTCTTCCGCAGATTGATTATCCTGTCTTTCCTTTAGACCTTTATATGAAAACTCCATGGGATAAAATGTGAGAGGAGGAATTTATGTGGCAAAGGTTATTTTCAACGAGGATTTGTGCAAGGGCTGTGAGCTCTGTGTAAATGCTTGTCCCAAAAAGATAATTGAGATGGACTTGAGCAAGATAAACACAAAAGGGTATCATCCTGCCACTATAAAACCAGAAAACATGGACAAATGTATAGCTTGTGGCTTTTGCGCTATGATGTGCCCTGATGTGGTGATAACAGTTATAAAGTAAATGGAGGGGAGAGAAGATGGCAAAGGTTTTAATGAAGGGTAATGAAGCTATGGCAGAAGCTGCTATTCAGGCGGGGTGTAGGTATTATTTTGGATACCCCATAACTCCGCAGAACGAAGTCACAGAGTACATGTCAAAGAGAATGCCGGAGGTTGGCGGAGTATTTTTGCAGGCAGAGAGCGAAGTGTCTGCTATAAACATGGTTTACGGCGCAGGTGGAGCAGGAGCTCGCGTTATGACTTCTACCAGCGGACCTGGACTTAGCCTTATGCAGGAGGGAATTTCATATCTAGCCGGCGCTCAGATACCTTGTGTGATAGTCAATATAATGAGAGGCGGTCCTGGACTTGGAAATATTCAGGGAGCACAGAGTGACTATTTTCAGTCTGTAAAAGGTGGTGGACATGGAGACTACAAGTTAATAGTTCTTGCACCTTCTACCATTCAAGAGATGGCAGACCTCGTGCAAGAGGCATTTGACATAGCGGATGACTACAGGAATCCCGTTGTAATTCTCGGAGATGGTATGCTGGGACAGATGATGGAACCAGTTGATTTTGACAACGTGAAAAAGACGAGAAGAAATCTTCCTGAAAAGACATGGGCGACTACAGGAAGAGGAAACAGGGAACACAGGAATGTGATAAATTCCCTTTATATTGACCCACCTGTTTTAGAAAAGCACAATTACGTGCTTTTTGAGAAATATAAAAGAGCCGAGCAGAATGAAGTAAGATATGAGATGGTCAACTGTGATGACGCAGAAGTTATTTTAGTTGCTTACGGTACTATGGCAAGGGTTGCTAAAAACGTGATGAACATTGCAAGGCGCGAAGGGTATAAAGTAGGGCTCATAAGGCCGATTTCCTTGTGGCCTTTCCCGAAGGAACCTTTCAAAAAGACAGTAGATCAGGTAAAAGGTTATCTGGTAGTTGAGATGAGTATGGGACAGATGGTAGAAGATGTTCAACTGGCTACTGAGTGCAAGAAGCCTGTACACTTCTACGGAAGACCTGCAGGAATGATACCAGAGCCTTCCGTAATGCTTGAGAAAATTAAACAGATTGCAGGAGGTGCAAGATAAATGGCAGTGGTATTTGAAAAAACAAAGGGATTGACAGATGTTCCTTTTTCCTATTGTCCGGGCTGTACTCACGGGATAATTCACAGGTTAGTGGCTGAAGCAATGGAAGAATTGGGGGTTTTGGATAAAGCGATAGGGGTTGCCTCAGTAGGGTGTTCTGTGTTTGCATATGAATTTTTCAACTGCGACATGCAGCAGGCAGCTCACGGGAGAGCTCCAGCTGTTGCTACTGGAATAAAGAGAGTTCATCCCGACAAAGTGGTGTTTACCTATCAAGGGGATGGAGACCTAGCAGCAATTGGTACAGCAGAAATAGTTCACGCCGCTGCCAGAGGAGAGAAAATAACAGTTATTTTTGTGAATAATGCCAATTATGGAATGACAGGAGGGCAGATGGCTCCTACGACATTGGTAGGACAGAGGACTACCACTACTCCATACGGCAGAAAGCCAGAGGTAAACGGTTATCCAATAAGAGTGAGTGAAATGCTCTCAACTTTAGATGGCGCAGCTTATATAGAGAGAGTGGCTGTGTATGATGTAAAACACATCATGCAGGCAAAGAAGGCTATAAAGAACGCATTCTTGGCTCAGATTCAGAACAAGGGATTTTCACTGGTGGAAGTGCTTTCTACCTGCCCTACTAACTGGGGAATGACTCCTGTAGAGGCTTTAAAATGGGTGAAAGACCATATGGAACCTTATTATCCGTTAGGTGTTTACAAGAACACCTTAGAGGAGGTTAAATAAAATGGAAGAAAGAATAATTTTTGCTGGTTTTGGAGGGCAAGGAGTCCTTACAATGGGGCTCATAATAACCTATGCTGGAATGTTAGAAGGAAAAAATGTCTCATGGACTCCTTCCTACGGACCTGAGATGAGAGGCGGTACAGCTAACTGTAACGTTACTGTTTCTGACGATGAAGTGGGTTCACCCGTAATTATAGAAGCTACTTCTGTGGTAGTGATGAACAGACCTTCCTTGGACAAATACGAGTCCTATGTAGTACCTGGGGGAAAACTTTTTGTGAACACTTCTCTGGTAGATAGGAAGCCCCAGAGAAAAGATATAGAGGTTTATGAAGTGCCTGCTAATGAGATTGCAAGCGAGCTAGGCAATCTGAAAGTGGCCAACATGGTGATGCTCGGAGCATTTGTGGAAGCTACAAAGGTTGTAAAGATGGAAACAGTTCTTAAGGCTTTGCCGGAAGTCTTTGGAAAAGGGAAAGAACATATGATGGCTATCAACGAGAAAGCTCTGGAAAAAGGAGCAGAATTGATAAGAAACATGGTTTCCACAAAATAGAGTATTTTAGGCAGGGGACTTCCCCTGCCTAAAGGCTTATTCTAGCAAAGGGGTGGGAATTTGAAGAAGCTCAGTGAAATTTTTGAAAAAGCAAGAGGGGCAAATAAAAAGTTTAGCGTTGCTGGAGCAGAGGATGTGGAAGTGCTTTTAGCCTGTGATGCCGCTAAAAAAGAAGGAATAGGTATTCCTGTTTTAGTAGGAGATAAAGAAAAAATTATTAAAATTTCAAAGGAAGCTAACATATTCCTTGAGGGTTATGAAATAATAGATGAAAAGGACGAAGCAGAAAAGTGTAAAAAAGCAGTTTTGGAAGTAAGAGAAGGCAGAGCTTCTTTTGTCATGAAAGGACTTGTACCTACTGCTACTCTTTTAAAAGCTGTGCTTGACAGTGAAACTGGTATAAGAGGAGAGGGACTTTTAAGCCATGTGATGGTGTATGAAATTCCAGCATATCACAAATTGCTTCTTTTGACAGATGGAGGAATGAACATAAGTCCAACTCTAGAGGAGAAAGTTGCGATATTGAAAAATGCCATCAAAGTGGCAAAAACTTTGGGTATAGAAAATCCAAAGACTGCTTGTCTTTCTGCTGTAGAAGTAGTAAATCCCAAAATGCCATCAACTGTTGAGGCTGCAAAGTTAAAAGAGCTAAATCAAAAGGGAGAGATAGAAGGCATAGTAGATGGGCCTTTAGCTTTTGACCTTGCTGTAAGCAAAGAAGCGGCAGAACACAAAGGGGTAAAGAGTGAGGTTGCAGGGGATGCTGATATTTTGCTTGTGCCTTTTATAGAAGTCGGCAACGCTTTAGGGAAAAGCTTTACTTACTTTGCGAAAGCTAGAAGTGCGGGAATTGTGGTGGGAGCTAAAGCGCCTATTGTATTGGTTTCCAGAGCTGATTCTCATGAAGACAAGTTAAATTCTATAGCTTTGGCTTGCAGTGTCTCTATTTAAAAATTAGATTTTGGGGGGAAATAGATGAAAAAAGTAATGTTAGGAGATGAAGCGGTAGCAAGGGGTGCCTACGAGTATGGAGTTACTTTTGCTGCTGCGTATCCAGGGACTCCTAGCACAGAAATACTGGAAAATATAGCCCAGTACAAAGAAATCTACTCTGAGTGGGCTCCCAATGAAAAAGTCGCAGTAGAAGCGGCTATTGGAGCTTCTATAGCTGGTGCTAGAAGCCTTGCTGCCATGAAACATGTGGGGCTTAATGTGGCCGCAGATCCGCTTTTTACTTTTGCTTATACAGGAGTAAACGGTGGCTGTGTGATCGTAACTGCTGATGACCCAGGTATGCACTCTTCTCAGAATGAGCAGGACAACAGATATTACGCTAAATTTGCCAAAATCCCTATGCTAGAGCCTTCAGACAGTCAGGAATGCAAAGACTTTGTTGGTATCGCCCTGGATATAAGCGAAAAGTATGACACACCTGTGCTTTTAAGGCTCACCACTAGGGTTGCTCACGGTAAAGGAGTTGTGGAATTAGGAGAAAGAAAGCCTGTTGAAATGAAGCCTTATAAAAAAGACATTCCGAAGTACGTTATGGTTCCTGCAAATGCTCAAAAAAGACATGTGGTAGTAGAAGAGAGATTAAAAGTCTTAGAGGAACTGACTGAAAAAATTGAAATAAATAGAATTGAGTGGGGCGGAAGGGATATAGGCATAATAACAAGTGGCATAAGCTATCTTTACGTAAAAGAAGTCTTTGGAGACGAAGTATCTGTTTTAAAACTGGGAATGACTTATCCTCTTCCTTCAAAGCTTATAAGAAAGTTTGCTGAAAGTGTAAAAAAATTGTACGTAGTAGAAGAGCTGGAACCTTATATAGAAGAGCATGTCAGGGCTTTGGGCATTGAAGTAATAGGAAAAGAATTGATTCCCAGGATTGGAGAATTAAATCCTGGCATTATAAGAAAGGCAATAAAAAAAGAAGAGCTTCCTCATGTATCAGTGGAGGTTAAAGTACCAGGCAGACCTCCTATGCTTTGTGCGGGATGCCCTCACAGGGGAGTATTCTACGTTTTAAGAAAGAAAAGAGTTCCTGTTTTAGGGGACATAGGCTGTTATACTCTGGGAGCAGCGCCGCCATTGGAAGCTATAGATACCTGCATATGCATGGGGGCTAGCATTTCAGGTTCTCACGGCTTCCAGAAAGCTATTGAACACAGTGGCAGAAAGCAAAAAATCTTCAGCGTAATTGGTGACTCCACCTTCTTCCACTCTGGTATCACAGGGCTTATTGATATTGTCTACAACAAAGGCAATGCTGTTCCTATAATACTCGATAACCGCATAACTGCTATGACAGGACACCAGCACAACCCCGGTACAGGAAAGACATTGATGGGAGAAGATGCGCCTGAAATAGATATAGCTAAATTGAGCGAAGCTATAGGAGTAAAGAGGGTAAGAGTAGTAAATCCGTTTAAATTAAAGGAAATAGAAGATGCCGTAGATGAAGCTATGAATACAGATGATACGATGGTTATAATAGCGAAAGGCCCATGTGCCTTGATTCCTCCTAAGCCGCAGGGAGAATGCAAGATAGACCAGGAAAAATGCAAAAAATGTGGCATGTGCCTTAGAATAGGATGCCCAGCTATAAGTAAAAAAGATGGCATTTTCAGCATAGACCCTGACCAGTGCACGGGCTGCACTGTTTGCCAGCAGGTATGTCCTTTTGATGCGATAGAATGTGTTTCACATAGGGGCGAGGTGAAATAAAATGGCAGAGGTAAAAAGCGTATTGATGGTAGGGGTAGGAGGTCAGGGCACAATTCTTGCGAGCAATGTACTGTCAGAAGGATTACTTAAAAGTGGCTATGATGTCAAAATGTCAGAAGTGCATGGAATGTCCCAGAGGGGAGGAAGTGTCAACACACAGATAAGGTTTGGGGAAAAAGTCTATTCGCCGGTGATTGAGATGGGAGCTGCTGATGTAATAGTGGCCTTCGAAAAAATGGAAGCTGTAAGGTGGCTCAATTACCTCAAAAAAGGCGGCACGGTGATTGTAAATACAGTTGAGATTCCTCCTCTCTCAGTATTAATAGGGAAAGAAGAATATCCAAAGGATTTGTTGGAAATACTAAAGAGCAATGCCCACACAATTGCAGTGGAGGCTGATAAAATAGCTGAAGGCCTCGGGAATGTGAGGGCCCAGAATATAGTGCTTTTAGGAGTTTTAGTAAAACACTTGGGGCTTATGAACATTGACTGGGAAGAAGTGATAAGAAACAATGTACCTAAAAAATATATAGACCTTAACATACAGGCTTTTAGAAAGGGGCTTGAACTAAATTAAGGGGGCAAAGCCCCTTTTTATTATTTCACAGGAGATGTATAATAGTAATTGAAAAATCCAAAGGGAGAGAAGGGAATGTTTTTACTCTACAGAGTCTTGCGACTGATTGGAATTGCACTTCTCAAGATATTTTACTCCTTTAAAGTGGAAAGAGATGGTAACCTCTCAAAGGGCCCTTACATTTTTGTTTCAAATCATCAAAGTTTGCTTGACCCTGTAGCAGTAGCATGTGCCATCAAAACGCCAATTATATTTTTAGCAAGCTCGGAATTTTTTAATATTTATCTTTTGAAACCTTTTCTTTTGATAGATAAAGCGATACCTATTAAAAAGGAGTCAGCTGACTTAAAAGCCATAAAAAAGGCTTTGGAGAGATTAAAGGAAGGGTATTCAATTGGCATATTTCCAGAAGGAGGCATATCTCCTAAAGGAGTTATAGAAAAAATTTATGAAGGTGCCATGTACCTTGCTTATAAATCGGGTAAACCTCTTGTGCCTGTAGTCGTTCAGGGCACAAAGGAAGTTTTGCCTTTAGGGAAGTATGTACCTAAATTGAGAGGGAAAATAAAAGTTAAAGTAGGAGAACCTATCTCCCCTGATTTGAATAAAGATATAAAAGCAGAAATTGCAGAATTAAAAGAAAAAATAAAAGCCAGAATGAAGGAAATGCTTGCAGAATAAAAAAGGTTTTTTTGCACAATAAAGACAACTGTGATAAAATATTATCGTACGTTTTACAGAAAGGGGATAGAGAATGGGAAGGCTTTTTGGGACTGACGGTGTGAGGGGAATAGCGAACAAGGAATTAACTCCACAACTGGCTTTTGAGTTGGGGCGGGCAGGAGCTTATGTCCTTACAGAGGGAAGTCACAGGCCAAAGGTTGTGGTGGGAAAGGACAGCAGGATTTCAAGCGATATGTTGGAATGTGCTCTTATTGCTGGGCTTACATCTCTTGGAGCAGAAGTGGTAAGTGTAGGAATAATTCCTACGCCGGCAGTAGCTTATTTGACTAGGCTATATAAGGCAGATGCTGGAGTTATGATTTCAGCTTCTCACAATCCGATTGAGTATAATGGAATAAAATTCTTTGATAAGTTTGGCTACAAATTGCCTGATAAGCTGGAAGACAGGATAGAGGAAATTATAAATGAAAAAAAAGAACTTCCTGTTCCTACTGGCATTGGAATAGGCAGAAGAAAAGAAAGCTTGACTTCTCACAGGGATTATATAGAATTTTTAAAGTCTACCATTGATACAGACTTAAAAGGGCTTAAAATAGTGATTGACTGTGCTTATGGGGCAAGCAGCACAGTAGCTCCTATTTTGTTTAAAGAATTAGGAGCAGAGGTAATTGCTTATGCGGCAGAGCCTTTAGGAGAAAAAATCAATGTAGGCTGTGGATCCACGCACCCTGAGAAATTGCAGCAGCTTGTAGTAGAACATAAAGCGGACCTGGGGCTTGCTTTTGATGGAGATGCGGACAGATTAATTGCAGTTGACGAAAAAGGGAATATAGTAGACGGAGACCATATAATGGCTATATGTGCTATTGATATGAAAAGCAAAGGGAAATTAAAACACAATACTGTGGTAGCGACAGTCATGAGTAACATAGGATTTGAAATTGCTTTAAAGGAGCATGGAATTAAGCTTATAAGGACAAAGGTAGGAGATAGATATGTATTAGAGGAAATGATAAAAGGTGGATATTCTATTGGAGGAGAACAGTCAGGACATATAATTTTCATAGATGACAATACTACAGGAGATGGAGAGATAACAGCTTTAAAACTTTGTTCAATAATGAAACATACAGGTAAAAAACTGTCTGAACTTGCTTCTTGCATGACTACCTATCCTCAGGTACTTGTAAATGCCAAAGTGAAAAATGAGCTTAAAGAAAAATATCTAGAAGATGAAGACATAAAGAGAGAAATTGAAAAGCTAGAAAAAGAAATGGAAGGGAAAGGAAGAGTTCTCATAAGACCATCTGGCACAGAACCTCTCATAAGAGTTATGGTAGAGGGTGAAGATTACGCTAAAATCAGCCAGATGGCAAAAGAGCTGGCTGATTTGATAGAAAGAAAATTGAACTGATTTTTTGAAAGGAGGGATGCCTATAGAGGAAGATGTAGAGTCGAGATTTAATGTAAGCTTTAATTTAGAAGCGCCTGGACTTAAAGCCTTAAGGCTTTAAGTTGACGAGGGCAGGGTTTATCGAGACATCGGCGGGTGCCCTGCGGTCTTCCTGCGACCGTTAGAGGACTGGTAAAACCACAGGCGACTGTGGCATAGAGCAGTCCGGGCAGGAAAATTTTATAAACTCACAGTGAGAGGAGACGCAATATGTGTGGGATTGTAGGATATATAGGAGATAAACAAGCAACACCTATACTGCTGGAAGGTTTGACAAGATTAGAGTATAGGGGATATGATTCGGCAGGAATTGCCATTTTACACAATGGCAATATAAATATAAAGAAAGCTAAAGGAAGGCTCAATGTCTTAAGAGAACTGGTTGAAAAAGACCATATGGAAGGTACAATAGGTATAGGGCATACCAGATGGGCAACCCACGGAGAACCTTCTGATACCAATTCGCATCCTCACTTATCCCAGTCAGGCTTAATTGCAGTTGTTCACAACGGGATTATTGAAAACTATCTTCCTCTGAAGAAATGGCTGATAGAAGAGGGTTATAATTTTATATCAGAAACAGATACGGAAGTGGTTGCAAACTTACTCGAATATTACTACAATGGCGATATAGTTGAAGCGCTTAGAAAAGTGCTGGATAGGATTGAGGGGTCTTATGCTCTGGGGGTTTTGTGCAAGGACAATCCGGATATGATAGTAGCAGCAAGAAAAGAAGCTCCTCTTATAGTAGGTATAGGAAATGGTGAGAATTTCATTGCTTCAGATATACCTGCAATTTTAAAATACACAAGAAATGTATATTTCCTCGATGACCACGAAATTGCCATAATCAAAAAAGACAGTGTAGAATTTATAGATGTTTTTGGAAGGAAGATAGGCAAATCTCTCTTTGAAGTGAAATGGGACGTAGAAGCAGCTGAAAAGGGCGGCTATGAGCACTTCATGATAAAAGAGATTCATGAGCAGCCTGCCGCAATAAAAGATACTTTGAGGGGAAGGATAATTAACGATTCCCAGATAGTCCTTGACAATATAAACATCACAAAGGAAGACCTTGAAAAAATAGAAAAAATCTTTATAGTAGCTTGTGGAACTGCATATCACGCAGGAGTTGTAGGGAAATACGTGATAGAGAGTTTTGCACGAATACCTGTTGAGGTAGATGTGGCTTCTGAGTTTAGATACAGGAATCCGATTGTGAATGAAAGAATTCTCACAATTGTTATAAGCCAGTCAGGGGAGACGGCTGACACAATTGCTGCATTAAAAGAAGCTAAAAGGAAAGGCTCGAGAGTCATAGCTATAACAAATGTGGTAGGAAGTTCTGTATCAAGGGAAGCAGATGAAGTCTTGTATACTTGGGCAGGACCTGAAATAGCCGTTGCATCTACAAAAGCTTATACTACACAGCTCATAGCTTTATACCTAATTGCGCTGGACTTTGCCTTAAAGAAGGGGACTATGAGCAGTACAAAGGTTGTAGAGATTATCTCTGAACTTAAAAAACTACCTGACAAAGTTCAATACCTCTTGGACAACAAAGAAGTGATACAAAAATTTGCCTCTGAACATTACAATGTGAAAGACGTATTCTATATTGGTAGAGGTCTGGATTACGCTGTTGCCATGGAAGGGTCTTTAAAGCTCAAAGAGATATCTTACATCCACTCAGAAGCATACCCAGCTGGAGAGTTAAAGCACGGAACGTTAGCATTGGTAGAAGAAGGTACTTTGATAATTGCACTGGCTACACAGGATGACCTCTTCGAAAAAATGTTGAGCAATATAAAAGAGGTAAAGGCCAGAGGAGGATATGTGGTTGCTTTTGCAAAGCAAGGAAACCTGCAGCTGGAAGGAGTAGTGGACAAAGTCATATACATCCCCGACACCTTAAAAGAACTCACTCCTGTGTTGACAGTGGTCCCTCTCCAGCTTCTGGCATATTACATGGCTGTAGAAAAAGGCTGTGACGTGGATAAACCGAGGAACCTTGCAAAATCTGTTACTGTGGAGTAAAATTTAAAGGGATAGGCAGTCTTATACTGCTTGTCCCTTTTTAGTTTATAAAGGCAGTTCTTCCTTCAATAATAAAAAATGCAATAAATTTAATTGGTAGATAAAGGAGGCGTATCTGGATGCAGAGTGTGTATATAAATACACCATTGAGAGAAGTCATGATAGATATTACAAAAGAGGTGGAAGAAGAAGTTAAAAAATCAGGAGTAAAAGAAGGAATTTGTGTAGTTTTTGTGCCCCATACAACAGCTGGCATTACAATAAATGAAAATGCAGACCCAACAGTAAAAGAAGATATTTTATCTGCTCTTGACAAAATAATACCCAATATTTCTTTTAAGCACCTTGAAGGAAATTCTGATGCTCATATAAAAGCTTCATTGGTAGGGAGTTCTGTAACTGTGCTTATAGAAAACGGTGAGCTTGTCTTGGGAACTTGGCAGGGAATTTATTTTTGCGAATTTGATGGGCCGCGAAGAAGAAAAGTGTATATTAAAATTATCCCCTCTTAACCCCTTCGGAGGGGTTTTTATTTTATGGCAATTTCATATATACGCTGGTACATATAGAAATATATATTCATTGAAATAAAGGAATATATATGGTACAATGGGGATGGCAAGGGGGATAAAGATGTTAAAATTTAGGAGAATAATTTTGTGGATTGTGATTCTTTTTTTAGTAATCACAATACCTCTTTTGTCATATGCAAAAAGTTTGCCTAAATTTTCTTTTGGGTCAAGACTTTTGTACACAGGAACTATGGTGTATGACTTCCAGAACAAGTAAAAAAGTTTAAGCCGGATTTCCGGCTTAAACTTTTTTATAGCACAAGTACCAGTCTGTGCAAGTGTACCCTTCGACGTTTTTAAGCCTTTGTTTAAGTTCGGGATAAGTTTTTGGAGGAGGTACAATTACAGGCATTCCAGGATACCAATTAGCAGGAGCCAAAACTTTGTATTTATCCACTGTTTGGAGAGCATCTATTATTCGTATTATTTCCTGTATATTTCTTCCTATTTCTAGCGGATAGTAGAGGATGAGGCGGAGTATTTGCTTATCATCTATTATAAATACTGCTCTGACAGCGCTTGTAGAAGTTTCTGCAGGAGATATCATTCCGTATAGTTTTGCAATTCTCATGTCTTTGTCTTCAATTATAGGGAAGGGAATTTCTACACCTGTGGTTTTATATATATTTTCAACCCAAGCAAGATGAGAAGGATTGCTGTCCACGCTTAAGCCTATTAACTGTACGTTTCTTTCTACAAAACTAGTATAAACCTGTGTGAAGGCTATGAATTCTGTAGTACATACAGGTGTAAAATCCCCCGGGTGAGAAAAAAGCACTACCCATTTTCCGCGGTAATCGGAAAGTTTAATAGGACCAAACGTGCTGTTGGCTTTAAAGTCGGGAGCCGGAGCTCCTATCTGAGGGAGACAGACTCTTGGTATATTTTCTATTGCTTCTGTTTCCATATAATCACCTCTTAGCTTTTACTTGACTACTACATTATATTCGCAAATCAAAAGATATGTTATTGCTAAAACAGCGCTTTATAGGCTATGATAAGTAGAATTATTCCGCTTATTACAGTGCCAAATTGTCCTATTGTAAAAGACCCAATCTTTATGTTGGCAACTTTTGAACCTAGTTTTACTCTTCCCCACACCGATATAAAACTTCCTATTGCTGTAGTAAAGGATATTGTAAAAGGGGAAAAACCTAAAAGCCCTGCTCCTAAACCGTTTGTCAGAGCATTTGCAGAAAGAGCAATTCCTAAAAGGATGGCTTCACCTACACTTATTTCTCCAGATTTGTCTAAATCGGCAATTTCGGGATTTTCTAAAATGCTTTTTATAGATTTTGGGTTAGTACAATCTTTTGAAGGTATTGGATTTGCCCCTTTTCGAGGAAGAGCCATCAGAATAATTCTAAGGCCTATTATGAAAAGCAAGAAGGCTCCAACTATTACAGGTAGAGTCCCGGGAAGAATTTTATTCAGCCATTTGCCAAAAAGTATTCCGGAGAGGCTAAAAAGGAAGGCGATTACAGCTATTATTGTGTTTGAAAAAATGTTTATTTGTATTTTTCTTATGCCATATGAAATCCCTACGCCAAAATTGTCTATACTGGCTGATACTGCAAATCCGAGGATGATCAACCATTCCATATACTTTCACCCCTTTTCCCTAACGCTCTATTTATAATACGCGCTAGAAGGAAAAGGGGTGAATCTAAATAAAGGAATAAATAAGATTTTTCCTAGTTTTTTCTAAGCAAAAGTGTTGTTTTTATAATTTTTAATTGTCAGTAAAGAAAGGATTATACAATATAGCAACACAGAAAAAATTGTGGTTAATATATTTTCTGTAGTAAAAGAATTTGCAAGTGAGATAAGGTTGTAAGGAATGAACTTGGCTATTTTATCAATATTTACTAATAGCGCTGATATTATGTGAAGCATTAATACCAGTAATGCGGCTAATACGCCTTTTTTGAAAATGCTGCTTAAAAACATGAGTAATATTATAACGAAAAAGTAATAAATTGAAATTAATGCGGCTGATATCAATACATTTTTAAAAGCGATGATGTTTTCACTAAAAAGTGTAACTGCATAATAATAATTTATGATAAAACCGAATATTATAAAAATTGATATTGTAACTGCGTAATGGAGTATTTTCGCAATTACTATAGAAGATAAGTTGGCGCCTTTAGAATATGGAAAAATGAGTTTTTGTGAAGATATTTCGTCACTTAAACTTCCCATTAGAGTTAAAAGTACTATAAGTAGTGTTACTTGGTTTAAGTCTTTTATGTAATTTTGTACAGCAGATTTTATGTCGATTTGTATTAGAGAAGCCAAATCACCGTTTATTTTACTCTTAAGTATTTCTGGAAGCAATTTAAGGAGTATGGGGTCGAGTATGGCAAAGAGAATAATCCCAATAAAAAGTAGTAGATACTTGTACTGTCTCCACGATTCTAGCATTTCTTTTTTTAAATACGCTTTAAATGTATTCATTTTGCTTCACCAGCCTTATAAATATATCTTCAAGTGTATTTTCTCTTTGCTGTAGTGAAATAACAGGTATATCAAGCTTTGATAGTTCACTGAGGATATTCTTTTTTGCTAATTCAATGTCATTTATGTAAATACTTACAGTATCATTTTTTATTTTAATGTCAGCAATCCATTTTACATTATTAAGCTTTTCTTTGATGTTATGAGGCAAATTTTCGAAGACAATATCGTATATGGGTAGAGCATATTTTTGTTTTAATTCTTTGATTTTTCCTGAAAAAATAATTTTACCTTTATCGAGTATACCGATATAATCACAGACTCTTTCTGCATCGCTCAGGATATGAGTGGATAATAAAATCGTCTTTCCATTTTTCTTCATTTCCAAAATTTGATTAAATATATCATATCTGCTTTCTGGATCTAAAGCGGATGTTGGTTCGTCTAAAAAAATTATTTCAGGATTATCTAAAAGAGCTACTGCAAGTCCTAATTTTTGTTTCATTCCTCTTGAATAAGTTTGTATTTTTTTATTAGCGGCTTCTTTTAATTTAACTAGATCAAGGAGTTTATCTATTTCTTTTTTAGCTTTTTTGTAAGGAATACCTCTTATTTTACTTATAAAGAGAAGATATTCGCTTCCAGTCATATAGGTATAAAAAGTAGGGCTTTCAGGCAAATAACCTATTTCTTCAAGTGGTTTTCTTTTATTTTTGTCTAACATTTTGCCATTGATGTATATCTCGCCCCTATTATAATCAATAAGTCCTGTTAAAATATTCATTGTGGTAGTTTTGCCAGCGCCATTACGCCCTAATAAGCCGTATATGGTTCCTTTTTCAATTTCAAAACTTATTCCCTTTAAAACTTCATAATTTCCATATTTTTTTGTTAGATTAAAAACTTTTATCATGCTATTCTCTCTCCCTGCCTATAGTTAAAAATATAATGCAACCTAGTATCTCTCCAAAGATTATAATTAAAAGCCACGCCCATTTTGGGAGATATTTAACTTTGTCTTTTGAAAGTCTGTAAATTGAAAATACCGTAAGTCCCAATTGGATTATAAATAAAGGAAGAATGAGTTTTATTAATTCAGGGTTGCTTAATTTATTTAACATGATTTTGCCCTCCTCAAATTATTTTAATTTTGTTGAGCATTCGGGACAGTATGTCCAATCCTCTTTTATTTCGGTTCCACATTTCGGGCATGTTTTCTTTAAAGAAGCACCGCAATAGGGGCAGAATTTGTAATCATTTTTTACTGTTTTTCCACAATTAGGGCATTTGAAATGTCCATACCTCGTTACAAAAAGGTATATGATTAAAGAGGAAGGTATATTTAGAAGTCCGAAAAGTCCCCATGCCCAGTAGTATTTTTCACCACGTTTTTTTGCATCTATAAAAATCCATAAAGCTTGAAGAAATAATAAGGGTATTACAATTATTAGAAAAATTAATGTGTTTTTAGATATTGACATTTTATCATCTCCTTGGAGTTTTTAATTTGTAAAAAGGTATTAAGATTAATGGTAAATTAAGGTACAGGAATATTTGTAGATAAAAGTATATCCGTATATCCAAGTTTGTTATAAACAAGATTGATGATATTAAAAAGACTATTGATGCGGCAATGAAAATAAGGAGTTCGAATTTTTCTTTTCTTTTATTTTCTATTTGATAAGCTTTTTCTATAATTTTTGTAATGTCTATTTCTAAGGCTGAGGTGTCAACTTGTGTATCTAAAATTTTCATATAATCTAATGCCAGCTCTAATTTTTCTTTGAATCTATTGCAATCATTGCAATTTTCAATATGTGAAATAATTTCTATATTTTCGTCAATTTCACCGTAATGCATATCGATTATTTTGTTTTGTATTTCTTTACACTTTTTTTTCACAGCAAATCCCTTCTTTCCATTTCCTTCATTATTTCTTTTATAGCATTGTGTAAACGCGAACGCACCGTTCCTACAGGACAATCTAGTATTTGTGCAATTTCTTCGTATTTGTAACCATAATAGTGTTTTAAAATAAAAGTTGCTCTTTTCTCATAAGGAAGTTTCATTAAAATGTTCATTAGTTCCTTATATTGAAGGTTTGAAATAGCGGTTTCTTCTATGTTTTCCGTGTTATTTGTAGACATTTCTTCAACAAGTTCAACATTTTTATGTTTTCTTAAATAATCTTTAAATGTATTAGTGGCAATTTTTAAAAGCCATGTAGAGAATTTAGCTTCAGGGGCAAATTTTTTAATATTTAAAATAGCTTTAAGCATTGTATCCTGTGCAATATCTTGGGCAAGTGTAGGATTGCCTGTCATTTTAATGCAATATCTCAGTAAAGTATTATAGTTTTGTAAGAGGAGTTCATTTAGAGCGTGTTTATTGCCATTTTTGGCTTTATATATCAATTCTTTCTCTTCCATCACCTGCCCACCTTTCCTTAAATTAAACGCTAAAAAAAGAAAAAAGTTCACGAATTTATTCTATCAAAAATAAATCCTTGGAAATTAATTTTTATAGTGTATAATTGTATTAGATTTTCATTGTTGTGCAAAGTCTTGGAGGTATTTTAAATGAGTCGATTTCTAAAATTGGTTGTTGTTTTAATTTTTGCATTGGTTAGCATTATTGCAATATTGGCATACCAGATAGTTTCCTTTGGGTTTACAGAAAAACCGAAAAAGTCTGATGCGATAATAGTTTTGGGGTGTGCAGTGTATGGGGATACGCCGAGTCCATTTTTTAAGGAGAGACTTGAAGAGGCTTTAAAGCTATATAAAGAAGGGTATGGCCATTATATAATAATTTCTGGAGGAAAAGGACCAGGAGAGAGCATTTCAGAAGCGGAAGCTGGAAAGAGGTATCTTCTTGAAAAGGGAGTTGCTTCTAAAAATATTTTGCTTGACAATAAATCTTTTTCTACTTATGAGAATTTACTTTTTTCCAAGGAAATTATGGAGAAAAATTCATTAAAAACTGCAATAATCGTTTCAAATAAATTCCATTTAAAGAGAGCGAGCGTAATAGCAAAGAGGATTGGAATAGATGCGAGTTTTTCGGGAGTTTTTGTAAAAGAGTATGTTGGAGATGAGGTTTATGGTTTTTTAAGGGAAGTACTGGCATTGCTGTATACCTACTTAAGGGGATGGTAGTGATGGTTGTGTCATATTGCAAGCTTTACTTAAGAGCTAACTGGGTGCATTCTTTAAAGGAAAAAAGGATGATTACAAAGAGCATTATAGGAAAAGTGAAAAGTCACTACAATGTGTCTATTTCAGAAGTGGAAAATCAAGACGCCCATAAGTCAATTGTAATAGGTTTTTCTGTATGCGGAAGTGATGCTTTGCTGACTAATAAGATAGTGCAAGAGGTAATAGATTATATTGAGCAGAGCACGGATGCGTATATAGAAGATATAGAAATGGATACCATAAAAGTGTAAAATATAAGTGGCATTTTGTGTAAGTAGCTCAGAGTGATAAAGGACACAAAATGCCACTTTTTTTGAAAAGAAATGATTAATAATTAATCTAATTTTTTTCTTCAAAGTATTTTTCTAGGTCAGTTGTGTTAAGACACACCTTTACGTATCCTTCTATGTCCCTTTTCCTTTCTTCGGGGAGTTCTTTTATAGCTTTTAGGAGAAGATCTTCACTTTTGTCTACAGAATATTTCTCTTCTTCTTCCTTTACTTCTGAAGGCATTTCACCGGTCAAAAGCCAGTCAATAGAGACGTTTAATGCGTTTTTTAGTTTGATTAAAGCGTTTGAGGAAGGCATTGACTTATTGTTTTCAAGGTCGCTTAAATTTCCTGGGGATAATCCTGTCAATTTGCTAAGAGCAGGTATTGTCAAGTTGTTTTTCTTTCGGGCGTATCGTATTCTTTCTCCTACAGAATTCATCCCAAATCCTCCTTTGTATCTGAATTACGATATTAGTATTGACAATTTCGCAATTCAGATATATATTTAATGTAGTGTTAATTCTTAATCATAATTAATTTTATCACAAATATTTTGACTTTTACACTGTTCTTTCAAGGGGGTGAAAAAGTGAAAAAGAGAAAGCTTACCGAGTTTGGAAAGCTAGTAAATGATAGATTAGCAGAGCTTAACATGACGCAAAAGGAACTTTCACAGCTTATAGGGACGAGTGAGCCGTATCTTAGCATGATCTTAAGAGGAGCAAGGTCAGGCAAGAAGTACAAAGAAAAGATAAAAAAGATATTAAAACTCTAAAAAATTTTTTCGACATTTTTGATTACATATTTGGATGTAAATAAGATTTTTTCCAATATTCGACTTTATAAAAAGAGGTATAAAAGCAAAAGACAGTCTGACAATTGGCTATTGGCGTAAAAAAGAGATATATTCTGTCGATAAAAAATTTTCGAAAAAATAAAGGATTTTTTAGAAAAAAATAGAATATAATAATATGGATTGTGAGTTAAGAATTAATCCTAAAAAATAAGGCGGAGGGGGTAGTAAAATGTATTACAGGAAAGTGAACGGGTACATATCGACAAGGGAGGCTGAGGACAGGACTATTTTTACACGTTATTCAGTGATTGTGTCTGAAGTAGAGGTTTTTAACGGAAAAGAACAAGTGAAATTGCCGTCTTACGGCATTGAAGTTCTAGAGGAGGTTTTTGAAGGAGAAAAAAGGGTGGAAGTGGTAGAGGAAAAAGTAGCCAATGTAAGTCCTTACTTTGAAAAAGTGGACAAGCTGGCTCAGTTGTTTAAAGAGATGCAGGTTTCTCCAATTCACCTGCCGGAGATTTTGGACGATATGTGGGAGGACTTGATTAGAGATTACGACATACAGGTAAAATTGCACAAGGTGGCGATTTAAAAAAAGGTGTTACGCCTTCTTTTTTTTTGAAGGAATTTGCGAAATAAAGGAGAATAATATTATTGGAGATTTACTGTTGGAGGGATGAGATGGAAATTTTTGTTGGAACAGACATAATGGAAGTAGAAAGGATAAAAAAAATATTGGAGAAAAGGCCGCATTTTCTTGAAAGAATTTTTACGGAAAAGGAAAGGGAGCTTTTAAGGAAAAAGAAAAACCCATGGCCCCACTTAGCAGGATTTTTTTCAGCAAAAGAGAGCGTTTCAAAAGTTTTGGGGACGGGGATAAGAGGATTTAGTTGGCAGGACATAGAGATAATACACAATGAGTACGGTAAGCCCGAAGTCGTACTAAAAGGAAAGGCTAAGGCTATAGCAGCAGAAAAAGGGATAAAAGAGATAAAATTGTCCATTTCTCATACCTCTGATTATGCGGTGAGCGTTGCTATTGCAGTAGGAGGTGAAAACAGTTGATAGTGTTAACATCGCAACAGATGAGGGAAGTTGACAGGATAGCTATAGAAAAGATGGGGATTCCTTCTATATGCTTGATGGAAAATGCTGGAAAAGAAGTGGCCTGTGAAGTGAAACGGGTGATGGAGGAAAATGGATTAAGCAGTGCAGTTGTGATCGCAGGGAGAGGGAATAATGGTGGAGATGGCTATGTAGTAGCTAGGAATCTTTATAATTGGGGGATAGACGTAAAAGTATTTGTGATAGGAAGCATTGGTTCAATTTCCGGAGATGCGAGAGTTAACCTTGAAGCTATACGGAATCTGGGAATCTATGTAGCTGAAGTGACGCAAAAAGAGCATTTGAAGTTTTTAGAAAAGACCCTCAAAGATTCTGATTTAGTTGTGGATGCTATCTATGGTACAGGGTTAAGAGGAGAAGTCACTGGGCTTGCAAAAGAAGTAATAGAGCTTATAAACCAGTCAGAGAAGTTTGTGGTAGCAGTAGATATCCCTTCAGGGCTTAATGCTGATACTGGGAGAGTAGAGGGAGCTGCTGTAAAGGCTCGTATTACTATCACCATGCACTTTTTAAAGCCTGGCCTTTTAATATATCCTGGAATTGAATATGCTGGAGAGGTAAAAATTGCCGATATAGGGATTCCTTCTCGTCTTGCTGCAGAGGTCAGACCATCGTATCACTATGTTGTTCCCCAGGATGTGGCTCTAAAGAGCAGAAACCCGGATACGCACAAGGGAGATTACGGAAAAGTCCTTATAGTTGCTGGGTCGAGAAGTATGACCGGGGCAGCTTTTATGGCAGCTAAAAGCGCTGTTAAGACAGGCAGTGGCCTTGTGCGATTAACTGTGCCTTTAAGCATCCAACCTGTTATTCAAAGTGCCCTATATGAAGCTATAATTTATGGTCTTAATGAAGAGGGAGGAGTTATTTCTTATAAGTCTTTATCTCAGATACTTGAACTTATAGAACAGAGCGATGCTGTAGCTATTGGCCCAGGATTGACTCATGAGGGAGAGGTTTCTAAGCTTATAGAAGATGTTATAAGAAATACGGAAAAGCCATTGGTGCTGGATGCTGATGCTTTAAATGCGCTGGTAGGGCGATTGGAGGTGGTAAAAGGCAAGAGAGTGATCCTGACACCTCATTACGGAGAGATGGCAAGACTTACTGGTCTTAAAATTGAAGATATAAAAAACAACATATTTGAAGTGGCAAGGTCTTTTGTGAGGAGATATGAGGTTACACTCGTGCTAAAGGGTGCTAGAACTGTAATAGCTACTCGGGATGGGAGCATATATATAAATAGCACTGGAAATGCTGGAATGGCAACAGGAGGAAGTGGAGATGTGCTGACAGGCATGATTGTTTCTCTTTTGGGGCAGGGCTTTGAAGAGGAAAAAGCAGCAGTTTATGGGGTATTTTATCATGGGAAAGCAGGGGATGTAGCGAAAAAGTCAAAAGGCGAATATGGGATGACAGCAGTGGATATACTAGAGAGTATTCCTGAGGCGTTAAGTGAAGGTTTAAAAGGGTGATAGGTATTGAAAAAAAGGGCATTTGTGCTAATTTTGCTTATGTTATTTTTACTTGCCTCCTGTTCAAGAGAAGAAAAGAAGATAAGAGACCCTTTTGAGAGCATAAAGAGTAAACTTTCAAAAATGGAGAGCTATACTGCAGAGGCTACAGTAGAGTTATATTACAACAAATTTGATACCAGTTTTACTGTATTTCAATTTTACAGCAAAGGGAAATTTCGGCTAGAAGTTTTTGAAAAAGAAGAACAGCCGGACAAGATTGTGGTGTACGATGGCAAAAGAAGCTACGTATATTTTAGAAAAGTGGACCAGATTTTTGTAGCAGAAAATGAAAAAGAAATTCCTCTTTTTTCAATGATTTCGTCTTTTGCAAAAAATTATTTTGAAGCGGGAGGGGAGATAGAGAAAAAGGTTTTAGACAACTCTTACTTAGTTACAGTTCCTATACCAGAAAGAAATGTCGTTATGTACAAAGAGGAGATGATTTTTTCAAAAAAAGATTTAATACCTGTGGAGCTGCGTATTTTTGATATAAACAATGAGCTTTTTGCTAAAATTACCTATAAGGATTTTCAGTATAATCTTAAGCTTCAGGATGACCTGTTTTCTGAAGGAACGATTAAAGAGTCGATGAGATGAACAAGAGGGGGATTTTTGATGTTTGATGAGATAAGGCCCACAAGGGTAGAGGTAAATTTGGACAGTATAGTCCATAATTTTAGGGAAATAAAGAGGGTGGTTGGAGATAGGGTTAAAGTGATGGGGGTTGTAAAGGCCAATGCGTATGGCCATGGGGCGTATCACGTTGCGAAAGCATTAGTAGAAAATGGTGTTGATTATCTTGCTGTTGCTACAGTAGAAGAGGCATTGGAATTGAGAAGCTACGGGATTACTGCCCCTGTCCTAATTTTGGGTTATACCCCTTTAAGCCAGGCAGGAGAGGCTGTGGAGAAAGATGTGACTTTTACCGCCTTTGATTTAAAGTATGTAAAGGAGTTAGGGGAAATAGCCAGTAGGAAAGGAAAAAAAGCAAAAATTCATGTAAAAATTGATACAGGGATGGGACGGATAGGGTATACTGATTTTGATTTAGCAGAAAGAGAAATTGAAGAGATGTCAAAGCTTGAAGGGATTGAATTGGAAGGCATATTTAGTCATTTTGCTACTTCCGACGAAAAAGATAAGGACTATGCGAGGGAACAGTTTGAAAGATTTGCGGATATGCTAAAGCGTTTAGAAAAAAGAGGAGTAAATATCACTTTGAAGCATATTGCTAACAGCGGAGCTATAACTGATTTAAATTATGCATATCTTGACATGGTAAGGCCCGGAATAACTCTTTACGGCAGTTACCCTTCTGATGATGTTAATAAAATTTTAGACTTAAGACCTGCCATGAACTTTAAGACCAAAATAGTCTACATAAAAGAAGTGCCGGAAAATACTTCTATAAGCTATGGAAGAACTTTTATAACTAAAAGGCCTAGCAAAATAGCTACTCTACCGATAGGATATGCGGATGGACTCAACAGACTTCTTTCAAATAACCATGAAGTGCTGGTTAGAGGTAAATATGTGCCGATAGTAGGTAGAGTATGCATGGACCAGACCATGATAGATGTGACAGAAGTAGAGGGAGTAGAGGTAGGAGACGAGGTGGTCATATTTGGAGAGCAGGAAGGAAAGAGGATAACGGCAGATGATATAGCTAAAAAACTTCGCACTATTCCTCACGAAGTATATTGTGGAATATCTAGAAGGGTACCTAGAATATATATTTACAGAGGAGAAGTTTTCGATGTAAAAAATTATTTAAAAATTTAACTTTTATAGTATAAAATTTACAAATCGTTGACATCATATATATGGTGGTATATAATGAATTATATAGGTGCGTAAGGAGGTCCTGAAAGTGGGCGAAACAAAGCGGATTCTCGTCAGTTTGCCTCAAAGCCTGCTGGAAGAAGTTGATGTTCTTGCCGCTATGGAAAACAGAAATCGCAGTGAGTTTATAAGGGAAGCGATGAAATTGTATATACGTGAGAGGAAAAAAGCGCAGATACGAGAAAGCATGAAAAAGGGTTATATGGAGATGGCAGCTATAAATTCTGAACTTGCGGAAATGGGCCTAACCGCAGAAAATGAATGTTTTGCAGGTTATGAAATGAAACTGAAAAAGTGTGATTGATTATGGTAGTGAAAAGAGGAGACTTATTTTATGCCGATTTAAGCCCTGTGATAGGCTCTGAACAGGGTGGAATTCGGCCTGTACTTATAATTCAAAATGATATAGGGAATAAGTATAGTCCCACTGTGATCGTAGCGGCAATAACATCACAGATCAATAAAGCAAAGCTGCCCACCCATGTAGAGATAAATGGGGCTGAATATGGCCTTCAGAAAGATTCTGTGATTCTTTTGGAACAGATAAGGACTATTGATAAAAAGCGTTTGAGGGAGAAAATAGGACATCTTGATCAGGAAATGATGGAAAAGGTCAATGAGGCTTTACAAATAAGCTTGGGATTGATTGATTTTTAGGGGAACTTGCTCCATTCAAGTTCCTCTTTTTTTGTTGTTGTGATATAATATGAATGGTCATGTATTTATCCTTTCCGTTAAGAGAAAAGGGGAGTGGAAACTTGAATCTTAAAAGGATGCTTATTTTCACAATAATTTTTTCTTTAATTGTATCTTTAATAGTAGATTTTGGAAGAATGAAGGCTGAAAATGAATACGATACCGTAGAATTTGTGGGGGATTTGAAAAGCCTTAAAGATTTTGCTTCTTTTACGGGAGAAGATTTAAAGTCTATATTGACTAAAATGAAGGAAGCAGGTATGGATGGAGTCGCTGTGAATGAAGTGACTCTGGAGAGCCTCCAGCAGGCAGGGAAAATATCTGTAAGCCTCTTAAAAGATGTTGAAAATCTATATCTTCTTTCTGGCAATCTGGGAAATTTGGCTTTAGAGGACTACCTCAAGGGACTTTCAACTAAAGATATAGAAAAGTATAGCAATTACATTGTAGTGAGTACAAAAAATGCAAATACTTTTAAGTTTTTAAAAGAAGCTTTAACTAAAAGAGTGTCACCGAAAGACTTAATAATCCTTTCAAAAGGGAATGATTTTGCTTTTATAATAAACAAGCCTAAAGAGGTATTTGTGACAAAGGGTTTGGGATTTGATGAAAATGAGCTTTTTTACATAAAATCCCTTGGTTTTGACTTAATACCTCGCGTTGAAAATTTCACGGGAATAAAGGATAGGGATATAACAGAATATGTAAGTATTTTAAAAAAATACGGAGTTAGAACGGTTATTTTCAACGGGACAGATGTGCTTGGAAATCCAGAGAAAATTTCGTATGCAGCTTCACTGTTCAAGGAAAACGGGATAAATGTGGGGATTATTGATGTTCCCATGGGCAAAAAGCTGCAGGAAGGTATGAGTAAATTTGCAAAATTTACCGGTTATAGGGGTATAAAGGTATACGGCCTTTCAGAAAAGGAGACTCAAAAATACGATTGGGAAGAAATTGTAAGTAAATGGTTTAGAGGTATCATAGAGAGGAATGTGAGAATTATATATGTGAGAGCTAAGATAGATGATTCTAAAAGCCATCAATACAATATTAAAGAGAATATAGCGATGATTAAGGATGCTACTGACTACATAAAAAGAGCAGGTTTGAAAGTTGGCATTGCCAAGCCACTTCCTGAAGTGCATCAAGGGAAATTCATGGAAGTTCTTATCAGCTTGGGAGTTGTTGCAGCTGGGCTTTTAATTCTAGAATTATTTGGTGTGAGTAGAAGGGTATTAGCGATCTTAGGGATAATAGGTGTAATTGGCGTTTCAGGGATTTTGATGAGCAGATTCAACGATTTGGGTGTAAAAACAGTTGCTTTGGCTTATTCTATAGTATTTCCCTCTTTAGGGATAGCTTATTATGTAAACAGGTTGGATGAGTTTTTAAAAGGGAAAGGAGAAAATAATTTTGTTTGGCATGCTTTAAAGATATTTTTTATTTCCCTTGCGATATCCTTTGCTGGAGCTTTGTCCATAGGAGCTATAATGGCAGACAGCAAGTACATGTTAAAAATTGACTATTTTAGAGGTGTGAAATTTTCATTTATACTACCGCTTATATTCTATGTTTTTTACTACATATGGAGAGTGTATGAGACTCACAATTTTAAGGCTTTCTGGAGCAAAATTAAGGAGTTTTTAGATTTGGACTTGAAAGTATGGCATGTGATGGCTTTTGTGATAGCTGCGGTAGCAGGAATTCTCTACATATCTAGAACTGGCAATGAGCCAATAATAAAACCTACTGAACTTGAGCTTAAATTCAGAGACTTTCTTGAACATACTCTAATTGCTAGGCCTCGCACAAAAGAATTTTTAATCGGAGACCCTGCGCTTTTAATTGGCCTTTACACTGCTTTGAAAAAATTCAATGGCTGGGCTTTTGTAGCAGGACTTTTGGGCTCTATTGGTATTTTGTCCATAACCAATACCTTCAGTCATGTGGAAAGTGTGCTTATCATCGCTATAAAGAGGACTTTGTTTGCATGGGTTCTGGGGGCTTTAATTGGATTGATTGGCATCTGGCTGTTAAGCAAGATTTTAAAAAATACAAAAAAGGAGTATTGATATGAAAGCTGTTATATCAGGGTATTACGGGTTTGACAACATAGGTGACGAAGCAGTTTTGAAATGCATTGTGTATGGGTTAAAGCAAAGAGGGGTAGAGGATATAACAGTTCTGTCTAATAAACCTATCGAAACCAGCAGGAAGTACAAAGTCAAAGCTGCGAACAGAAATTCTCTTAAAGAGATTTTCCGGGCAATAAAAAGAGCAGACGTAGTGTTAAGCGGTGGTGGAAGTCTTATCCAGGATAAAACTAGTAGCAGAAGTCTGTGGTATTATCTTGGGATAATGATATTGGGCAAACTTTTAAGGAAGAAAGTGTATGTAGTAGGGCAGGGAATAGGTCCTGTAGAGAAAAAATTTGATAGATGGCTTGCTAGTATTGTTTTGAATAAAGTAGATGGGATAACAGTGAGAGATCAGCTCTCTTATGAGTTTTTGCTGAAGGAATTAGGGATTAAAAGGGAAGTTGAAATTGCAGCTGATTTTGCGATAAATTTTCCTCTTGAAGAAGTTGACGACAGGGTGTTTGAAAAAATTCTTGAAAAAGAGGGAATAGACCTTCTTTCTCAAGAATACCTTTTGATATGCCCAAGGGAATGGGGGAATTTCGAGCTTTCAAGAGTAGAACTGGCGAGGGCGGCAGATTTCATATCGGAGGAATACGGATACAGAATCGTTTTTTTGCCTTTTTATCATGAAGATATAGAAGAAAGCGACAGGATTGCCACTTACATGAAAATGCCTTCTGATATTTTAACAGAAAAGTATGATGTAGAAGAAATTCTGGCTATTATAAAAAGGAGCGAGTTTTTAATCGGCATAAGGCTTCATTCTCTGATTTTCGCTTTTATATCGCTAGTTCCTTTTGTAGGAATATCTTATGACCCAAAAATAGACGGTTTTCTTCATTCTATAGGAGAAAAGAGCGTAGGGGATGTAAATTCATTTACAGCAGAGTCTATTTTAGAAAGAGTGGGGGACATTTTGAAAAACAGAGAAGATTACGTGAAAAAGATGGCTGATTATCTGGAGGAATTAAAGAAAAAAGCAGAAATGAATTTTGAAATACTGTTTAAGTGAAGGTGTAATAATATGGATAAGTTGTATATATTTGGAGTACCAATACATAGGGTTACAATGAACGAAGCAGTTGAAATTTTAAAAGGTTATCTTAAAGAGGATAGGATTCACATAGTGGCAACTCCTAATGCAGAGATCATAATGATGGCTCAGAAGGACGAAGAGTATAAAAAAATCTTGAATGAGACTAACCTTAATGTGCCAGATGGCAGTGGAGTAGTGTTTGCTTCAAAGGTCTTCAATAAGCCTTTAAAAGAGAGGGTTGCTGGTTTTGACCTGATGATGGAATTTGTAAAATGGGCATCTCATAAAGATGTTTCGATATATCTTTTAGGAGCAAAACCGGAAGTTGTTGAAAAAGCACAAAGTAATTTAAAAAATCTTTACCCTTCTCTTAAAATAGTTGGATTTCATCACGGTTATTTTAATGAAAAAGAAGAAGAAAACATCATTGAAGACATAAATAAAAGGGCTGCACAGGTGCTTTTTGTGGCATTAGGAGCTCCTAAGCAGGAGAAGTGGATATATAAAAATAAGGAGAAGCTTAAAGTGAAGATAGCCATGGGGGTTGGAGGAAGCTTTGATGTTATTGCAGGCAAAGCAAAAAGAGCACCAGAAATTTATAGAAAGCTTGGACTTGAGTGGCTATACCGTCTGATACAAGAGCCCTGGCGCTATAAAAGGATGTCAGCACTTCCCAAATTTGCTTTTAAAGTGCTTTTAGCTAGATTAAAAGGAGATTTTTAAGCAAAGGAGGTTCAAAACAGTTGAAATTAATAGTAAAACAATTTTAATTAGATGATAATAAAAGTTACTAACTATAAAAAAAGTTAAAGAGTTATACGATATAAGTAGAATTAGATTAATAAATTGGGAAAAAGAAGGATTAATAACTCCAGTAAGAACACCAAAAGGGAGAAGAAGGTACAAGAAAGAGGATATAATGAAGTTATTAGGTATACTAGAAGAAAAACCAAAACCAAAAGTAGTTTTGTATGCAAGAGTATCTACAAATAAACAGGAAGAATATCTTAAGAATCAGATTAGAAGGCTAGAAGAATATGCCAATTCAAAAGGATGGCAGTATGAAGTTATATCCGAAATAGCAAGTGGAGTAAATGAAAATAGAAGGGGGTTATTAAAGTTTTTGAACAAGATAAAAAGAGGAGAAGTTGAAAAAGTTGTAATAGAATATCCTGATAGGCTAGTGAGATTTGGCTTTAAATACTTTAAATATCTTAATAGCAATAGTAACATCTTTCGCAGCAAGAATTTACGGACAAAGGGGCGATAAAAAACATGATAGTGATACAGGCTAAACTCATTTTTCTAAATCAAAAGGACAAGCAAACAGTATTAGACTTAATGAGAAGATGGTCTTCCTGCATGAGATATGCATATAAAAGGCTTCTAGAAGGCCATGACAGAAAAACGCTAAAAAGAGACCTTCAGGAACCTTTTGAGTTAAACTCAAGATATGTAGATGACGCAATAATGAAAGCAGGAAGCGTATTAGAATCCTCCAAGGAATTAGGGAATAATCCAAAGAAAGTCATTTTTGGAGGAAGAGACTTATTTAAAAAACTTCAAAATCGCCATATAAATGGGAAGGAATATCAAAAATTAAAAACAAAGTGGCAAGAAAAAAGAAAAGGAAATCTATATTCAAGAGGGGATAAGAGCAAAAAAGGAAATCTCAACACAAGGATAAAAGTAAAAGAAAATGGCACTTTCTTAAGGATAAACGTGGGAGAAAGAAAATATGTATATGCAAAAATAGAAGCGGGATGGAAAAAGAATAAAAACAGAGAAGAACTCCTTCAGAAAATTGCGGAATCAAATATACCCTACTCTGTAGAATTAAAACTTAAAAATGGCAATATATACGCCTATTTTGCTATAGAAGAAGAATATCCGAAAATAAAAATAACAACTGACAAAGGAGTCATAGGAATAGATGTAAATGCATATCCAGACAACATATCATGGGCAGAAGTAGATGAAAAAGGTAATTTAATAAGCTATGGGAATATACCAATGCCAGAACTATCAAGTGGCAGTAAAGACAAAAGAGAATACTTCAGATGGCAGTATGCTCATGAGATAGTAAAAATAGCAAAAGAGAAAAGAAAGGCAATAGTGATTGAAGAATTAGACATAAAAGAAAAAGGCAAAAGAGGAGACTTTTCAGGGAGGAAATCAAGAAGGATAAGGCACAGCTTTAGCTATAAATCCCTTCTTTCAAAAATAAAAACTCTGGCAAAAAGAGAAGGGATAGAAGTAATAGAAGTAGACCCTTCTTACACATCAATAATAGGCATGTTAAAATATTCTCCGCAGTACATGATAACAAAAGATATATCAGCAGCCTATGTAATAGCAAGAAGAGGGTTGGGCAAAGAAGAAAAAATACCGAATAACTATATAAACTTTCTCAACACATTGACTGTAGAAGAATTAGAAGAATTAAAAAAGCATGTAAAAAATACTGTCAAAAACAAGTATTTGAAGAAAAGGCACTTAAAAGAGATAAACAGAGCAATAAAATTTTTACAAAGCCTTGAGAGTGAGTCAGGAAAGGTGCTAAGACCTCTGTATGGAACAAGTTTTAGTGCCAATGATTTCTGGCAAGTTCTCAAGGTAGCGGTGGTAACACCACTCTCTCCTGAGAAGGTAAAAAGAGACTTCTCTACCCTGAAAGAATTACTAATTCAGGGTAAGTGGAGAGACCCTTAAGGGCGCAAGTTCCTGCTTCTTGGGGCAGGGGCTATGGCTTTCCCAAAAACCGCCTGCTGGGGCTGGGAAAGTCTGAAGGGCGGACTATAAATACCCCAGCTGTCTAAACTGTAGATTTTTGTACAGTTTGGGTAACCAGGAAAATATGAGGAAGATTACTGCAAAAAAAGTAATAATAGATTTTTTCTGGGTGACAGTAGGTACAATTCTTGTGGCCCTTTCTTTAGATTTATTTCTGGCGCCTAATAAGATTGCACCTGGAGGAGTTAGTGGCCTTGCAGTAGTATTGCAGCACTTGTTTGGATGGCCCATAGGAGCTGTGACCTTGGCTATTAATATTCCCCTTTTTTTAATTGCTACAAAAGTTTTAGGGACAGGGTTTGGAGCGAAAACCCTTTATTCTACGATTTTGCTGGGGGTTTCTATAGATGCTCTCGCTTTTTTGAAGCCTTTGACCCATGATACAATGCTGGCAGCAGTTTACGGCGGAATAATAATGGGGGTTGGACTTGGCATTGTCATAAAATATGGCGCTACTACTGGTGGCACTGACATGGCGGCAATGACTTTACACAAGTACATTCATTTTTTGAGCGTAGGAAGAATCTTACTCATCATAGACTTTATAATAATTACCATGGCAGGGATAGTTTTTAGCCCTGAGCTAGCTTTGTATGCTCTTGCTACAGAGTTTATCACTATCAAAGTAATTGACCTAATCCAGGAAGGCAGTGGGGACGAAAGAATAGCCATAATAATTTCTGACAAGTATGAGGAAATCACAAAGTCTATACTTGAGGAGATGGAAAGAGGTGTTACAGAGCTTAAAGGGAGAGGAGGATATTCCAAGCAAGAGAAAAATGTGCTGCTTTGTGTAGTTACCCGGAGAGAGGTTACTACACTGAGAAATTTGGTAAAAAGCATTGACCCCTCTGCTTTTGTAATACTCTCTACTGCCCATGAGGTGTTGGGTGAAGGGTTCAAAAATATGTGAGAAAAAATTCCCCTTTTCGAGAGGGGAATTTTTATCTGTCGAAATATATGTTTTTGCCTGTAGCAGAAAGAGGTATTCCCACTACAATTTCGCCTTCAATCATTTTAAGCCTTTTGGCGCTCACCCCAATTCTGTACATGATTCTGTTGTCCACATTTAAAATGCTTGCAGTTTTTACAGCAGAACCTATTGCTATTCCAAGGTCGATTAACCTCCAGGCGCATATGGGACCGTCAAATTCCGCGCCTTTTCTAAAATCTGGCATGTCGTTGCAAAAATCGTATCCGCAGGCTCCACAGTTTAAACCTACCTTTTGTGCGTTGCTTAAAGATATGAGCAGGACAGCGCCGGATTTTGCTACGTTATTTCCGTCCCTGTCAAAATTTCTTTTACCTGTCTCTTCACCGTATTTTATCATGTCTTCTGCAAGTCGAATCAAATCGTCTCCTGTTACAACTTTTGTTTTGATAAAATCTTTTCCTGTGGCTTTAGGAGCTGTTCGAGCTGATAAAGCCATTAAATGAGCAGCTAGTTCTATTACATCTACCATAGCCTTTTATTCCCCCCTGTTTTTAAACTTCACATATTTAATTTTGCAATAAATTTCTGCCCTTTTCAACAAATTTTTGATAAAATTTTATCAACTCATTTGCGTCTTTTGCAAAAACAAAAGCTATTGATAAGAGGGGAAATAAAAGGTTTAGGTATGCATAGGGCAAATATTCAGTTACTTTTACTCCTAATACTGCAGCAGGTAGCATGGCTGCCAAATTCCAGGGTATTATTCCTGCCAGTATCATTCCAGAATCTGCTATGGCTCTTACCATTTCTTCTCTTGCAATTTCTAATCTTTCATATACGTTTATCATTATTCGCGAGGGCAAAATTACGGATAAAGCTTGGTTGCAGGTTATTACTGCCATGAGAGTACTTAAAAGCATAGTGACTAAATAGGCAAGTTTGAAATTTTTAATTTTATCTATGCTTTGAAATACGCTTTTTATTATTCCTGTATCTTCTAATATTCCTGCCAAAGCAGTAGCGAAGGTTACTACTCCTATCATTGGGAGGATTGAAACCATTCCGCCACCGCTAAAAATGGACTTAAATTCAGGAGAATAAAAGGTATTTCCTGTAAGAATTACTTTTAATGAGTCAAGAGGGGAGTACCCCAAAATTATTGAACTTAAGAAGGAAATTGATACAGCAATTGCAAGGTTTGTCTTTGTGGGGATTCTAAAAAGGGCCAATATTATTATTGTGAGCGGTGCGATGAATAATATTGCACTTAATCGATAGCTCTGTACTATTATTGTGAAGAGATTGCTAATGTCATATTTGGCAGAAAAATTTAAATGATAGTCAAAGAGGTAGTACAAAAAAGCTGTAATTGTAAATACAGGAATTGCCGTTTTAAACAGGGATTTTAATACATTGTACTGCTGTATTTCTCCCATATCGGAAAGAAGAGCTACATTTCCTGCCAAAGGGGATGTTCTGTCTCCTATGAAAGAACCCGAAATTACAGCACCAGCCACTACAGGGAGAGGGTATCCAAAGGCATGAGCAAGTCCAATTATTACTATTCCAATGGTGCTGGCTGTTCCCACAGCGGTTCCCAGAATCATGGATATTGTTGAGGTGATGACAAAAGAGGTCAAAAGGAATCCATGTGGCTTTAAAAAGCGGGAAAAGTAGTATATAAGGGCTGGAAGTGTTCCATTTTGCTTCCAGAGTGCGACTAGTGCTCCTATAAGAAGCAGTATTATCATCACGTTTATCCCTCTTTTTACACCTTTTAGGGACATGTTTAGTAGTTCCTTGGCGGAGAAGTATTTTAATAAAGCAAAAAATGTAAACATATAGCTTATAAAAAGAGGAATATAAGGTGGTTTATGGAAAAATAGAACCATTGTCATGGTGAGAATTAATGTGAACAGAAAAATTGAAAGGGAAAATCCAAATTTGTTCTGCATTTTTCATTACCCCTTGAGCTTTTATTTTGTGTAAGGAATTACGTGTATCTCGATATTTTTAGCTTTTTTAATCAATTTTATTACAGTAGAGCCTCTAAACAAGGTCTGAAGCCATGACCTCTGAGAGTGTCCGATTATTATTTGGGTTATGTGCATTTTTTTAGCAAACTTCAAAAGTTCATCGGAGACGCTCTTTCCTCTTAAGGTATAAACTTCTGCACCTAATTGCTTTGCGAGCATAAAATGACTTTCTAAAACTTCTTTGTCTTTTTCAGTAAGTTTTGGTGCCAAAAAATGAGTGCAGTCCACGTATACGACAACCCAGTCACACTTAAATCTTCTCGCCCTTCTTGCACCTCTTCGTATGAGTTTTTTAGATAGAGGATTTGGCGTTATGCATACCATTATTTTCTCATTTGTTTCCCATGTATCCTCTATTCCGTGCTCTTTCATGTATTCTTCTAACTCCAGGTCTACTTCTTCAGCGGTGAGTCTTAACATTAATTCTCTTAAAGCACTTAAATTGCCTTTTCTGAAAAAATTAGAAAGACATTCATCCAGTTTACTTAAGGGGTATACATCCCCTCTTTTTAGTCTGTTTATCAGAGCATCTGGAGTTAAATCTACTGCTACAATTTCATCTGCGTTATCTATTATGCTGTCAGGTACTGTTTCTCTTACTGCTATCCCTGTGATCTGCTGAATTATATCGTTTAAGCTTTCTATATGCTGTATATTTAGGGTAGTGAGCACGTTTATTCCGTGTTCCAGAATTTCTTGGACATCCTCATACCTCTTTTTGTGTTTTGAACCAGGAGCGTTGGTATGGGCTAGCTCGTCAATTAGAACTACTTCGGGTTTTCGTGCTATTATAGCATCTACGTCCATTTCTTCCAATATCATACCGTGATATTCAATTTTTTTCCGAGGTATTATTTCTAAATTTCCTATTTGAGCTTCTGTGTCCTTTCTTCCATGGGTTTCTACATAGCCTATTACGACATCCTGTCCCCTTTTGAGACGCCTATTTCCTTCGTTTAACATAGCATAAGTTTTTCCAACGCCAGGAGCGTATCCCAAGAATATTTTCAGTTTTCCTCTTTGCTTTTTTTTACAATTTCCAAGGCTTCTTCAGGAGTAAGCCTCCATGCTTAATAAAACACAACCATTAATGAAAATAGAATTAATCTATTTTTGTGCTAAAACTTCGAACATTTTCAAATTACAATAGTCTTTTATAAGACCGAGGAAACATTTACTTATCAAATTAAAACAGTTTTTTTAAAAAATTTTTCACTTTCCAAGAGCATACCGCCAAAACAGGTTATTGACAATTTAGGTTAATTGAGATATAATAGAAATTCAGAGTAGCGAAAGTTACTCCTCTCATAAACTGATTTCATTTTGTGCCTGGTAAACTACTTCTTCATCTTCCTTTAGCATTAATTTTATCACAAGATTATTTAATCTGAAAAATTTTATATGTTTTAGGCTGAATTAATTTGAAAAATGACACAGAATATATAATTGTAATAGAAGAATTTACCAAGAAAATCGTGGTAGTATGTGAAAAATGGGAAAATGATTTTTTGTTAGATAAATCATGTATACGTTAAAACTACTATAATAGAACTATAGCAAGCAAGAAAGGAAGTGAGAGGAGGACGAAATGCAATACAAATTGATTTTAGATGAAAATAAACTGAGAGAGTTTTATTATGAACCCCATGAGTTTAGGGGACACCGTTTATACAGAAGAGTTTTTATCATGGAAAAGAGTGGAATACTAGGAAAAATTGCTGATTATAAGTTGCTGGATTTTATTGTAGTAGATTTAACGGTGGATGAGCTTGTGCCGCTAATTAAGCCTATTCCCGACGTAATGATGCAGAGATTTTTGTTACCTGGTCAAGGGAAAATGAGTAGGAAGTCTTTTTGGTTTGGGTTGAGGGGATGGGCGTACATTGGTTTTTTGGAGGGTACAGAAAGGTTATTTGACGATATGAGGAGAGAGGTTAAACAAGCACTAAAGCCCTAAGGGCTTTAGAAATATATAATAGTGAGGAGGGTTTTAAAGTGATTTTAACGTTATTTGTAGTGGCGGTATTATTGTTTGTCCTAGCTTATTGGTTGTATGGGAGATGGCAAGAAAAACTGTATAACTTGGATAATAACAACAAAACTCCCGCTTACGAATTGTACGATGGCATCGATTATGTACCAACTCATCCAATGATTCTTTTAGGGCACCATTTTTCCAGTATTGCAGGTGCAGGCCCCATAGTTGGACCTATTGCAGCTGGTTCCATGTTTGGTTGGCTTCCTGCTTATTTATGGATTGTGATTGGTTCTATCTTTTTTGGCGGTGTTCATGACATGGGTGCTATTGTAGGTTCCATACGGCACAAAGGTCTTAGTGTAGGAGAACTGGTAAACCGCTACATAGGTAAACGGGCCAAAGTATTATTCAATGCATTTGCTTGGTTTGCATTAGTGCTGGTGGTGGCAGCTTTTTTGGAACTGGCAGTTACTTCTTTTGCTGGGGACCCTGCTGTTGCTTTCAGTGCAGTTCTGTATATAGTAATGGCTGTCATTTTCGGCTTGCTGGTATATAAGTACAATTTATCCTTGGGCTGGGGCACTGTTATTATGCTTCCATTTCTGATAGGCGCAATTTTCTGGGGCAACTATTCACCGTGGGTGCAATCTGTGTTCAAGCTGGATGTTAATACATGGCGTTGGATATTAATTGTCTATATTTCGTTTGCTTCTGTGCTTCCTGTTTGGTTATTACTCCAACCTAGAGATTATCTTTCTTCCTGGTTTTTGTATTTCAGTGTGCTTATCAGCACGATAGGTATCTTATTTGGCGGTAGCAAGTATCCTGTAAACTTAGAGGCTTTTAAAGGTTGGTATGCAGGTGGTAGTAACTACCTGTGGCCCATCCTGTTTATCACCATTGCATGTGGCGCGATTAGTGGATTTCACTCTTTGGTGGGCAGTGGAACAACGGCAAAACAGCTGAAAAATGAAAAAGATGCTAAGCTTATTGGTTATGGAGGTATGTTATTAGAAGGAGTAGTTGCTGTTATAGCTTTGATTACTGTAATAATGGCTGGTAAAATTTTGTCTCCTGCTGAAGGTTTGCCACCTAATCCACAGTACACTTACGGTGTCGGTTTTGCTAAGTTTTGGAGTTTATTTGGTTTGCCAGAAAAAGTTGGTATATCCTTTGGAATGTTTGCTATTAACACATTTATACTTACCTCACTGGATACTGCGACGCGTTTAGGCAGGTATCAGCTTCAAGAGTTAACCTCAGGTAAACTTAATAAGTATACTGCAACACTCATTACGGTTTTGGCAGCTTTGGTATTAGTATTTATGAAAAGTGGTGAAACTCCAGTTTGGAAGCTCATTTGGCCGGTATTTGGTTCAGCTAATCAATTAACAGCAGGTCTAGCATTATTAGGCATAACAGCCTACATAATGAAGGGATTGAAGAAACCGGCTTGGTTTACTGGCTTGCCCATGGTGTTTATGATTGTGACAACTTTGGCAGCATTGATACTGCTAATCAAGGCTAATCTTAGTGGCCCTACACTTCCATTAGGAATTGTTTCTATAATACTTATTGTGTTGGCTGTTTGGCTGGTTGTGGAAGCTTACCTAGCATTAATTAAGAAAAACAAAGAGGAGGAGAAGGCGTAAGTATATGAATGATGTTAAAAAAAGAGGCGCTAAACGGCGCCTCTTGGTCTTTGCTGAATTTTTTAGCAATACTACAGGATGTTGTGTTGTAGACCTAAGAGAAGTAAAAGACTTTAGCGTCCACCCATCGGCGGATGACCCTGTAAATTTATCAGTAGTATTGAAATATCTTTATAAAAACCACCCAGAAATCGAGGTTGAGGTTGTAGATTCGAGGAATTTTTTCTTTTTTCTTTATCTCCTTAAATACAATATAAAAGGTGGTAAAATTGCCTGGATACTGGATGGTAAGAAAGTCTTTGAGGGTATACCCACCATTGAACAACTTGAACAAATCTTACAGCAGCATTAAAATACCGTTTTACAAAGATGCTGACAGATTCCATTTCATTTTTAAAAAGATATTTTAAGAGAATAAAGCTCCTTAAGCAATCACAAACCGCAAAAAGATAATGCCACTTACCTTTGATTTTAATATAAGTTTCATCAATAACCTTAGCAGTTTCAACTGCAAGATTGATTTTTACATTATTTAAGGAAAAATTAAGAATTGGCGTGGAAAGGTCAAGTCCAAATTTTTGTGTAGAATTCCTCTGGTTAGACATTCATGATGCAATAAGCATCACCAGCAGAGGATGAAAATACTCATAAAATCTAGTATAATTTTTTTAGCGGCTGGTGAAGGCAGGTCGTTTTTATTTTGATGTTTCGAGCTCGATGGTTAGACTGAACCACAACGACCGGGTGCACCACAGACTGTTGCTCCAATATGGAAGCACGCGGGATAGAATAATCGATAGAGGTTGTTGCACCAGCCCTTCAAATCTAAAAGCCGCTGGACAATGATACAAATGGAAGTTATATATCCACGCTGTTGTGGCTTAGACATTCATAAAAAGACTGTAGTAGCTTGTGTAATTACACCAGAAGAAAAAGAAATACGTACATTTTCCACAATGACTGAAGATATGCTAGCTATGGTGGACTGGATTAAAAGTAAAAGTTGTACACATGTAGCGATGGAAAGTACAGGTTCTTACTGGAAGCCCATTTACAACATTCTTGAGATTGAGGGGCTCAATCCAATGGTAGTAAATGCTAATCATATTAAGAATGTACCGGGCAGAAAAACGGATGTAAAGGATGGGGAGTGGATTGCAGGATTATTGCAGCATGGTTTACTGCAGGGCAGTTATATTCCTTCAAGAGAGCAGCGGGAATTGCGGGAATTAATAAGATATCGACGGAGCTTAATAGAAGAACGTGCCAGAGAAATAAACCGGATGCAAAAAGTATTAGAGGGAGCAAATATTAAACTTGCTTCTGTAACTACAGATATACTGGGGGAATCATCATGTGCGATGATTGAAGCTATAATTAATGGAGAAGAAGATCCTGCCATTTTATCCGAATTGGCTCAGAAACGATTAAAGAATAAGAAAGAAGAACTAAAGAAAGCTTTAAATGGTTTAATAGGGCCACATCAAAGATTAATGTTAAAGACACAGCTGGCACATATAGATTTTCTCGATGAACAAATAGCCTTATTGGATGAAGAGATAAAGAGGCGAATGCTCCCTTTTGAGGAGGACCTGGAGCGTTTAGACACTATTCCAGGAGTGGGCAGACGCACAGCTGAACACATAATAGCTGAAATTGGTACAAACATGGACCAATTTCCTTCAGCTGCTCATCTTTGCTCTTGGGCAGGAGTAGCTCCAGGTAACAATGAAAGTGCAGGGAAAAGAAAATCGGGTAGAACACGAAAAGGGAACGAAAAACTACGGTCTGTGTTAGTAGAAGCTGCAAGAGCTGCTGCTCACACGAAAGATACATATTTATCAGCGCAGTATCACCGTATAGCTGCCCGGCGAGGAGCCAATCGCGCTGCAGTTGCTGTAGCTCACAGTATTCTTACGATTGTGTATTATTTATTAAAGCGAAAAGAGAGATATAATGAGTTAGGAGTAAACTATTACGAAGAACGCAAGAAAGAAGCAATTGTGAGACAATCCATCAAGAAATTAGAGGCATTAGGATTAAAAGTCACCGTGGAGAATGCAGTGTAAGGTTTGTATACACAATTTAACACAATGCCTCGTAAGACCTATAGAGTAATTTTTTTGAAGCGGAATGCTATAGGGTTTATATAGTTATTGTTTTTTTGTCTTTTTCGGCAGTGTTCTATTTTCGGGATAGAGGGTGGGTAATGGCTCAACCCCTTTTTACACAATTATATAGACTTAACTGCGTGGAAAAGATTACTGATGAAATATCTTTGAGACTTTTTGCTTTTATTATAATTGTTGTTCTTGGGCTTATGTCAGGTATTATCACAGCAATAATTGCATCTTTGGTTTTGGTTGAGGTGGTAAACTATTTGCCTCTTTCTAGAAAAAATAAAATAAATTTAATTTGTCATTGCTTGTTTCTCCATAGGTTTTGGTGCTGCTTTAACGCCTGTAGGAGAACCATTGGCTACTATTGTTGTATCTAAATTGCATGCTGACTTTTTTATCTTGCACGATTAATAGGTGCTGGATATAATAATTGCAATTTTAGCTCTAGGATTGATAGGAACATTTTTTGCAAAAAGAGAAAGTGGGATGGGTGAGCTTACCAAGGATGTTGAGGCAGATGAGAATATAAAGGAAGTATTCATTAGGGCTTTTAAAGTATTTGTCTTTATTTTTGCATTAGAGCTACTTGGAACGGGCTTTAAGCCTGTAATTGATTTATATATTGTTAAAATGAAAAGTGAGCTTTTATACTGGGTGAATACAATTTCTTTTGCTAGTATATTATGTTGTTTTGCAATTTAAAAATTTAATAATACAGTAAAGCAGAAGCTTATGCTTGGAAATCTTTTTCGTATCCTTGAAAAAATTTAAGAAAGAGTACAAAAAAAGTTCTTGACTTTAGAGTTTCAAAGTGATAACATAGATTACAACGCGCAAAATTTAATAAAATGGCTCAATCCTCTTATCAAGAGTGGTGGAGGGACTGGCCCGATGAAACCCGGCAACCGGCACGTAAGTGCTTGGTGCCAATTCCTGCAGGTTGGGGTTACCCAGCCTGAGAGATGAGAGGAGAGGCCGAGTAATTGTGATTACTAGGCCCTCTTCTCATTGAAGAGGGCCTAAAAATTTTTCTGGAGGTGCAAAATGAGGGTAAAGATTGGGTTGATGGGACTTGGAACTGTTGGGACAGGAGTATTTAAAATAGTTAATTATAGAGGGAGATATATCAAGGAGAGTACGGGATTTTATCCGGAGATAAAGAAAGTGCTTGTGAAGGATTTGCACAAAAAGAGAAAAGTCGATGCAGCAGGGCTTTTGACTAATGATCCTCGGGAGATTTTGGAGGATGAAGAGATAAAGGTGGTGATAGAGGCTATAGGCGGAATTTCTCCTGCTTATGAGTATGTCAAAAAGGCACTTCTCTCTGGCAAGCATGTGATTACGGCAAATAAAGAGCTTATCGCAAAGTACGGAGAAGAGCTTGGGAGCATTGCAGCAGAAAAAGGGGTGTACTTAAGGTGCGAAGCCAGTGTAGGTGGAGCCATACCTATACTTCATCAGATAGACAGGCTAAAAATTACAGATGAGATGGATTTCATTGGTGGCATTGTAAACGGGACTACTAATTACATTCTCACAAAGATGGGAGAAGGCAAAAGCTATAAAGAAGCTCTTAATGAAGCCCAGGAATTGGGCTATGCTGAGGCTAACCCTGATTACGATGTGAAAGGCTTTGACGCAACTTTTAAGCTTGGCATACTTGTAAAAAGAGTCTTTGGCGTAAGTGTCCCGGTAGAAATTATACCTCGGAAGGGGATAGAGGAAATCAAAGAGGAAGACGTAGAAAGAGCAAAAGAATTGGGGTATGAGTTTAAACTTTTTGCATGGGCAAAGAAATTTAAAAATTATATTTCGGCAGGAGTGGAGCCTACTTTAATTCCGGAAAATAGTTTGCTTTCAAAAGTGAAAGGGGTCAATAACGCAATAATACTGAGGGGAAGTAGCTTCGGGGAATATGTCTTTATAGGAAGAGGGGCAGGGGAACTTCCCACTGGAGATGCAATAGTTGCTGATCTGATAGATATACTTATCAATTATAAACTGGGCAGTAAATCTGAAGTCACAGGAGTCAATTTTAGAGAAGAAAGTTTTACTGATACCTTTTATATAAGGCTGAAGCTCAAAAAAGACAATGTATATGGCTTAAAAGAGGTTTTAAAGCTTATAAAAAGAAACTGGGTATCTATTGAAAAGTCATCATTTGGTGGGAATAGTTTTACCGCTATAGTGAAAGTAAACGGGACAGTGGAAGGGTTAAAAGAGCAATTAGAAAAAGTAGCTGTACTGGAGGCTGTTTTTAAGGTTTTGCCTGAAGAAAATTTCAAAGAGAAAAGCGAGTTTGAAAACTTGGTAGAAGTAATGTAAAAATTTAGGAGAGAGGAGAGGAAGAATGAAGAGAAAATACGGTTTTTCTACTATAGCAATTCATGAGGGATGGGAACCTGACCCTACTACTGGTGCAGTAGCGCTGCCAATCTACCAAACTACCTCCTTTGCCTTTAAGAGCACGCAGCATGCAGCAGACTTATTTTCTCTAAAGGAAGACGGGTATATTTACACGAGGATGATGAATCCCACTGTAGACGCTTTTGAAAGGAAAATGGCTGCATTAGAAGGGGGAGTAGGAGCGCTGGCAGTAGCTTCAGGGCAGGCTGCTATAACTATAGCTGTTACAAATATTGCAGGGGCTGGAGATGAGATTGTAGCTTCTACGAATCTCTACGGCGGGACTTATAACCTTTTTGCCTCTACCCTTAAGAAATTCGGTATAAATGTGAAGTTTGCAGATCCAAGTGACCCTGAAAATTTTAGAGAAAAAATAACGGAGAAGACCAAAGCTTTATACGTAGAGACAATTGGCAATCCCAAAATTGATGTGGCTGATATAGAAAAAATAGCATCAGTTGCTCACAATGCAGGTATACCCCTTATTGTAGATAATACTTTTGCAACTCCATATCTTTCAAGGCCTATAGAATTTGGCGCAGACATAGTAGTCCACTCAACCACAAAGTTTATAGGAGGGCATGGTACTTCTATCGGAGGTGTAATTGTGGACTCTGGAAAATTTAATTGGGCGAATGGCAAGTTTCCAGAGCTTACAGAACCTGACCCCTCTTACCACGGGATAAGGTATGTGAAAGAGTTTGGAGAGAGGGCTTATATAGTCAAAGCAAGAGTGCAGCTTTTAAGAGACTTGGGGGCGGCTCTTTCGCCTTTTAACGCTTTCTTGTTCGTTCAAGGGCTTGAGACACTTGCACTCAGAATGGAAAGGCATAGTTATAATGCACTTCGCGTGGCAGAATTTCTGGCTTCTCATCCTCTTGTGAGCTGGGTAAACTATCCTGGCCTTAAGTCAAGCCCTTATTATGAGCTTGCTCAAAAATATCTTCCAAAAGGGCAGGGTGGAGTTTTGACTTTTGGAATAAAAGGAGGCTTTGAGGCAGGGGTAAAGTTTATAGAGAACTTAAGATTATTCACCCATCTTGCAAATATAGGAGATGTAAGGTCTTTGGTCATACATCCTGCTAGCACCACCCATCAGCAGCTTTCAAAAGAAGAACAATTGGCTTCAGGCGTTACTGAGGATATGATTAGGCTTTCTATTGGCCTTGAAGATATAGAGGATATTCTTGAAGACCTGGATTTTGCACTTTACAGTTCTCAAAAGTAAGGGGGGATGGGAATGATAGTAGAAGAGAAAAAAGTTACTTTAAAAGGGGATCCTGTTTTTACTACGGAAAGCGGTTATGGCTTTAAAGAGCTTACAATTGTGTATGAAACTTACGGGCAATTGAATGAAAAAAAGGACAATGTAATACTTGTAGAACACGCTTTAAGTGGCAGTGCCCATGCAGCTGGAGTGCATCCGGGGAAGAACAATCCTGGTTGGTGGGACGGTTTGATTGGCCCGGGGAAGTATATAGATACAGAGAGATACTTTGTAATATGTTCTAATTTTCTCGGAAGCTGCTATGGCACAACAGGACCCTCATCTATAGATCCTTCTACAGGAAAACCGTATGGGCTTAAGTTTCCTAAAATTAATATAAGGGATATGGTAAGAGTGCAGAAATTGCTTTTGGACTATCTAGGGATAGATGAAGTAAAGGTTGTGATAGGGGGGTCTATGGGGGGAATGCAGGCACTGGAATGGGCAGTGACATATCCAGATATTGTTAAAAAAGCTGTTGTAATTGCTGCGGATTATAAGTTAACGCCTCTTAACATAGCCTATAATTACGTTGGCATACAATCTGTTTTGAATGACCCGCATTTTTACGGAGGAGATTATTACGATAAACCTGAAAAACCTCATAAAGGTTTGAGCACTGCTAGAATGCTGGGAATGATTACTTATAAAAGCGGTGAACTTTTTGACGTGAGATTTGGAAGGGCAAAAAATGGAATGAATTTTGAGGTAGAGAATTATCTGGATTACCACGGCCTTTCCTTTATAAACCGCTTTGATGCTAACTCATATCTTTACATCCTGTGGGCTATGAATGAGCACGACATAACAAAACCCTACGGGAGCTTGAAAGCTGCTTTAAAAAGAATTAAGGCAGAGGTATTGATGATTGGGATAGATACGGATATGATTTTTCCCTCAAAATATATGATTGAATTTATTAAGAAGCTAAATGCAGTAGGGGGCAGAGGAAGCTTTGAAGAGATTTCTTCTATTCAGGGGCATGACGCTTTTCTGGTGGATATAGACAAGATTGGGCCGATAATTTCTGAGTTTATAGAAAAAAGTGAAGAAGATAAAAAAGAGGCAGCCTGTATATAGGAAAGGTAGACTGAGAAACTCTATAAGTCTAAAGGTAGCGTTAGAAGCTACCTTTTAAATATTTTAGTGCTATAATTATTTTGTAGATTTTATAGAAAATAAGGAGTGATTGTGTGAGCAAAAAAATGATAAAACTCGGATTTGCTGGACTTGGGTTTATTGGATCAATTCACGCTATTGCCTGCTTTTCAATGCCACTTATATTTAAAAATCTTCCTTTTGAAGTTAAACTGGGAAGAGTTTATAAAAACAACCTCAATGACATACCTCATTTTTTTGAAAAAGGGGCAAAGAGCTTAGAGGAAGTTTTAGAAAATTCAGATGCTGTTGATATATGTACTCCCAATTACCTTCATTATGAACAAGCCATGAAGACCATAGAAAGAGGTATACCTTTGTATCTTGAAAAGCCTATAGGGGTAAACAGTAAGGAAGCCTATGATATAATGGAGAGTGCAAAAAAGAAAGGACTAATACATCAGACAGCTTTGATGTACAGGTTTATGCCTGCTATAACACAGGCAAGGGATATGATTAAAAATGGGGAAATAGGAGAAATTTTAAATTTTAAGGCTTTGATGCTTCACTCTGGATATATGGACCCTAAAAGGCCTATTTCGTGGAAATTGAAAAAGTCCACTTCTGGTGGTGGAGCTATACTGGATATGGGGATACACCTTGTAGATGCAGTAAGGTTCATGCTGGGGGAGATAAAATCTTTGAGGGCGATTTCTAAAACTTATTTTAAAGAAAGACCCGTGGAGAAAGGTTCAGAAATTTACGATTGCGTAGATGTGGATGACTGGACAAGTGTAGAGGTAGAACTGGAGGGAGGAGGCTGGGGAACCATGGAAGCTTCTAGAATATCTCCTGATATTGAGGAAGAGACGAAATTTGAAATTTATGGTACTAAAGGGTCGATAAAAATATCTACAAAGCACCCGAGATATGCTATTTTGTACAAAAAGCAAGAGAATAAAGAGATAACAGGGGATTATGATAATAAAAGTGAATTTAGCAAATATGTGAATTCAATTTATCCCCCCGAAAAATACTCACTGGGTTGGATGGTAGATATGCACATGGCAAGCCTTATAAACTTTTTTACAAACATTGTAGAAAGTGAAATTGTATTTGAGGAGACACCTACATTTGAAGAGGCTTATAAAGACCAAGTTGTACTGGATAAAATAATTTTATCTGCTGAAAATAATGGTGAAACTATAAAGTTTTAAAAATAGGGGTAATAAGAGATGAAAGTACCGGTCAAAGAAGAGTTTTTAAAGAGGATGAAGGAGCTTTTAAAGGAAGAGTACGAAGCCTTTTTGAAGGAGTATGAGAAAAAGCCTCAAAAGGGATTGAGAGTAAATACTTTGAAAATTGATGTGGAAAATTTTAAAAAAATTGCGCCTTTTGAGATAGAACCCATTCCGTGGTGTCCAACAGGGTTTTACTATGAAAAAGAAGAAAAAGCAGGGAATCACTTGTACCATGTGTTAGGACTTTATTACATACAAGAGCCTACGGCAATGGCTGTAGTGGAGGTATTAGATCCCAAGCCTGGTGAGAAAATTTTGGATGTGAGCGCTGCCCCGGGAGGAAAGACTACTCACATTGCATCTAAAATTGGGGATGAAGGCCTTATTGTGGCAAATGAGATAGATAGAAAGAGGATAAGGGCTTTAGAAGAAAATGTGGCTAGAATGGGAATAAGAAATATAGTTCTCTTAAATGAAAGGCCGGAGAGGTTAATTCAAGCTTTTGAAGGGTATTTTGACAAAATAGTAGTAGATGCGCCTTGTTCTGGAGAGGGAATGTTTAGAAAAGACCCTGCTGCTAGGAGAATATGGTCTTTAAATAATGTATTGAGCTGTTCTATAACTCAGAGAAATATCTTGAGAAGCGTAGCACCTTTGCTTAAAAGAGGGGGGGTATTGGTATATTCTACCTGCACTTTTTCGCCGGAAGAAAACGAAGGGGTCATAAAGAAGTTTTTAGAAGAAAACCCGGAATTTGAGGTAGTAGAAAGCGAGTTAAGTCACTTTTTTGATAAAGGGCATCCCGAGTGGGTGGACGGCCCTAAAGAACTTGAAAAATGCATGAGGCTATGGCCTCACAAGGTAAGGGGAGAGGGACATTTTATCGCAAAGCTCAAAAAGAATGGAGAAGATGTGAATGTAAATTTTAAGAGAAAAGTTGAGAAAAAGAAACATCAAAAAGAATTAGAGCTTTTTTATCAGTTTGCAGATAAATATCTCGATTTAGATTTGGAGATACTAAATCTTCAAGTAGACAATAACTTTGTGTATCATGTGCCTTTGGATCTGCCGGAATTAAAAGGCATAAGGATTTACAGGCATGGCTGGCTTATGGGAGAGCTCAAAAAAAATCGATTTGAACCTTCTCACTGGTTGGCTATGGGATTAAAGCCAAGCCAGATTAAAAGGGTATTAGAGCTTGACAAATTTCAGAGAGAAAAATATCTAAATGGAGAGACCTTTGAACTTGACGAAGAAGATGGATGGATACTTTTTACAGCAGAAAATTTCCCAGCTGGCTGGGGCAGAGTTGCAAAGGGAGTAGTTAAAAATTATTTTCCGAAGTGGCTAAGAGATATAGAAGTATGGGAGGAATGAAAAGCCCTTTTAGTAGGGCTTTTATTTTTTGCTTTAAAAAGTTAATTTTGGGGGAATAATATTTTTAGCATAAAAACTGCGATGTAGGAGGAGTTGACGGGCCTTGTGGTATGCGGTATTTGTTTTGATATTACTTTTGGCAGGGATTTACTTAAAAAGTAAAAAGATTGAAGTAGATGATTCAATGAGAGAGTTTGACGATATAATCTTAAGTTCAGAAGAAATGGAAAAGCACGCTGAGGAATTAGCTCAGAATCACGTAATAGCAAATAGAAACAGAGCTTCCTTTCTTTTAGTTCCTAGAATGAATAAAAATTATGAGTACATAAAAAGTGTGTACAGGAGTTTGAACAATCTTTTAAAAGAGAAAGATACGTATATTTCTCAAGAAGAAGAATGGCTTTTAGACAATTTTTATGTAATTGAAGAACAGGTGAAGGAGATAAGAAAAAGCCTGACTAGAAAGTACTACGCTGGCCTGCCGGTTCTTAAAAGCGGCGTTTTTAAAGGATATCCTAGAGTGTACGCTTTGGCTTTTGAGCTTGTTTTGCACACAGATGGAAAGATTGAGGAAAAGGGAATTATCAATTTCATAAAGGCATATCAGAAAAAGGCTTTGCTCACTACTTCTGAGTTGTGGGCTTTGAGCCTTATGATACGCATTGCTTTGATTGAAAAGATAAAGAAAGTATGCGAGGAAATTGTTGAATCAAGACTTCAAAGGGGAAAGGCAGAAAAAATATTATCAGCATTGATGGAAAAAGAGATGCCTTATGAAGAGGTAAAGAAGCTAATAAAGAGCAATATAAAAGTTGTGGACAGATTTCCTCTTCAGTTTGTAGAATATCTTGTGAGCAGGATAAAGAGAGAAGGAAGCAATTCTTCAGACATTCTAAAAACCTTAGAGAAAATTCTCATGGAGTATGATTCTAGCATAAACGATATTGCTGAAAAGGCGCACTATTTCCAGGCAAAAAGGCAGGTATCAATAGGTAATGCTATTGTAAGTTTAAAAACAGTCTCCTCATTGGACTGGGCTGAGATTTTTGAGACATTAAGCCCTGTAGAACAGGTTTTAAAACAGGACCCTGATGGTACTTATCCAAAAATGGATTTCGAATCAAAAGATTACTACAGGCATGAAATAGAGAAGTTGGCTAGGTATTACAACGTGTCAGAGACATACGTGGCCAAAAAGGCAGTTGAATGCGCAAGGGAAGTCGCTGACCAGGGGGAAAACCTGGGTTACATAAATCACGTAGGATTTTATCTCATAGGAAAAGGAAGAAGCATATTAGAGAGCAAGCTTAACAATAAAAAGAGGAGATTTTTTGATTTTTACAGGATAAGGCAGAAAAATCCGGCAACTGTCTACTTTGGGTTGATAATTCTTTTCTTTGCATTGGGCGAGATAATTAGTCTTGGTTATTTGCGCCATTTTACGGGTAGCTTTTGGAACTTATTTGCATCTTCTTTGGTTTTGGCTATTCCTTTAAGTGAAATTTCAATTCAGCTGACTAACTGGGTGTTAATGCACATTTTTAAGCCAGTAATGCTGCCGAAAATTGAATTAAAAGATGGAATACCGGATGATGCCAAGACCTTTGTCGTCATATCTTCTCTTTTGCCGGATGAGAAGAAGGCAAAAGAGCTTGTGGAGAACTTGGAGGTGTATTATCACGCAAACAGGGAAAGAAATCTATACTTTGGAATTTTAGGGGATTTCAAAGATGCTCCCCTTGAAGTGATGCCTGAAGATGAAAAGATAGTGAAAGCGACCTTAGAAGAGATTGAAAAATTGAATGAGAAGTATGCCGAAAATGGTGAGAAGGTATTTTACTATTTCCACAGAAAAAGAGTTTACAACGAAATGCAGAAGAGCTGGATGGGATGGGAGAGAAAAAGAGGAGCTTTAATGGAATTTGTTGACCTTTTAAGAGGGGAGAAGGATACCACATTTTACATAGTAAGCGATGATGTGTCTAAACTTGGAATCAAATATGTAATAACGCTGGACGCTGATACAAATTTGCCTATAGATACGGCTAAGAAGTTAGTGGGAGCAATGCTGCATCCTCTAAACAGAGCCATAATTGACAGAGACGAGGGAATTGTAGTGGAGGGGTATGGTCTACTTCAGCCCAGAATTGGCGTTGATATAGAAAGCGCTAACGCCTCTTTATTTTCTAAGATATACGGTGGAGAAGGAGGTATAGACCCATACACCACAGCGACTTCTGACATATACCAGGATTTATTCGGTGAAGGAATTTACACGGGCAAAGGCATATTTGATGTCGACGTATTTAGAGAGCTTTTGAAGGACACTATACCGGATAATTCCATATTAAGCCATGACCTTCTAGAAGGGTCTTTTGTGAGGACCGGTTTGGTGACAGATATTGAATTGATAGATGGATTTCCTGCAAAGTACAATTCTTACATGATGAGGCTGCACAGATGGGTAAGAGGCGACTGGCAACTTTTGCCTTATTTGAGGTCGAAAATAAGGAACAGGAGAGGAGAACTGATAAGAAACCCTCTTTCTTTGATAACTAAATGGAAAATTATGGATAATCTGAGGAGGAGTTTAATTTCACTTTCTCTGATCGTAATGCTTTTTCTTGGATTTTCAGTTTTGCCAGCAAGTGCTCTATTCTGGGTAGCGGTTGCTGCTTTAACTGTGTTTTTTCCTGTGATACTTACTCTGTTTGATTTGATTTTTAGAGGTCAGTTAAGGCAGTATTTAGAAAAAAGGCATAGGGCAGTTATAACGGGAGTTGAGGCAGCTTTTTACCAAGCACTGCTTAATTTTATCTTTTTGCCATATAATGCCTATATTATGGCAGATGCCATAATAAGAACTATTAGCAGGATGTACATAACTAAGAGGAATCTTTTGGAATGGGTAACAGCTGCAGATATGGAAAAGAGGCTGAAAAATGATTTTATAAGCTTTGTAAAGAGAATGTGGGTGGTATTGCTAAAAGGAGTGGTATTAATCCTTTTAACAGCTTACTTTAAACCTGGGGCTCTGATTTTTGCAGTGGGAGTATTTTTCCTCTGGGCTTTTTCACCCTATGTAGCTTTTTACATAAGTCAACCTGTCCTTCTCAAAATAAAATTTATTTTGGATGAGGATATAGAAGAGGTGAGATTGATTGCGCGAAAGACATGGAAATTTTTTGAAGATACAGTTACAGAAGCTCAAAATTACCTGCCGCCTGATAATTTTCAGGAAGACCCTCCAAACGGCATAGCAGAAAGGACGTCTCCTACCAATATTGGTCTTTACCTTGTTTCAACTGTTGGTGCAAGGGATTTGGGGTACATAACCACCAGTGAAATGGTAGATCGTATTGAAAACACTATAAATACCATAAAAAAGATGGAAAAATGGAATGGACACCTTTTTAACTGGTACGACACGCGCACACTTAAACCCTTAAGACCTTATTATGTGTCTACGGTGGACAGCGGTAATTTGGTTGGATATTTGATTATCGTTAAAGAGGCTTTGGAAGAGTTTTTAGATAAGCCTGTTATTGACTTGGAGTTTTTAAGAGGTTTAAAAGATACTGTCAGAATGCTGAAGATTGAAAGAATTGATAAGAGTCTCTTTGAGGAGTTTCTCAAAAAAGGGGATATAGACCCTCTTGCATGGAAAAAAATTCTAGATGATTTAGAAGAGGTAGAGGAGGAAAGACTAAGAGATATTGTAAAAAAATTTAAAAATGAGATTAGAGAATTTATGCCGTGGCTGGAATTTGAAGATGCTGAGGGAGGTTATGGAGAAATTTTTAATGAATGCAATTCTTTTGAAGAGCTGAAAAAAGTGTATGAGAAATATCTGGAGGAAACTTTTAGAGCAAAGAAGGAAGGACTGCCTGAATTTAAGATAAAACAGATACAGAGAGCTGTTGAAAAAATTGAGGAGTTAAAAGAGAGGATATTGAAATTAAAACAGGAAATTGAAGATATAATTGAAAAGACAGAGTTCAAGCATTTGTACGATGAAAAGAGGCAACTTTTCTCTATTGGATACAATGTAGAGGAAGAAAAGCTTACTAAGTCCTATTATGACTTGCTTGCTTCTGAAGCAAGACAGGCAAGCTTTATTGCCATTGCCAAAAGAGAAGTTGACAAGAAACACTGGTTTAAATTAGGAAGGATGCTTACAAGGGCGAATAGGTCTAAAGGACTGGTTTCATGGTCAGGGACGATGTTTGAGTATTTTATGCCCCTTTTGATAATGAAAAATTATGAAAATACTTTATTGGATGAGACTTATTCTTTTGCGGCAAAAGTGCAAAAAGAGTATGGAGTTAAATTGGGTATTCCATGGGGTATTTCTGAGTCAGGATTTTATGCCTTTGATATGAGCCTTAACTATCAATACAAGGCTTTTGGTGTTCCAATTTTGGGACTGAAAAGAGGACTTTCCCATGACAAGGTAGTAGCTCCTTACGGGTCTATTTTGGCAATTTCTGTTGACCCAGAAGGAGTTATGAAAAATATAGAGTTTTTAAAAAAGGAAGGAGCAGAAGGAGAGTACGGATTGTATGAGGCAATTGATTACACTCCGGAGAGGGTGCCTTTTGGGAAAAAGAATGCCATTGTCAAAAGTTTTATGGCCCATCATCAAGGCATGATTTTTGTGGCGATAGATAATTTTATACATGAAAATATAATGCAAAAAAGATTTCACAGAGATCCGAGAGTGAAAGCTACACAAATTTTGTTGCAAGAAAAAGCTCCTATCTATCTGGATATGACTAGAGAAGAAAGAGAAGAACCAAGGAAAATTCAAAAAATACGAAAAGAAGATTTAGACTTTGTGAGAGTTCTGGGAGAATCGAGAAGCTGGATTCCAGAGGTGCACATTGTTTCTAGCGGCAAATATTTTGTGATGCTTACAGAGAAAGGTACAGGATACAGCAAGAATATTAAAGGTATTTTCCTAAACAGGTGGAGAAAAGACATTGCTCAAGATTACGGCACATTTATCTTTATACGCAACGTGGATTCAAACGAGGTGTGGTCAGCCACTTTTGCGCCTTTTTATCAAAAAGGGCAGCATTACAGGGTGGTTTTCTCTGCCGACAAAGCTGAGTACTTTAAGAGAGTAGGCGGCATAGATAGTTATTTGGAGATTACTGTGTCGCCTGAAGATGATGTGGAGATAAGAAGGCTTACTTTGAAAAACCACAGCAAATACCCCCAGATACTTGAGATTACCAGTTTTTCTGAGATAAGTTTGATGGATTTGCCTTCAGATGTAGCACACCCTGCTTTTAACAAGCTATTTGTAAAGACGGAGTTTTTGAAGGATGAGGATGCGATTATAGTGTGCAGAAGGCCAAGAGATCCAGAAAAGTCTAGATTGTGGGCTTTACATAAAGTCGTGGTTTTAAGTGGGGAGGCGATGGGAGACACCCAGTTTGAGACGGATAGGCTTAAGTTTATAGGTAGAGGGAGAAGCGTGAGAAAACCTTTGGCTCTTGAGCCAGATCAGCCTCTTTCTAACACAGAAGGAGCTGTTTTAGACCCAATTGTAAGTCTGAGAAAGAGAATAAGAATAATGCCGGGGGGCGTTGCGAAAATAGCGTATATTTCGGCCATCACAGAGACAAAAGAAGAAGCAGTAAAAATCGTTTCAAAGTATAAAGAGGAAAATGCTATAGAAAGAGCTTTTGAGATGTCATGGACTAGAAGCAGAGTAGAACTGGAGTATATAAACTTAAAGCCAAGAGAATTGGGATTATTTCAGAGAATGCTCCCCTATCTCATTTTTGCAAGCCCTCAAAGAAAAATGAGAGAAGAAATGATACTGAAAAACACAAAAGGGCAATCGGGATTGTGGGCTCATGGAATTTCGGGAGATTTGCCAATTGTGCTTTTAGAAGTGGAAAAGATGGAAGAGATAGAGTTGGTAAAATGGTTTTTGAAAGCTTATGAATACTGGAGGATGAAGGGCATAAACATTGACCTTGTGATAGTGAACAAGGACAAAAGCGGATACTTGCAACCTTTAAACGACAAAATAAAAGAGGTTATAAATACCACCTTTGCTTACGATGTATTTGGAAAATATGGAGGAGTATATTTGCTTCAAGAAAATAACTTAAAAGAAGATGATTTCTACCTTTTAAACGCTGTAGCAGCTCTCAAATTTGACGGCAAAAATGAATCTATTTATGACCAAATAATGGTTAAAGTTCACAAAAAGGCATTAAAACCTAGAAGCTTCCAAGAAAAAGTTTCAAGCTGTAGAGATGATGGGCTGGAAGAAATAGAACTTCAGTATTACAATGGGTTTGGAGGTTTTACCCCTGATGGAAAAGAATATGTAATAAAATGGGAAGGGAAAAGCAGTCCGGCGCCATGGATAAACATAATTTCCAACCCCAATTTTGGTTTTCAGGTTTCTGAGGTGGGGGCAGGTTATACATGGGCAGAAAATAGCAGGGAATACAAGCTTACTCCCTGGTACAATGACCCTGTTTTAGACCCTCATGGAGAAGTGATATATCTAATAGACGAAATTACAGGAGAGAAATGGACAATTACTCCGCATCCAGCAGGAAATTCAGGTATTTACTATATAAGACATGGTTTTGGATATTCTACTTTTGAAAGCGCAAGTTGCGAATTAAAAAGCAGGCTCACAATGTTTGTTCCTAAGGAAGATTCTGTAAAGATAAATTTGATTAAATTAAAAAACACATCTAAAAATAGCAGAAAAATCCAGATAGTTTATTACATTAGGCCAGTTCTAGGGGTCACGGATGAGGCTACGTCGCAGTATATTGCTTCTGAATTTGATAAGGAAGAAAGGATTTTGTATATAAGAAATGTGTACAATGAAGATTTTGTTAATAGAATAGCATTTCTAGCCACATCAGAGGGGATAAACTCTTATGAGAGCGAAAGAGGGGAGTTTATAGGGGTAGGTTTTGACTTAAGTAGCCCTCAAGCTCTTTCCTATGAAACTCTTTCTAATTCAGAAGGACTGGCGGTTGATCCTTGCAGTGCAATTGAGTTTTCTGTAGAAATAGGAGCTGGTGAAGAGAAAGAGATATCAATCCTGTTAGGACATGCTAAAGAGAAGAAAGAGGCAAAAGATTTGGCTTTGAAATATTCAAAAGTAGAAAACTGTAAAAAAGAACTAGAAAAGGTAAAAGGATTTTGGGGGGAAATTTTGGGTAAACTCACGGTAAATACGCCTGATAAATCTCTTGATTTGCTTGTAAATGGGTGGTTACCCTATCAGACGATAGCCTGTAGATTGTGGGCGCGCTCAGCATTTTATCAGTCAGGGGGTGCATATGGATTTAGGGACCAATTGCAGGATGCCATGAATGTGGTACTTTTGAATCCAGAGTTTACAAAAAGGCAGATAATAAATGCTTGTGAGCATCAATTTATAGAAGGAGATGTACAGCATTGGTGGCATCCTGTTTTAAACAAGGGAATAAGGACGAAATTTTCAGATGACCTTCTATGGCTTCCTTATGTAGTAGCTGACTATGTAGAGAAGACAGAAGATTGGGCAATATTAGAAGAAAAAGCGGGATATTTAGAAGACCTTCCTCTCAAGGAAGAGGAAGAGGAGAGATATTCTGTTCCCTCTATTTCTTCTCATAAAGGAACGGTGTATGAGCACTGTGTCAAAGCCATAGATTATGCTTTGAAATTTGGGGAACACGGCCTTCCTCTAATGGGAACAGGTGACTGGAACGATGGAATGAACAAGGTGGGGCATAGAGGGAAGGGGGAGAGTGTATGGCTGGGATGGTTTTTATACACTGTCCTAAAGAAGTTTGCTTCTATCTCTGAAAAAATGGGAGATATTGAAAGAAAAGAAAAATACATTAAGGAAGCAGAGAGGCTTTTAAAGTCAATAGAGGAAAATGCTTGGGATGGCAGTTGGTACAAAAGAGCATATTTTGACGACGGCACTCCACTCGGGTCCATTAACAACTTGGAGTGCAAGATCGACTCTATATCACAGTCGTGGGCTTTAATTTCTAAAGGCGGAAGAATAGAAAGAGCAAAAGAAGCCATGAAAGCGGTCGTGAATTATCTGGTGAATGAAGAAGAAGGGATAATCAAGCTTTTGACGCCGCCTTTTGATTCTGGGGATTTAAATCCGGGGTATATAAAAGGTTATGTGCCCGGAGTGAGGGAAAACGGCGGGCAGTATACCCATGCAGCTGCCTGGGTAATACTTGCCTTTACAGAGCTAGGAGATGGAGATACAGCCTGGAAGCTTTACAACATGATAAACCCAATAAACCACACCAGGACCCCTATAGAATGCATGAAATACAAAGTAGAACCATATGTGATGGCTGCAGATGTGTACGCAGTTGACCCTCATGCGGGAAGAGGAGGGTGGACTTGGTACACAGGGGCAGCAGGCTGGATGTACAGGGTGGCAGTTAAACATATTCTGGGGTTAAAAAAATATGGAGATAAATTCACAGTAGACCCCTGCGTTCCTCGAAACTGGGAAAGTTTTGTGATAGAATATGCCCATGGCCACAGCAAATACGTAATAAAGGTGATAAATCCAGATAGAGTGAACAAAGGCGTAAGAGAGATTTATTTAGATGGGGAACCTGTGGATAAATTTGTACCCCTTAAAGATGAAAATAAAGTCTTTAGAGTGCTTGTCGTGATGGGTTAATTAAAGAGGCATTTTGTGTCTTCTTCTTGTCAGCACAAAATGCCTCTTTAATGACTTTTCGGTCTTAACTAAGTCTTAACAGTTTGTACACAGATTTTTAAAAATTTCATGATATAATTTCCATACTATGTAAAATGGAGGACTGAGACAAGGATGATGGTAGAGCTAAAAAATGTGACAAAAATATACGGCACGCGAAAAGCAGTGGATAATATAAGTTTTTCTGTTGATAAAGGTGAAATAGTGGGTTTTTTAGGGCCCAACGGTGCAGGCAAGACGACCACTATGAAGATGATAACGGGCTACATGCCTCCTACAAGTGGTACCATAAAAATTGCAGGGTATGACATAGTTGAACAGCCAATTGAAGCGAAGAAGCATATAGGATATTTGCCTGAAACACCACCTCTATATCTGGATATGACGGTGGAGGCGTACCTTCACTTTGTAGGGGGAATAAAAGGAGTCCCCGCTAAAAGGAGAAGGGAAGATGTGGAGAGAATAATGAATGAAGTAGGACTGCTGGAGGTAAGGAAAAGGCTCATTAAAAACCTCTCAAGAGGTTACAGACAGAGAGTGGGCCTTGCGCAAGCTATAATAGGTGACCCAGAAGTCCTCGTTTTAGATGAACCGACTGTTGGACTTGACCCCAAGCAGATTAAAGAAATAAGGGATATAATAAAAAAATTGGGGGGAAAGCACACTATTATTTTGAGTACCCATATACTGCCAGAGGTTAGCATGGTGTGCGACAGAGTGATAATAATAAACAAAGGGAAAATTGTGGCAATGGATAAGACAGAAAACCTGTCGATAGCTTTGCAAAATGTTCGAAGATATTTCATAAAAGCAGAAGGTCCCTATGATAAAGTGGTAAAGACTGTAGAAAACATTGACGGAGTTATCAATGTGGAAGCGGAAATTGAAGAAGATATGATGGTAAAACTTACAGTGGAGTCTTCTAATGATAGAGATATAAGAAAAGATGTATTTTTTGCCTTTGCCAAAGAAGGGCTCCCAATATTGGAACTAAGACCATTGGGATACAGCTTGGAAGAGGTCTTTCTTGAACTTACAACAGAGGAGGAAAGTTACGATGAAGATGTTAGAAATATTAAAGAAGGAGCTTAAGAGCTATTTCTTTTCTCCTGCCGCGTATGTGCTTATGGGCTTTTATTTGTTGATTTCGGGATACTTTTTTGCAACATTTGTGCTGACTACTCATTATGCTGAGCTAAGCCCTGTTTTAGGAAGTATGGTGACAGTTTTTATGTTTGTTGCTCCTATTTTGACGATGAGGCTAATTTCTGAAGATATGAAAATGGGGACAGATCAGCTTTTGCTTACTTCTCCTGTTACAGTCTTTGACATTGTGATTGGCAAATTTTTATCTGCAGTTTTTGTGTACTTTATAACGCTTGTGATAACATTTATTTACCCTCTCTACCTTAAAATATACTCTTCACCGGATATGGGGCCCATCATATCGGGTTATATAGGGCTTTTCCTGTCTGGAATTGCCTTTATTTCAATAGGGCTTTTCGCCTCTTCTCTTACAGAGAATCAAATGGTGGCAGGGGTAATCGGATTTGCCTTGATACTTGTATTTTGGGTAATAAGCTGGCTGGGAGATGTTTTTACTGGTAAAGCAAAAGCAATTTTTAAGAGTCTGTCATTTTTTGATAGGTTGAATAATTTTCAAAATGGAATTGTTAATTTAAATGATATTGTGTTTTTCTTGAGCGTAGTTATCTTCTTTATCTTTGCCACAATAAGAGTTATAGATAGAAAACGCTGGAGTTAGGAGGTATTAAGGTGAACAGTACTAGGCTGAAGTATGGGACAAATGCATTTTTAATGACAGCTATTCTATTGGCTATTTTGATACTTGCAAATGTGATAGTGGCACAAAAACCTGTAAAATGGGATTTAACCAAAAATAAGCAGTACACCCTTTCGGATCAGACAAAACAAGTGCTTAGAAATCTTAAAACCGATGTCACGGTTTACGCTTTTTTCAAAGATGGAACCGATTCAAAGGAGATGGTCAAAAATTTGCTCGACCAGTATAGAAGCGTGTCTAAGGAGATAAGTGTTCACTTCGTAGACCCTGACAAAGAACCAGCAATTGCGCAAAAATACGGCATCACCGATTACGATACAGTCCTTTTTATCTCTGGGAGTGGACCTTCTGAAAAAAGGCAGGTAGTGAATTCCTATGATATTTTCGGATTTGGAAATGAACCTAATACTGCCACATTTAATGGAGAGCAGCAGTTTACTCAGGCTATTATTGATGTGACTCAGACAAAAAAGCTAAAAGCTTATATTCTTCAAGGGCACGATGAATTAAATAGTATTGACTACTTGGTCACCTTTAAAAATGCTTTAAAGGGAGAAGGATACAATGTGGAAGACCTCAATATAGGACAGGCAGGAGGTATACCGGAGGATACAGCTTTGCTTGTCATTGTAAACCCGCGCAGAGATTTTTCCGATAAAGAAATGCAGGCTCTAAAAGCTTATTTTGAAAAAGGTGGCAAAGCAATCATTGCAATGGGAGCAGAATACGGTCCTTTAACAGAAAAATCTGTAAATGAACTTTTATCTACCTGGGGTGTGAAATTTGACAATGACGCAGTTGTAGACCCTGCTAGAAATTATTTTATGGATCCATTGTCACCAGTTCCGCAGTATAAATTTCACACAATTACGAACAAACTAGACCTTTCAAATTTATATGTAGTAATGCCAATGGCAAGGAGTATATCTTATGCGGAAAAGCCAGCTGAGAATATTAAAATTGAACAATTGCTGTCAACTAGTGACAAAGCCTGGGGCAAGACGAATTTTAGTTCAAAGACAATGAAGTTTGAAAATGGAGACATTAAAGGGCCTTTAAGTTTGGCTGTTGCGGTATCTGATTCAAAGACAGGTATGAAAATGGTACTTGTTGGCAGCAGCATGATGTTTACGGACAAAATAATAACATTGGAGGCTGACAGGGATTTTCTTATGAATACCGCTAACTGGCTGGCTAATAAGACTACTCAGATTTCCATAAGACCTAAATCTTTGGAGTTCAATCAGATTTTTTTGACAGGAAAACAGGCAGTTATGCTCTTTTATACTACAGTTGTCATCATCCCATTGGCAGTGTGGATAGTGGGAGGATACATGTGGTATAGGAGGAAAACAGCATGAAAATTTTTAAAACTACTGTCATATTGTTGCTCATATTAGTCCTTCTTGGAGGGTACTATTTTTACGAGTTAAAAACAAGCAAGCCTGTCAAGGAAGATAATAAAATTTTTACTTTTAAAAAAGAAGATGTAGCTTCTTTGAAGATAGAAAAACAGGGTAAGGCTTTAATTTCCTTTCAAAAAGAAGGAAATGACTGGTATATAACAAGTCCTGTCAGTTACAAGGCTGACAGTATTTATGTAGATGAGCTTTTAGACAATTTGACTTCTCTCACTTTTGACAGAAAATTGGAAGGTGATTTGTTTACCTATGGACTTGAAAAACCTTCCTATGTTGTAGAAGGAAGATTAAAGAATGGATACACTTATTCCCTTATGATAGGGAATAAGTCCCCAGTCAAAGAGAACTATATGGAAGGGTATTACATTAGGACAGATAAGAGCAATGAAATATACAGGGTAAATGCTTCTTCTATAGAAAATTTCTTTCTAACCGATAACTATTTGTACAAGTACATGGAGAAATTTGTTGTAACTGTGCCTAAAAATGAAATAAAAAAATTAGTTTTTTATGAAAACGGTAAGGAATTTCAATTTAAAAAAGATGAGAAGGGCAATTGGCAGCTTGATGGGAAAACTCTTAAACAAGAAGAAATGGACAATCTTTTAGATAGCATAGTGTTACTGCAAATCAATGGACTGGACGAGGGGAAAAACGTCGTTTCTGCTGATCGGCCTTTTGCCTTTGATGTATATGGGAAAGATAAAGTAGAGAGGATAAGTTTTGCAAAAAAAGATGAAAATAACGAGTATGTATTAATTGATGGAAAAAGTATTGGACAGTATGTAAGTTTGAAGGATATAAACAGCATAAAAAACAATTTGGATAAACTTATTAAATAAAAAATAAGAGGCGGGGAGATAACTCCCTGCCACCAGGCAAATAACCGACAAAAGCACTATACAAAGCTCTATCCACAAATCTCAAATCTGTTTCCATTATTACAACTAGGTCAATATCACTCTACTCTTTGGCAGTTCCACTGGCCATTGAGCCAAAAAGTATTATTTTTTCTGGGTTGCACTTCTCAATGATTATATTTACTATTCTCTTTAATTCATCTTCTAATGAATATCTCAAAAGTTCTGTAGCTTCCCTCATAAGAAACGCCTCTTTGCATTGTGTAAATACATTATACCACAATATGAAGTACTTTTCTCCCATTCTTTGTCTCTTCTTGACATACATATAAAATTAATATACAATAAAAGAGATACAATTCATTACTTTATCACGTTACAAAGACATAGCGATGTGAGGGATTTAAATGATATATTTGCCGGATGGAGTGCAGGACTTCCTTCCAGAAGAATATGAATTCAAGAGAAATATAGAGGACAAATTTAGAGAGGTTTTCAAAAGTTTTGGCTATAAAGAGATAATGCCTCCCACTTTTGAGTACAGCGAAAATTTTTCTCATTTATTTGATGAAAACAGCATGTACAGGTTTTTTGATAAAAAGGGGAATATTTTAGCTTTAAGGCCTGATGTAACTGCTCAAATAGCCAGAATTGTTTCTACAAAGTTGGAAGGCAGATACCCACTTAAGTTATGCTATGTAGCTAATGTGTATAGGTATGAGGACACACAAGTAGGTAAAATGAGAGAATTTACACAGGCAGGAGTAGAGCTTATAGGTACAAATCACGAAGAATCAGATGCGGAGGTTATAGCTCTTTCTATAGAGGCATTAAAAAGTACAGGCTTAAAGGATTTTAAAATTGATATAGGACATGCTGAAGTATTTGGAAGTATTGTAAGAAATTTAAATCTAGGAAATGAAGATGTAAATCTATTGAGAGAACTTTTAGAGCAAAAAAACCAATCTGCTATAGAAGATTTCATAAAACAAAAAGAAATAAAAAGAGAAGAGGCTAAACTTCTAAGGGAACTTCCTCTTTTATTCGGTGGGGAGGAGATTTTAGAAAAGTTAAAAAAAGAAAATTTTAAAGAGACGGAGGGAGTGCTTGAGTATCTTGATAGAGTGTATAAGATACTTGAGGACTTTGGTATGAAGGAATATATAAGTTTTGATTTGGGGATGGTGCAAAATCTAAATTATTACACAGGAATTATATTTAGAGGTTTTGTAAAAGGGCTTGGCTATGCTATATGCACTGGAGGAAGGTATGACAAGCTCCTTAAGATTTACGGTAAAGACTTGCCTGCTACAGGCTTTGCAATAAGTGTAGAAAGAGTTATGCTTGCTTTGCAAAGGCAAAGCAAGGGAGAATGGGTAAAACCCCGCAGAGTGCTAGTAAGGTATAAAGAAGAAGAGAGAAGAAGAGCTTATGAAAAGGCTAATGTACTCAGAAAAGAAGGCAATGTCGTAGAGATGTACACTTTTAAGAGGTGTGAAAATATTGATTTAAAAAGTTTTGATGAAGTCGTAGATGTGGGGGAATGACATGGATATTGTTTCAATAGCTTTGCCAAAGGGCAGGATGACAGAGGATGCAGTAGTTTTATTTAAAAAAGCAGGTATTTCTAATGATGTGTTAAAAGATATATCGAGGAAGTTAATTTTAGAAGATAATAAAAATGCTATAAAGTTTATGCTTGTAAAACCTATGGATGTTCCAACTTATGTGGAGCACGGTGCAGCAGATTTAGGGGTTTGTGGAAAGGATATTTTGTTGGAGCAAAAAAAGGATTTATACGAAGTTTTAGATTTAAAATTTGGATTTTGCAGAATGGTAGTAGCTGGTCCTCCCAATGTTAAAGACAGCTTTCTCACAAATAAAAGAGTTGCTACTAAATTTCCAAACGTTGCAGAGGAATTTTTTAAGAAAAAAGGTGAAAATGTTGAGATAATCAAATTAAATGGCTCTGTGGAGCTTGCTCCAATTGTAGGATTATCAGAAGTGATTGTTGATATTGTGGAGACTGGAAGGACTTTAAGAGAGAATGGCCTTGTTGTTATAGAGGAGATTTTTCCTTCAACAGCGAGACTTATAGTTAACAAGGCAAGCATGAAGACAAAAAGCGAGAGAATAAAGGATATAATTTTAAAGCTGAGAGAAGTTATAAATGGGGGATAGAGATGATAGAAATGTTTGATTTTACTAAGGAAGTCGATATAGGGATTTTTAATAAAATACAGAATAGAAGTAAATTGGAGAATAAAGAGATTGCAAAAAGGGTTGAAGACATAATAGAAAATGTGAGAGAGAGGAAGGATAAAGCGTTATTTGAATACACCTATATGTATGATGGAATAAATCTCAATAGCGAGACAGTGAAGGTAAAAGAGGAAGAAATAAAAAGAGCTTATGAGGAAGTGAAAGAGGATTTTTTAAAAGCGTTAGATAAGGCCATAAAAAATATTACGGAGTTTCATGAGAAGCAAAAGGAAAAGACATGGATGGATTTTAAAGAAGGAATAGTTTACGGGCAAGTATTAAGGCCTCTTTCCTCTGTAGGCATTTATGTTCCTGGAGGAACTGCCTCATATCCTTCTTCAGTTTTGATGAATGGTATTCCTGCAAAGGTGGCAGGCGTTGAAAGAATAGTAATGGTATCTCCTGCTGGAAAAAAGGGGATAAGCCCTTATGTGCTTGTGGCGGCAGATAAAATTGGAATAAAAGAAATATATAAAATTGGCGGAGCACAGGCTGTTGCAGCACTGGCTTTTGGCACAGAATCAATACCTAAGGTGGACAAAATAGTTGGTCCAGGAAATATTTATGTAGCAATGGCAAAAAGAGCCCTATATGGCTATGTAGACATAGACATGGTGGCAGGACCTAGTGAAATTTTGGTAATTGCAGATGAGTCAGCAAGTCCAAAATATGTAGCAGCAGACCTTCTTTCACAGGCAGAACACGATGTAATGGCTTCTTCAATATTAGTGACAACCTCAAAAGAGTTAGCGGAAAAAGTAAAAAAAGAAATTGAAAGACAAATGGAATATCTTGAGCGAAAAGAAATAATTGCAGAGTCTTTAAAAAATTTTGGCGCGATAATTGTTATAGATAATTTAAAAGAAGCAATTGGTATTGCAAATGAAATAGCTCCAGAGCATTTAGAGCTTGTCATTGAAAATCCTTTTGAAATTTTAGGCGAAATTAAAAATGCAGGAGCAGTATTTTTAGGAGAATTTTCTCCAGAACCTTTGGGAGACTACCTTGCAGGTCCAAATCATGTTCTTCCTACAAGTGGTACAGCGAGATTTTTCTCTCCTCTTTCAGTTAGGGATTTTGTCAAAAAGATGAATGTACTTTATTACTCTAAGGAAGCTTTGAGCAGTGTAAAAGATGATGTCATAACCTTGGCAGAAGCTGAAGAGCTTACAGCCCATGCCAATTCTGTAAAAGTGAGGTTTTACAATGATTGAGAATTTGTTGAGGGAAGAAATTAAAGGATTTAAAAATTATGAAGTGGAAAATGTGCCTTATAAATATAAGATGGATGCAAACGAGACCCCTTTTGAACTTCCTGAAGAGGTAATGAAAAATATAGGGGATATTGTAAAGTCTATCCATGTAAATATATATCCAGACCCTACGGCAGAAAAATTGAGAGAAGAGTTAGCGAGATATTGCAGTGTCACTCCTAAAAATATTTTTGTAGGAAATGGTTCTGATGAAATAATACACCTTATAATGCTTGCCTTTGTAGATAAAGGGGATACAGTTTTGTACCCTCACCCATCTTTTGCAATGTACAGCATATACAGTAAAATTGCAGGAGCGAATGAAATAGCTGTGAATTTAAATGAGGACTATACTTATAATGTTGAAAGATTTGCAGAAGCAGTTGAAAGATATAAGCCTAAATTGGTGTTTTTGTGCAATCCAAACAATCCCACTGGAAGCGTAATAGATGAAGAGGATATAATCAGAATAATTGAAAAAGCAAGAGGGATTGTAATAGTTGATGAAGCTTATTTTGAATTTTATGGAAAAACTCTTGTGCCATATATAGATAGATTTGAAAATTTGATTGTGCTGCGAACATTGTCAAAAGCTTTTGGGATTGCAGGATTAAGAGTGGGATATGCTCTCTCAAATGGAGAAATAGTGAAATATTTAAATCTTGTAAAATCTCCTTATAATCTCAACTCTTTATCACAGAGAATAGCATTAGAAGTTTTAAAAAGTGGTGTTTTAAAGGAGAGGGTAAATTACATTATAAACGAAAGAGAAAAGCTGGTAAAGGAGTTAAATAAAATTAATGGGATAAAAGTGTATCCTTCTCATGCAAATTTTGTTCTTTGTAAATTTGAAAATGCCAATGATGTGCACAAAAGACTTGTTGAAAGGGGAATTTTGGTGAGAAATTTTTCTAATGTGAAGGGGTTGGAAGGGACTTTAAGGATAACTGTGAGTTCTTCTGATGCCAATGATTATTTAATAAACGCTTTAAGGGAGATATTGTCATGAGGAAAGCGGAAGTTAAAAGAAAAACGGCAGAGACTGACATATATGTCGAACTTAATATAGATGGCAAAGGCTCATATGATATAAAGACGGGAATAGGCTTTTTTGACCACATGCTTTCTCTTTTTGCAAAGCACGGCCTTTTTGATTTAAAAGTAATAGCAAAAGGAGATCTGGAAGTAGACACTCATCACACTGTAGAGGATGTAGGAATAGTCTTAGGTACTGCCTTTTTAAAAGCTTCAGGGGATAAAAAGTCAATAAAAAGATTTAGTACTTTTTATGTGCCTATGGATGAAGCTTTAGTTAGAGTTTCTCTTGATATAAGTGGAAGGCCTTATCTTTATTATGATTTGCCTTTGAAAGCTGAAAGAGTTGGGAATTTTGAAACAGAGACTGTGGAGGAGTTTTTTAGGGCTTTTGCTTATAATTTTGGTATAACACTCCACGTAGAACTTTTACATGGTGTAAACACTCATCACATTATAGAAGCATCTTTTAAAGCTTTGGGTAAAGCGTTGGATGAGGCACTTAAATTGGATGAGAGAATAGATGGCATACCTTCTACTAAAGGGATTTTGTAAACATAAAGGGGTGGAATTTTGATAGGCATTATAGATTATGGAATGGGAAATTTGAGAAGCGTTGAAAAAGCTTTAAAATACGTGGGATACGATGCGAAGATTACAAGTGATGCAAAAGAAATAAAAAATTTTGAGGCCTTGATACTTCCCGGAGTTGGAGCCTTTCCAGATGCCATCAGGGTTTTAATCAAAACAGGTATGGCTGAAGAGATAAAAATACACATTGAAAAGGGAAAGCCTTTTTTGGGAATATGCTTGGGAATGCAGCTTTTATTTGAGAAAAGTTTTGAGGGAGGCAAGACAGAGGGGCTTAAAATATTTAAAGGCAATGTTGTAGGACTTCCTAAAGGAAATAAAATCCCCCATGTAGGGTGGAACAGTTTGACCATAAAAAAAGACACACCATTTCTTAAAGGAATAAAAAATGGAGATTATGTGTATTTTGTCCATTCTTATTATGTAAATGGCAATGAAAAAGATTTTGAATACGCAGTTACTGAATATGGGATAGAAATTCCAGCTGTCATTATTAAAGACAATGTTTTTTCCTGTCAGTTTCATCCAGAAAAAAGCGGAGAGACAGGGCTTAAAATTTTAAAAAATTTTGGAGAGATGATAAAATGCTTGTAATACCTGCAATTGACATATTGGATGGGAAATGTGTAAGACTCACAAAAGGGAATTTTGATTCAAAAGAAGTATATTATGACAATCCTGCAGATGTGGCTAAGATGTGGCAAGAGTGTGGTGCAAAGAGAATTCATGTAGTGGATCTGGATGGGGCAAGGCAGGGATATCTGGTAAATGCAGGGGTTATTGAAAAGATTGTGAACTGCTGCAATGTAGAAATAGAGGTAGGGGGAGGAGTAAGAAATAGAGAGGCTTTAGATTATCTTTTTTCAATTGGAGTATCGTACATTATTTTAGGTTCTGCTGCAATATATGATAAAGACCTTCTTCTTTATTCTGTCTCACATTATGGAGAAAAGACTATAGTGGGAATTGATTCAAAAAAAAGAGAAGTTGCTGTAAGTGGATGGCTTGAAAGGACTAAAATAAAGGATACTGAGTTGGCTGAGAAGATAAAAGAGATAGGGATAAAGACAATAATTTTTACTGATATTTCAAAAGATGGCACACTTCATGGGCCAAATTTTGAAGCTTTAAAGGATATGCTAAAGGTAGGAGTAGAAATAATAGCTTCAGGAGGCATATCTTCAATTGAAGATTTAAAAAGGCTTAAAGATATGGGAGTTACTGGTGCTATTATTGGGAAGGCCTTGTACACTGGTATGATAGACTTAAAAGCTGCATTGCTGGAATTAGAAAGAGAGGGAATTTAAATGCTTGCAAAGAGAATAATACCATGTCTGGATGTTAAAGATGGAAGAGTAGTAAAAGGAATAAATTTTGTAAATTTAAAGGATGCTGGAGACCCTGTTGAAATAGCTGAAAGGTACAATGAATTAGGAGCCGATGAGCTTGTATTTCTGGATATTACAGCTTCCTATGAAAAAAGAAAAATTATGATAGATGTTGTAAAGAGAACATCAGAAAAGGTGTTTATCCCTTTGACTGTAGGGGGAGGAATTTCTGATATTGATGACATAAGAGAAGTTTTAAAAGCAGGAGCTGATAAGGTTTCTATAAATACACAGGCGGTAAAACAGCCAACACTTATTCGTCAGGCGGCTTTGAGGTTTGGGAGCCAGTGTGTTGTTGTGGCAATTGACGCTAAAAAGAGACCAGATGGCACAGGCTACAATGTGTATATAAATGGAGGGAGAATAAACACAGGACTTGATGCTGTTGAGTGGGCTAAAAAGGTGAAAGATTTGGGTGCAGGAGAAATACTTTTAACAAGTATGGATAAAGACGGGACAAAGGATGGATATGATATTGAACTTACAAGGCTTATAAGTGAAGCTGTGAATATTCCAGTTATAGCATCAGGAGGAGCAGGGAAACCCGAGCATTTTAAAGAGGTGTTTACACAAGGAAAAGCTGATGCAGCTTTGGCTGCTTCTGTATTTCACTATGGAGAGCTTGATATAAAAGAGTTGAAAAGATATTTAAAGGATGAGGGTATACCGGTAAGATTGTAGGAGAAAGGATGTAGAGGATGATTGACATAAAAGAGCTTAAGTTTGACGAAAAGGGTCTTATACCGGCAATTGTGCAAGATTATTACACAAAGCAGGTTTTAATGCTTGCATATATGAATGAGGAGAGTTTGAAGCTTACATTAGAAAAAGGAGAGACATATTTTTTTAGTAGAAGCAGAGGCAAGATATGGCACAAGGGGGAAACCTCAGGGAATACGCAGAAGGTAAAAAAGATATTTTATGACTGCGATGAAGATGCTCTTTTAATTCAAGTAGAAGCAAAAGGCCCTGCCTGTCATACAGGCAATATAAGCTGTTTTTATAGAAGTTTCGATGAAGAAACTGAAGATGGCATAGAGATTCTAAATAAGCTTTATGAAAGGATAAAAGGCAGAAAAATAAACCCTGTAGAAGGATCCTATACAAACTATCTCTTTGAAAAAGGCATAGACAAAATATTAAAAAAAGTTGGAGAGGAAGCTACAGAAGTGGTTATCGCTTCGAAAAATGATTCAAAAGATGAGATAGTGTATGAAGTATCTGACCTAATTTATCATTTGATGGTGCTTTTGGTTGAGAAAAATATTACATTAAATGACATATACAATGAACTTGAAAGGCGATATAAAAAATAATCAGACAAAAGGAACCGTCCCTTTTGTCTGTCACCATGTACGGAGTGGAGAGTAACTATTTGAAAAAGGTCTACGCGTTTATTGGCAATGAAGAAGTGGTTATTATAATGAGCTATAAGCACAATTAAATTTGGAGTAATAATAAAAGGGGTATCCATCTATATTTTGGGATACCCCTTTTTTGTAAAGACTTAAAATTACAAGCTGTAAGCATAACGGAAACCTTCATGAATAGCGTCCATAAACTTTCTAGCTTTGACGCAATCCCCAATAGCATAAACAGGTATACCTTCTTTTTCAATTAACTTCAATAAATCGTTCTTGGGTTTAGACCCAACTGCTATTACGATAGTGTCTATACCACTTAATTCTTGGTTTCCATTTACTGTTTCTATAGTTACTTTATCTCCTGATATTTCTTTAACTTTGCTCTTTGTCAATACTTTAATCTTCTTCTCAGCCATACGATTTAGTAATAGAGCTCTTACCAAACTTCCAACATCTATTGCTATATCATCCAACATCTCTATTACTGTTACTTCTTTACTTTGATCAGCCAAGAATTCTGCAGTTTCACAACCTACTAACCCACCACCAATGACAGCTACTTTTTTACCAACAGTAACTGTCCCTTTTAAAACATCATGGGCCGTAACAACATTTTTTTGATTGATTCCAGGAATTTCAGGAATTATTGGTTCAGACCCTGTTGCTAATATAACCACATCGGGTTTAATTTCATGAATTGTGTTTAAATCTGCTTCTTTGCCTTTTACAATCGTAATACCAGATTTTTCTACTTGATTGATGAGGTAATCAGCCAGATCATTTATTTCCCCTTTATGAGGCGGTACAGCAGCAATTCGCATTTGTCCACCTAATTCTGGTTGCTTTTCATAAAGAATTACTTCATGGCCACGCAAAGCTGCTACTCTAGCTGCTTCTAACCCGCCAGGGCCACCACCGATTATAAATACTTTCTTTCTTGTCTTTGCTAGGCTTTCCATGTCAAATTCTGTTTCATGTCCAGTTAATGCATTGGCTATGCAACCAATATCAATATCTTGGAACAGACGATCAATACAACCCTGATTACACCCAATGCATTTTCTTATTTCTTCAATCTTGCCCTCAGAAACTTTCCTGGGCAATTCTGGGTCTGCTAGTAGGGCTCTTCCCATTGATACTAGATCAGCTTTGCCCTCACGGATGATTTGCTCTGCCATAATAGGATCTTTGATTCGACCAACAACAATTACAGGTACTTTGCTATTAATTGCTTTCTTTATAGCAGCTGCGTTTTCTACAAAACAACCCTGAGGTATAGCTGCAGGCTGGATAATCATTGCTGAAGATTCATATACTCCACCCGAAATATGCAAAGCATCGATTCCTTCTTCTACTAACTTTTGAGCAAATATCTTAGTATCTTCAATCGTAAGTCCTCCAGGAACATACTCTTCAGCACTCATGCGATATATAATAGGAAAATCTGGCCCAACTTCTTCTCTTACTCTCCTGACAACTTCCAATGGGAATCTCATTCTGTTTTCAAAACTTCCACCGTATTCATCGGTTCGCTTATTGCTATATGGTGATAAGAATTGATTAATTAAATAACCGTGAGCACCATGGATTTCGACAGCATCAAACCCTGCTTCTTTAGCACGTCTCGCAGCTTGTCCAAATGCTTCTATTAACTCTTTTATTTCGTCTACTGATAATTCTTTGGGCTTTTCTTGCTTAACTGGGCAAGGAATAGGTGACGGAGCAACTACTTGCATTCCAGTAACTTTCAAAGTTGTTTGCCTACCGGCATGATAAAGTTGCACAGCAATTTTCGCTCCATACTTATGAACTGCCTCTGTTAATTCTTTCAAACCAGATATTAATTCATCTTTGTAAATACCAAGTTGGTTTTGAAAGCCTTTACCACCTGGATGAATGTATGTTGCTTCAACAATAATTAAGCCTACTCCACCTTTTGCTCTGGTTTGGTGATAAGCTTTAAAACGTTCGGTGACGGCACCATCCTCAGCAGCGTAATTTGTAACCATAGGAGGCATAATAATCCTATTTCTTAGTTTCATTGACCCAATTTGAATTGGTTCTAGAAGCTTTTCAAACTTGAATTCACTCATCTTAAATCCTCCTCATATTGTTAATTTATTAACAGTTATCAAGTAATATGCTAACTTTATTTTTTCATTATGTCAAGAGCAATTATGCATATTGAGGGTGTAAAATTTTTATAGAATGTCTCTATTAAAAGCTTTAGTGAGTGGTTGGTTTATTTTGAAACACAAAAAGCAAAGAGCCTCACACTGATTCTTACCAAGAAGGAGGCTCTTTTAACCGGACAAGGGGACGGTTTCTTTGTCCGATTTTTTTGTGAGAAACCGGACGGAAGAACCGTCCCCTTGTCTGGGGTTATAAGAGGTCTGGGTAGAGAGGGTATTTTTCAAGTAGTTTTGCTACCCTTTCTTTCGCTTTTTCTTTGTAATTTTCATCTTTTATCATATTAGCTATTATATCTGCTATTTCTACCATGTCTTCCGGTTTCATTCCTCTGGTGGTAACTGCAGGTGTACCTAATCTTACGCCAGAGGTTACATTTGGTCCTAATGGATCAAAAGGTATAGCGTTTTTATTGCAAGTTATGTTTACTTCATCTAATCTAGTTTCCAATTCCTTTCCTGTTATTCCTGTGTTTCGCAAATCTAATAGCATTAAGTGGTTGTCAGTACCGCCGGATACCAAATTTATTCCTCTTTCCATTAATGCATTTGCTAAAGCTTTTGCGTTTTCTACAATCCTTTTTTGATATTCTTTAAACTCATCTGAAAGGGCTTCTTTAAAACATACAGCTTTTGCTGCTATAATATGCATTAAGGGTCCACCTTGTGTTCCAGGGAAAAGGGCTTTGTCGATGGCTTTTGCGTGTTCTTGTTTACAGAGTATAGCTCCTCCTCTAGGTCCTCTTAAAGTCTTATGAGTAGTAGTTGTCACTACGTCTGCATAAGGAACAGGATTTGGGTGTAAACCTGCTGCGACAAGCCCGGCAATGTGAGCCATGTCTACCATCAGATATGCTCCTACCTTGTCTGCAATTTCTCTAAATTTCTTAAAGTCAATTATTCTTGGATAAGCACTAGCGCCAGCTACAATTAGTTTTGGTTTATGCTTTTTTGCTAGGTCTTCTACTTGGTCATAGTCTATGTATCCTGTATCTTCTCTTACGCCATAGGATACAAAGTTATATATTTGCCCAGAAAAATTGACTTTGCTTCCATGGGTTAAATGTCCGCCGTGAGCTAAATCCATTCCTAGTACAGTATCTCCAGGTTTTAGAAGTGCAAAATAAGCTGCCATATTTGCCTGAGCTCCCGAGTGAGGCTGCACATTTGCGTGTTCCGCTCCGAAAAGCTTTTTAAGCCTTTCCCTTGCAAGTTCCTCTGCCATATCTACATATTCACAGCCACCGTAATAACGCCTTCCGGGATACCCTTCTGCGTATTTATTTGTGAGAGGGGTACCCATTGCTTCCATTACGGCCCTGCTCACAAAGTTTTCAGAGGCTATAAGCTCTATTTTGTTTCTCTGTCTGTTGAGTTCTTTTAATATGACTTCTGCGATTTCTGGGTCTGTTTTTCTTATTATTTCAATATCCATTGTTTTACCCCCTCATTTTTGTGTTTCTACCTCTATTATACAACAATTTATTTTTTACACAAAGTTAATAAAAATTTAACACTCTTTTAATTTAAAATCAGTGAAAACTGGGTATAATATATCTAGACGAGCTCCCTAAAACCCCCTATCCCTCTTAAAATATTTTGATAAGGTCTTGCTTTTTTTAAAAAACCTATGTATAATGTATACTTGGTTAAACCAATGACTCCCCCTTTAACATATAAAGCCCCGGTGATCGGGGCACTTTTTGTTTTATAAAATCTTTTTTATGAGGTTTTCAAAATTTTTGTGAGTGATTTTATCAATTTGTTCCTGTGTATATCCTCTTTTTATAAGCCCTTCTACAATTTTCGGGAATTTTGATATATCTTCTAACCCCTCTGGTGTGGAACTTATGCCATCAAAGTCAGATCCAAATCCTACGTAGTCTTCTCCAACTAAGTCCACCATGTAATCTATGTGATTTAATACATCTTCTATCGTTGCTCTTTTGTCATCTTTTAAAAATTGAGGAGCGAAATTTATACCAATTACTCCTCCCTTTTGAGCGATTGCTTTTATCTGCTCATCTGTCAGATTTCTCCTGTGGGAGCACAAAGCTTTAGCGTTTGAATGGGAAGCTATTACTGGTTTTTCGCTTATTTCTATAACATCCCAAAAGCCTTTTTCATTGAGATGGGATACGTCTACTATCATACCAAGCCGGTTCATTTCTTTTACTACTTGCTTTCCAAAAGATGTGAGCCCAGCATCAGGAACTCCCTCGACTCCATCCCCTAAGTCATTTCTTAAACTCCAGGTCAAAGTGATAGCTCTTACTCCCAATTTGTAAAATATTCTTAGTAAAGCGATTTCTCCTTCTAAGGCTTCTCCCCCTTCAATTGAGAGCAAAGCTCCAATTTTTCCTTCGCTTTTTATTCTGTCAATATCCTCTCCTCTTAGTACCAATTCAATTTCGCTGCTTTTATCTATTATTTCATGCATTTTATCAATTAGTTTTAAAGCCATTGTAGCTGCATTCTTTCTCATAAATTTAGGGTCTACAAACACTGCAAAAACTTGAAGATGCACTTTTCCCTCCTTCATTCTGGGGAAATCTACATGCCTCTCTTCTGTCCTTTCAAAGAAATCAGTTCCTTTATCTACCAGCCTGTACAGGGTATCGCAGTGAAAATCTACAAACATTTTTATCCCCTCCTCAAATTCTTCTCAATATGATTGTATCACACTGAGAAAGATTTTCAGAATTTGAGTTCATTAATTAAAAATTAATTATCCTGTAATAATTTGTTCATAAATCTATGGTAAAATAATAAGCAAGAATGGAGGCAAAGAGTATGATTACAAGGCGAACTATATATTTTTCTTTATTTACTGCTTTGCTTATCGGAGTTTCCTATATAATGAACTGGGGAATGGCTATTGCAAATTTCACAGAAAAAGCTACCGTGCCTACTTTTGACGACCCAGGGCAGAGAATACTTATTATAGTTCCTCATCCGGACGATGAAACTCTGGGTATGGCAGGTGTTATCCAAAGAGCGGTTGAATTAAAAAGGCCTGTAAAAGTGGTGGTTGTCACAAGTGGTGAAAGCTATAAAAAAGCTGCAATGGTTTTTTGCGGAAAAAAGAATCCTACTCCTAGAGATTTTTACAAACTGGGATTGGCTCGCCAGCAGGAAAGCATTGCTGCAATGAGAATTCTCGGGCTTCCCAGAAAAGATTTAATTTTTTTGGGATTTGCGGATGGAAGCACGAGGTTTTTGTGGAGCCAATATTGGGATAATAACAGGCCCCGCGTAAGTGGCGGTACTCGTGTGGCCTATGCTCCTTACGATACGGTTTATAAGCCAAGAGCTCCTTATACCGGTCAGACATTGGTAGATGAGCTTACCGAGATAATAAAAGATTTTAAGCCTACTGATATATACTACCCTCTTGCGGATGACATTCATCCTGACCACTGGGCAGTGAGCAATTTTGTAAGATATACAATTACTGTTATGAATTTAAATGTCAGAGAACACATGTTTTTAGTTCACCACCCTCAATGGCCTGTTCCTTGGATGGCAGAAAAAAATAGGCCTATGTTGCCTCCAGTAGACATGAAAAACAGCAACACAGAATGGCAGGCTTTTGAGCTTACTCCTAAAGAAGTGAATATGAAACAGGCTGCAATAAAACAGTATAGAACCCAGACAGAAGTTATGGAGCCATTTTTGATGGGATTTGTCAGAAAGACTGAGTTGTTTGCTACCAAGCCTGTGATAAGTATACCAGTTGTGTCTTCAAAGCCTGATTTGAGAGATGCTGATCTGCCTCATACCCTTCTTAAAGTGTATACGGGGGGTATGTTAAACGAAGAAATTTACAGGAGTGCTGCTTTGACTAAACTTGCAGCTTTTTACCATGACAACAAGCTGTACGTTGGTTTAGAATCGGCAAAGCCAATTTCTAAAAAAGTGATATACCATATTGAAATGAGGCTGTTTTACAAGGACCCAGGTGACATAAAGAGGATAGATTTAGGGGTAGTAAATGGGGAACTGTACGAGTACAAGAGAGCAGAGAATTCCCTGACAAACGTGATAGCGTCAAAACCTTTTATAGAGAGAAATAGAATATGGATTGAAGTGAACATTCCTCATGTTGACAATTTGAGGTATATATTTATGGGAGCAGATTCTATTTACAGGAATCGCCTTATAGATAAGATACCTTGGAATATGTATGTCATTTCCAAGTAATTTATAATTCCCTATATTGCCCCGTAACTCGCATAAATACTGCTTTTTTGTACTTTAACGTACTAAAACATTCTATAACTTTCTAAAACTTTTGTGGGAAAAGTGTGGGAATAAAACAAAGCCTTTAAAAAGCTGTTTTTCTAAATAAAAAGGTCATTTAGTGTTTCTACTGCGTTAGTTTTTTGTTTAGGTATTACATGAGTATAAATATTTGCTGTGATAGAGATGTTGGAGTGCCCTAATAATTCTGATACTGTTTTGAGTGGTACGCCCCTTTCAAATAGTTTTGTTGCATACGTGTGTCGTATGGCATGAAATTTTCTATAAGGTACTCCTGCTCTATTTAAAATTTTTTTATATGTCTTTAAAAGGTTACTTGCATCTATAGTATTGCCCAATTCTGTTGTAAACACATATCCTTTTTCAACATCATTGAGGTAGACTGAGCCTGCCTTTAATTTTTCTTCCCTTTGCCTATTTCTGTGCTCCTTTAGCATTGGTATAAGTGATGATGGAATTGGAACTGTCCTTATGCTGTTTTTTGTTTTTGGTATTTGTTCAATAGTTTTATATTTTCTATTTCCTTTTTCATCAATAATAGTAACTTGTTTAATCATACGCTGAACCCTTAATTCCTTTTTTTCAAAGTCAATATCTGTCCATTTCAATCCCAACAATTCTCCCTGCCTTAGACCTGTTCCAAAAGCCAGCAAAAACAGTGCCTTCAGACGATGCCCTTTTAATGCTTCTTTAATTTTCTTTATTTCCTCATCAGAAAAAGTTTCAATTTCTGTTTCAATTTTTTCTTCTGGAGTACCGGGTATAACTATTTTCTTCCCTGTGCATGGATTTTTAGCTAAATATCCTTCATCTACTGCATAATTAAAAAACGTCTTCAAAAAATTGTTCAAAGCTTTTATTGTTTTACTGCTTTTCCCTTGCTGATATAGCTTGTTGTAATACCTCTGTATTTGTATCGACTTTATGATACTGATTTTCATTCCATATAGTTCACTATTTTTTATGTAATTTCTATAATGTCCTTCATATTTCACAAACGTAGCAGGCTTTCTTGACATTCTCACTACTTCAAAAAGCCATGTATGCATTAAATCTCCCAAAGTAACATCTTGAAAATCAACATTCAATCCGTTTCTTATTCCGTTTAAATATTCTTCTTTCTTTGCTTCAGCTTCCTTTTTTGTTTTTCCATAAAATTCTTTACGTATTAGCTTTCCATTTTCATCTCTCCCAATAGTAACTGTTACACGGTAATACTCTTTTCCGTTTTTAACATAATTCGTCTTCTTAGCCATAACATCTCCTCCTGCGTAAAATTTTTTTATAAAAACTTTAAAAGTTTATATTTTACAAGTCCTTCACTAACACCCAGAACAGCAGCAATGTGGGATACTGAAAGATACTTTAACTCTTCTATATCACTATCATCAATCAATAATTCCGCAGCAAATATATTTGCTTCTTCTTCATACGTTCCAACTGGGAAAAGTGTATACTCTCTGATGAAAGAAATAGGCTTAGCAGAATGAAGCACGGCATGTCCCAGCTCATGTGCCAGGACGATTTTCTTTTCGTTTTCATCCAGCTCATCATTAACAATAATAAATTTATTCCGCAGGGTTTTTATAAAATAACCTTTTGTATATAGAGAATAGCTTTTGTATACTACATGAATTCCTAAATACTCCGCAAGTTTTTTAGGGTCTCTTGTTTCATGTTCTCGTACAAGGTGCTTCACTTTTTTATAAATTTTTTTAATACACCTATTCTCATACATGTGAAGCACCTCTCTAATCAGCTTTTTTCTTTTTCCTTCCATATTTTTGTTTGTTTATTTCTTTGGCCTTCCAGAAAAGTTCGGATATGTCTTTAAAAAGTTTTTCTTTATCTTCATCTGCAACTTTATCATCCATAAAAAAAGCATTAACATGCTTTACGAAGTCCTCATATTGTGCTAAATCTCGTTTAGTAACTTCATGCTTTTGAGAATAACTTTCGGGTATATGAATATTAGGAATATCTGTTTTGCCAAGAAGATAATCAATAGATACATTTAAAACATCCGCTATTGCTTTAAGCATTTCAGGATCTGGTTTCCTTATACCTTTTTCATATCTATTAACAGTTGCGTCTGTTATATTTAACATTTCCGCTAATTGTTTTTGTGTCAAACCTTTTGCTAACCTTGCTTTCCTAATTCTCTCTCCTAACAACTTTTTATCCCCCTTTTTGTTTTTACCATTTTGGTAATATAATTATACCGCAACGGAAATTTTTTTTAAAGTGAAACTACCAAATCGGAAAATTAAGTATTGACATTTCCAATTCGGTAGTTTATAATATATTTAGGCTACCAGTACGGTAACAAACTACCAATTTGGAGGGTTTACTTATGCAAGTAAATTTAGAAAAAATCAGAGCTTTACGCAAAGCAAAAAGAATGTCACAAAAAGAACTTGCACAAAAAATAGGATATAAAAGCGGAACAGGTTACCATTACATAGAAAGTGGGAAAAGAAATATAAAAGCGGAAACTTTAGCAGAAATAGCAAAAATCTTGGAAGTGCCTATAGAAGAATTATACAACGATAAAGCAAATAAACCGGAAATTGCATAAAGAAAATAGAATATTCAAAATTTACTACCTAAAAGGGGGTATCACAATATGCCTTCAAAGGTAGCAGTAGAAGAGAATATCCTTGAACAGCTACAAGAAACCATAAAAGAAGCAGTTAAGGAAGCCATGAATCCTAAATTAACACTAACAATAGAGGAAGCAGCAAGATACACCGGAATCGGCAGAGATAAATTGCTAGAACTGGCCCACAACCCAGAATCGGGCTTCCCAGCCTTTCGGGTTGGTACAAAGTTTTTAATAAACCGAGAACTGCTCAAAGAATGGCTAAAAAGGGTTGCAGAAGAAAGAAAAGTCCTATAACAAAGCTTTTTGCAAAAGGGCACATAGCCTTATATAGTCTTTTTGTACCCAAAAACAGGAGACAAAAAAGGTTGAAAACACCAGTATTTCCCAAGAAACTAGTATATTTTAAGGGGGAAAACAAGGTGAGTTACCCAGCAATTTTTATAAAAGAAATACAGAAACTACATAGAGAGGGAATGACACAGAAAGAAATTGCCAAAATACTCAACTGCAGCCTTTTTACAGTAAAAAAAGCCATTAAAGAAGATCCGGAATATGAAAAAATAAAACAAAGAAAAAAAGAAAAAAGTTTAGAAAACCATAAATTAGCAAAATTTAAATTCAAAAAAATAGAAAAAGAAAAACAGGAAGAGG
>NZ_SLWU01000006.1 GCF_004345675.1 Caldanaerobacter subterraneus | reverse complement strand
TTGGCATGTTGGAAGAAGGGTATTTTTTTGTCTTTTTGCCCTTTAAATGCCTCAAAAATTTTTTAATTACCCCCTTGACATTTTACCGTTTGTCTTTTTACTTACTATTTTACACTGGTTGAAAATAAAGTCAATCGTCTTATAATACGCTATATCCTCTTTTATGCCGTTTATCTGGCTTTCTGTTAAACTTTTCTTGAATTCTTCCAGATTTACTCTGTAACTCTCTGCCAACTCTTTTAATTTGTTCTCCAGCTCTTCTTCTGTAGCTTCAATGTTTTCAACTTTCGCTATTTTATCTATCACAAGCTGGGTTTTTACCCTATTTAAAGCGCCTTCCCACATTTCCTTTCTTAAGTCCCGTATGGTCTTGCCGGTTATAGATAGATAGGTGTTTAAATCTAAACCTTGTAATCTCAAATTATAGTCCAAATCCCTCAAAGAAAGGTCTATCTGCCTTTCTACCATCACATCTGGAATATCCACTTTTGCATTTTCTACTACTTTCATTACTGCCTTTTCTTTCATTTCATTTTCTGCTTCTCTTTTATTTTTTTCTTCTAATTTCTTCCTTATATCCTGCTTTAATTCCTCCAAAGTCTCAAATTCACTTACATCTTTTGCAAACTCATCGTCCAGTTCTGGCAATTCTTTTTTATTTAATGCCTTCAGCGTAACTTTGAATACGGCAGTCTTTCCTTTTAATTCTTCCACTCTGTAATCCTCAGGGAAAGTGACAGTCACGTCAAAGGTCTCACCCACATTGTGGCCTATTATTTGATCTTCAAAGCCAGGCACAAAAGTATTGCTTCCTAATTCAAGTTCGTAATTCTCTCCCTTTCCTCCTTCAAAAGGCTTATCGTCTATATATCCTTCAAAGTCAATTACAGCAATATCCCCCTGCTCTGCGGGTCTTCCCTCAACTGGGATAATTCTTGCATTTTGCTGCCTTAACTTCTCTAATTCGTACTCTACATCTCCATCATACACATCATATTCTATTTTTTCAATTTCTATGCCCTTGTATTCTCCAAGCTCAACTTCGGGCATAACTGCAACAGTTGCTTCCAAAACCAAATCTTTTCCTTTGCCTATTTGCAAGATGTTGATGTCTGGATAATCTACAGGCTCTAAATTAAACGTTTTTAAAGCTTCCTGGTACGCTTCGTCGAACACATACTCTATGGCATCTTCATAAAGTACGCCTTCTCCATAATATCTCTCAACTAAAAATCTTGGAGCTTTCCCTTTTCTGAAACCTGGAACATTGAATTTTGAAGCATTTTTCTTAAAAGCATAATCTAAGCCTTCTTCAAATTTTTCTTTTGGTATTGTAAGTTCAAGAGTAGCCACGCTCTTTTCTATTTTCTTAAGATTCGCACTCATCAAGTAAATCCTCCCATTCCTTTCTTTCGTATGGACTCTTCTGAACTTATAATATTATAACATAAAAAATTTGTGAAGCAAAATAAGTACAAAAAAAATAATGCAACGTGCATTATTTTCCTGCTAAAATATTTTGGTGCGGGCAAAAGGAATGCCCGCAAAAATGTCAATTCTAAATCATATTATACTCCCTCTGTTTAATTTTGTCCAGTGGACAAATTGTTTTATCTGGCTTTTACAATAAACTTCATAGCAGTTCTCTTTTCTCCATCTATCTCTACTTCTACAAATGCAGGAACCATTACCAAATCAATACCATTAGGAGCCACAAATCCTCTAGCAATTGCAATAGCTTTTACTGCCTGATTGACCGCACCTGCTCCTATAGCCTGAATCTCCGCAGCAGACTTTTCCCTCACAATAGCCGCCAACGCACCTGCTACAGACTTAGGATTGGAATTAGTTGATACTCTCAAAACTTCCATCACTACTCCCTCCCCTGTTTTAATTGCAAAGTATCACTTGTTGAGATGAGTAGGCTCCATATATAAATTATAAGGATGAAATTTCATTAAGTCTAGTACCTATAATACTAAATTTTTAAATCTAAGGCAAATTTTTTATAACTTGCGGCCAGGCAGCAGAGTGTATTGACGCACAGTTTGATAAATATTTGACATTCCTCTAGAAGAGTACTAAAATATAACTGAGCACAACAAAAAGGAGATGTTTCCTATGAATACAAAGTTTATAACAAGGACAGCCATTTTACTTGCCATTACAATAGTTTTTCAATTTATGAAAATGCCTCAGCTTGTAACAGGGTCAGTGGTAAATGCCATGTTATTAATCGCTGCTGGAACTGTTGGAATGTGGTCAGGAATTACAATAGGCTGTCTTACTCCTGTAATCGCATTTTTAGTTGGAATAATGGGTTTTCCTCTGATGATACCTTTTATAATGATTGGCAATTCTTTATACGTGATGCTTTTTTCAATGCAGAAAAATAAGATACTGGGCATGATATTAGGCGCTTTAGTCAAATTTATATGGCTTGCAATATCAGTAAAGTATATAATACAGTTATTCAATGTAAAAGTGCCTCTAAAAATCGTCCAGGCTTTCACAACCCCTCAGCTTATAACTGCTATAATAGGAGGTATTTTGGGGCTCATCGTCATTAGCCTGCTAGAAAATTATTTCAGATTTTCAAAAGAGTGAGTTACATTAAAAATAAAAACTCTGCGTTGGGGCAGAGTTTTTATTTTATTCTTCTGTATTTTCTCATATGCTAAATTAAAATTTTTCTAATGGTGCGGGCAAAGGGACTTGAACCCCCACGGGAAACCCCACCAGATCCTAAGTCTGGCGCGTCTGCCAATTCCGCCATGCCCGCATCTTATCAAACTTACCTTCTTACATTATATAAACATAGCTTTTTATTGTCAAGACCAAAATATTCCTCATACCTGTCCACCAAAAATTTTGAAGCATAAGTGTTGACAAAGATAAAACCATCTGATATAATCTAAAACTGTCAGAAGAAATTATAAATAGTGCGGGTGTAGCTCAATGGTAGAGCCCCAGCCTTCCAAGCTGGTTGCGTGGGTTCGATTCCCATCACCCGCTCCAAGATGCGCCTGTAGCTCAGCTGGATAGAGCAACGGCCTTCTAAGCCGTGTGTCGGGAGTTCGAATCTCTCCAGGCGCACCATTTTTTCTGTGGTGGATATAGTTCAGGTGGCAAGAACGCCAGATTGTGGCTCTGGAGGTCGTGGGTTCAAGTCCCACTATCCACCCCATGCTGGGATGTAGCCAAGCGGTAAGGCACCAGACTTTGACTCTGGCATGCGCAGGTTCGAATCCTGCCATCCCAGCCAGAGTGACCCATTAGCTCAGGAGGTAGAGCACCTGCCTTTTAAGCAGGGTGTCCCGCGTTCGAGTCGCGGATGGGTCACCATCTGATTCTAAAATTGAAAAATGTACGGTTTATAATGTGCGGGAGTGGCGGAATTGGCAGACGCGCTAGATTCAGGTTCTAGTGCCCGAAAGGGCTTATGGGTTCAAGTCCCGTCTCCCGCACCAAACGAGCGGGCATAGCTCAGTTGGCAGAGCATCACCTTGCCAAGGTGAGGGTCGCGAGTTCGAGTCTCGTTGCCCGCTCCAAGTGAATACACTTTAACACTTCCGTGCGCCATTAGCTCAGTTGGCAGAGCAGCTGACTCTTAATCAGCGGGTCCGGGGTTCGAATCCCTGATGGCGCACCATTTTTATTTGCCTTCTAATTTAGATTTGCAAACATTTTGCAAACATCCAATAAATGTGAAAAATAAAAAGTGCAGCCTATGACAAAGTGCTGCACTTTTTATTTTTTGAAGAACACTGATTTTCCCAATGCTATCCTTTAGTAGGCAAAAACATCTTTTAAATCTATTACTAAATCTTCAAAAATGGAAACTTTAATTTTGTCTTCTTCGGTATAAATTTCCGGTCTACCATATCTATTGTTTTCCTGCAATGTAAATACACTAACTATTTTTAGTTCAGGTTCTACTATCCAATATTCCTTTACTCCATGTTTTTCATATAAATTAAACTTTTCTACTTTATCTCTTCTTCCAGTCGATGGAGAAGTAATTTCAACAATCAAATCAGGAGCTCCTTTGCATCCTTCATCATCTATTTTTGATTTATCACACACTACTACTATATCAGGTTCTACCACATTCTTTATTTCCCTATCACTTTTTTCATCTCCAGAAGGAAACCTCACTCCAAATGGTGCAGTAAATACTTCACATTGCTTACCTCTAAGATACACGGCAAAGCTTGTAAATATCTCTCTTAATATTCTTTGATGAATTGTCGAAGGAGGAGCCATTAAATAAATCTGTCCATTGATTATTTCTATTCTTCGATCATCTGGCCAGTTTAAGTAATCTTCATAAGTATGAATTTCTTCTTTTTTCGGTAAAGGCATATTTCAACACTCCTTAATACATCCTCTTACATCAAGTTTATTCGCCATAATATAAAGTATCTCCAAGCGAGGCCCCTCTTCTAAAAGAAGGAGCTCTTAGATTTTTTACGCCTTTTTTAAAACTGAAACCTCTTCAAGATTTAAAAGTCTCGGGAAAATGCCTGTTTTATCGATTGTAACTAGTGCTATAGTCTTTTTTGAGCCCTCTCTTGGCAGAGAAGGACTTCCTGGATTTAGAAGCAAAATATCTTCATGCCTTGAAATCATGGGGACGTGAGTGTGCCCAAAAAATACAGCGTCTACTCCGAGTTCCTTTCCTCTTTCAAGTATTGTGTCATATTCGTATTTCACATAGTATCTGTGCCCATGTGTCAACAATATTTTTTTGCCTTCTATTTCCACAATTTTTTCTATTTCATCTTTTGTAGGAAAATCACAGTTACCTTTCACGTACTCAAGAGGGATATTAAACTCTTTTGCAAGCTGAATTCCATCCCCAGCATGGTCTCCCAAGTGAAATATATAATCTAAGCCTTTAAATTCCTTTAATTTATTCCTCACCAGTGTGAATATGCCGTGTGTATCGCTTATCACTGCTACAACCATTTTAATTTTCCTCCAGCCTTTTTAAGATGTATTCTCTAAGCTTTAAAAGCGCCTTTCCTCTATGACTTATTTTATTCTTTTCCTCTAATGAAAGCTCCGCAAGGGTTTTCCCTATCTCATCCACAAAAAAGACGGGGTCATATCCAAACCCGTTTTCCCCCTGCAAATGATCCAAAATATGGCCCTCTAAAACCCCTTCTAAGAGGACTTCTTTTTCACCCTCTATTACAGCAATAACCGTTTTAAAATAAGCCTTTCTTTTCTCATAAGGCACACCTTCAAGCAATTTCAATAATTTCCTGTTATTCTCCTCATAAGTTGCATTTTCTCCTGCAAATCTAGCAGAATACACACCTGGCTGTCCTCCTAAATATTCCACAAAAAGCCCTGTGTCGTCTGCAATGACAATTCCTTCTTTTACTTTGTCCCTTAAAAATCTCGCTTTTATAAGGGCGTTTTCTTCGATTGTATTGCCATATTCTTCAATATCTTCTTCTATTCCCAATTCTTTCATTGAGACTACTTCCACAGGGTAACCTTTAAAAAAGTCTTTTATCTCTTTAGCCTTGTTGGGATTGTGAGTTGCCACTATCAACCTCAACATTCTCCACCCCTATTTTGTCAGCAATGTCTGAGAGCACTTCTTTCTGTATCTTGATAATCTGTTCAATGCCATGAGCAGCTAAATCCAAAAGCTCCTCAAAATTTTGCCTTGAAAAAGGTCCTCCTTCTCCTGTGCCCTGTATCTCTACAATCTCTCCTTTGTCTGTCATAACCACATTCATGTCCACAAGAGCATTGGCATCTTCCTGGAAAGAAAGGTCTAAAAGTTTATTTCCTTCTACAATGCCCACGCTTACTGCTGCAACAAAACTTTTCAAAGGTATCTTCTGTAATTCCCCTTTTTCTACCAATTTATTGAGAGCATCAGCTAAAGCTATAAAAGACCCAGTTATAGAAGCTGTTCGGGTTCCTCCGTCTGCTTGTATTACATCGCAGTCAATCCAAATTGTCCTCTCTCCCAAAGCTTCTAAATCTACAACAGCTCGGAGGGATCGCCCAATTAGGCGCTGTATCTCCATTGTCCTTCCAGAAGGCCTTCCTTTTGTAACCTCTCTGGGATTTCTTACTTCTGTTGCCCTAGGCAACATGCCGTATTCGCTTGTAATCCACCCCTTTCCAGTACCTTTTTGGAAAGGCGGAACTTTGTCCTCAATAGAAGCAGTGCATATTACTTTTGTCTCACCCATTTCAATTAATACAGACCCTTCAGCAAATTTATTAAAATTTCTGGTAATCTTTATTGGTCGTAATTCATTAAATTCCCTTCCATCTATCCTGTTCATTTCTTCAACCCTTTCCCTTCTATTTATCTACATCTATATTTTAAAACCTTTATTACTATTTTACAAGAACAGATTATTTTATTTATGCTCTGCAAAAAATAAGTTATAGAGGGAGGGAAAAACCTTGACCAACATAAACTGCACTCTAAATTGCATATACCAAAAAGACGGAAAATGTACTCTATCATACCTATCACAGGTCAGTAAAGATAAAAGTTTCATAAATCAAGCAAATAACAGTGAAAATAAATTAAAAAAAGTAGAAAACATAAACTGCGCTTATTATATACCTGTTAAGACATAGTTATTTTATCATAAAAGGAGAATAAAAGACATTTGTAATCAGGCTATCTATTACCCACAAAAAAGTAAAAGCTGCAAAGCTTGAAGGTAATTTCTCTTTGAAATTACTTGCCTGGAATAACCTACCTATTTATACAGGTTGTAACCATTGATTTTTTTGTAAGTCGTAAGAAACATAGTACACTTTGTTTTCTTCTCTATCATCCGTCAAAAAAGAGATATGCAACACATGGTCTTGTTCTACTGCATCTATCTGAGAAATATGTTAAAAGGTAGGAAAGAAATCTGCTTCATAGAAAAATTAAAGAGTTTTATTCCTTCAGAATCACAAAGCACAATGTACGTTCGAATAAAGCGTAAAGCTAAAAAGGACGTATTATAGTCGAGCTAAGACTATTATAGGTGCCGTAGGTCAAAGTACGTGTTTTCGCACTGTACTTAGACTGGAGGTCTTATGCAAATTTCTAAGGTACATGAATGAAGAAGAAAGAAAGACTTTTATGGACGTAGAGAAAGAGGTAGAGAAAAAGGATAAAGACGAAGCAGAAAAGCTATTTAAAGAAATGTAAAAGAGTGGGGAATTAAAGATAAGAGGGAAAAGAAAGGGGAAGGATGGAATAAGTTAATAAAAAATCTAAAGCAAAAGCAGGGCTTTCAATTGGAGAAATTGCATCTATTACTGGTGTAAATAAAACCAGGATAAATAAAATTTTGAAAACATAGACAAGAAAACCATCCCCTTGTTTGTTATTGAACTTTACATATATTATTGGAGGACAAATAAAAAAGCCGACCGTCAGCCTTAAAATACTGCTGTTCGGCCGGTATTTTATCTAATAGAGGTGACATGCTACAAAGTGGTTCTTTTCCACTTCTTTGAGTTCCGGTTGCTGTTCGGTGCATATAGGTTTGGCATACCTGCACCTTGTTACAAACCTGCAACCTTTTGGCGGGTTGATGGGACTTGGTACGTCTCCTTCCAGAAGAATCCTTTTCTTTTTCCTTTCTGTTTCCGGATCAGGAATCGGTATAGCTGAAAGTAGTGCCTGGGTATAAGGATGTAGAGGCTTCTTGTGCAAATCTTCAGAAGTTGCCAGCTCAACTATGACCCCCAGGTACATGACTGCTATCCGATCGGACACGTACTTTACCATGCTCAGGTCGTGAGCTATGAAAAGATAAGTTAGCTTCAGTTTCTGCTGAAGTTCCATGAGCAGGTTTATAACCTGTGCTTGGATAGAAACGTCCAGGGCGGAAATGGGCTCGTCGCAGACGATAAACTTGGGTTCTACCGCAAGAGCTCGCGCGATACCTATTCTCTGTCTTTGCCCGCCTGAGAACTCGTGGGGAAACCGGTTAGCGTGCTCCTTATTAAGGCCGACGAGGCTTAAAAGTTCGTATATTCTCTCGGTGCGCTCTTTGTTTTTATATAAGCCGTGGATATCAATACCCTCTCCTATTATGTCTCTCACTGTCATCCTTGGATTCAGCGAAGCATAGGGGTCCTGGAATATCATCTGAGCCTTTCGATTGAATTCCTTCAACTGTTGGCCGGCTAGCTTGTGCACGTTTTTGCCTTCAAAAAGTACTTCTCCTGCAGTGGGTTCATAAAGTCTTACTATGGTTCTTCCCAGAGTGGTCTTTCCGCATCCAGATTCACCAACGAGACCTACGGTTTCGCCTTCTCTTATCTGAAGATTCACGTTGTCGACGGCTTTTAAGACTGCACCCCTGCCCACATTAAAGTATTTTTTTAGATTCTTTATTTCAACAAGAGGCATTCCTTCAACCATCATGACAAAGTCACTCCTTTTCCTACAGGTGGTTTCACTTTTGGAGCCAGGGGATGCATCAGCCAGCAAGCCACACTGTGGCCGTCGCTCACCGTAAATTCTTCAGGATACTTTTCGTAGCATATCTTCATAGCATATTCGCACCTGGGAGCAAAGGGACATCCTACCGGAGGAGCAAAGAGGTCTGGCGGCGTGCCCTCTATAGAAGCCAGCTTCTTGCTTTTATCTAGGTCAGGAGTAGGTACCGACATCAGTAATCCCCAGGTGTAAGGATGACGTGGGTTGTAGAATATATCGTCGAGGTTGCCGCGCTCGATTATTTTACCAGCGTACATGACCAGCACACGTTCGGCCAGATTTGCCACAACGCCCAAGTTATGAGTGATTATTATAATAGCTGTGTTTAGCTTTTTCTGTAAATCTCTCATCAGGTCCAGGATCTGTGCCTGTATAGTTACGTCTAAAGCCGTCGTCGGCTCATCGGCTATAAGTAGTTTGGGGTTGCAGGCCAGTGCTATGGCTATCATTGCTCTCTGCCTCATTCCGCCGCTGAATTCATGAGGGTACTGGTTGGCACGTTTTTCCGCATTGGGTATGCCCACCATCTTCAGCATTTCTATGGCTTTTTTCCAGGCTTCTTTGGAGTGCATTTTCTGGTGTTTTATGAGGCTTTCGGCGATTTGGGCACCTACCTTCATGGTGGGGTTCAGGGATGTCATGGGGTCCTGAAACACCATACTCATCTCGGAACCCCGGATGTGTTCCATTTCTCTCTCGGACAGTTTGGTTATATCCCTGCCCTCAAATATAATCGAACCTTTTTTTATAATTCCTGGGGGCATGGGAATCAGCCGCATTATGGACTGTGCAGTTACGCTTTTACCGCAACCGGATTCGCCCACTATAGCTACAATTTCACCTTTGTTTATATCAAAACTAACACCTCTTACCGCTTTGATTTCCCCCGCATAGGTTTTAAAGGAAACTTCAAGATCCTTAACTTCCAAAAGTTTTTCCATTTTTTTACCTCCTTAAGTGCGAAGTCTTGGATCGAGTGCATCCCTTAATCCATCGCCGAGTAGGTTAAGGGAAAGCATTGTTGTACTTATAAAAAATGCTGGTATGAAAAGCTGGTAGGGATATACTCTAAAAACTTGCGCACCGTAAGCTGCCAACTGACCCCAGCTCGAGTGCGGAGGAACCACACCAAGGCCTATAAAGCTTAAGAAAGCCTCACTAAATATAGCACCCGGAACAGACATGGTAAGATTTACCAAAATTACGCCCATCGTGTTTGGAATCAAGTGTCTCCAAATTATCCTTGCATGACTTGCTCCCAGAACTTTTGCCGCCAGTACAAATTCCTGCTCTTTTAACTGGAGAATCTGTCCGCGGACAAGCCTTGCCATACCAAGCCATCCACCAACAACCAGTGCCAGAATCAACGGCATAATGCCTTGTCCCAGAACGACCATCATCAGTATCACAATTATCATATATGGAATAGCATACATAATATCAACAAACCTCATTATGATCATATCAACTTTACCACCAAAATAGCCCGCAATTCCCCCTACTAGAACACCTATTATCGCGTTTAAAAGCGCTGCCACAACACCAATCATTAAGGATACCCTTGCGCCCATCCATGTGCGCGCCCACAAATCTCTTCCTAAGGAATCTGTTCCAAACCAGTGCCTTGCTGAGGGCGGCTGGTTAATCTCAGAAGGGTTTGTAGTTCTATAGTCGTATGGAGTCATATAAGGTCCAACTATTGCCATAAAAGTATAAAGTATAATTATTATTAATCCCAACATTGCTGCTTTATTTTGCTTTAACCTTCTCCATGCATCCTGCCAGTAGGTAATGCTTGGCCTTGCTATAGCCTCCATTTCACTTATACTTTTGCCTACATGAGTAAAAAGTTCCTGAGAAAGTTCTCCTATACTGTTTTGCATCATCTTTTTACCTCCTATTTCCCTCCAATCCTGATTCTCGGGTCTATAATACCGTAGATAATGTCAACTATGAAGTTCGCTGCAATTAAGAATAGACCGTAAAACACTGTCATCCCAAGCACCATCGAATAGTCCAAGTTTTGAATGCCTAAAATGTAGAATTTTCCAAGTCCAGGGATTGCAAAAATTTGCTCTATCACAAATGTACCGGTGAGAAGTGTAGCTGTTACAGGTCCAAGGACTGTAATTACCGGCAAAATAGCATTTCTTATTTGATGTTTCCATACTATTTGGGTCGGTGAAAGGCCTTTGGACTTTGCAGTCTTAATATAGTCCTGATTGACCACATCGAGCATACTTGCCCTCATAAGCCTTGCTATTAGTGCAATGGAACCCAGACTTAAGGCAAAAGTTGGCATTATTGTGTACGCAAAACCCTTCCATTGAGCAACAGGTAAGAGTTTCAATTTAATAGCGAAAATATATTGCAGAAGAGGTCCTATCACAAAACCAGGAACAGAAATGCCCACGATAGCAATAAACATACTGAGATAATCCAAGGGTTTATTGCGATTTAAAGCTGCAATAATTCCTAAAGTAATGCCAACAATTGTGGCGAAAATGACAGCGCGAATTCCCAGGTCTGCAGAATAGGGAAATGCTTGCTTTATGACTTCATTCACCGTTCTGTTCTTATATCTCAGAGAATATCCTAAGTCGCCTTTTAAAAGGTTTGAAATGTACCTTATATATTGGATGTGAAGAGGTTTGTCAAATCCATAGTATTTTATCATGTTCTGCTTAATTTCTGGAGTAACTTTTTCACTCAGGAATGGATCTCCTGGAAGGAGTCTTACGAGGAAAAATACTATAGTTACAAGGACCCATGCAGTGATTAAAGAAATCACCAATCTATTCAGTATATAGCGGGCCATTTACTTACCTCCCTTTTACGGTTTTCCAATAAAACTTTATTGTTTTCAAATCATCATAGATGGAGGTATGTGCTTTCGCACATACCTCCATTATGAATGAGAAATTAGTTTTTCCCTTCGACATCAGCATAGATAAAGTCTGGATCCGGGCCGATGAAATTCCTGACAAGGCCTGTTACATAATCTTTTTTTGTCCAAGCCCTTTGCCTGAAGTAGACAGGTACAATTGGCCCTTTTTCAAGGAGCAGTTTTTCTGCTTCAAACATGGCATCAGCGCGCTTTTTGAAGTCTCCAGTTGTTTTTGCAAATTTTATGAGTTCATCGTATTCTTTGTTGCTCCAGCCAGTATTGTTGTGCCCGCCGCCAGTGACCCAGAGGTCTAAATAGGTCATCGGGTCGTCATAATCTGGGCCCCAGCCAGCAAATACGACATCGTAGTCACTCTTGTTCATAAGTTCAAGCCTTTGCTTGAAAGGAACCTGTTTTATGGTCATTTCAATACCCAGGTTCTTTCTGAGCATATCCTGAATAATTTCTGCGCTCATCTTAGCCCTGGAGCTATCATCGGTTAGTAATTCAAATTTGATCTTTGATGGATCACTGAGGTTGAGTTCTTTTAAAGCTTTGTCAAGGTATTCCTTCGCTTTTGCAGGGTCGGCCTTTTTAGGATAGAATTCATACGGATATTCCTCTGCGAATTTCTTTTCTACACCGGAAAGGAGTGGTAGTACATATCTTGTTGCAGGATCGGAGACGCCTCCCAGCACAGCTTTTATATAGTCTTCCCTATCGAGCGCAAAGCCGACAGCTTTCCTGAAGTTTTCGTTGGCAAGCCACGGTTTGCCGTCCTTTTTTACGTTGAACTGGAGGTAGAATTCTGCACCATCATAGTAGAAGAGAGCTTTGCCTTCGTTCTTTACCTGTTCAACAAATTCTGGTGGAATTCCTACAAAATCAAGTTCTCCATTTTCATACATTTGCCATGCTGTATTGACTTCTTGTACAATAGGTATTCTTACCCTATCAAGCTTTATGGCATCTTTGTTCCAGTAATTGGGGTTTTTTTCCAAAATGAGTTCCTGTTCGTGTTTCCACTCTTTCAAGATAAACGGGCCGTTGTAAAGAAGTTTGTCGGCATCTGCTGCAAACTTTTCACCCATTTTTTCTACAAACTCTTTCTTAACAGGCATGAAGGATATGAAGCTCAAGAGGCTTTCAAAATACTTAACCGGTACGTTGAGTTTGATTTCCAGTGTCTTCTCGTCGATAGCTTTTACGCCAACCTGGTTTGGGTCAGTTATTTTGCCGGTATTGTATTCTTCGCCGTTTACAATATAGTAGCCCTGAAAAGCATATTCCGATGCAGTTTTGGGGTCAAGGAGCCTTTTTATCGCATATTCAAAATCATAAGCTGTTACAGGCGAACCATCGCTCCACTTTGCGTCCCTCAAGTGGAAAGTATAGGTCTTCTTATCTTCAGATACTTCCCATTTTTCAGCCATTCCGGGATAAACTTTACCGTCGTATACTCTTACAAGCCCTTCAAAAACAGCATTTCCAATCATAATAGCATAAGTGTCGGTCGCTTTCTGTGGGTCAAGGTTCGGAACTTCTGCCCCAATCGCAAAAACTAATTCTTTTTCTTTGAGCTGCTCTTGTTGCTGTTTGCTCTCAGTCTGATTTGTAGATTGCTGGCTACATCCGGTGAAGATCCCTGCTACCAGCAACAGTGTGAGAATAAGGGCTAAACTTTTCCTTAACATTTAATCCCCTCCCAAATAGTTTTAAAGAGTTTATTATTAACTTTTCCCGTATAATCCCCCGACAATCCCTCCTTTCAGCCCATGAAAAAATAAATTAATTAGTACTATACATTTTTACAATACTTGAAAATTTATTGTCCGATAGAAGATACGGGAAATTTGCTTGTGACATATACAGCATATATAGTACATCATATATCTTACAAGGTTCTTTGTCAAGAGTTAGAGTGGGTATTTTCCTAAGTATCTACCCTTCAGAAACCTTATTAGCTTTCGGAAATTTTGCGATATAGTCCGCATGCACTTGCTCTGATGTCTCTTTTTAAATCTCTCCTCGGTATTTTGTTTATAATTATGTCTATGTAGACGATTGCTTGCTTAATATTATAGCATATTTAATGTAAGTTGGCAATAATACATAGTTAAGTCTATATAATTGTGTAAAAAGGGGTTGAGCCATTCCCCACCCTCTAACCAGAGGGATTTTACACAAAAATTTGGACTTGACCCAATACATCTATTAAAAATGTAAACCTTTTGATAAGTTTCTTAGTTTTGCGCATGTATTTTTAAAATTTAGTAAAATGGGAATACTAAAGTTATCAATTTTTAACAGTTATTTTAACTTTATGCAAATGAAGATAATTTTAGTATATGTTTTGTGTAGTTAGACATTAAAAAGTGACAAAAGCACAAGTATTGATTTATAAAAACAATTATTGGTATAATATTTTTGTAAAATGAAAGGAAAAGATGATGATAAAATGACTGATAATTTTGTTTTTGAGATAACTTCACCTTAATTGCACGTGGGAGAAGTAAAATCAATTCCTGTTGTACTGCCAGCTATGTTTACAATAAGTATAGCTATTGGTTCTATGGCATTAGTGAAGAGAGGCATATTAGTAACAAAGCTTAGTGCGGCGGAAGATGCTACTACTGCGACCCTTGTCCCTATATGTTCTACCACAAAACCAGATATAGACCCTAAGGTCACGCCAATCGTTATAAGTATCAAAGTAGCAGCTATGCCTATTGTTAGGGAAATTCCTTCCTGCAAGCATAAGTCTTAAAAGGACATCTCTTCCTAGGTTATCTGTTCCGAGCCAGTGCTCTTTGCTTGGAGGCTGGTTCGCCTTTGTTACATCAGGCACGTCTTGATGTGGCAAAAGGTATGGGCCTATGAAGGCAAATAAAAACATAAAGGTTAGTATTACAACACCTAAAATGACGTACTTATTTGTTATAAAACGGCGGAAAGCATCTTGCCATTGGTTGTAACATATGTTAATATTTCATCTTGTGGGCATATGTAACAGTCATAATATTCATCGTATACGTACTGATGCTTTTTCATGAAACCATCTTTTGTCATTGGTCTCGTGTATACACTGCTGGTATTATCTCTTTATCAAATATTGTCCTCAATATGTACGGAGTTTTATATCCTTCATCTGTTGCTATTGCTTTCGGTTTCCCTACCCTATTTTCAACTTCTTTTAGTACTTCCCATTTGGTAAGAGTATTGTAGGAATTCGATGAAAATTGTTTAAAAGGTAAACTTGAGTTGTAATTGTCAGTCTTTTAAAAAAAAATAGCCTGCAATTTGCGCAGGCTATTTGGAAAGTTCTTCTCTTAAAAGTTGATTTGTAAGCTGCGGATTTGCTTTCCCCTTCGTCTCCTTCATCACTTGCCCTACTAAAAAGCCCAATGCCTTCTCTTTTCCTTTCTTGTAATCTTCTACGGATTTTGGATTTTCTTCGATGACTTTTCTGACAATCCTCCTCAATTCACCTTCGTCGGCTATCTGCCTTAAACCCTTCTCTTCCACTATGATTTGCGGATTTTTACCTGTGAAAAACATTTCCTCAAACACTGTTTTCGCAATAGAACCGCTTATAACATTATCATCAACAAGTTTTAAAAGCTCTATTAGCATATCTGGAGTGATTGGCACTTCATCTATCTCTCTACCTGTGTCATTTAAAAGGCGTGCAAATTCTCCCATCAACCAGTTGCTCACTATCTTTGGAGAGTGGTAATTTGAAGCACACTTTTCAAAGAAGTCAGCCATCTTCTTTGAAGAGGTTATGACTTTAGCATCATATTCAGGTAAGCCGTATTGGGTGATGAAACGCTCTCTTTTAGCATCAGGCATCTCAGGCAATGTCTTTCTTATCTCTTCTTTCCATTCTTCTGTCACAATTATTGGAACGAGGTCAGGCTCTGGGAAATACCTGTAGTCATGAGCTTCTTCCTTTGTCCTCATCGGCTCAGTAATGCCTTTTGCTTCATTCCATCTGCGAGTCTCCTGAACTATAGTGCCGCCCTCTTCCAAGACTTTTATCTGTCTCTTTATCTCATATTCCAGCGCTTTTTGAACGGCTTTAAAAGAATTTAAATTTTTAAGCTCAATCTTGGTGCCAAGATCAGTAGTACCCACAGGCCTTACAGAGACATTTGTGTCAACTCTCAAAGACCCTTCCTGCATCTTGCAGTCAGAAACTTCAGTATATTCTAGAATGCTCTTTAATTTAACAAGGTACTGATATGCTTCTTCAGGAGTAGAAATATCCGGCTCAGAAACTATCTCAATTAAAGGAACACCTGCTCTGTTGTAGTCTACCAAAGATCCATCAGTTCCTTCGTGCAGAAGCTTTCCAGCATCCTCTTCAATGTGTATCCTCTTTATGCCTATCCTCTTTGTGCCGCCTTCTACCTCGATTTCTATGTACCCATTGCTACAAAGGGGAAGGTCGTACTGGGAAATCTGGTAGGCTTTTGGAAGGTCTGGATAAAAATAATTTTTTCTGTCCATCTTGCTGAAATTAGCAATTGTGCAGTTCAAAGCCAGTCCTGCCCTTACTGCATATTCAACTACTTTTTTATTGAGCACAGGCAGAGTGCCCGGAAGTCCAAGGCATACAGGGCACACCTGTGTATTTGGTTCACTTCCAAATTTGGTGCTGCATCCACAAAATATCTTGCTGTCTGTCAAGAGCTCTGCATGAACTTCCAATCCGATTACTGCTTCGTATTTCATTATCTTTCACCTCCTATGGCCTGTGGCTTGGCATCAAATTTGTACGCTTTTTCAAAAGCATAAGCCACATTGAGTATTCTGCCTTCATCAAAGTGCTTGCCAATTATCTGAAGCCCCACAGGTAATCCCTCTGAAAGTCCGCAAGGAATAGATATAGCAGGAAGCCCTGCAATATTTACAGATACTGTGTATATATCTGCTAAGTACATAGCTAACGGGTCATTCGTTCTTTCACCGATCTTAAAAGCCACTGTAGGACTTGTAGGACCTACTATAACATCGCATTTCTCAAAAGCCCTTTCAAAGTCATTTTTAATTAATGTCCTCACCTTTAAAGCCTTCTTATAGTAAGCATCGTAGTAACCTGAGCTTAATGCATATGTCCCCAACATTATTCTCCTCTTTACCTCTTTGCCAAAACCTTCACTTCTGCTTGTCATGTACATATCAACTAAATCTTCGTAGTTTTTCGCAATATGCCCATACCTTATCCCATCGTATCTAGCTAAATTAGAACTAGCTTCCGCCGAAGCGATTATGTAATAGGCAGGAAGGGCATACTCTACATAAGGAATAGATATGTCAATTATTTCTGCTCCTAAATCCTCAAAAACTTTTATAGCCTTTTCTACTGTTTCCTTTACGCCCTCTTCAATTCCGGCTCCAAAGAATTCCTTCGCAACTCCTATTCTGAAACCTTTTATGTCTTCTTTAAGGTAAGAGGTATAATCAGGCTTTTCTATTTTTACAGAAGTAGAGTCTAAAGGATCGTGACCTGCAATGGCGTTTAGCACAATCGCGCAATCTGTCACATCCTTTGTGAAAGGACCTATCTGGTCAAGAGAGGAAGCAAAAGCCACCAAACCGTATCTAGAAACTAAACCATATGTTGGCTTCATTCCAACTACCCCGCACAAGGAAGCCGGTTGCCTTATAGAGCCTCCTGTATCTGACCCAAGTGCAAAAGCAGCCTCATCCGCTGCAACAGCTACTGCAGAACCACCAGAAGACCCTCCTGGAACACGGGACAAGTCCCACGGGTTTTTCGTAATTTTAAATGCGGAATTTTCAGTTGAAGATCCCATAGCAAACTCGTCCAAATTAGACTTCCCTAATATAACTACTCCCTCATTTAAAAGCCTTTCCACAACTGTTGCGTTGTATGGCGGTATGTAATTTTCTAGCATTTTAGAAGAACATGTGGTTCTTATGCCTTCTGTAGAGATGTTGTCTTTTATTATCACAGGAATTCCTGTCAAATCCTTTGCTTCTCCTTTTTTTATCATCTCATCTGCTACTTTAGCCCTTTCCAGTGCAAATTCTTCAGTTATAGTTACAAGGGCATCTACCTTGGGCTCCACTTCTTTTATCCTTTCGAGGTAGGATTTTGTCACCTCTTGTGCACTTACTTCTCTTTTATGGAGAAGTTCTTTAAGTTCATGTACTGTCAGACTATACAATTCCAATTTGCGTACCTCCTCACTCTATGATCTTTGGCACTTTAAAGCAGCCTTGCTCTGTAAAAGGAGCGTTCATCAAGACTTTTTCTCTCGGCATAGAAGGTTTGACCTCGTCTTCTCTGAAGACATTGTGTATTGGAACTATGTGAGCCGTAGGTTCTACATTTTCTGTGTCAAGCTCGTTCAATTTGTTGACATAATCCAGTATCTTGCTGAGCTCTTTGCTCATCGCCTCTATCTCTTCTTCAGTAAATTTTAACCTGGCAAGCTTAGCAATGTATTCTACTTCGCTTTTGCTTATTGCCATTTTACCACACCTTTCTCTTTATTTCTTCACTCTTATAGTTTATCACAAAAATCTACGGTTGGATATCGCCTTTTAGCATGGCTTCAAACTGCTCTTCGTTAATTATCTTAACTCCAAGTTCCTGTGCTTTTTTAAGCTTAGAGCCAGGGTCAGCACCCACAATTAGATAGTCGGTCTTTTTGCTCACAGAGTTAGTAACTTTGCCCCCTCTCTCAACAATAAGTCTTGCAGCCTCATCTCTAGTGTAATTTTTAAGCGCTCCTGTCAGCACAAAAATCTTGCCTTCAAATATATTGCTCACTTTACCTGTGGAGAGCTTCTCCATATTGACTCCCGCTTCTTTCAACCTTTCAACCACTCTTCTGTTTTGCTCCTCAGAAAAGAAAGTAACTATACTTCTTGCCATTTTGGGTCCAATATCCGGAAGTTCAAGAAAATCCTCGTATTTTGCTTTCATTATGTTGTCCATGTTCTTGAAATGCTCTGCAATCACCTGTGCCGCTTTACTGCCTATCAAGTTTATCCCAAGTCCAAAAAGCAACCTGTCTAAGTCTCTTTTCTTGCTCTTTTCAATAGCTTCCAGCAAGTTTCTAGCAGACTTATCTCCCATCCTCTCCAAAGTAATTAAATCCCTGTACTTGAGGTAGTAAAGGTCTGCTACATTTTGTATAAGCCCTTTCGAAAGCAGCTGGTTTATTATAGCGGGGCCTAATCCTTCTATGTCCATAGCATCCTTTGAAGCAAAGTGGATTATCCTTCTCGCAATCTGAGCAGGGCAGTTAAGGCCTGTACATCTTCTCACTGCCTCTCCAGGAAGCCTTACAGCCAAAGCGCCGCACTCAGGGCATTTGTCAGGCATGACAAATTCCTTTTCATCGCCTGTTCTCTCTTCTTTAACCACTTCCACTACCTCTGGAATTATGCCTCCTGCTTTGTGCACAAGCACAGTATCCCCTATTCGTATGTCCTTCTCCTTTATGTAATCTTCATTGTGAAGAGTAGCTCTGCTCACCACAGAACCAGAAATAACAACAGGCTCAAGCACAGCCGTAGGAGTTAAGGCTCCTGTCCTGCCCACCTGCACGACTATGTCTATTAACTTCGTCTTTTTCATCTCTGCAGGGTATTTAAATGCTATAGCCCATCTGTAGTCTTTAGCAGTCTGCCCTAAAATCTCCCTTTTATCAAGTTCATTCACTTTTATCACTGCGCCGTCTATATCGTACGGCAAAGAATCTTTCATCTCCCCTAGCTCTTCTATAGCTTTGATGACTTCTTCGATTGTAGTGCATTTTTTAATAAGAGGAATTACTTTAAATCCCTGTTCTTTCAAAAATTCTAAGGCTTCCACATGAGTCTTGAAATCTCTTCCTTCAATCCTCTGAAGGTTAAAAATGAAAATGTCTAGGTCCCTTTTTGCAGTGACTTTAGGGTCTAACTGCCTCACAGAACCAGCTGCAGCATTCCTGGGATTTGCAAAAAGGGATTCTCCTCTTTCGGCTCTCTCTTCGTTGAGCTTGGCAAAAGAAGCTTTTGGCATAAAAACTTCTCCTCTTACAACCACGTTCACAGAATCTTTAAGCCTTAAAGGAATGGACTTTATGGTCTTCAAATTCGGAGTGACATTCTCCCCCACAATTCCGTCTCCTCTAGTAGATCCCACTGTGAATATGCCATTTTCATACACCAGCTCCACAGACAAACCGTCAATTTTAGGCTCTACTACGTACTCTACTTCCCCTACCGCCTCTTTTACCCTTCTGTCAAAATCCTTAATCTCTTCTGCCGTAAAAGCATTGGCCAAGCTCAACATTGGAACAATGTGAGTAAAAGGCTCAAACTCATCAAGTGGCTCTCCTCCTACCCTCTGAGAGGGAGAGTCTGGAGTCTTAAACTCAGGATATTTTTCTTCCAGTTCTATGAGTTCTCTCATAAGCATATCATACTCATAGTCTGAAATTTCTGGCTGGTCCAACACATAATACCTGTAGTTGTGATAGTTTATTTTTTCCCTTAACTCCTCTATCCTCTTTCTTGCCTCTTCCCTATCCATAAATTCCCCTCCGGTTTTAAGAAATTGCCTTAATAGGAGCAAATCTCAAATCAAGCTTTTTTATACCAACGTTCGGAAAGGCTACTGTAATCTCTTCCCCTTCCACTTTAACAACAGTCCCTATTCCCCATATCTTGTGCTCCACCTTATCCCCAAGCGAAAAAGACCTTTCATAAACATCTGAAAAAGTATGGACGGAAACAAAGCCCGTTTTTTTGGAAGTCGGTATATTATACCTCACAATTAGCCTCTCAGGTATTTCACTTATAAACCTGGAGTAAGAATTGTACTGGGACCTACCGTAAAGGTTTCTCTGCCTAGCATAAGTTAAATACAATCTTTCTTTGGATCTGGTAATTCCCACGTAACAAAGGCGCCTTTCTTCTTCCAGCTCGTGGTCATCTTCAAAGGAGCTGTAAGAAGGAAACAGTCCTTCTTCCATCCCTACCATAAAAACTACAGGAAATTCCAATCCCTTGGCAGAATGAAGTGTCATCAGAACTACACTTTCTCCAATATCTCCAGCCATGTCTATATCAGAAACTAAAGTTATGCCCGCCAAAAATGCTTCCAAAGACTTATCTTCAGAAGATTCTTCAAACTCATAGGCAGCATTTAAAAATTCGTTTAAGTTTTCTATCCTTCCCTCTGCTTCTTCAGATTCTTCCCTTTTTAACTCTTCTATATAACCTGTCTGCTCCAGAATATATTTTATCAAATCGCTGACACTCATTGCATCTTTTTTATCAATTAAATCCAAAATAAACTGTTTAAACTGAAGAAGGCTTCCTTTGTTCCTTGCGTTTTTTAAATCCTCTATTGCAAAAAAAAGACTAGTATCTTTTTCCCTCGCTACCTTCTCCAATGCCTCAATCGTAGCAGGACCAATGCCTCTTCTTGGAACATTTACTATCCTTTTGAAGGATATGTCGTCATAAGGATTTACAATGAGGCGAAGATAAGCAAGTATATCTTTTATCTCTTTCCTGTCATAAAATCTTAGGGCTCCCACCACTTTATAAGGCACTTTTACTTTCATCAGAGCTTCTTCAAAAGGCCTTGACTGGGCGTTTGTCCTGTAGAGTATCGCAAAGTCTTTAAAGCTTCTGTTTTCTCTTTCTTTTAGTTTTATTATCTCCTGTATAACAAATTCTGCCTCTTCTCTTTCATTTTCCAGCTCACACAGAACTATTTTCTCTCCCTCTTTATTTTGTGTCCAGAGGGATTTTTTCTTTCGATATACATTGTTGTCTATGACGTGATTGGCAGCCTCCAGTATGATTTTTGTAGACCTATAGTTTTGTTCTAATTTTATCACTTTTGCTTCGGGATAATCTTTTTCAAAGTTTAATATGTTTCTCACATCTGCCCCTCTCCAGCCGTAAATGCTCTGGTCATCATCCCCTACAACACATAAATTTCTGTGCCTTTGCGCTAACAAATTTACAAAGTAATACTGAGGAGTATTTGTGTCCTGATACTCGTCCACCATTATGTATCTAAATTTTCTTTGATAAAATTCTAAAATTTCTGGATTTTCTTTAAATAACTCTATCGTTTTTATGATAATGTCGTCAAAGTCAAGAGCATTTATCTTTTTTAGTTTGTGCTGATAAAACTTGTAAATTTCCTTTATTTTTCTATTCCTATAGGTATCTCCAAAAAAATCAATGTAATCGTCTGGATACACCATTTTATCTTTTGCAGATGAGATGGCATTTAATACCATTTTTATCGGGTACTGCTTTTCGCTTAAGTCTAGTTCTTTAAGGCATTCCTGGACTAGTGCCTTCTGGTCAGTTGTATCAAATATTACAAAATTTCTGTCGTAACCCAGTTTATCAATATCTCTTCTCAAGATTCTGACACAGGCGGAATGAAAAGTGGACACCCACAGGTCTCCGACGTATCCCAGCAAATTTTCCACTCTCGTCTTCATTTCCTCTGCCGCTTTATTGGTAAAGGTTATTGCGAGGATATTGGAAGGAGAGACCTTTTTTTCCTTTATGAGATAGGCAATTCTGTGGGTCAAAACTCTAGTTTTTCCACTTCCAGCACCTGCCAGTATTAAAAGAGGCCCTTCTGTTGTAGTTACTGCTTCTTTTTGCTGTTCATTCAAATTAGCTAGAATCTCTTTCATCTTTTTCACTCCAATCAAGTTTTAAAAAAGCCGGGAATTAATCCCGGGATTCAGAATCAGCTTCCAACCTTTCCAATATAATTTTATATCCATTTGCGCCATAATTCAATGCCCTGTTCACTCTACTTATCGTGGCAGTACTAGCCCCTGTTTTTTCTGCAATCTCTATATAGGTCTTCTTTTGTCTTAGCATTCTAGCAACTTCCAATCTCTGAGCTAAAGCTTTTATCTCATTTATAGTAGCAATATCTTCAAAAAACCTGTAACATTCCTCTATGTTCTTAAGCTTTAAAATGGCCTCAAAAAGCTGGTCTACCAGCTTGTCCTTAATTTTAGACTCATACATACAAAATCCCTCTCTTAAAAAATTTAATGGTTTACACTAATATTGTAATCAATTAAAAAGTAAATTTCAATACTTTAAAGCGATTTTTTATAACGTATACAGATAAAAAATATATACGATTTTGTAGACAGTACTATACTCAAAAATCAAATGAGCTACCCGCAAAAGCGAGTAGCCAAAAATTAATCCAATCTTTAGTCATCATTTTTATCAGATTTTTTCTGCAAGCGCAGTCATCAACTGGTCCTTTGAAAAATCATCTTCTTCAAGTCTTCAATGTAGGGCACTCTAAGTAATTGAGCGGCTAAAAAGTATATGATAGTTGATGGTAAAACTGATAAAGAGAGGTTTATCCACATATTAACATTAGTTGCCAACAATTTACTGTGGATAATTAACACAGTTACTCCCATAGCTAGAGAAGCAAAAAGAGGCTTTATGATCCAGTTAGAAAGATCTATTTCCACTCGTGTAAGCTTTCTTAAATCTAGGAAATTTAAAACCAAAATGAGAGCATCTGCAAAGATAAAAGTATAAACATATCCAAAAAGCCTGAGGGAAGGTATAGAAGTCAGATAGTACATGCCAGTAATGCACACAACAAGCCATATCAGGGAATTTCGCAAGACTACTTTCTGTCTCCCTAAACCATGTAAAATACTAGCAACTACGGTTTCTAAAAATGCGAAAATACTGCCATAAGAAACCACCCTTACAAAATCCCCTACCCCAGGGGAAGAAGAATATAAAAGTCTGGATATTTCATCTGGAATAATTAAAAACAAGGTAATAGCGGGAAATGCCACTAAAGTAGTGTACCCTATAGCCTGGTTAATTCTCAAACGCACTGCTTCCCATTTTTTTAAAGCTGCAGCTTCTGAAACCGCGGGAAGCACTGTTGTGGAAAGGCTTGAAGTTATTACAGCAGGCATATAAGCGAGGGGAATCGCCATGCCAAATAGCTTTCCAAATTCAGACATTGCTTCCCTGTGAGAAACTCCAGAAGTTACAAGGCGGGATGGAATTAGCAAAGATTCTACTAGATCTAGAGCATTCACAATCAATTTTGAAAAAGTTATTGGTATTGAAGTGAACACCAATAGCTTCGCAATGTAAATACTACTCCATTCTTTTCCATCATAAGGCATCTCTCTTTCTATAATTTTTATCTCTCTCTTATAGAAAAATATGTACATTAAAAAGCTTACAATTTCTCCAACAGAAATCCCAAAAATAGCTATAGCCACAAGATACTCAAGTTTTGCTCCGCTAAATAGCTTCAGAAGATATAAAGTCAGAGAAACTCTCACAATCTGCTCTACGATTTCTGAAATAGAGGCCGGTACCATATTTATTACACCCTGAAAAAAACCTTTAAAAACTGAAGAAGAAGTGACAATTACAAGAACAGGCGCAAAAATGAGAATTGAAAGATGAGTCCTCGGTTCGTGAAGAAGCTTTTCCGCTATGAATTTGGCATTTAAGAATATAATAGCAAAGACTGAAAAAGCCATTATAAGCACCAGAATAAAGGAAATTTTCAAAATTTTAAACATATTCTTTTTGTTCCCTTTTGCTCTTTCTTCCGAAATAAAGCGGGAAATTACTGACATAGTACCAGAAGTTAAAAAAGTAATAGAAACAAAGTAGATAGGTAGAACTAATTGATAAATTCCTGTGCCTTCAGAACCTAATATGTTGGATAAAATTATCCTGAAAACAAAGCCTATACTTCTGTCTATCACATGAGCAATTGTTAAAATAAAGGCACCGCGAATAAAGGACCTTCCATGCATACTAAACACCTCACAATAGTTTATTCGCGGCGCCTTTTTTATATGAAAAACAAAAAAGAGCCGGCATATGCCGGCAGTAAAGGGGGATTAGGGGGAGAAATTTTTAATACACTTGAGGGGGGGTTAAGACTTACACCTTATGGCTTCCTCTTACCAAAACGGCAGAGGCGTTTTCCGACAAATATTATGCAACATTTGATGAAAAATGTCAAGTTTTAATTTACACGAAATTTTTCCTGCATTTTTGTAATATTATAACTATACCTTAATAAATAAAACTGCGGTAAACCTTTTTCTCATTGTACAAGGAATATTTATAAATGAAAAGGTTAAAGTTTTTCCAAAAAATTTTTATCTCCTCAAAAAATTTTTTAATATTTCCCCTCAAAATAATTAAGCACTGTCATCACATGAACAGCAATTCCTACTTTTATACATCTTTCATCCACGTCAAACCTACTGCTGTGTAAGGGTTTGTCTATTCCTTTTTCTTTATTACCGCAGCCCAATTTGTAAAAGGTACCGGGCACTCTCTGTAAAAAATAAGCAAAATCCTCTACCCCCATGGAAGGAGAAACTTCAAGGACATTTTCCTCTCCTAAAATCATGGAAGCGCTCTTTTTTACAAGGTTTGTAAATCCTTTGTCATTAATGAGAAGAGGATACCCTTTTACCCTTCTGAATTCTGCATCTCCTCCATAGGCTTTTGCTATGTCTTTACACATCTTCTCCACAGATTCTACTATTTCCTCTCTTCTCTCTTCTTCCATCATCCTTATAATTCCTGACATCTCAACCCTATCTGCTATTATATTTCTCGCATATCCCCCTTTAATTGTCCCTACAGTAACAACTATTGGAGTAAAAGGGCTGGTTTTTCTGGTTGCAAAGGTCTGAAGAGCGCTTATCACATTCGCTGCAATTACAAGCGCATCAATCCCTTTATGAGGCTCTGCCCCATGGGAGCTTCTCCCCTTTATAATCACATCGAACATGTCAGACGAGGCATAAGCTTTTCCGTATGTTATTCCTATTTGCCCTACCTCTAAATCTGGATCAACGTGAAGCCCTATTATAGCGTCAACTCTAGGACCCTCAAGCACCCCTTCCTCAATCATGGGGAGGGCTCCTCCTGTTGTTTCTTCAGCTGGCTGAAATATAAATTTCACATTCCCCTTAACGTTTTTAATCCTTGAAAGCACTTTAGCTGTTCCCAAAAGAATAGCAGTATGTACGTCATGGCCGCAGGCATGCATTTTCCCGGGAATTTTTGAAGCGTACTCGACTTCATTTTCCTCCTGTATGGGAAGTGCATCCATGTCTGCCCTTATAGCTATTGTCCTTTCTCCATCTCCTTTTAGAAGGCCTACTACTCCAGTCTTGGCAAGCCTTTTCACTTCAAGCCCTAGACTTTTGAGATATTCATAAACCAGTTCAGAAGTTTTCACCTCTTCAAATCCCAATTCAGGGTGCATGTGTATTTTTCGCCTTATCCCTATTATCTCTTCCTCCACTTTTTCAACTTCTTTTAAAATGTCCATATTCATCACCTTTTTTAATATCTTTCAATATCCACAATAAATACTTCATCAATTTTTTTACCGAGCACCATTTCGGCGGTCTTTTTAAAATTTTCAGCATCGCCACTTACAAAAAACTCTATTTTGCCTTTCTTACCAAAATTTAAAATCCTGCTTCTTTCTAGATATTCTTTCACTTCATGGGACAACCTTACAGCTGGGTCCACCACCTTAACCCCATCTCCCATGATGGCCTTTATAATCGGTTCCATCAAAGGATAATGGGTACAACCAAGTATGAGAGTATCTATTTCTTTTCCTTTAAACTCCTCAAGGCAATCTTTAGCAGCTTTATAAGCTAAAGGCGAATTGTAAAGGCCTTTTTCAATCAAAGGCACAAATTCAGGACAGGCTTTCTGGTAAACTTCAATTTGCGGATTTATGCTCTTTATATTGATTTCGTAGCTTCTGCTCTCTACCGTCCTCTTCGTAGCAATAACTCCAACTTTTTTATTTTTTGTACAATAAACTCCGCTTTCTGCCCCAGCTTTTAATACGTCAAAAAGTTCAATGTCATACTTTCCTTTGTCAATAGTGGCACACGTAGTATTGCAGGCTATCACAACCGCCTTTACATTTTTTTCTTTCATAAAGTTTATGATCTGACCTGCAAAAAGCTCTATTTCTTCTTTACTTCTATCTCCATAGGGAACCCTTTTTGTGTCGCCAAAATAAATATAATCCTCCTCGGGCAAAACCTGAATAAGTCTTTTTAATACAGTCAAACCTCCTACTCCTGAATCAAAAACTCCTATAGGTCTTGAATCCATTCCACCACACCCTAATTTAAATCTTTGTAAGGTTTCAATATGTAAAGAGAAACTCTCTTGCTCAATTCTACCACTTTCACACCTTCAAAATTTTTTCTTAATTCTTCTTCTACCTGCTCTACAAAATTAAAATAATCTCCTCCCTCCAGCCATTCTACAAATGAGGTTAAAAAATCCCTGTTTCTGTGATAGTCGTGAAGTATTACGTAGTCCCTTGCAACTCTAGACATCTCCTTATATAATATTTCTCTTTCCTCTTTTTTAATACCATGAGCGACATACGAAGCAATGGCAATGTCAAAAAAATTATCATCAAAAGGAAATCTCTCGCCTGGCTCTATTTTGTAAGCTTTGATATCCATTCCCTTAAGTCTTTTTAAAGCCTGGTCCAACATGCCTTTTGATACCTCAACTCCATAAGTATCGAATCCAGCCTCTTTTAAAACATAGCACAAAGGTCCTGTGCCACATCCTACATCTAAAACTCTTTTATAGTTTTCTAATGGAACGTGTTGTTTCAAAATATTCATGACCTTTCTATAATAAGCTACCTGCGAATTAAAAAACCACGCATATACAGGAGAGATGGTATCAAAGAGTTTGACATGGTCTTTAGGCATTATGTCCACCGCCTTTTGAAACCCATTTTATTGCTATTATACCATAAAAATTGCCGGGTTAGTACCCGGCCGCGATATCCTTTCTGTAATAAATTCCTTCAAAAGATATTTTTTCAATTTCTCTATATGCTATTTCCCTTGCCTCTTTATAGGAATCCCCTAAAGCCACAATTCCAAAGACTCTTCCTCCTGAAGTGACAATCTTTCCATCTTTAAAAGAAGTACCTGCGTGGTAGACAAAAGCTTCCTTCACTTCTTCCAATCCCCGTATTTCAAAACCCTTTTTATATTCTCCAGGATATCCTTTTGAAGCTGCAATAACACATACAGCCTTTTTATCTTCCCACTCCAGCTTCAAATTTTTAAGCTTTCCTTCCAGCGTAGCTTCTATTACTTCCAAAAGGTCTGTTTTAAGAAGGGGAAGTATTACTTCTGTCTCAGGGTCCCCGAATCTCGCATTAAATTCTAAAACTTTGGGCCCTTCTTTTGTCAGCATTAATCCTGCATACAAAACGCCTTTATACACAACTCCCTCTTTCTTAAGCGCATACACAACAGGTTTTAAAATTTTCTCTTCAATTTCATTTAAAGTCTTTTTATCTATGTGAGGATTTGGGGCAATGCTTCCCATACCTCCCGTATTTGGTCCCTCATCCTTTTCATAAACTTTTTTATAATCCATAGCAGACATCATGGCCAAAACATTTTCCCCATCCACAAAGGCAAATATAGAAGCTTCTTTGCCGTAAAGCATCTCCTCCACAATTACTATATCCCCTGATGGCCCGAAAACTCTTTTCTTCATCATGAGGTCAAGAACCTCTTTCGCCTCAATAAAGTCTCTTACTATGAAAACCCCTTTTCCTTGAGCTAATCCATCAGCTTTTATCACAACAGGATACCATGTTTCCTTTAAGAATTTCAGGGCTTCTTGATATCTGTCAAAAGCTTTAAATCTTCCTGTAGGTATTTCATACTTTGCCATGATCTGTTTTGCAAAGTACTTGCTCCCTTCTATCATGGCTGCTTTTTTGCTCGGGCCAAAAATCTTAAGTCCAGCTTTTTCAAACTCATCCACAATTCCCTCTACTAATGGAAGCTCCGGTCCCACTATTGTTATATCTATTTTATTTTGTAAAGCAAACTCTTTTAGCTTCTCTATTTCTTCTACACTTATATTTACGCACTCTGCCAGCTTACTTATCCCTGCATTTCCAGGTGCACAGTAAATCTTTTCTACTCGATCGCTTTGGGAAAGCTTGTGCACAATTGCGTGTTCTCTTCCTCCTCCCCCAACTACTAATACTTTCAAAGTCAATCCCTCCTCAATGCTTAAAATGCCTTATTCCAGTAAAAATCATCGCAATACCTGCTCTGTCAGCTACCTCAATTGAAAGCTGGTCATTCTGGGAACCGCCAGGCTGAATTATTGCAGTAATTCCTCCTCTTGCGGCCGCTTCAACTACATCAGGGAAGGGGAAGAAAGCATCTGATGCTAAGACACTTCCTTTCGCCCTCTCTCCTGCCTGTTTTATCGCCTGCTCAGTAGGCCAAATCCTGTTGACCTGCCCAACTCCAATGCCTACAGTAACCCCATCCTTTGCTAAAACTATAGCATTTGACTTGACGTGCTTTACTACTTTTAAGGCGAACTTCAAATCCTTCATTTCTTTTTCTGTCGGCGCCCTTTTAGTTACGACTTTGATACTACTTTCCTCTAAATCTATTTCATCCTTTTGCTGAACTAACACTCCACCTTCTACTTTTTTGAGGTCAAATTCTCTGTAATAGCCTTCCTTCAATTTGAGCACTCTCAAGTTCTTCTTAGACATTAATATCTCTAAAGCTTCCTCTTCAAAATCTGGAGCTATTACAATCTCTAGAAATATTTTCACAAGCTCTTTCGCAGTATCTACATCAACTTTTCTGTTAAAGGCAACAATTCCGCCAAAAATTGAAACGGGGTCAGCTTCATAGGCCTTTAAGTAAGCCTCATATATGCTATTCCCAACAGCTACACCACAGGGATTGGTGTGTTTTATAGCGACCGCCACAGGTTCACTAAATTCCCTCACAAGTTCTATTGCAGCATTTGCATCATTTATGTTGTTAAAAGAAAGCTCTTTTCCGTGTAACTGCAGGCATTCTGCAATTCCGTAAGATTTGACCGGGTTTTTGTAAAAGGCCGCTTTTTGGTGCGGATTTTCCCCATATCTCAAATCCTGCACTTTTTCATAGGCAAAAGTGATGACTTTAGGAAATTCCATATTAGTCTTCTCTCTAAAATACTCATATATGAGCGAATCGTAAAAAGCCGTATGACCAAAAGCCTTCGCTGCCAGATAAAACCTCGTTTCTTCTTTTGTATCCCCATAAAGCTTTATTTCCTCAATCACTTTTTCATAGTCTACAGGATCCACAAGGACAGTTACATATTTATAGTTCTTTGCCGCCGCTCTTATCATGGCAGGCCCGCCAATGTCAATATTTTCAATTGCCTCCTCAAGAGCAACCTTTTCCCTGGAAATAGTCTCTTTAAAGGGGTATAAATTTATGGCTACCAAGTCTATAGGAACAATGCCATGATCATTAAGGTCTTTTAAATGCTCTTTCTTGTCTCTCACAGCAAGAATTCCACCGTGAATTTTGGGGTGTAAAGTCTTTACTCTTCCTTCCATAATCTCCGGAAAACCCGTAACCTCAGAGACCTTTATCACCTTTACACCGCTTTCTTTAAGGAGATTGTAAGTGCCGCCAGTAGATATTATCTCATAACCCAGGTCTTCAAGCTTTTTCGCAAATTCCACTATTCCATCTTTTTTTGAAACACTTATCAACGCTCTCCTTGACATCACAAATCCTCCTTGTCAAGTATTTTCACTCTTCTTCCTTCTACTTTTAATTTCCCTTCAACAAAAAGTTTGACTGCATAAGGCAGGACTTTGTGCTCTACTTCCAAAACTTTTTTGGCAATACTTTCGGGGGTATCATGCTCCTCTATCTTTACCACTTCCTGGAGAATGATAGGCCCTGTATCTGTACCCTTGTCCACAAAGTGCACTGTACATCCAGTATATTTAACACCGTAATCATAAACCGCTTGATGAACTCTCATTCCATAAAATCCTTTTCCACAAAAGGCAGGGATAAGAGAGGGATGAATATTTATTATTTTATTTGGGAACCTTTCCACAATCTCTTCGCTTAAAATTGTTAAAAAACCTGCAAGAATTATCCCGTCGGGATTTAGGCTTTCAAGAAGTGACAAAAGCTCTTTAAAGAAATTTTCTTTTAATTCCTTTTTTGGAAGGCAGTAAGCAGGAATGCCGTGTTTTTTAGCTCTTTCAAGCGCATAGGCTTCTTTTTTATCGCTCACCACTCCGATTATCTGAGCTTTTATATAACCAGCTTCAATGGCATCGATTATTGACTGCAGATCTGTGCCATTACCCGATGCCATTACCATAAGCCTCATAAAATCACACCGCCTTCTCCCTCCACAATCTCTCCAATCACAAAAGCTGTCTCTCCCACTTCTTTAAGCCTTTTTAGAGCTTTCTCCACTTCTTCTTTATCAATTATGACTACCATTCCAATACCCATATTGAAAGTCCTGTACATCTCTTTCTCTTCTATTTCCCCAAGCCTTTTTATCATGTCAAAGATAATCGGCACTTCCCAGCTCCCTTTGTATATTCTTGCAGAAACGCCTTTTCTCAAAATTCTAGGAATATTTTCAATAAAGCCCCCTCCTGTTATATGAGCCATTCCTTTTATTTTTAATCCTTTCAAAACTTCCACAGATTTTACATATATTTTAGTGGGTGTCAAAAGAACTTCTCCTAAGGTTTTGCCTATATCTGGCACGTAATCTTCTATAGAAAAATTGTTTTTTTCAAAAAATACTTTTCTTACAAGAGAATAGCCATTGCTGTGAAGTCCAGAGGAAGAAAGCCCTATTACTACATCTCCAATCACCATAGAAGAAGTGTCAATTATTTCTTCTTTTTCCACTATCCCCACGCAAAACCCTGCTAGGTCATACTCCCCTTCTTTATAAAAACCAGGAAGTTCAGCAGTTTCACCTCCAATTAAAGCACACCCAGCAATTTCACACCCTTCTGCTACTCCTTTAATGACCTGTATCGCTTTTTCGCTTTCTAACTTTCCAGTAGCAAAATAATCTAGAAAAAAGAGGGGCTTTGCTCCCACTACAATCACGTCATTTACACACATAGCCACCAAGTCTATCCCTACAGTATCGTGCTTATCCATCATAAAGGCTATTTTAAGTTTCGTTCCAACTCCATCTGTACTAGACACAAGCACTGGATTTTTATAATTCTTTATCTCATAAAGAGCTGCAAAACCCCCAATTCCCTCTAAAACACCTTCTTTTATTGTCTTTTCTGCAAAAGGCTTTATCATTTTTACAAACTTGTTTCCCTCATCTATATTTACCCCTGCGTCTTTATATTTCATAATTATACACCCGCTATTTTAATTTTCCAAAAGATAATTTTCGCTAAGGCACCGCACACATAAGTGAAATTCCCACTTTTTAAACCCTTCAACTTTTCAGTTTAAACCTGCTGGACCCTTCTCAGAATTTCTAAATATGCCTCTTCCACTTGACCCAAATCCCTTCTAAACCTGTCTTTATCAAGTTTTTCCATAGTGTTTTTATCCCAGAACCTGCAGGTATCTGGCGAAATCTCATCTGCCAACAATATCCCTTCTTGATTTTTTCCAAATTCTAACTTAAAATCTACTAGGATTATATCTTTAGATAGAAAATACTCTGACAGAATTTCGTTCACCTTAAAAGCTCTCTCTTTTATAAGGTCAATTTCATCTCTTGTAGCAAGTTCTAAAGCCCTGATGTGGTATTCGTTTATCATAGGGTCTCCAAGTTCGTCGTTTTTATAACAAAATTCTAGAACGGGCTCCTTAAATTTTATTCCTTCCTGAAGCCCTAATCTTTTGCAAATACTACCTGCGGCGTAATTTCTGATGATAACTTCCAGAGGAAAAATTGTAACTTTTTTGACAAGCATCTCTCTGTCCTTCAGCATTTTCACATAGTGAGTAGGAATCCCTCTTTTTTCTAAAAATTCAAACAAAATTGAGGAAACTTTATTATTGACGACTCCTTTTTCTTCAATTACCCCCTTTTTTAATCCATTAAAAGCAGTGGCATCGTCTTTGTACTCTATGATGTAGTAATCTTCTTTATCCGTCTTATAAACTTTTTTAGCTTTACCCTCATAAAGCAATTCTTTCTTTTCCATACGGCTTACCTCCAATTTTAATTATTTAACACTTCTTCCGCCATCTTTTCCCTGTAATTGGCAAGCTTTTCTCTTAAATAGGGGTACTTCAAAGACAAGATGTGGCAGGCCAGGAGAGCTGCATTTTCAGCTCCATCTATAGCAACAGTGGCCACTGGAATTCCTTTTGGCATCTGTACAATTGAAAGGAGAGAATCAAGTCCGTCTAGAGTGGAAGACTTGATGGGAAGCCCAATGACAGGAAGTAAAGTGTAAGAAGCAATGACCCCTGGGAGATGAGCAGCTTTTCCTGCCGCCGCTATTATAAGGTCGTAATATTTCTCTGCTTCTACTGCAAATTCCTGCGTCTTAAAAGGAGTTCGATGGGCAGATAGAACTTTTACATCATAGGAAATTTCAAATTCATCTAAAATATCTGTGCACCTTTCAATTACAGGGAGGTCAGACTTGCTACCCACTACCACAGCAATTTTTGGCATTTTCAGTAAAAACCCCCTATTTTAAATTTTGATGAATAAGAGGGGAAAACCCCTCTTATCTCAAAACAAAATTTATTGTAAAGGCAGCAGCAATTACATACATCATCCAGTGTATCTCTTTAGCTCTGCCTGATAATAGTTTAACCAATGTGTAAGAGATAAACCCCAAGCCCAATTTATACCACTTGTGGTAGTTAGAATTGATATTATGAGAGCTCCTCTGACACCTCTAGATATCAGAACAGCTGCCAGTATAAGTCCAAAAACAGAAAGAAGAGTTTGAGGGTTTAAAATGTGCCCAAAAGCTACCAAAGTAGCGTCAGATTTTACAACTATCCCTGCATTTATAAGTCCTATAAAAGCTATGAAAAGTCCTATTCCGACAGGAATAGCCGACCTCAGTGAAGGAGGAACAGCTTCTATTATCCAGCTTCTTATCTTAGTGACAGTGAGAACCAAAAAGACTACTCCTGAAAAAAACACGGCTCCTAACGCTACAGTCCAGTGCAGTCCAAACTGCTTAACTACTGTATAGGTAAAAAAAAGCATTTAATCCCATACCCGGCGCAACAGCAATAGGATAATTTGCTAGAAGAGCCATAAGAGTCGTAGCAATTGCCGAAGACCATATAGTGGCAGCAATAGCAGCCTCTTTTGGAATTCCGGCTTCGCTTAAAATCTGGGGGTTTACAAATATTATATATAAGCCAGAGTGATAAAAGTAGTAGCACCTGCTAAAACTTCTGTCTTAAAATCTGTGTTTCTCTCTCTTAATTTAAATAATCTTTCAATTAGTCCGTTTTGCAAATTTGTTTTGTCTTTCATTAGTTTTCCTCCTTTTTTAATTTCTAGAAAAAATTAAGCCCGGTAAGAATAGAGTGAAACCTATCCTCCCGGGCTTTTATCCCTTAGGTGTGGTATATGGAAACCCATATACCTGTACCGCTCGGACCGAACGCCTGTTGCCAGGCTGGAACCCTAGGTACACTTTCACTCATAGTCGAACAATTTACGGTTGTTCGGTAGAGACTCCCGAGCCATATTCTCGGGATTATATGAGTGCTTCTTATTAAATTTTCTAAATATATCTTAGCAACTATTTCACAAAAAGTCAATAGATATTACGAATTTTTTTAAAGAAATTTCTTTTAATGTTCGTTTTTATTCCCACTCTATAGTGGCAGGAGGCTTTGAAGTTATATCGTATAAAACCCTGTTAACTCCCGGCACTTCATTCGTAATGCTGGTAGAGATGCTTTCCAAAATTTCATAAGGCAGTTTTGTCCAATCAGCCGTCATACCGTCCACACTATCTACAACCCTCAAAATTATAGCATAACCGTATGTCCTCTCGTCCCCCATTACTCCCACACTCTTTATTCCAGGCAAAATAGCAAACGACTGCCACACCTTATTGTACCATCCAAATCTTTTCATCTCTCTCTGAACTATGCTGTCAGCCAGCCTTAAAATTTCTAATTTTTCTTCTGTAACTTCTCCTACAATTCTCACAGCCAGTCCGGGGCCAGGGAAAGGCTGTCTATACAATATCTCATCGGGAATCCCCAATTCCTTACCTACTTGTCTGACCTCATCCTTAAAAAGCATTCTCAAAGGCTCAATCAGCTCAAATCCAATATCTTCAGGAAGTCCGCCCACATTGTGATGGCTTTTTATGGTAGATGAAATCCCATGCCCGCTTTCAATCACATCAGGATATAAAGTCCCCTGAACCAAAAACTTTACATCGCCAATCTTCATGGCTTCTTCTTTAAAAACTTCTATGAAAACATTCCCAATGATCTTCCTCTTCTCCTCTGGGTCAGTAACTCCTTTAAGCCTCGAGAGAAATCTTTCTTTTGCGTCGACTCTTATTATATTCATATCGTAATTCTTTCTGAAGGTCTCAATTACCATGTCCCCTTCGTTTGTCCGCAAAAGCCCAGTATCCACAAATATGCACACCAGCTGATCGTGTATAGCTCTATCTACAAGGACTGCTGCAACAGCTGAATCTACACCGCCCGATAGAGCGCATACAGCCTTGTGATTACCTACTTTAGCTCTCACTTCTTTTACAGTCTGTTCAATCAAAGAATCCATCGTCCAATCAGCGGAGCAATCGCACACTTCAAACAGGAAATTTCTTATTATCTCTGTGCCCCTGTGAGTATGGGAAACTTCGGGATGGAATTGAACACCATAGAGGTTTTTTTCTACATTGGCAATAGCTGCAATAGGACAGTTTTCAGTAGAAGCCACAACTTTAAAATCTGGAGGTGGGAGTTCAATCTGGTCAGTATGGCTCATCCACACAATGGTATCTCTCTCTATCCCTTTAAAAAGCGGAATTGTGTTGTTTATCACAACCTCTGTCTTTCCGTACTCTTTCACGGGAGCAGGCGCAACTCTTCCCCCTAGAAGCTCAGTCATAAGCTGAGCCCCATAACATATCCCTAAAACAGGGTATCCCAATTCAAAAATTTCTTTATCACACTTAGGAGCATTTTTCACATAAACGCTTGCAGGTCCGCCCGAAAGCACAATTCCCTTCGGATCTATCTTTTTTATTTCTTCAGGAGAAATATCGTAAGGCACAATCTCGCAATACACATTAGCTTCTCTTATTCTCCTGGCAATTAACTGAGTGTACTGGCCACCAAAGTCCAAAATCAAAATGGTTTCGCGCTTAATCCCCATCAAAATCCTCCTCTTATCTCAAATTATAATTAGGAGCTTCTTTCGTAATAATTATATCATGAGGGTGACTTTCAATTAACCCTGCCTGCGTTATTCTTACAAATTTAGTTTTAGTCCTCAACTCCTCAATGTTTTTGACTCCACAATATCCCATTCCTGCTCTAAGACCGCCAATTAATTGATAAACAGTCTCTCTCAAAGGCCCTCTGTAGGGTACCCTTCCCTCTACTCCTTCTGGCACCAGTTTCACTGCTTCTTCCTGGAAATATCTATCTGAGCTTCCCTCTTTCATAGCCCCTAATGAGCCCATTCCGCGGTATACCTTATAGCTTCTGCCCTGGTATATTTCTATCTCGCCAGGGCTTTCCTCTGTTCCAGCAAACAAGCTACCTATCATCACAACAGAAGCTCCTGCCGCGATGGCTTTTACAATGTCTCCAGAATATTTTATTCCTCCATCCGCAATCACGGGAATACCGTATTTATCGGCTTCTTTAGCGCATTCGTAAATGGCAGTTATCTGAGGAACCCCTACGCCAGCCACCACTCTCGTAGTGCATATTGAACCAGGTCCAATTCCAACCTTTACGGCGTCTGCTCCTCTCTCAATTAAATCTCTAGTGGCTTCCGCAGTAGCAACATTTCCTGCAATAAGCTGTACATCTGGGTACTTCTCTTTTATTTTTGCTACAGCATCTAAAACTCTTGTAGAATGGCCATGAGCAGTATCTACCACAATTGCATCTACTCCTGCTTCTATCAGCGCTTTAACCCTGTCCATCATGTCTTTTCCGACACCAACAGCTGCGGCTACCAGAAGCCTTCCTTTTTCATCCTTTGCTGCGTTCGGAAACTCTACAGCTTTTTCTATGTCTTTGATGGTGATAAGCCCTTTTAGTACGTTATTCTCATCTACTAAAGGCAGTTTCTCTATTTTGTGTTTTTTCAAAATCTGCTTGGCTTCTTCTAAAGTCGTCCCCGGAGGCGCTGTTACTAGATTTTCTTTTGTCATTACTTCTCTTATGGGCTTGTCTAGATCGTCTTCAAACCTTATATCCCTATTTGTGATTATTCCTACCAGTTTGGAATCTACTGTGATTGGAACCCCAGAAATTTTATACCGTGCCATTAACTCTGCCGCATCTCTTATGGTGTGGTCAGGAGAAAGAGAGAAAGGGTCTGTAATTACCCCGTGTTCCGACCTTTTGACCTTATCTACCTCCATTGCCTGCCTCTCAATGGACATGTTCTTGTGAATTACTCCTATTCCGCCTTCCCTAGCTATAGCTATAGCTAGCCGTGCTTCTGTCACCGTGTCCATGCCGGCGCTCATTAAAGGAATGTTTAAAGTGATCTTCTTTGTCAGCCGAGTCTTTAGGTCCACATCCTTAGGCAAAACGTCGGATTTGGCAGGAATTAGAAGCACATCGTCAAAGGTCAGACCTTCCTTTACAAACTTATCCTCCATACTTCCATCTCCTTTGCATTTTATTATAACACACCTCATAGACAAAGTCTTTGTTAAATAATTAGAAGGCTTCAAAAATTTATAGCTTCAAAGCGTAAGAAAAAACCTGAAGAAAAACTCATTCAGGCTCCTGTCTTATTTTCCCCTTCCTCTCGACAATTTTATTATTCAATATATCAAATTTGAATTTTTTCGTCAATAGTGACAGTGGTACTGAGTCCGTGTCAAGATTTTGTAGGTAAAATTTTTTAAAAACTTTTTGTGACCACCCTCACCGCTAATAAGTTATAGTGCTTGATTAATAATTTGTATATATTCCTATTTATGTTAAATTACTGCTTTGATAGAAAGCAACATACCTTTTATCCTCTTCCCTTCCCAATGCTAAATAATAGAATTGTTCCTACTTACTCAAATACCTACTGCTAAACCATTCACTCGTGTTAATTCTTTTAAAACGTATTTTATCCATGACTTGCTCGCAAATGGACCTTCTAGTATCGGTAATGAAACTCTTAACCATTCTCCTACGTCTTCTTCCATATACTTTCTTTTTTCCTCCTGCTTTGCCGGCTGCATTATTTTTTTTATTTCTTCTTGTTTTAATTGCTTTGTATAGTCCTCTAATCTGCCATTTGCTTTCTCCGATAATATCCTGTCCATCCAATCTCAACCTTCTTCTGTCCACCTAGCTCCAAGCCGTTTCATATGTCTCGCTATGTTGTGCTGAATTTGTCCTTCAATAGCTCCCAATCTTTCTGCTTCTTTAGAGCCTTTTATCCCCTCCCAGTTCTCTTACTTTGTCGTATGTCTCTTCGTCATACCACAGGGCCTCTACCAAGTTCTTCTGCAAGTGATAGGGATCCAGTCTATATTCTGCTCCCGAAAAGTATTCTAACCCTCCTTTTGGCCATTCTGCTCCATCCCCTCTTATATACACTCTCTCTATTTTGTCTAATTTCCATTTGTTACCTACTTTCGCGTATACTTCTTCCAACATGCTCTCTCCTTCTGCTAAACCGCTTACTACTAGTTTGTTCTTTAGTCTATATCTTCCCTGTGATTCTCCTTCTTTCCCTTCATAGATTACAAAGTGCTTTATTTCTCCTTTCTTTTTGTCCAACCTCTGCAGTCTTATTATTACTCCGTCTATATAAAGCTTCGCCGTTTCCTCTTTTTTCTCTGGTACTTTTTATATTCAAACACAGCTTCTTTCTTTTCTTCACTTTCCTTCTTTATTTCATCTCCCACTTCTTGCATTGCCTTCCATATTGTCATTGCGGTAATGTGGTGAAAAAGATAGTTTAATATTTCTGTTACCTTCCTAAAAGTCATTTCTGTAGCTAGTTTTGTCGCTATCTCCCTTATCCCCGGTGTTATTCTAGCTCCTGTCGGAATCCCTACTACTTCGTCTAAAAGAAATTTCGTCTCACCTGTCTCTTTGTTGCTGTATAACCTCCTCCTATACGTAAATTCCCCAAAAATGCTTACTACCTGCTTCGCTCTAAATCCCACTACTTCCCACACTTTTTTGTCTCGGTCCTCCATCAGCTTTTTATCCATTTTTTCTCCTGCCCACTCAAGAAGTTGTCTTGATACTTTTTGTGTAAGTTCATGTATCCCTCTTTCCAGTTTATAAAAATCTTTACTCTCCCTTATTATTTTCATTAAACCTTGAGCAAAAAGCAGGATTATACCCACTATGTGTCGAATATCTAATAACATATCAGACCTCACCTTCCTTTGTTTTGATTTTTGATTTTTTCCCGGTGAGGTCTTTTTTTCTATATTCATACCTCATTTTCCTGCTTCGTTACCTACTGAAATTTTACACTATCCCGTAATATGAGTACAAAGTTTTATAGAAAAATGACAATTGCTTTTGTAGACTAAAAGATATGATAGAATTATGGTATAATCCAAAAAGCTTTGAGAACATGTGGAGGGTAAAAAATGAATAATATCCTTATAAAAAGAGGAAAACTTGAATATGCAAAAGATTTTTCTGAACTTATTTTCCTTTCCGCTCCTTTTTTCTTCCCTTATCTTTTTGGACCTAAAGTAAAAGAGCTAATGGAAAATTTATTTAAACAACCTAAAAATTTTTTCAGTTTTGAGCATTCAATCTTTGTCGAAATAGATAACAAAATAGCAGGAATGGTTTTAGGATATAGTTTTGAACAAAAGATAGAAGAAGAACTAAATACTGGTATACTTCTTGCTAAATATTTAAAAGGGGACTTTCTTAGAAAACTTCCTTATTTATTTAAAGCTGAGAGTATATTAGGGAAAATCACAAAAGAAGAATATTACCTGAGCAATATTGCAGTATATTCTGAGTTTAGAGGTCTTGGATTAGGAAGTAAACTGTTAGAGGAAATAGAGCAAGAGGCGAGAAAACTAAAGTGCAAAAGGATAGTGTTGGATGTGGAGATAGAAAATGAAAAGGCGATTAAATTGTATGAAAAATTAGGTTATAAGATAATAGAGAGATCACCTCTTTTTAAAAGTAGGGATAAAAGTTTTCAATTCTTTAAAATGCAAAAAGAGTTGTGAATTCTCTTACTTCTTCTTCTTTATCATAGGTGATTATTATCACAAGGTTATTACTGATTTTTAGCTTTGCAATAAAAATAAGGACTCTAACTTTTGCTGCTAGAATCCTTATGTTATCATTTTATGTTGTCATTTTTAAATATACAAGTTTTAAAATGGTGCGCCCGAGAGGACTCGAACCTCCGGCACGCAGTTTAGGAAACTGCTGCTCTATCCTTCTGAGCTACGGGCGCACATTTTGTACAGATTCATTTTATCAGACAATATAAAATCTGTCAAGAGCAGAAAATCAAAAAAGGCTGAGGAAGCCTCAGCCCTTACATCATGTCCATTCCTGCCCCGTGAATATTGCTTTTTTCTTTCTCCGGCACATCTACCACTATAGCCTCTGTTGTGAGTATCATTGAAGCAATTGAAGCAGCGTTTTGAAGTGCTGTCCTTGTAACTTTTGTCGGGTCTATAATACCTCTCTTGATCATATCTGTAAATTCTTCTCTGTATGCATCGTATCCGAAGTTCGGATCTTTAGCAGCTTTAATCTTTTCTACGATTATTGAACCATCAACTCCTGCGTTTTCAGCAATCTGTCTTACAGGTGCTTCTAAAGCTTTCAATACTATCTTGGCCCCTGTCTTGAAGTCTCCTTCTAATGAGTCAACTACTTTCTGCACATCTTCTATTACGTTAAGAAGTGCTACTCCACCACCAGGCACTATACCTTCTTCTACTGCTGCTTTTGTAGCTGCTAATGCATCTTCAATCCTGTGTTTCTTCTCTTTGAGCTCTGTCTCTGTTGCAGCACCTACTTGGATAACTGCTACGCCGCCAGCTAGTTTAGCAAGTCTCTCCTGTAATTTCTCTCTATCGTAATCTGAAGTAGTCTCTTCAATTTGAGCCTTTATCTGGTTAATTCTCTTCTTGATATCTTCTGGATTACCTGCTCCACCTACAATCGTTGTATGTTCTTTTGTGACTTTTACCTGTCTTGCACGGCCTAACATATCTAATGTCACATCTTTTAAGTCATAACCCAACTCTTCAGAAATTACTTGCCCACCTGTCAAGATAGCAATATCCTGGAGCATTTCCTTTCTTCTGTCGCCAAATCCAGGAGCTTTTACAGCCACGCAGGAGAATGTACCTCTTAACTTGTTAACTACTAATGTTGCCAAAGCTTCTCCTTCCACATCATCAGCAATTATGAGAAGTTTCTTTCCGTGCTGTACTATTTGCTCTAGCAATGGCAATAAGTCTTGCACACTAGAGAGTTTTTTATCTGTGATGAGTATTACAGGCTCTTCAAGTACTGCTTCCATCTTCTCTGCATCTGTTACCATGTAAGGTGAGATGTAACCTCTGTCAAACTGCATACCTTCTACAACTTCAAGAGTTGTACCGATAGTCTTTGACTCTTCAACTGTAATGACGCCGTCTTTACCAACTTTCTCCATTGCTTCTGCAATGAGCTGTCCAATTTCCTCATCAGCAGCTGAAATAGCAGCTACATGTGCAATTGACTCTTTATTATCAATAGGCTTAGAAATCCTTCTTAAACCCTCGACTGCGGCTTCCACAGCCTTTGCCATACCTCTTCTTAAGAGCATTGGATTGGCACCCGCAGCAAGGTTTTTAAGCCCTTCCAGAACCATTACTTGGGCTAGAAGGGTTGCTGTAGTCGTACCATCACCCGCTACATCATTTGTCTTCGTTGCAGCTTCCTTCAAAAGCTGAGCACCTTGATTCTCAAATGGGTCTTCTAATTCAATTTCTCTTGCAATTGTAACACCGTCATTGGTAACAGTAGGAGTTCCATATTTCTTGTCAAGTACTACATTCCTTCCCCTTGGACCCAGTGTTACCTTCACAGTATTAGCAACAGCATTAACTCCTCTTTCTAAAGCCTTGCGCGCTTCCTCACCGTATTTGATCTGTTTTGCCATTTTCACTACCTCCTTATTCGATTATTGCTAGAATATCGCTCTCTCTTAAAAGTAAATATTCTTCGCCATCCAATTTAACTTCCGTCCCAGCGTACTTGGAGAAAATCACTTTATCGCCGACCTTGACTTCTGGCTCTACTCTTTTTCCATCTATGTATTGACCTGGTCCTACTGCCACAACTTCTCCTTGTTGCGGTTTCTCCTTAGCTGTGCCCGGTAGAATAACTCCGCCTTTTGTGACTTCTTCAGACTGAATAACCTTAACTACTACTCTGTCTCCGAGTGGCTTTAGTCTCATATAACTTTATCCCTCCTCCTTCCTTTGTTAGCACTCAACTTCTATGAGTGCTAATTCCAATCTCTATATTAATTTAAGTGGTAAAACATATCAAACCTGATTATAGCCCATTTTGGGCTGTTTTGTTTGATTATTTATGATTTTTCCCAGATTATTATGTTTTTATGCCATTATTTATCGTTTTAGACTGTGTTTCTTTATTTTGTATTTTTTAATAAAAAAAATACAGGGAATAATTATTCCCCTTCTTTATTATCTTCCAAATTTTTTAATTTATGATGTTTTAAGTAATTTATCATGTTGTACATGTACTGCTGCTGCTCCTTTGTGAGCATGGACTTTAAGTTATCTATGACAGCTTTTTGCTGTTCTGACAGCCCTTCTAATGCCTTTTCTTCTTCTGTTTCTCCCTCCTCTTCTACTTTTTCTTCATCAGGTTTACCCTTAATTTCTTCTTCTCCATCTGAGTTTTCTATTTCTTCCTTTACTTTCTCTTCTTCTACTTCGCTTTCAAAATCTTTCTTCTCTTCTCCTCTTGTCTGGCCTTTAACTTCTTTTATGTTATTCATAAGCCCTTCAGCTTTATTAATAACTTCTAGTAATTTTATATTTCTTGCCAATTTATCTGTTTCTTCCACTTTTTCTTCAGGAATCAATGGCCTTATGGCTTCATAAATTTCCACAAGCTTGCCAAACACGTTGGCTTTCTTCTCCTCTTTTGAAAATTTCTCTATCTTCTCCTGGAGATTTTTCAATGCTTCGTGAAATTTCAGAAATTTATCCACTATAGCCTGTTTATCTTCAGATATGTAGGGTTTAACAGCCTTTAAAATCCCTATCTTATCAGGCTCTTTTTCCTCTTCTGCCTTGACTTCTTCTTCAGATAATGAAAAAAGTTCTTTTTGAATTTCAACTATTTCAGCCATTTTTGTAAACATCTCTACATAGTACTGGTCCCTTTTATTAAGGTAAGGTTTTACACTTTTCATAAGCTCTTTTCCTTTTGTTATAACTTCATAAAAGTCGGTTTTCTTTTCTTCTGGAGTCTCAACCTGTGCCTTTCCCTTGTCTTTTTCTTTATCTGTTTCTTTTTGTCCTTCCTCTTCTGTTTCCATTAGCTGGTATTTAACAAAAGCTAAAATTAAGAGTTCTATTGCAATTATTTTAAGCAAGACCTCTCTTTGCAAGGCAGATTCCCCCTAGTTTTAATCTGCTAATTAAATATATGTAAGGGGGCTAGTCTATTATTATAGACTGCCCCTTTTTTCTAATTCTTTTCGAAGACGATTATCCCTGGCACAAAGAGGAGTACCCAGCAAGAGACCACAAAAATTTTTTAACTTTTTTCCTCGGTTTTTCCTGTTGCAGAAGCACTAACAGGAGGAAAAAGAACAGCAGGCTTTCAATCTCAAATTTTACATCTAGCAAGATAGTGAGAATTATGAAGAAGAATAAAAGAGTATCTCCCGACAAAGTCATTTAAATCCACTCCACTCATTTTAAGTAAAGGGCTCTATCGGAAGGATAGAGCCCTTTGGTTTATTTCACTTCGTTAAAGAGCCAACCCCATCCGCCATCCATTATTATTACCAGCAGTATGAAGAAAAGCAACAATGTCTCTAAGGACCAATTTATATTAAACCATCCTCCGTTAAGTCCTAAGACAAGTATTAAGAAGAAAAACAGCAAATTGGTTTGGCCAAAAAGTGAACTTGTTCCTGCCATACTAATCCTCCTTTAACCCAATTTTATTCTGGTTAAGCTTTTGGCTCTTCTACAATGATGCCTGGTACAAACAAGAAGATCAAGAGAATTATTATTATAATCCAAAACCAACAGCCAAATCCAGCTCCGCTCTTATCTACTGGCATGAGTTTTCCTCCTTTCGAGTTTTGGCTTTTTATCTACAGGTCTTTTCAAGACCTACTACATAATATGAAGCAACTTTTTAAGGTGACACTTTTTAAGGTGACACTTTTTAAAAAATTCCACTAGCAAATTTTTGTGTCTCTCATATTGTGGTAGTAGCGAGAAAGGAGGTATAGATGTGAATATAATCCCTTTATTTGCCTTCTCAAAAATCGCAAAGGAAATCTATACTTTGCAAAAAATTGATAAAAGGCTTTTAAACAAAGCTTCTTACTTGAGGAGTGAATGTGTACCTGCAATTTTATATTCAAATCTTCCTTATGAAACCTTAAAGTCTAAAATAGAAAAATTTGGCGGGAGCATTAAGTTTGAGATTCCCATAATAAAAGGATGGTCAGTAAATTTGCCCTGCGATAAGCTAAAGCATTTTGCTTCCATTAAAGGAATCCACTTTATAGCAGAAGACTCTCTCGTAAAACTACAGCTTCACATAGCTACTCAGGAAATCGCATCCAGAAAAGCAAATGACTTAGGATATACCGGAAAGGGAATAACTATAGCTTTTTTAGACACAGGCATATATCCACACCCTGATTTTACAAAGCCTAAAAATCGCATAATCGCTTTTTATGACGTAGTAAATGGGAAAAAGCAGCCCTATGACGACAACGGTCACGGAACTCACGTGGCAGGAGATGCAGCAGGAAACGGATATGCTTCCAATGGAAAATACAAAGGAGTTGCCCCTGAAGCAAATATAGTGGCAGTAAAAGTGCTGGACTCCTACGGAAGAGGCAGTTCCTCAGACATTCTGGCAGGAATGCAATGGGTTTTGGACAATAAGGAGAAATACAACATACGAATTGTCTCCCTTTCAATAGGAGAAACCCCTGCTCTTCCAACTTTCTTGGACCCTCTGGTGAGAGGGGTAGATACTTTGTGGAAAAATGGAATAGTTGTAGTAGTTGCCGCAGGAAATTCAGGTCCTAATTACAATTCCATAACTTCTCCAGGAACAAGTAGAAATGCTATAACGGTAGGAGCAGTGGACGATAAAAGGACTCCAGATATAGAAGACGACGAAGTAGCCAAATTCTCAGGAAGAGGAGGACCTTATCTTTACAAACCAGATGTAGTAGCCCCAGGAGTGAAAATAGTCTCTACAGCTTCTGGAAATGTGCCTTTTGGAGCAGATGAGATAATGATAAACAAACCTTACAGGAGCGCCACAGGTACTTCAATGGCAACTCCAATGGTAGCAGGAGCAGTAGCATTGCTTTTAGAGAAAAATTCACGTCTGACAAATGTAGAAATAAAAAATATATTAAAGACCACAGCCACAAAAATTAACGAAGCAGGCCTTTGGACACAAGGAAGTGGAATGATAAATATAGAAGAGGCTTTAAAAAAAGTTTAAGGAGGGTGTCCCCCTCCTTATCTTATAAGGTTAAGAATTAGCTGATAAAAAATGGGTATAAAAATAGAAGGCAGTAAATTTGCAACTTTTATACTTTTAATCTCCAGCATATTCAAAGATATAGCGAATATCAAGACTCCTCCTACAGCTGTCATGTCATCAATTACTGGCTTTATTAAAAGCCCTTGTAAAAAGGAAGCCCCAACTGTAATAGAACCTTGGTATAAAAAAACAGAAATGGCTGAAAAAATCACTCCAACACCAAAAGTAGAAGCAAAAATTATAGAGGATATACCATCTAACACAGATTTAGCAAAAAGTATGCTGTGGTCTCCTGATAGCCCTTCTTTTAAGGAACCAACTATAGCCATTGCCCCTACACAGTACACCAAACTCGCCGTAACAAATCCCTTGCTTATAGTAGAACCGTTGTCTTTACTCAATTTCCTTTGAAGAGTATCGCCTAACCTATTGAGATATCCTTCTATGTCAAGAGCCTCTCCTATCACTCCCCCTATCACTAAACTCATAATAACCAACATAAGGTTATTAAACTGAAGACCACTGGAAATTCCTATAATTGCCACACTTAAAGCCACACCCTGCATAACTATATTTTTAAACCTATCTGGAATCCCTAGCTTAAGAAGAGTTCCAATCGTCCCTCCGACGATTATCGCAATTGAATTTACGATTGTTCCCAGCATTTACTTCTTCCTTTCCCCAAATATTTTCTTCCCCATCTCTCTCCCATAGTAGAACAAATACTGTTGAGCAAAACCAGAGAGGTCTCCAAATTTGTCAATAGCAAAAAGCTGAATTTCTACAGGGGTACCCTCCCTTTTCAGGTAAAGATGCTCAACTATTCTCTTTATCCAGACATCAGTGGGGAAAGTATCATACCGCCCAATAGAGTAGAGAATTACACAATCGGCAACTTTAGGTCCCACACCGTTTATAGTCATCAAGATATCCCTTATTTCACTGGTGCTGTATTCATGCAATTTTAAAAGGTTGATCTCACCCGAAAAGACTTTGGAAGCAGCATCAAAAATGTACTTTGCCCTAAAACCGCATCTTGTCTTTGCAATAGTTTCTACATCGTACATCACAAGCTCTTCAGGTTTTGGAAAAGTGTAATAAATCTTACCTTTATACTCTATTGGATTTCCAAAACTAGTCGCCAAATTTTCTATTACCTTTTTTATTTGGGGGATTCTGTTGTTTTGGGAAACTATGAAAGAAACCAATGTCTCCCACGTATCTTGTCTTAAAATCCTAATCCCTTGCCCAAATTTAATCGCTTCTTTGAGAACAGGGTCCTTTGACAGACTTTCCTTTATTTGTCCGTAATCTCTACCTAAGTCAAAATAATCGAACCATATATCGTAAAAATCGGTCAAATTGGTATTGTCAATGATTAGCGTGTCCCCTTCCAACTTCACATTTACAACTCTGTCATACGCTACCCCCGTATAACTTCCATCGTCTTCCTCATTCCATCTAAAGCACTGGCCACTTTCAAAAGTCTCTTTGAGATTAAAATCTGCAATCCCCCTTACAATCACCTTTGTCCCCTTTTCTTCCACACTATATCTCATTCTCCTCACCCACATGAGTTTATATTCACTTACTACCTATCATATTTCTCCGTCCTGTTATTTATTATTATATAATTTTTTCGGTACAAAAAAAAGCCGAAAACCGGCTTTTTTTTTGTTTAATACCATCCCTTTGCTTTCATGGCCTCTGCAACCCTCTTTATAGAGAGCATATAAGCAGCTGTTCTCATATTGACATTATACTGGCGGCTTATTTCATATACACTATTAAAAGCATCAACCATTAATTGTTCCTCTCTTTTTAAAACTTCTTCTTCTGTCCAATAAAAACCATAAAGATTTTGGACCCATTCAAAATATGAAACAGTAACTCCACCAGCATTAGCCAAAATATCAGGAATTACCATAATACCTTTTTTATCCAATATTTCATCTGCTTCAGGAGTAGTAGGACCATTTGCACCTTCTGCTACTATCTTAGCCTTAATTTTATCTGCATTTTGACTTGTTATGACATTTTCTAATGCAGCAGGAACAAATATGTCGACATCTAAAGTAAATATCTCTTCTTTTGGAAGTTCTTCAGTGTCAGCGAATCCAGCTATATTCCCTGTTTTTTCTCTATATTCCATCAATTTTTCCACATCTATCCCTTTCTCACTATAAATACAAGTCCTGCTATTAGAAATAGCCACAATTTTTGCTCCATATTGCTGTAAAATCAAAGCAGTATAACTGCCTACATTTCCAAAGCCCTGAACTGCAACTTTAGCCCCTTTTAATTCTAATCCCATTTTCTTAGCTAATTCCCTTACAGTTATAGCTACTCCTAAACCTGTTGCTGCAACTCTTCCTTTTGAACCTCCTACACTTAAGGGTTTACCAGTAATTACGCCGGGATTATCTTTTCTAGATATTTTATTGTACTCATCCAACATCCATCCCATAATCTGACTGTTTGTATTGACATCTGGGGCAGGGACATCTTTATTGGGACCTATTTCATCATAAATAGCATCAATAAACGCTCTTGATAACCTTTCTAATTCTTCCTTAGAAAGCTCTTTTGGATTTACCGCAACTCCTCCTTTCCCTCCGCCATAAGGTATTCCTACAACAGCGCATTTAAAAGTCATCCACATAGCTAAAGCTTTAACCTCATCAGCATTGACATTAGGGTGAAACCTTATTCCTCCTTTTGTAGGGCCAATAGCATTATTGTGTTGAACTCTAAAGCCTGTAAATACTCTGACACTTCCATCATCCATCTTAACAGGAATAGAAACTTCTATAACTTTTTGAGGTTTACTTAAAATCTCGTATACAACAGGGTCAACTCCCAGCCTGTCACAAGCCATTTTAAGCTGTTGCTTTGCAATTTCAAACGGATTCAACGTCTTTTCTTGCATATTTATACTCCCTCCACTGAATAATTTTAATATGGATTTTAACACAATTTTTTTTACTGCGAAAGTCTTTTTATTGTAATGTTTCTATTTTTTTTAAAAAAAATTATGCCCATTAAAGGGCATAATTTACTTTCTTTTACATTTCATATACACTATTTTCAAAATAAGTAAAATGCTGTGCAAAGTTTACTGCATATTTATGCATTATTTTGATAAATTAAACTTAAATAGCATAAAATTGGATTTTCATTTTTTATTTCTCAAATATTCATCTATCGCTTTTGCAGCTTTTTTCCCTGCTCCCATTGCTAAAATCACGGTTGCAGCTCCAGTGACGGCATCTCCTCCGGCAAATACACCTGGCCTTGAGGTCCTGCCATCCTCGTCTGTTATTATTCCACCCCATTTTTGAACTTGAATATCCTTTGTAGTAGAGGGTATAAGCCTGTTAGGACTAGTTCCTAATGCCATGATCACTGTATCTACTTCCATTGTAAATTCTGAACCAGGTATCTCTATAGGCCTTCTTCTCCCTGAACTGTCTGGCTCTCCTAACTTCATTCTTATTACGTCCATGCTCTTGACCCAGCCGTCTTCTGTTCCGTTTATTCGTATTGGATTTGCCAAAAATTCAAACTTTATTCCTTCCTCAATGGCGTGTTCTATTTCCTCAGCCCTTGCTGGCATTTCTTCTTTTGAACGCCTGTATACAACTATAACCTCTTCTACCCCTTCAAGCCTTAAAGCTGAACGGGCAGCGTCCATAGCTACATTCCCTCCACCTATAACTGCAACTCTTTTCCCTACAGCGATAGGCGTATCGTACTCAGGGAATTTATAGGCTTTCATGAGGTTTATCCTCGTCAAAAACTCATTGGCTGAATAGACTCTATTTAAGTTCTCTCCAGGAATCCCCATAAACCTCGGAAGGCCCGCTCCCGTGCCAATGAAGACCGCTTCAAAGCCTTCTTCCTCCATGAGCTCGTCTATTGTAACTGTCTTTCCTACCACTACGTTTGTCTCTACCTTTGCTCCCAGTTTCTTTAACCTTTCTATCTCAGCTTCCACAATTCTTTTTGGCAATCTAAATTCAGGAATCCCATAAGTCAAAACCCCACCTAAAGCGTGTAATGCCTCAAAAATGGTGACATCATAACCCATCTTTAGAAGGTCTCCAGCACAGGTAAGCCCTGCAGGACCGCTCCCTATTATGGCGACTTTTTTATTCTTCTTCTCCGGCTTTACTTCCTCTTCAATGTTATTTTGAAGCGCATAATCAGCTACAAACCTCTCTAGTCTCCCAATTGCAATGGGCTTGCCTATTCTATTCAAAATGCAGTTCTTCTCACACTGCTCTTCCTGTGGACAAACTCTTCCACAAACGGCTGGAAGACTGTTAGTGCTGGTTATTATCTTGTACGCTTCTTCAAATTTTCTTTCAGTTATAGCTTTTATAAATTCGGGTATTCTCACATGGACGGGGCACCCGGCCACACAGGTAGGATTTGGGCACTGCAAACACCTTGAAGCCTCTAAGATAGCTTCTTCTTCAGTATAACCTAGCGCTACCTCATCAAAATTCTTTATCCTCACTTTCGGGTCCTGTTCTCTCATAGGTACTCTATCCTTAACGGCCATGGTGACCACCTCCATGTTCCTTCTCATATAGCTCTAATGAAATCTTTTCCTGCTTTTTGAACATATTAAGCCTTGTCATAGCTAAATCAAAATTTACAAGATGACCATCAAAAATTGGACCATCCATGCAGACAAATTTAGTTTCTCCTCCCACTTCAATTCTGCAGGCTCCGCACATTCCTGTCCCGTCCACCATCAGGGGATTCATGCTCACAATAGTAGGTATATTGTATTCTTTAGTCATCTTGCAGACATTTTTCATCATTATCACAGGACCTACAGTAATCACAAAGTCCACTTCTTTGTCATTTTCAAGGACATCTTTCAAAACATCTGTTACAAACCCTTTCTTACCAAGTGTTCCATCATCTGTAGCATAATATACTTTGTCACATACCGCCTCCATTTCTTTCCTAAAAATCACATACTCCTCGCTTCTTCCACCTAAAATTGCTTCTACTTTGTATCCTTCCTGATGAAGCATCTTAAGTTTCGGATAAAGGGCAGGTATTCCAACGCCTCCTCCTACCCCCAAAATTTTCTTTGCCCCTTTAGGAACTTCCATCGTATTGCCCAGAGGTCCCACAAAATCCGCTATATAATCCCCTTCATTTAAAGTGCCCAAAAGCTTGGTGGATTTACCAACTTCTTGAAATACAATGGTTACAGTACCTTTTCCTGGGTCATAATCTGCAATAGTGAGGGGAATTCTTTCTCCTTTTTCGTAAATTCTTAAAATTACAAATTGCCCAGGTTTTGCACTTTTTGCAACTCTAGGCGCCTCAATATCCATGAGCTTAACAGCAGGATTTAATACTTCCTTTCTCACAATTCTGTACATCCTCAACACCCTTTTCCTCATTTATTTTTAGTGACGTATAGGCTTTTGACGTAAATATTTATCCGAAGGACATTTAAAGCCGTCATGCGCTCCACTTGTCTTTTAATGTTCTCCATAGCCTGCATCAAAGGAGCTACAAGATTAAAACCGTACCTCATAGTAACTTCAACGTTTAAAATTATTCCTTCCTCTCTCTTCTCCGTCACTACCTTATTCACTCTGTAGACTTCTTTGAATAAAAGAAGCTCATGGGACACAATTGAATTTATAACCCCCTCTGAAATGGTGTACTTTCCAAGGTAGCTGTAGTTTGGACGCACGATTGTTTTTTCGTAATAGCCGCTTCTTTTTCTCCTAAAAATCCTGAGGGGGTCAAGGAAATACCCTGAAAACTGTTTTTTTACCTCAAAAGTGGGAACAGGGATCACATGCTTCCCCTCTAAAAGCCTTTTTTCGCGAGCAATCTCTATCTGCTTAGGGGGGAGGACATCTTCAATGTATATCCTCACACTGACAGGCGGAAGTGACAGTTTTTCAGCAATTGCATCTACCATCCTGTCAGATGTGCCTATTATTAAAATTTTATCAGGTTTTAATTCTGCAATTGCCTTTTTTACTTCCTCCGCATGCTTTGGATCTGTAAACAGAGCCCTTTTTATGGCGCCAATCTTTGTAGCCTCTTTTTTGGCAGAAATGCCTGCCACAATGCTATTTCCCTTTATCAAAAGCCCGTCATCAATTATGAATCTTATCCCGTATTTTCCTGCAATGAAAGAGGCATGATGACTTTTCCCTGTCCCACTTTCACCTACCAAAGAATAAACCTTCAATGATAAAAACCCCCCGCAAAGTTTAAAATGCCTTTTATAATACAATTATACGTAGTTTCAAAAATTTTTCAACGAATATTTTTGCATACCCCCCTTACATATCCCCACAGTGTTTATTATATCTCCTCTTTGAAATCAAAGTCAATACCAGCCCTTCCCTTCATCATGCAAATACCATGCCAAAAAATAAAAGTGCCAGCAAATGGCACTTAAATAAAGTTAACTTTATGTAAAAACTCAGGAGAAATGTTGAAATCCACGAGGGAAGGGTGAAAAATTTAAGAAATATTATTTTCTTCTTAAAATTTCTGGAACTTGAGGTTTATAAAACCAGCCAATGCAAGCAGGAGCAACAAGTCCCAGACTTCCTATGAAAGCGAGCACTGTAGCTATTGCTGTCAGAGGTTGAAATCTTTTCATACATTTCACCTCCAAGTGCTTTTCACTTTTAATTATACAATAGATAAACTTTTTTGTGTTAATTTCGGAACGAAAGTGTCATTTTCGGGAACGAAAATGCATTTTTCGCCTAATTTTATCCAAATATTTACTTATATTTACTTTTTTGAATGTATATCCTTCCATGGGTTCAATTTGTTGCCTTGATTTTTTTGTATTTAATTGATTGATATGTATCAAATTACACAAAAATCCATAAAAATTTTAAAAAAAATTTATATACCAATTTTAGCCATTAAATTGTCAGCTAGATTTACCAATCTCTCTCCAAAAGCAGTAGTCATCACGGATTGCAAAAATAAGCCTATAGAAGACGCAAAAAAGGCCCGCTCAGAAAATAAAACAAATACAATAGTCTCTAAAACTAGTATTCCCATAAAAAACTTAATTTTTTTCATCAATAACATTATCCCCAAAACCACAAATATTAATGCTATACCTATTACAAGCTCCAGCAAAGGTAAACTATGGGCATCAACAAATTTTGCCACAAAGCTAAAGGGCAAAAAATAAATGCCTGTAAAAGTTACACACCTGCGATATGTAGAACAATGAGCTCCTCCTGTCCCTATTCGCAAAAAGAGGGAAGATATCATTATAACTGCCACATAATATCCAACACCCAACAAAAATCCCACAAAGAAAATTAATATAAACTCAATTAAAACCCCTAAAACTAAACTTAAACCGTATTCTATCTTCGCAAGCTCGATTTCCGACAAATTCTGTCCCTTGAAAACCTTCTGCACTATTCTTTGGGATAGCTTTTCAATACTAATTGCAATCACCCTCCAGAGAAAATTTAGGGATTTCTACAGTTATATCAAAATATCCCTCATCCGTATTAAGATTTATAGTGCCATTGTATTTATCTGTAATATTTTTTACAATGTAAAGCCCCTCTCCTCTTCCCTCTTCTCCTTTTGTAGAAAATCCCTCCTCAAAAAAAGTCCCTGCAGGTATTTTTTGTTCAAAATCGTACTTATTTTTAACCCTGAAAATATAGTCTATTGGATCTTCCTTAATCTCTACTTCAATATACTTATCGTGCTTCATCTCTTCACAAGCCTCTATCGCATTGTCCAGCAAATTCCCCAGTATTGACACCAAATTTAAAACATGCCTTTGACTACATTTGATTTCTGCTGTACATTTAAACTTAACATCTACTCCTTTACTTTTCGCATTGCTGAGTTTAGAATAGAGCAGAATATCAATTTCACTTACACCGGTATTTATATTAAACACATTTTTGTCAATTTCATCAAGATAGGAAGATAGATACTCTTCCACTTCCTCGTATTTTTTTTCTTTTAAAAGCGCTGAAATCACCATCAAGTGATTTTTAATGTCATGATGATTTTTTCTGTATATTCTATTCTGCTCTTCTATGTATCTAAACTTTAAGCTGTTTATTAAGTATTGTCTCTCTTCTTTAAAACGCCTGTAAAGCTCTCTGAGAACAAAAATAGAAAAAAGGTTCAGCACGAATATCAAAACTCCTATTGTCAGCCTAAAAAGTTCCTCACTCTTAGGCTGAAAAATATCTAGACTCCTCATGAAATTATTATTTACCAAAATCACTATTAAGACCATTTGAATTACATAAATCAGCATCGCGCTTTTATAAATATTCTTAAACATCTACATTCCCCGCCATTTAATTTCTATAAATCTCTTTCACCCTTTTCCTAAATTCCTGATATAAATCCTTTGAAAGGTAGGCTTTAAAAGCACAACCTTTAAAAGTAATTTCAAAAGAAGTCCTGTTTTTTTCCTTCAAAGCCTCTACTTTTAAAATATTGACCAGATAAGAGCGATTGGTCCTAAAAAATATATCCCCTGGCAATATCTCTTCCAGTTCTTTTAAAGAATAATCACATTCAATTTTTTCTTCTCCTGTGTAAATTACGCTTCTTTTCTTTTTAGCCTGAACAAAGTAAACCTCTCTGGGATTTATAAGCCTCATATTGTCCTTCACAGGTACTGGAAGGTAATTTTCAATATTTAAAAACCTTTTCTTTATCCTTTCAATAGTTTCTCTTAATCTCTCTTCTTTTAATGGCTTTTCAATATAATCAGATGCGTAAAGCTTTACTGCTTCTTTTATGTACTCTTCAAAAGAAGTAATAAAAATTATCTCCAAAAAAGGCATGGTTTCTCTTACTTTTTTCGCTACCTCAATTCCTGACATGCGGAAAAGTTCGATGTCCAAAATTGCTATTTCCGGTTTAATCTTGTTTAAAGCTTCTAAAGCCTCTTTCCCATCATCAGTAAAGTACTCAACACTTATCCCATCTATCTTTTTAAGAAACTCTATTAACTGCCTCCTGAAAATCTCATCATCCTCTGCGACAACAACTCTGAGCATACCTTTCATCCCCACTGTATTTACTCAACAAAGAGAAAAAGTCTGTATTTGCGGATGAGAATAGAAAACAAAATTGCAACTGCCAGCTGTGGTAAAAAGCAGGCAAAACGAAGCACATAATTTTGTAACAAAACTGTAGGATCTAGATCAAATAAAAACTGCATTGCATTCACATTGAGATATTCAATGATAAGGTATATGGAAACTGCCAAAGTAACACTCATAATGCTTCTGAATAAATCCATCATTTTAAACAGAAGAAATAAGGTCACCAGCAGTATTACATAAATTATTACATTTACTATGTAACTGGTAACCAGTGGCCTTATAAAATACAGTATAAGTCCTAAACTTAAGCTCATGGCTGTGCCTTTTACTGTGTCAAATTTCACTCCAGCTAAACCCAGCGCTATGCTTATTATAACCGCTGCCTCTGGAACAGAAAATACGAAAACTTCCCAAAGTGCCAATTTATCCATGCGCTTTCGCCTTTCTAATTTACATAATTTCAAATATAATTGTAATTTTTATTAAAGAAGATGTCAATGAAAATAAAAAATAAGCGCTCAAAAGAGCGCCCATTTTACATCTCCACAATCATTGATATACCCATGCCACCGCCTATGCAAAGTGTAGCAAGACCTAAACGGGAACCTCTTCTTTTCATTTCGTGAAGAAGAGTCACTAAAATTCTCGCTCCACTTGCCCCAATCGGATGACCTAGAGCTATCGCACCTCCATTTACATTCACTTTCTCCATATCAAAGTTAAGCTCTCTAGCTACTGCTATTGCTTGAGCTGCAAAAGCTTCATTGGCTTCTATAAGGTCAATGTCCTCTATCTTCAAACCTGCCTTGTCAAGAGCTTTTCTTGTTGAGTAAATTGGACCTAGACCCATTACAGCCGGGTCAACGCCAGCGTAGGCATAAGATTTTATAGTCGCAAGAGGAGTTATGCCCAGCTCTTTTGCCTTATCTCTTGACATAACTACTACTGCAGCCGCTCCATCATTTATTCCAGAAGCATTTCCTGCTGTGACTGTTCCATCCGGCTTGAAGGCAGGTTTTAATTTCGCCAGGTCCTCCATAGTAGTTCCAAATCTAGGATGCTCATCTACCTTAAATTCAATTGGATCTCCTTTCTTCTGAGGAATGGGCACAGGAACAATCTCTTCTTCAAATTTTCCCGCTTTTATGGCAGCCTCAGCTAAGTTTTGACTTCTTAGCGCAAATTCATCCTGTTCCTGCCTTGAAATTTTGTACCTTTCTGCAATGTTTTCTGCTGTTATGCCCATGTGGTACTGATTGAAAACATCCCACAACCCGTCATAGACCATCTCATCAACAAGCTCTCCAGAAGGCATGTTCATCCTGTAACCCCAGCGGGCATCTCTCAGTAAATACGGAGCTCTTGACATGCTTTCCATACCGCCCGCCACAACTATATCAGCATCCCCTAGCATAACAGCTTGAGCTGCCATAGCCACAGTTCTAAGTCCTGAACCACATACCATGTTTATCGTTGTAGCAGGCACCTCCACAGGAATTCCCGCTTTTACAGCAGACTGCCTCGCAGGATTTTGACCTAAGCCTGCCTGTAATATAATACCCATGAATACTTCATCTACCTGTTCTGGAGCTACTTTTGCTCTTTTTAATGCCTCTTTTATAACAATTGCTCCTAAGTCCACTACTGGAATTCCCGCCAGGCTTCCTCCAAACTTTCCTATTGCAGTTCTCACTGCACTCACGATTACAGCTTCTCTCATATAAATCCCCCTTTTTAATTTTTATTTATATTCAAAAAATCCTTTACCAGTTTTTCTACCTAAAAAGCCCGCTCTCACCATTTTCTTTAAAAGTGGATGAGGCCTGTATTTGGGATCTCCAAATTCTTGATATAATACTTCCATTATTGCAAGAACTACATCATTTCCTATGAGGTCAGAAAGGGCAAGGGGTCCTATTGGATGGTTTGCCCCCAATTTCATGGCTTCATCAATATCCTCTGCAGAAGCTACTCCATCAGCCAAAACTCCTATAGCTTCGTTTATCATGGGAATCAAAATCCTGTTTACCACGAAACCAGGGGCTTCATTGACTTCAACTGGGGTTTTCCCAAGCTTTTGAGCCAGTTCTTTTACCGTATTGAATGTCTCATCAGAGGTCTTCATCCCTCTTATCACTTCCACCAATTTCATCACAGGTACGGGATTAAAAAAGTGCATGCCTATTACTTTTTCAGGCCTTTGAGTGCTACTTGCTATTTCTGTTATTGAAAGAGAAGAAGTGTTTGTGGCAAGTATTACCTCTTCTCTGCATACGTTATCAAGCTCTCTAAAAATTTCTTTTTTTATCTCCATATTTTCTATAGCCGCTTCAATGACAAAATCAGCTTCCCTAGCTTCGTCAATATCAACAGTGCCTCTTATTCTACTTAACACCTCGTTTTTCTTTTCTTCTGTAATTTTCCCTTTTTCTACATTTCTTTTAAGGTTACTTTCAATAACTCCTAAAGCTCTTTCTACAAATTTCATATCTATATCCCTTACTACAACTTCAAAACCATTTTCTGCAAATACCTGTGCAATTCCCGATCCCATTGTTCCTGCACCAACTACAAATATTTTTTGCATTTTGCATTTCCCTCCTAGAAATTTATTGTAAAAGGGTCAGCTGCCCAAAGGTCAGCCGCCCTTCTTGATAAACATACATAAGTCACTACTACTTTATTACATGCAAATTTTATGCCATCGCCTTTTTCTTGGCCTCTTTTATTTCTTCTATCAGGGCCGGTATTACCTTAAATAAATCTCCGACTATGCCGTAATCGGCTATCTTAAAGATGGGAGCATCGGGATTTTTATTTATAGCAACTATGGTCTTTGCACCACCCATTCCTGCAATATGCTGTATAGCTCCACTAATTCCACAGGCTATGTAAAGCTTGGGCCTTACAGTTTTCCCTGTCTGCCCTACTTGATGGTCAGAAGAAATCCACCCCGCCTCCACCGCAGCGCGGGAAGCACCTACAACCCCTCCCAGCACTTCCGCCAGCTCTTCAATCAATTTAAATCCTTCCGGTCCCCCTACTCCCCTTCCTCCAGATACAATAATATCTGCTTCTTCTAAATTTACCTTTTGCCTTGCCTCTTTTATTATACTGATAATCTCTGTCCTTATATCTTTTTCTTCTATCACTGGTTTTATTTCAATTACTTCTCCCCTGCGCCCTTCATCTATCAAAGCTTTCTTCATAACGCCAGGCCTTATTGTTGCCATTTGGGGCCTTCTTTCGGGACAGATTATTGTAGCGATTAAATTTCCGCCAAATGCAGGCCTTATCTGCAAAAGAAGGCCATTTTCATCTATATCAAGTGCCGTACAGTCTGCCGTAAGTCCTGTGCGCATTCTCGCTGCAATTCTCGGTGCCAAATCCCTTCCTACATAGGTAGCGCCGTATAAAATAACCTCTGGCTTTAAGCTATTCGCAAGGTCACATATGACTTTTGTGTAGGCATCCGTGGTGTAGTTTTTAAGAAGAAGATGGTCTATGACATACACTACATCAGCACCGTATTTTATCAATTCCTCTGCCAGCCCTTTTACTTCATATCCTACCAAAACAGCACAAGCCTTTACACCTTTTTTATCTGCAAGTCTTCGAGCCTCTCCCAATATCTCTAAAGAAACATTCATGAGTTTCTGTTCTCTTTGCTCAACAAACACCCATATATCTTTATATTCGCTCATTTTTCCAGCCTCCTTCATATAAGATGTTTTTCAACTAATCTCTGAACGAGGTTTTGTACACATTCTTTTACATTGCCTGTAAAAATCTCTCCTGCTCTCTCTGTCTCAGGGGTTGTAGTGGCTATAACTCTAGTCGGCGAACCTTTAAGTCCCACTTCCTGAGGGTCAATTCCCAATTCTGAAGCAGTTACAATTTTTACTTCTTTTTCTCTATAGGCTTCAAATATTCCCTTTATTGAAGGATACCTCGGAGTGTTAAGTTCCTTAGTTGCCGTGAGAAGCACAGGCATCTTAACTTTTATCACTTCGTAGCCATCTTCAAGTATCCTTTTGACAATAAGGGAATCCCCTTCAATTTTTATCTCTTTAACGTATGTCACTTGAGGAATACCAAGCTGTTCAGCCAGCTGCGGTCCCACTTGAGCTGTGTCGCCATCTATAGCCTGTCTTCCACAAAATACTAAATCATACTCCAGTTTTTTAATCATCGTTGCCAAAGTTTTGGCAGTTGCACAAGTATCGGCACCTGCAAATGCCTTATCAGAAAGGAGATAGGCCTCATCGGCTCCCATCGCAAGGGCTTCTCTTAAAGCTTCTTCTGCCTGTTGTGGCCCCATAGTGATGACTGTAACCTTCCCTCCATACTTTTCTTTGATTCTTATAGCTTCTTCCAAAGCATTTTTATCCTCCGGATTTATTATACTTGGCACTCCTTCTCTTATGAGAGTCTTTGTGACAGGGTCTATCTTCACTTCACTTGTGTCAGGCACCTGCTTTATGCAAACAATAATGTCCATGATAGTTCCCTCCTTACATCTTTAAAATATTTGAAGCAATGACCATTTTCTGAACTTCTGATGTACCTTCATATATTTCCGTAATCTTTGCATCCCTCATAAGCCTTTCTACAGGATAATCTTTTGTATAGCCGTAGCCGCCAAAAATTTGCACCGCTTTAGTAGTAACCTCCATAGCCGTCTCTGAGGCAAAAAGTTTTGCCATTGCGGCTTCCATACTGTAACTTAAGTTGTTTTCCTTTCTCCAGGCAGCATAATAGACAAGATGTCTGGCTGCACTTACTTTTGTAGCCATTTCAGCGATATACCACTGTAATCCTTGAAATTTCCCTATAGGCCTTCCAAACTGTTGCCTTTCCTTTACATATTTTGTGACCTCATCTAGCGCTGCCTGTGCAATTCCAAGAGCCTGTGCACCAATGCCTATTCTCCCACCATCTAAAGTCACCATAGCTATCTTAAATCCTTCCCCTTCTTTGCCAAGCAAATTTTCTTTTGGCACTATACAGTCTTCAAAAACCAGTTCTGCCGCCCTTGAACCTCTTATCCCCATCTTCTCTTCTATTTTACCTATAGAAAAACCCGGAAAGCCTTTTTCTACAATAAAGGCACTTATCCCTTTAGCTCCTTGAGATTTATCTGTCTTAGCAAAAACTATATATACATCCGCCGCTCCACCATTGGTAATGAAGATTTTACAGCCGTTTAATACATAATGGTCCCCTTCTAACGTAGCAGTTGTTTGAATGCCTGCTGCATCAGTTCCAGCGTTAGGCTCTGTCAAAGCAAAAGCCCCTAATTTCTCCCCTCTTGCAAGTGGTACAAGGTATTTTTCTTTTTGCTCTTTTGTTCCCCATTGAAAAATAGGAAAACATGCTAGTGATGTATGGGCAGAAAGTATCACCCCTGTAGCTGCACAAGCGCGAGATATTTCTTCAACAGTGATGATGTAACTTATGTAATCTCCTCCTGCTCCTCCATATTCCTTTGGATAGGGAATCCCCATCATATCGGCATTCGCCATTTTTTTAACGTTATCCCATGGAAACTCCCCTGTTCTATCAATTTCTTTTGCGCGTGGCATAATCTCCTTTTCTGCAAATTCCCTCACTACTTTTCTCACCATCTCTTGTTCTCTGGTAAAAGAAAAATCCATATACACTCCTCCTTTTTGATATTTTTTTAACATTTTAGGGTACAGTGAGGGGCATTCCCCTCATCTTCCTTCAAATTTAGGAGCTCTCTTCTCTAAAAAAGCTGCCATGCCCTCTTTTTGATCCTGTGTACCAAAACACAGGGCAAAAGCATTGGCCTCATATTCCATGCCTGAATCGATATCAACTTCGAGGCTTTTGTTTATGGCTTCTTTAGCCAGTGATACTGCCACAAGCCCTTTTGACATTATCTTTTTTGCAATACCATAAGCTTCCTCTAAAATTTTATCTTGTTCTACTACTTTTGAAATAAGGCCTATTCTCAAAGCCTCCTCTGCATCTATCATATCTCCAGTGTATATGAATTCTTTCGCTTTTGAAACACCTACAATTCGAGGTAGCCTCTGCGTACCACCAAATCCCGGTATAATTCCAAGTCCTACTTCTGGCTGACCAAATTTTGCATTACGACTTGCAATCCTTATATCGCAAGCCAGAGCAAGTTCACATCCTCCTCCAAGAGCGTATCCATTCACAGCAGCAATGACTGGCTTCTTCATAAGTTCAATCTTTCTAAATACCTTCTGACCTAACTCAGCAAACTTTTTCGCCTCAAATACGCTCATGTCCTTCATTTCAGAAATATCTGCTCCTGCCACAAATGCTTTTTCTCCTGCACCAGTTATAACTATAACTTTTACCCCATCGTCATTTTGCAAAACTTCTAAAACATTTTCTAATTCTTCAAGAGTCTCTGTGTTTAATGCATTTAAAGCTTTTGGCCTGCTAATTGTGATTGTGGCAATCCCCTTTTCAATTTTCACTTCTATGTTTTTATATTCCACCAAAGTCACCCTCCTTTTGAGTTTTCGCTTTTAATATTTTATGCAAAAATCATGCCAAAATAAAAAGTAGATGGACATTTCATCCATCTACTTTCACTGTTTCCCCTTTAAGCTTTTTAAATAGCTCTTCTTCATTCAATCTGTAAGATATGGTAAAAAGACTGTCGCTCAAGTGGACATTCTCTAAAATTACATCGTCGGGCACTTTTAAATCTATTGGTGAAAAATTCCATATAGCCTTAATCCCAGCTTTTACTAATCTGTCAGCAGTGTACTGGGCATTGTCTTTGGGAATACACAGTATTGCTATATCTATGTGGTTGTTAGCTATGAATTCTTCCACTTTTTCTACATCCATTACCTCTACATCTCTTATCTTCAATCCAAACAGCCTTGGGTTTATGTCAAATATGCCTTTTAAATTGAATCCAGACTTCTCAAATCGAGTATAATTGGCAATCGCTTGTCCTAAATTGCCAGCGCCTATTATGATAGTGTTATAGGTTTTGTCAAGGCCTAAAATTTTGGTCAGATTATTGTAAAGCTCCTCAACATTATAGCCATATCCTTGCTGGCCAAAACCTCCGAAATTATTGAGGTCCTGCCTTATTTGAGAAGCAGTAATGCCCATCCTTTCGCTCAATTCTTTTGAAGAAATTCTCTTTATGTCATTTTTCAGAAGCTCTTCCAAACACCTATGGTACCTAGGGAGCCTTCTTATAACGGCCATAGATACTATGGTTTTTTTGCTCACTGTCCTCACCTCATTCTACTATGTACTTGAAATTATACAACATTGTAAATTTTTTGTCAATGAAACAAGCGCATAGTAGAATACAAGGAATTATTAAAAATTTTTATGACTGTTATAAAAAATTATAACTACTGACCCTTAGGCTCCCATTTGTTGTATTCCGTATTCATTATGACAATATCAACCCGTCTGTTGAGCCTTCTATGTTCTTCTGAATCGTTTGGAACAATTGGCCTATATTCACCATATCCTGCTGCTGAAATCCTCTGGGGTTCTATCCCAACTTCATTTACCAATATCTTTAACACGTTAGTAGCCCTTATAACAGAAAGTTCCCAGTTAGAGGCAAACTTTTGATTGTTTATTGGAATGTCGTCTGTGAACCCTTCAACTCGGATATAATTTGGCAAATCCTTTAATATGCTCCCTATTTTTATAAGCACCTCTTTTTCCTCAGGACGCACCTCAGCAGACCCTAAATCAAACAAAAGAGTATCTTGTAAGCTTATTACAAGCCCTCTCTCATCTATACGGCTTGTTACCATTTTTTGTAAATTATGTTTTTCTATCAAAGCATTCAACTGCTCCTGCACCTTTGCCAACTCATTTTCGTCCCCCAAATTTCCGGGAACCATACTTTCACCACTGTACTCACCTATGACATACTTTGTACCACCCAAAGTTTTGCTCAAAATTTGGGCAAGTTGAGCAAATCTAGTAGCATTTACCGTACTTATCGAGTACAGTACCACAAAAAATACTAAAAGCAAACTCATCATATCAGAGTAAGTAAGCACCCACCTATCTTTATTTGGTTTTGATTCATCTTCCTCCAATCTCTTCATTTAATTCTACACCGCCTTTCTGAGGTGTATTTTTAAGCTGTGCCTGCGCGATAAATGTCATTAACTTTCTCTCTAATATCCTTGGATTTTCCCCAGCTTGCAGTGAAAGACTTCCTTCTAATATTAATTCTCTTTCAGTTGTTTTTATTTTAGCCCTATTTTTTAATTTTTGAGCAATAGGAAGGAAAAACACGTTTGCTAAAATGGCACCATATAGTGTAGTTATAAATGCCACCGCTACGGCAGGACCCAATTTGTCCGGTTCAGTTAAATTACCCAACGCTTGAACAAGTCCCATAACTGTCCCTATAAGGCCCATTGTAGGAGCATAACCACCCGCCGACTCAAAAATGCCCGCTTCTTTTTTAGCTTCCATATCCTCTACGTATATCTTATTCTCCATAGTCGTTTTAATAAGTTCCATATCAGATCCGTCAACAACTAGCTCTAAACACTCTTTCAAAATAGGATCAAATTTCTTTATCTCCTCAGACTCTATTTCGGATTCAAGGCTTAAAAGCCCTTCGCTTCTTGCTTTTTGCGCTAAATAAGTAAAATACTTTATTATCTCAAGATAATTATCCTTTTCATTTTTAAAAGCTCTCACTAAAAGTCCCGGTACTTTTTTAATATCATCCATAGAATAAGTAATTATAGTAGCCCCTATAGTACCCCCCAAAACTATTATAGCAGAAGGCACATCTATTAAAGAAGCAAGAGTACCTCCCCCTAATACAAATCCATAAACTATAGCCCCTAATCCAACAACTATACCTACTACTGTAGCTATATCCAAGTCCATCACCTTCCATCTATAAATACACTCATTAATTTTTTATCGGCAGTTTTCAAAAAAAAGTTATAGTAAATTTAGCCCTTTTATAAAAGAAATTTTTTTGATATATTTAATATGAACAGGAGGTCTTAAACTATGGCAGTAATAATAGCAAACAACATCACAAAAAGCTACGGTGTCGATATAATTCTACAAAATATTTCTTTTATAGTCAACGAAGGTGATAAAATAGGAGTAATTGGTGAAAATGGGGCTAGAAAATCTACCCTTTTTAATATTTTAGCTGGCATTACTGAAGTTGATAGTGGTACAGTTTCTGTTTTTGCAAATAAAATCGGATACTTGAAACAAAATACAGTAATTGATTCTGAAAAAAGCATATATGAGGAAGTAAAATCAGTTTTTGACGAAATATTTCAACTAGAAATGGAAATTAAACTTTTAGAAGAAAAAATTTCACAGACAGCAAATTCCAATTTGCTAGATAAATTTTTGGCAGAATATTCCTTTTTGCTGGATAAGTACAAAGAATTAGAAGGCTATTCTGTAGAAAGTAAAGTAAGAGGCGTTTTGAACGGATTGGGGTTTGACATGTCTCAATTTGATACGCCTGTATCAGCTTTAAGCGGCGGTCAAAAAACCCGTCTCATGTTAGCAAAGACACTTCTATTAAATCCAGATGTTCTGCTTTTAGACGAACCCACTAACCATTTGGATATAAACTCAATAGAATGGCTGGAACAATATCTTAAATTTTACACCGGTACCGTTTTAATCATATCCCACGACAGATACTTTTTAGATAAAATTGTAAATAGAATATTTGAAATTGAAAGTCACCGCTTAAATGTATACGAAGGCAACTACACAGAATACTTAAAAAGAAAAAAAGCAGAAACAGAGGCAAGACTAAAAGCTTATGAAGAACAGCAAAAAGAAATAAAAAGGATTAAATCAATTATAGAGGTTCAAAAAAATCGTCGAACTGAAAAGTCAGTAAAAATGGCGCAAAGTAAACAAAAACTTTTAGAGAAAATAGAAATAATAGAAAAACCAATGATAAATAATAACTCCATTAAATTGCACTTTGATTTTGATTTAAAGAGTGGAAATGATGTGTTAACAGTAAGAAATCTCTCCCTTAAGTTTGACAGACAAATCTTCTCTAATGTATCTTTTGAGATAAAAAGAGGAGAAAAAATTGCCCTTCTAGGGCCCAACGGAGTAGGCAAAACCTCTCTTTTAAAAATATTAGCAGGAGAAATTGACAATTTTGAAGGTGAAGTGAAGTTTGGAACAAACGTGATAATAGGCTATTATGAACAAGAATTTAAAAGTCTAAATCCTCAAAAAACAGTATTAGATGAAATATGGGATGAAAATCCATATCTTACTCAAACAGAAGTGCGCACTTTATTAGCCTCTTTTCTTTTCAAAGAAGAAGAGGTATTTAAAACTATTTCTTCATTAAGCGGTGGAGAAAAAGCAAGGCTCTCTTTACTAAAGCTTCTTCTCTCAAAGGCCAATTTTTTATTGATGGATGAACCGACAAATCACTTAGATTTAAAAGCAAAAGAAGCGCTAGAAGAAGCTTTATTAGACTATTCAGGAACTTTACTATTTGTATCCCACGATAGATATTTTATAGATAAAATTGCAACAAAAGTCATGATTTTAAACCCTGACGGCCTAGAAATATACCTAGGCAATTACAGCTACTATATAGCGAAAAAAGAACAGTTAGAGACAAAGCAAGAAGAAACAGCTAAAAAGACAAAAACGCAAATAAAAAATGAAAGGCAAAAAGAAAGACTTGCCAGACTTAAGTTAAAACAGCAAAAGGAATACCTAAAAAATCTCGAAAATTCGATTTATCAAGTAGAAGAAAGGATAAAATACTTAGAAGAAAAGATGTGTGAGGTAGAAATTTATAAAACAGGCGAAATTGTAGAAATACAAAGGGAATATAATACCCTAAAAGAAAAATTAGAAAAAATGTATGAAGAATGGGAAAAATTAAGCGGGTAAAAAAACCCGCTTTTTAATAACCCTTGTCCAAATCCACTATATTTCTCATCGTCCTTCCTTCTTTGTAGGCTATAAGATTTTCCCTCAAAATTTCCATTGCCCTTTTCATATAATGAGGTGTAATTCCTGCAATGTGAGGAGTAATTATAACATTTTCCATCTCCCACAAGGGACTACCCTCTTTTAAAGGCTCTTCTTCAAAAACATCTAATGCAGCTCCTTTTATAGTCTTGTTTTTGAGGGCATTTATAAGGTCCACTTCATTCACCACTTTGCCTCTTCCGACATTTATAAAGAAGCTATCACTCTTCATTTTGTCAAAAACGTTTTTCCCTATCAAATGATATGTTTCTTTTGTGAGAGGAAGGATAGATATTACATAGTCTGCTAATGGCAATATATCACATTTTTCAATAGAGGTATACATTTTTTCTACATACGGAGAAGGTTTCCCAGAACTTCTTATCCCATACACTTTCATTCCAAGCTCTCTGAGTAATCTTGCAATCTCCTCCCCTATACTACCCACCCCTATTATAAGAGCGATTTTATCTGTAAGTTCTGAAACTTCAACAGACCTGTCCCATATCTTTTTCATCTGATTTCTGACAAAAATGTGTAGTCCTCTTTCAAACATCAGCATATACCCTATAACTTGCTGGGAAATTTGATGTTTATGAACATCTCTCGAATTAGTAACAACTACCCCTTTTTCTTTGAGCTTTTCAAAAGGCAAAGTATCTGCTCCAGCGGTCAAAAGATGAATCCATCTCAAATTGGGAGTTCTGTCTACAATATTGGGCTGGAATTCAAAATCAAAGCTTATAATAATTTCTGTGTTTTTAATGTCTTCTTCTTTTGCCTCTTCTATATGCAAAACTTTATAGTCCTTCATGATGTCTTTAATCTCCTTTATGTAGTCCTCTTTCACTTTTGTAAACATTAAAATGTTTTTCATTTTTATCCCCCTTAACATTTAATTTTTAATAAATTTTTTTCTCATTTCATTCCAGTAAATGAAATGAAATATAGTTAAGCACAATATCCACAGAGTTATCCACAACCAGAAAAAATCAAAACTTCTGCTTTATCGACAGTTTTCCCCAATTCTAACAATCACTTTTCCCCAATTTTGAGATATGGAATGGCATTTAAATCCATCCCTGAAAATTTTCCTTTTACAAAATCGTAATAGGCAGCTGCAGCTATCATTGCACCGTTGTCTGTGCAATAAATTTTTTCAGGATAATAGACAGAAAGCCCAAACTTTTTCGCATCCTCTTCTAATTTTTGCCTTAAGAAGCCGTTAGAAGCAACACCTCCTGCTATGGAAACTTTGCTGACATTTTTAAACCTCGCTGCCTCCACCAATTTTTTCACCAAAACCTCCACTATATTTCTCTGGAAGCTGGCGGCAACGTCATAAATATTTACTTCTTCTCCCTTTTGCTTCTGCCTGTTGAGGTAATTCAAAACAGCAGTCTTTACCCCGCTAAAACTGAAATCAAAATTTCCTTCTTCCATAAAAGACTTTGGAAACTCGATCGCCTCCATATTCCCAAGCTTTGCAGCTTTTTCAATAGCCGGACCTCCGGGATATCCCAATCCCAATGCCCTAGCCACCTTATCAAAAGCTTCTCCAGCTGCATCATCCAAAGTTTTCCCCATTACCTTATATTCCCCATAGTCCTTCACATAAACTATATGGCTGTGTCCACCAGATGCTACAAGACAAACAAAAGGCGGCGTTAAATTACCACCTATATAATTTGCTGCAATGTGCCCGTCAATGTGATTAACTCCGATGAAAGGTTTCCCTTTAGCATAGGCTAAAGCTTTACCGTAAGATAAACCAACTAAAAGAGGGCCTACAAGCCCCGGCCCGTATGTAGCAGCTACGGCATCCACTTCATTAAGGCTTAGCTTCGCCTCATTGAGCGCTTCTTCTACCACAAATGAAATCGCCTCAATGTGCTTTCTTGATGCAATTTCAGGCACCACACCGCCGTACTTTTTGTGCACATTTATTTGAGAGTATATGACATTTGAAAGCACTTCTTTTCCGTTTTTCACAACCCCCGCAGCCGTTTCATCGCAGGAAGTCTCTATTCCTAAAATTACAATGTCTTTCGCCATTTCCACCACCACTACAAATCGTATTTCCACATCACTATAGCATCTTCATTGTTATCCTGATAATATCCTTCCCTTCTGCCTAAAGCTTTAAAGCCGAACTTTTTATAGAGGTTTTGGGCAACTAAGTTAGACTCTCTAACTTCAAGCGTCATAGAGGTAATACCGTTTTTCTTAGCAAGGTCAATCAACCCTTCCATTAATCTGCTTCCTATTCCTTTACCTCTGTACTCTGGATGAACCGCTATGTTTGTTATATGCCCTTCATCCAGCACCACCCAAAAGCCAGCGTATCCCACAACTTTTTTATCAACCTCTGCCACTATATACCTTGCACAGCTGTTCTTTGTAACCTCTCCCACAAAAGCTTCTCTAGACCATGGTGTAGCAAAACTCAACTTCTCTATCTCCATCACTTCATCTATATCATCTTCTGTCATCGGCCTTATAATAACTTCCATCAATTAACTCCCCTCGCCCCCAAATCGAATCTCCGCAGCAGACTTCCTTATATAAACAGGCTTAAAATCGAAAAAGTTTATTATTTCGTTTTTCTTTATCTTTAAGACAGCGATCTCTCCTAAAGAAGAAGCCCTTGCCATGTTGTCTTTATCCTTAGCAAATAAAACTCTATCTCCCAATATTTCATAGATACTATCCTTATAGACGTTTACTCCTTCTCCCACAAATAAAACTTTATCGGAATAATTCTCAACAATCTTAGAAATCTCTTCTATGGAATAGACATCTTGCTTTTCAATCACCTCAAAATCTTTTCCCCTAACCAGCATTCCGTATACCTGCCCATTTAAAGCATCCAGTATTGGGCAAATCAATCCATCAAACTCACTGACATTGTATGCTAAAGACAGAAGAGAAGACACTCCTACCACAGGGATGTTAAGTGCATGAGCCAATCCTTTTGCTGTTGCTGCTCCAATTCTTAAACCTGTAAAAGATCCTGGCCCTTCAGAGACAGCTATATGAGTGATGTCTCTTATTGAAACACCGCACCTTTTTAAAAGTTCATCTATCATTGGCATCAAAATTACAGAATGCTTAAGGTAGTTTATTGAATACTCGCCAACTATCCCGTTATCATCCACCAATGCCACTCCAGCCGTCCTGGAAGAAGACTCAATTGCCAAAACCTTCATCAATCCATCTCCTTTAGCAGTTCTTCATATCTTTTCCCAAAAGCGTTTAAAGTTATAATTCTCAAATCCTCCTCTTCACCTTTTTCAATGAGCACTTCTAGCCTCTCCTTTGGAATAAGAGGCCCCAGCCTTTCTGGCCACTCAACTGCGCACACCGCTTCATTATAAAAATATTCTTCATATCCTATCTCGTAAAGCTCAGCGTAATCGTCAATCCTGTAAAGGTCAAAATGATAAAATTTCTCTCTTCCATGGTGTTCATTGACCAAAGTAAAGGTAGGACTTGTCACTTCACCTTCAATACCTAATCCCTTCCCAATCCCCTTTGCAAAAACCGTCTTCCCGCTGCCCAAATCTCCATAGAGAAGCACTATATCTCCTTTTTTTAACAATTTTCCAAGTTTTTCCCCTAAATTTTTGGTATCTTCCATGCTCTTTGAGATGTATTTTTTCATCCGCCCTGTCACCTCATACAGCTTATAACTTTATTATATACTAACTTTGTAAAAAATAAAAACCCTCATGGAAGAGGGTTAAACTAAGCTTTAAAAAGTGGAGAAATCTTTTTGTAAATCAAAAATGTAATCGCAGAAATGACGAAGCCCTTTAAAAGATTAAACGGTAAAATCCCATAAGCTATCAAAGTCTTTAAATCCACAATCCTTTTATTCGCCATCTTACCCATCCCTATTATGGCATCCATAGGAAATCCCATGACCTTCTGGTATAAGGGCAAAAACACGTAATAATTGAGTAAAGAAGCAGAAACCGACATAACCAAAGTTGCAACAGCCATAGCGATTAGCGCAGTTTTGCGAGTTTTATTGAGGTGATATATTAAACCAGCAGTTGCCACAAAAATTGATCCTACCGTAAAGTTGGCTATTTCTCCAATACCTCCTGATTGAGTAATTGTTGCGTGCAGTATGTTTTTTATAAGCTCCACCATCACCCCATACAAAGGTCCAATCGCAAAAGAAGCTACCAGTGCAGGTATATCGCTCAAGTCAAGCTTCAAAAACCCCGGAAATAGCGGCACCTGAAATTCTAAGTACATCAAGATAAAAGCTGTAGCTGAAAGAAAACCTACCTTTACTAAAGCTTGTGTTTTAACTTTTTCCATAAATACACCTCCAACTTTTGCTTTTTCTATTAAAAAACCCCTGAAGACAAATCTTCAGGGGTTTTTTACAAATAATTTACACAAATAGGCACAAAAAAGTAAATCTTCTCCCATCCGGACTTTTACCGTCGGCCTCGGAATTTCACCGAGTCAACCGCATATGCGGCTCGCAGGCTTTCACTGCCGGTCGGGAATTCCACTCTGCCCCGAAGATTTTACTTTCAATCAAATATTCAATTGGTTATTTTTATTTTCTCACCTTTCTATTTGTTTGTCAATAGTTTTACAAAATTTTTTCTACAGGGTTATCACAGTCCCTGCTTTGCCTTCTAAAGCCTCTACGGCTTTATCCAGAGAAGTTATTATTGCGCGCCTTCCCACTTTTGACTTTGCGAATCTAACTGCAGCCTTTACTTTGGGATACATGCTGCCAGGAGCAAAATGTCCCTCTTCCATGTACTTTATAGCCTCTTCAACTGTCATCCTGTCCAAAAACTTTTGATTTGGCTTGTTGTAATTTATTGCAACTTTTTCTACAGCTGTTAAAATCAAGAGCACATCTGCATCTATATCCTCTGCCAATTTTTCAGAAGCCAAATCTTTGTCAATTACTGCTGCAACTCCTTTTAATTTGCCATTCTCTCTAATAACCGGAATTCCTCCTCCTCCCACTGTTATAACTATTACGCCATTTTTCTCTAGCAATTTTATCGTGTTAATTTCCACTATTTCTTTAGGGTCAGGGGAAGGAACAACTCTCCTATAGCCCCTTCCACTATCTTCCACCATCTCATAGCCTTTTTCTCTCATGAGTATTTCTGCTTCTTCTTTTGTGTAAAAAGGCCCAATCGGCTTAGTAGGCTTTTTAAATGCAGGATCGTTTTTATCAACTACCACCTGAGTTATTACAGTAGCAACTTCTTTTTTTATATTTCTCTCCTTCAACACTTCTCCCAAAGCCTGCTGTATCATATAGCCTATCATTCCCTGGCTTTCTGCGCCACACACATCAAAAGGCATTGCAGGTACAATCTTCGATGCCACTTCATTCTGTATCACTATGTTGCCCACCTGAGGCCCATTTCCATGGGTTATAACTATGGAATATCCTCTTTCAATAATATCAGCAAGATACCCAGCTGTCCTCCTCACGACTTCCATCTGCGCCTCTGCAGTAGGAGGGGTGTTCACATCCTGCAGGGCGTTGCCTCCTAAAGCCACAACAACTCTCTCTCTCATACCTTTCTCCCCTAAGTTTAAATTAAAGCAAAGTAGCAATCAGAACAGCCTTAATGGTGTGTTTTCTATTCTCTGCTTGGTCCCAAACTCTTGATTGCTTGCCTTCTATAACCTCAAAAGTGACTTCTTGCCCTTTCACCGCCGGTAAACAATGCAAGAATATCGTGTCATCTCTTCCTGTCTTTTTCATCATTTCCTCATTCACCTGATATGGTCTTAAAAGCTTTTCCCTTTCCTCTGCCTTTGCTTCTTCTCCCATTGAAGCCCACACGTCAGTATAGATGGCATCTGCTCCTTCAAGACCTTCTCCAGGTACACTTGTGAGTTCGAAAGTTCCTCCATTTTCTGCGGCCATATCTTTAATTTCCTTTATAAAGGACTCCGAAGGCCAGAGCTCCTTTGGTGAATTTATCACATAGTGCATGCCCATTTTTGCACAACCTATAGCCAGAGTATTAGCCATATTGTTTCTTCCGTCTCCTACAAATACAAGTTTTCTTCCCTTTAAACTGCCAAATTCCTCTTCTATTGTCATCAAATCGGCTAACACCTGAGTTGGATGATACTCATCAGTCAAACCATTGTATACAGGGACCCCGGCATACTTAGCTAGGATCTCCACTGTCTCCTGCTTGAAACCTCTGAACTCTATCGCATCAAACATTCTGCCTAAAACTCTTGCGGTGTCCTCAATTGACTCTTTTGCCCCTAACTGTATGTCATCTGTAGACAGAAATACCGGATGCCCTCCTTCTTCTCCAAAGGCAGTCTCAAAAGCACAGCGAGTTCTCGTTGACCTTTTTTCAAATATCAAAGCAATAGTCTTACCTACAAACCTCTGATGCACTATTCCAGCCTTTCTCTCCGCCTTTACCTGTTTCGCAATGTCCAAAAGATACCTTATCTCCTGTGGAGTGTACTCTTTTAAAGTAAGAAGACTTCTACCCTTTAAATTGAATGCCATAGCCATCCTCCTTTTGTAAATTTGCCTTAAAATATTTTATCTTATCCTCAATCCTTTAGTCAAAGCTTTTTTAGATTTCCTCTCTTAAAAGAGGCATAGACATGCATCTTGGGCCTCCCCGCCCTCTGACAAGCTCAGAACCCTCTATTTCCACCACTTTTATACCGTGCTCTCTCAAAGTCGTGTTAGTTATTTCATTCCTGTTATAAGCCATCACAACCCCTGGAGCAATAGCCAATGTATTAGTACTGTCATTCCACTGTTCTCTCGCCCCTGTTATTTCATCACCTCCCCCACTCTCTATTAGAGTCACTTTATCAAGCCCCAAAGAATTCTCCAGAACTTTTACAAAATTTTCTTCTGCTTTAACCTTTATTTTCCCATTTTCTCCTCTAGTTATTGTGTACACTTTTAATTTTTCCTTTATGCTCGGGTATATTAAGAATTTGTCCATATCCACCATCGTAAAAACTGTATCCAAATGCATAAAAGTTCTCTTCTTAGGTATTTCAACGGCAATAATCTTTTCAACCTCTCCTCTCTCTAAAAGAGAGGATGAAACTTCTTCCACAGCGTGAGGAGATGTCCTCTCACTTATGCCAATTGCCACAACTTTTTTGTTTAAAACTAGTATGTCTCCCCCTTCAATTGGATAATCTGCCTTGTAATCGTAAAGCATTTGATTTTGATTTCCCCTGAACTCCTTGGAATATTTGAAAACGTACTTTACAAGCATTGCCTCCCTTTTTCTAGCATTTGTCTTCATGCTGCTTACCACTATCCCATCTCCTATGACTGCTGCAGGGTCTCTCATAAAATAGCAGTTGGGCAGAGGAGGAATGAAAAAAGGAGAATCTTCGTACACATAGTCTACCAGAGTTTGAGGCTTTATTTCAGAAAGCTCTTTTCTCAAAAGCCCGGCGATAGCATAGTGTACCAGCTCTTTTGGACTTTTTTCTCTCAAAAAGTTTGTAATTGTTTTCTTAATCTCCAGAGAGGTATTCATGTAAGAGACAAGGTCGTATATAAAAAACTCTTTTATTCCATCATCCTCTAACACTTCTTCAAGCAACTCTTCCAGGTAGTATACAGTAACTCCATTTTCCTTTAAGGTCTCTGCAAATCTGTCATGCTCTTCCTGTATCCTTTTAAGCCATGGGATGTCGTCAAATAAAAGCTCATTCAAAAACTCTGGAGTAAGTCTTTCTAATTCTTTACCGGGCCTGTGGAGAAGCACTGCTTTCAATTTCCCAACTTCTGAATTGACCTGTAACTGCAACCTCGCTACCCCCTCTACATCTTTCCTCAGCATATAGTATAAAGCATTAACTGGACTTTTGCAATTTAACCCGATAAATTAGTGTAAACGTTTTGTATAAAAATAATCTGAAGGTTTAAATAATTATTCAAACTGCATACTAAAGGTAGAAAAAACGGCAAAATTTCAGAAAACAGCTGAATAAAAATAAATATTCGGCAAAGTTCATGAATAAAAAAAATTTTTTAAGAATAAATTTGTAATAAAAAGGGTGACATTTCAATAAAATGCCACCCTTTTTATTCAGGCTTTATGTACCAGCTTTCCATTTATAAAGACGTACTTGGTTTTAGTTTTAACTTCAAGGGGATGCCCATCAAAGACCACAATATCAGCATCTTTGCCCTTTTCAATTGACCCTACCCTGTCGTCAATGCCGAGTATTTTAGCAGGATTTATGGTTATAGCCTTTAAAGCTTCCATTTCATCCATTCCATCTTTGACAGCTAAAGCCGCGCAAAGCGTCAGATAGTTTATAGGAATTACAGGATGGTCTGTCATTATAGCGACAAGAAGGCCGGCTTTAGACAGAACCCCTGCCGTCTTAAAACTCAAATTCACAAGCTCAACTTTTGACCTCTCTGAAAGAGAAGGTCCCACAATGACCTTTGCATTTTCCTTCACTAATTCATCTACAATCAAATGACCATCTGTGCAGTGGTCAAGCGTTATATCGATATTAAACTCTTTTGCAATTCTCAAAGCAGTAAAGATATCATCTGCTCTATGGGCATGAGCTTTTAGTGGAATTTCCCTCTTTAAAACTTTCACCAAAGCCTCAAGGCCTAAGTCCCTCTCCGGTTTTTTATCCTCATCCTCTTTTTCCATCTTCTCCATGTATTCCTGTGCCCTCACAAGAGCCTGCCTAAGTAATGCAGCCACAGCCATTCTTGTGGTGGGCATTTTGTGCTGTTCGTTGTATGTAGCCTTAGGATTTTCTCCAAATGCCACTTTTATAGCCGCAGGTTCTTTCACAATCATGTCGTCTATCCTTTTCCCATAGGTCTTTATTACAGCGAACTGACCTCCTATTACATTTGCACTGCCAGGGCCTGTTGCAACAGTTGTAACCCCCGCCTGATAGGCTTCCTCAAAATACTTATCCATCGGATTTACCCCGTCAATTGCTCTTAATTGAGGCGTCACAGGGTCTGTTGCTTCATTTCCATCTGCCCCTTCAAAGCCGACTGCATTTTCCCACATACCCAAATGAGTGTGAGCATCGATGAGTCCTGGCATCACGGTAAGCCCTGTAACATCTATCACTTCCGCATCGAGCGGAGCTATTAGGTCTTCTCCTACATCGACAATTTTATCACCATCTATAAGCACATCTCCCTTCTCATAAACCTTCCCAGTCATTGTGTAAACTCTTCCGCCTTTTAAAAGGTACATATAATTCCCCCCTGTTTTTGTAATACAATAACAATTATACCACAAGAAAATCTATTTATGAAATCCTTATCTCATATCCTTCTCAATTTCTCAATAATCACATCTCTTTTATACACTCCTGCCAAAAACAATACTAGCGCTACAATGGCCACTAAGCCAGCCATAAGATAATTTTTACTTCCCAAATTTGACCCTATATAGGCAGAAAAGAATATGCCCGGCAGCCTTGCAAAAAGAGTTATTATAAAGAAATTGTAAAACTTAACAGGAGTAATGCCAGCGATGTAAGAAAGAGCATCCTTTGGCATTCCTGGAAGGAAAAATAACAAAAACAAAACTATTTCTCCTTTAGGGTTGTTTATAATATAGTCAAATTTTTTAAGTTTCTCCTCCGACACAATGTTTTTCACAAAATCATATCCCAAAATCCTAGCAATTGAAAAGCAAATAAGAGAGCCTAGTGTAATGCCTATTACAGAGTACAAAGTCCCTAAAATCGTACCATAAAGGTATCCACCTGCGACTTGCACCACTTCTCCCGGTATTACAAACACTACCACTTGAAAAACCTGTATACCTATAAATACCAAAACACCTAGATTCCCAAAACTGTTTATCCAATTTCTAAATTTCTCAGGATTGCTCACAAGAAGTGTAATTTCCTTCCCGTAGGTTACAGACAAAACTAAAATTAGCAAAACAAAAACAAGTGTGAGCAATAACTTGGCAGTCGCACTTTTCATATCGCTGTATTCCTCCAAATCTTAATTTGTACCTTTTTATTATACCGTGAAAGAAGGTATAAAACAAGGACGTGAGAAAATCTCTCTCACGCCCTTACTCCAATTTAAAGGTCTTTACCTGGCAGGGATTTAACTCCCCTATTGCTATTGTTTTTTCACTTTTTTCTGCTTCCCCTAAAATCTCTTCTTTTAAGTTTGTAACAAATGCTTTTTCCCATTTCCCCTGCAAAACCCTAATTTTCCCACCCTCAGTTCTCTCAAGAGAAGGGTTATAAAGTCTCAAAATTATACCATCACCTTTTTCTTCTTTTTTGAAAGCACTCAATATCACATCTCCCTCAATTTCCAATAAACTATAATTCAGGGGTAATTTGTTCTCTACTTCACTTATCACAAAGACATTATAAGGAAGCCTTTGATAGGATATCAGGGGAACTTGACACTCTTTTGCAATTTGAGGAACTTTCCCTTCAATAGTATCTCCTCTGTGCGGATAAAGGAATACCTCAAATTCCATCTCTCTCAACATTTGAGAATCAGGCGTTTCTACCTCAACCCCCGATGGCCTTCCAGGTCTGTAAAGCAACTCTCTTTTACCTAAATACCCCACACTTCTGAAAAGAGTAATCGCAATTGTGTCAAATTTTTCTCCAATTATCTCATATTCCTTTATCCCTGAAGTTATAACAGCAAATCCGTACTCTTTATTATTCAAATCGACAAAGCTCTGCATAGGATAGAGAGGAAGGGGTTTCTCCTGCCAGTTTTCTTCTTTCCAGAAATCTTCTTCTGGAAGTTTATTCTTTCTCTCAATTATTCCAAACTGCTGATCTGCAAAAGAAGTTTCTGTTTTTATACCTGTTTTAAATAAAAGCCTCAATCGGTGGTCACAAGCTTTATTGTGTATATTAATTTTTACTTTTACTATCCTGCTCCCTTTCTCCAATGACACTTCTATCTTTACTGGTATCTCTACACTTGTAACACCTTTTTCTCTTTCTTCCAAATTCCGGGGCACTCTCAGATTCCTTTCAATTATTATCTGTTGGTTTAAAGCTCCACAAACTGTCTTTATTGATACCTCTTCATTATTTGTAGAATAAATCACATAATCTCTCTCAGGAGGAGAGTAATTGTATTCATCTCCCGCATCTCCTCCATCTTCAAAAACCATCAATCTTTCCCACTTTAAATTGTTCACTTTGTCACATAAGTCTATTGTGCCGTCTTTATTCGCCTTTATCCTATAGTATTCATTCTCTATGACAGAGGAATTCCGCACTTCTACGCGTTCTCCTGGTTCTCCATCTTCAAGAGGTACTACATAGAGAGTCTTGTACCCCAAAGGAGGAACATTATGAACCTCTACTAGTACTTCTACCTCGTTTAAAAACAACTTTTCCCCTCTGGCTGCAATCCTTCGATCTTTTTTACCCATATCTACGATTTTTTTGTTGAGAACTTGATACTTAACTTCTTCTTCGCCGTCATATATTCTAAACTTATCCTTATCAGTATAAAGTATCGCCCTTAAAATCCCATCTCTTGAATAAGGAAGAGTGTTAAAAACCAGCAGCTGCTCTCTTCCAGAGACCTCTGGCAAACCTTCTGAAATTTTTCTAAGAGTCAGTTCAAACAAACTTTTACCAATCTCACTTGCCTGTTTAAATCTGCATTCCATGTCTTTGTGAACCTCATCAGTACAACAGGAACATATGCTGTCATGAGCATGATTCTTTAATATTTCCTTCCACGCCTTTTCTACTAAACCTTGGGGATACGGTAAGCCAAGAGTGTAACCTATAGTGAGGATAGGTTCTAAATAGTTTGCAAGAAGATTTTCTACGTCAAAATTAGCTTTTTTAAGGTCGTACCTAGTTGAATATATTCCTCTGTGAATTCTCATGTATTTCTGATGGGTTAGCTCTCCTTGTACAACCTCAAATTCCCCTAGTTTTTTGCCTTCTAGAACTTTTTCTATATAATTGTCAAAATTGCTAATCACATACTTATTCTCTTTATCTATTTTGTTAAGCTCCCTTACAAGATAAGTCAAATCCTTTTGGACAGGCATCTGGTCGTGCCCATTTGGTATCAATACATTGTCACTTGTGGCCTTTTCTTTAAGTTTGTCAATCAATAGAAGCAACCTCTCATGAGTTTCTTTTACATCATGTGGCAAGTATTTCCCTATAGCGTAACCCATGGGCATATTCACAGCAAAGACCCTGCTCCCATCTGGAGATTCCCATATGAACTCAGTATATTTTGTATGCCTTTCTGATAAACCTCGCCAAAAAACAGCTTTTTTTATCCCAAATCCCCCGAGAATCTGGGGGATTTGGGCAGATTGTCCAAAAGAATCTGGGAGATAACCAATTTTCATATAGTCACCAAATTCAAGGCATTTTTTAATTCCATAGTACAAATTTCTTACAATAGATTCACCTGATACCAGCAATTCATCAGTCTGTGTATACCACGGCCCTATAATAAGTCTACCCTCTGCAACTAACTTTTTTATTCTTTCTTTATTTTCTGGTCTTACCTCAAGATAATCTTCCAAGATAACGGCCTGGCCATCTAGCACAAAATATTTAAACTCAGGGTCTTTTTCAAGGACTTCCAAAAGTTCATCCATGAAGTATACCAGTAACACTCTTGATTGCTCAAAAGTAAAGTACCATTCCCTATCCCAGTGTGTATGCGGTATAATGTGCACAGTAGTCATTTAATTCCCTCCGTTGGCAGTTTTAAGATCATTCTTCCTTCTGTATTTCAAACCTTTCAAGAAAGAAACCACCAGCGCAGCAACTATTGTTCCTACTACTAATCCAAGTATAAGAGCCCATGCGTTTTTTGTGAGAGGCAGTGTAAATAGACTACCTCCAAGAGTTAATAGAGATGCTCCACCCCATCTGGTAATCGCAGAAGCTACTGCACCGCCCACCATCATAGAAGGAATCACAGTTAAAGGATCTGCTAAAGCAAAAGGAATAGCTCCTTCTGTAATTCCTGCCGCCGCTAAAACCCATGAAGCTTTTGCAGCTTCTTGCTCATCTTCGGTATAAAGTTTCGGAAAAACAAGTGCTGATAAAGCCATCGCAAAACCTGGAACCATTTTAGCAGCAGTAAAAGCAGCGTATGGTTCACCAATTCCTGCCTGAATTGCAGCTAGCGAGAAGGTAAAAGCAGCTTTATTTACAGGTCCCCCCATATCAAAGCACGCCATAGCGCCGATGATAGCCGCCAGAATCATCGCATTTATTCCTTCCAGACCTTTTAACCAGTTAGTGAGAGCTGTGTTTATAGCTCCAATCGGTTTGCCTATTATAAAAAGCATTATTATTCCAACTATTAGAGAACCGAGTATAGGATACACTAAGAAATTCATGACTCCCATAAAAGTCTTATTAACTTTTATCTTTTTGATATACATCATCACATACCCAGCAATAAGCCCGCCTACCAAACCGCCTAAAAATCCTCCGCCTGTCTGCACAGCTACTAGACCTGCCGCCATACCCGGAGCAAGGCCAGGCCTATCAGCTAATGAGTAAGAAATGTAACCTGCAATTATGGGAACCATGAGTCCTAAAATTGAGGCACCATATTGTTTCATGATGTAAGGAACAGTACCTTCTACTTTTACTGCATCGACTCCCCATATCATGACTGAAAGAGTCATGAGCACTCCACCAGCGACAACAAAAGGGATAACGTAAGAAACACCTGTCATTAAAGCTTTTCTTATAAGCTCACCATGGTTTACTTTAGACATTTTTCTTTACCTCCTCTATCAATTTATTTATAACCCCTTCCGGGTTTTTAATAGCTTCGCTCACACCGCACTCTATTATAGTTTTTCCTTCAAATCTCTCCTTCTGTGCTATACTTATATCAGCAGCTATTATCACACCGTCAGCTCTTGCAATTTCTTCTTCTGATAATTCATCCTCTATACCAGCTATCCCTTGCTTTTCCACCTTTATATCTATTCCCATCTTTTTTGCCGCTTTTTCCAGATTAGCTGCTGCCATATAGGTGTGGGCAATACCTGCTGGACATGAAGTTACACATACTATATACATTTTTACGCCACCTCCAGTTCCTTTTTTTCAATAAGCTTCAAAATTTCCTTTTTATCTTTTGCCTTCATCAGTTCATCTCTAAAGGCATCGTCCATCAGAAAATATGCAAGTCTTGAAAGAAGCTTGAGATGCACAGTATCAGCATCTTTTTCCGGCACTGCCAGCATTATCACCATTGACACCGGTTTTCCATCGAGTGACTCCCATTCAATAGGTCTTTTAAGCTTAAGTATTGCAATGCTTTCCTTTAAAACGGCTTTTGACTTTCCATGAGGGATTGCTATTCCCATCCCCACCCCTGTAGTACCTAGTTTTTCCCTCTCAAACACGTCTTTTGCGAATTCCTGAGGAGAAGTGATAACTCCATTTTTATAAAACATTTCCACCATGTGATTCAAAACTTCTTCTTTGCTTGAAGCCTCAAAATCTAATTCAATAAGCTTTTCATTTATTACCTCTTTTATCTCCATTTTTATTTCACCTCTTATGCCCTGAATATCCGGACAAACTCTTCGAAGCTTCTGCATTTTAGAAGCTTCTGAACTTTAGATTCATTTTCTACTACATCAGAAAGCTCTTCAAAGATCATTTTGAAATCTTCTTTTACACTCAAGTCCAAACCTATTAAAAATATCAATTGCACTTTTTTTGCCTCGTCCCACTTGATAGGAGCATCTAAAACAGCAACAGCAATTTTGGGAACTGTCACAAAACCAGAGTAAGGATGAGGAATAGCTACATAATTGCCAATTGCGGTACTGGAAAAACTCTCCCTTTCTATTACTGACTCATAAAATCCGTCTTTTACATAACCTTTCTCTTTCAATTTTTCTGACAGTTTTAAAATAATCTCACCTTTGCTTTTTACCTTTACCTGAAATATACTTAAATCACTCTCTATATAATCTAGTATTTTCCATTTTCTTTGCTGCGCCTTTTCCCTGATTTCAGATCTTAAAAACCGGCTTATTTTTTCCACATCTTTTTCTTCCAAAAAAGGCGAAACGCTTACAACATTATACTTTTTAGTTTCAAAAGGCACTGTGGTCAAAACAATATCAGGAGAAAGTTCATCTAACATCCTTTTTGCTTTCCCCAAGGACAAAACCTTTAAAAGCTCTATTTCTGGAAAGATCTTTTGAAGGCGCGCCGCTAAAAATTGCGCCGTCCCTATTCCACTGGCACACACAATGATTGCCGTTTTCCTAGACCCCGCATTCTCTTTTAGTCTTTCAATGGAAGCTCCAAAGTGAATTGCCACATAACCTATTTCGTCTTCCCCCGGCTCAATCTCATAAAACTTCTGTAGTCTCTGCCAAAAAGAAATTGCTACCTCAAAAGCAACATTGCACTCCTTTTTTATTTCCTCAAGAAGGGGATTGGCCAGTTTAATTCCATTCTTCAAGCGGTTAATGGCAGGTCTTAAATGTAGGAATAAACCTGTCAACAGTTTTTTATCTTTGTAAAAATCAAATCCAAACACATCCGAGAGGTCCTTCACAATGGCATTCATCACCACGTAAAGCTTGTAGTCCACCTTTTTTAGGTAGTCTTCCCCCAACTTCTCTGTTTCTATATCGCTCTGTAGCTTTGCTCCCATCAAATGCATAGCTATATATCCAACCTCTGCTTCATCCATTGTGACTCCAAATCGTTTTTCTACTTTTTTCACGAGCTGCTCGGCAATTTCCCACTCTTTTTCTTTCTTTAGGAGATCCAAATCTTCCCCTTCCATCTCTACCTTTTTACCTTCTTGCAACCTCTTTAAAGAAATCGCCAGATGGATTAAAAGCCCTTTGAAAGAAATATCAGATAGAATAAAATCGTATTCTTCCTCTATCTCCTGTATAATCTTCTGAATAGCAAGTAAATCTATGTCATCCAAAAGTTCTTTTAAAGTACCATCGACTATCTCTGAATGTTTAGCAGTAATATTTTTCAAAATCTCAGCATTCGCAAGCCTTATATTTTTTTCATCCCCCTTTACTTTGATCCCATATCTCGGCCTTTTCTCAACTTTTAAACCGTATTTTTTTAGAAACTCTTCTACTTTGGATAAATCCTTAGCAACAGTGCTTTTACTTACATAAAGTTCCACAGAGAGGTCTTCCAGAGACATCCATCCATTTGTCTCAAGCAGCCTTTTAGCTATATAGTACACCCTGTCTTCCGGAAAAACAGGGTTTTTTACCTCGCTAAAGGCTCCCAATACGTTTTCAAGATATCCACTATTGTCCTTTTCTTCAAGCCATACTCCAACTCCTGGTTTGGTTATTATCTCTACTTTATTCCTGTCCAGTTTTAACTTCAAAATTTCTATGTCCTTTTTTACCGTTCTGGTAGTAACTCCTGTAACTGCAGAAAGGTCAGAAACTGTAACAGGTTCTTTAGCCTCTTTTAACACTTTCAAAATTTTTTTCTCGCGAGAATTAAGCACTGTTGCTCACCCTTTTTATTAACCTTTACAGTTCTCATTATAATATACAGGACATCTGGTGTAAATTTACATTTGTTCACCATCGAATGGTGAAATTTTTGCTCAATAAAAAAATAGATAGAAGCATCCTTCTATCTATTCTCTCACCAGATTAATACTCTATTCCCTCTTGTGCTTCAATCCCATTTTGGTAGTGGTGTCTGACTTCTTTTACATCGCTTATCATATCAGCCTTTTCTAAAATCCTATCATGCGCATAACGGCCAGTTAAAACAAGCGTAACCCAAGAAGGTTTAATCTCTATCAAATCCAATACATCTTCTTCTTTTACCAAGCCATAATCTACCGCCACATTTATTTCATCCAATATCACCAAATCGTACTCTCCACTGGAAATGATTTCTCTCGCAAGCTCTAACCCCTCATTTGCAAGCTCCAAATCCTCTTTTAGAGGTTCATTTTTCTTCACAAAAACATCTCTTCCCTTTTGAACAATTTCAAAATTTGGAAGATACTTCGAGGCTTTTATCTCCCCATAATTAGGACTTCCTTTCATAAACTGAATCATATAGACTTTTTGCCCATGCCCAATCGCCCTTAAAGCGAGCCCTAAAGCAGCCGTAGTCTTTCCTTTTCCATCGCCAGTGTATATCATCACAAGACCTTTTCTATTTTTCACTTCCTTCCCCCTCTTTCCTCTTATTCACTAGGTAATTGTAAAGTTGTGTCAAGGCTACTTCTGCGTAGCGCAAATACCTTCTACCTTTTCCCCTCACAAAAGGCAGAAGCTTAGGAGAAAGCCTTCTACCATATTTCTTTTCTGCTCCCCATATAAACCCAGCAACTAAGCCGTAAGTAATAATTTTTCTGAGAGGCCGCTTAATAACACTCTTATAGCCCGGACCCAATGCACCGAAAACAAAACCAGCTCTACCTCTTTTATCTCTTGAGAGCCCTTTTTTTACCATTTCCTTCGTCCCCCATTGTTTGCTTTTACATTGTTAACCCAATTATAAAGTTTATGCCCTTTTTTGTCAATAAAACAACCCCAAAACGGCCCTTTAACCAGTTTTGGGGGTATATTATTTTATTATTCATTTTTTTCTACTTCTTCACTGTTATCATATACACTTCCCGAAACTGTCTCAGTGGTGCTGTTGTATACCTCTTGAGAAACTGTATTTTCTTCATTTTCTATTTCTATCTGAGTCTCTTCCTCAATTTCTATGTTTCCTGTCTTTTCATCGTATTTTACTTTTTCACCAAAAATTTCTGAGAGGAATCTCAAGGGCACAAAAGTTCTGTTGCTTATCTCAATTGCTGGAACGTCAAGTGTTATTTCTTGGCCATTTACAATTACTTTGTTTTCACCCAGCACAAACTGAACCACAGTGTCTCCTTTCGTGATTGTTACAGTTTTAGTATCAGGGTCCCACTCCACTTTAGCTCCGAGGCCATTCATTACAGCTCTTACAGGAATCAAAGTTCTTCCATCTTTTATTACAGGGGGAATATCAAATTTGAACTTTTGCCCATTTATTTTTATCTCGCCTTTAAAAGCTTCTATGCCTTTTTTTGATTCAAATTTAGTATGTACCTCAAGCTCCAGCTTGTTCTCTTTGCTCTCTCCTTTTGATTGCAACTTGGTCTTTGTCTCAATCTTTAGCTCATGCTTTTCTTTGTTTGGTTTAGCGTAAACAGTAATACCTGCTGAAAAAACTAAAAGAAGCACTAAAACTAACGCTAAAACTCTTCTCATATCCTTCCCTCCTTTGTTTTTGTTTTCACTATATTATTTCGGAAGGGAATCGAAATTTTTAGGGGTGGCAAGAAAAAATTTTTTAGTAAGAATAAAAAAGAGGCATCCATCAGGATGCGCTCTTTTGCTTTAAATAAGCATTTATAAACCCATCTATCTCTCCGTCCATAACGGCATTTACATTTCCTTCTTCATAATTTGTCCTGTGGTCTTTTACAAGAGTATAGGGCTGAAAAACATAAGACCTTATCTGGTTGCCCCATGCAGCCTCTCTGTGCTCTCCCTTTAGGTCCTCTATCTTTTCTTTTCTCTCTTTCATCATCAAATCCAAAAGCTTTGCTTTGAGCATTTTCATAGCAGTCTCTCTATTCTGTATCTGAGACCTCTCATTCTGACATGAGACAACTATCCCTGTCGGAAGGTGAGTAATCCTCACTGCAGACTCTGTCTTGTTAACATGCTGCCCCCCTGCGCCTGATGCCCTGAACGTATCAATTTTTAAATCTTCAGGCCTTATTTCAATTTCTATATCATCTTCAAGCTCAGGTATAACTTCTACCAGAGCAAAAGAGGTATGGCGCCTGCCTGCTGCATCAAAAGGAGAAATCCTGACAAGTCTGTGAACTCCTGCCTCTCCCTTCAGATAACCATAGGCAAAGGGTCCCTTTATGAGAAGAGTAGCACTCTTTATGCCGGCTTCTTCCCCTTCCAGATAATCCAGTATTTCTACTTCAAATCCCTTATCATTAGCCCATCTGGTGTACATCCTAAGAAGCATTTCAGCCCAGTCCTGAGCTTCAGTGCCACCTGACCCTGCGTGAATAGAGAGTATAGCATTGTTTTTGTCATATGGCCCACTCAAAAGAGTACGTATTTTAAGATTTTCAACTTCTTTTTTAAGCTCTTTGTATTCCCTCTCCACCTCTTCAGTTATAGATTCATCCCCTTCTTCCAAACCTAGCTCAATTAGAGTGTACAAGTCTTCACAGCGAGAAAGAAGGGATTCATATTCTTCCAGAAGTTCTTTCAACGCTTTTTGCTTTTTGGAAAGTTCTTGAGATTTTTTCAAATCGCTCCAGAAAGAAGGATCTGACATTTGTCTTTCTATATCCTCTATCTCTTTTTTTATCCCTTCCACGTCAAAGAGAAACACCCATTTCTTTTATCTCATGAAGCATTTGTTCAACTTCTGCCCTGTAATCCTGCAGCAATTCTCATCCTCTCCTTTTCCCTTTATTTTACGTTAGCTCCGCAGCATTTTTTGTATTTCTTGCCGCTTCCACAGGGGCACGGGTCATTTCTGCCCACTTTCTTCTCTTTCACTACAGGCTGTTTTTTATTATCTCCTTCGCCGTTTATATTAGTAGAAACTGGCTTTGCAACCTGCTCTCTCTTGAGCTTGTTGTCTTTGTTCACCTGAATCCTGTACAGGAACTTGACTGTATCCTCCTGTATGCTGTGTATCAAATCCTCAAACATGTCAAAAGCTATCTTTTTATACTCAATCAAAGGATCTACCTGCCCGTAAGCTCTCAATCCTATGCCCTGGCGCAATTGGTCCATTTCATCTATGTGGTCCATCCACTTAGTATCAACAACCCTCAGTAATACTATTCTTTCAATTTCCCTCATCTGCTCTGGGCCAATCTCGGCTTCTTTTCTCTCGTACTGCCTTACCGCCTCTTCATATATTATGTCAGTCAGAACTTCTTTGTCAAGCCTGTCTAAATCCACATCTATTACAACGCTGTCTTTTTCAAGGAACATATCATACAGATGATCCAAAAGCCCCTTTATATCCCATTCTTCAGGATATTTGCTCCCTGCCGTATAAATTTCTACATATCTCTCTATTATGCTTCTTACCATCTCAAGGATAGAATCCTTGAGGTTTTCCCCTTCCAAAACCTTTCTCCTCTGAGCGTATATGATTTCTCTTTGTTTGTTCATAACATCGTCGTACTGGAGGAGATGTTTTCTTATGTCAAAGTTTATGCCTTCTACTTTTTTCTGCGCCTGCTCAATCTGCTTTGTAAGAATTTTGTGCTCTATTGGCTGGTCATCATCAATCCCTAAACTGTCCATTAGGTTTTTTACCCTCTCTGAACCAAATAACCTCATAAGGTCGTCTTCTAAAGAGATGTAAAATCTTGATTCTCCCGGATCTCCCTGACGGCCAGCACGGCCTCTCAACTGATTGTCAATTCTTCTCGCTTCATGCCTTTCTGTACCTATAACGTACAAACCGCCAAGTTTTACGACTTCTTCGTGCTCTTTCTCCGTCTCCTTTTTGGCTTCTTCCAAAAGCTCAAAATACCTTTCGCGGGCTTTTCTCACTTCTTCACTGGACACGGGACCGTACCCTGCCGCCTCATTTATAATCTCTTTGGAATAGCCTTCCTCCAGCATTTTTCTCTTTGCAATAAACTCAGGATTTCCGCCTAAGAGAATATCTGTACCACGTCCTGCCATGTTTGTAGCAATTGTGACTGCTCCTTTTCTACCAGCCTGCGCTATTATCTCTGCTTCCTTTTCATGGTACTTGGCATTTAAAACCTGATGGGGTATTCCTCTTTTTTTCAGCATTGCGCTTAATTTTTCAGATTTTTCAATAGAAACAGTACCCACAAGAACAGGCTGACCCTTTTTATGCCTTTCCACAATGTCTTCAACCACTGCTCTGAATTTCGCCTCTTCTGTCTTGTATATCACATCAGGGTGGTCTATTCTTATCATGGGTTTGTGAGTAGGAATGACCACAACGTCCAATCCGTATATGTCTCTAAATTCCTGCTCTTCTGTCTGAGCAGTACCTGTCATACCGGCTAATTTTTTGTACATCCTGAAATAATTTTGTAAAGTTATAGTAGCAAGGGTTTTACTTTCCCTTTCAACTTTTACTCCCTCTTTAGCCTCAATAGCTTGGTGCAAACCTTCGCTATATCTTCTTCCAAACATGAGCCTTCCTGTAAATTCATCTACTATTATGACCTGACCGTCTTTTACAACATAATCTCTGTCCCTCTTCATTATCGCATGAGCTTTCAATGCCTGCTGAATGTGGTGAGAAATCTCCATGTTCTCAATATCTGCTAAATTTTTTATCCCAAAAAATTTCTCTGCCTTGGCAACTCCTTTTTCAGTTAAACTTACAGCCTTCGCCTTCTCATCAACTACATAGTCTTCATCTTTTTTCAAAGTCCTTACAAACCTGTCAGCTAATTTGTACATATCTGTGGATTTTTCGCCCACTCCAGAGATTATGAGAGGAGTTCTGGCTTCATCTATCAAGATGCTGTCTACCTCGTCTATTATGGCATAATTGAGCTCTCTTTGAACCATATCTTCTTTGTATATGACCATGTTGTCTCTCAAGTAGTCAAAGCCAAATTCATTATTCGTACCATAGGTTATATCAGCCGCATAAGCTTTCTTCCTTTCTGCAGGTCCCATGTCGTGAAGTATTACTCCCACACTTAACCCCAAAAATTCGTATATCTTTCCCATCCAATCTCTATCTCTTTTAGCCAAGTAGTCATTGACAGTTACAATGTGAACTCCTTTTCCTTCCAAAGCATTAAGATATGCGGGCAGAGTAGCCACCAATGTCTTACCTTCACCAGTCTTCATCTCGGCAATACGCCCCTGGTGAAGAACAATGCCACCTATTATCTGTACTTTGAAATGCTTCATCTTTAATGTTCTCCAGGCAGCCTCTCTCACAACTGCAAAAGCTTCAGGAAGTATATCATCAAGGGTTTCGCCGTTTTTCAATCTATTTTTAAACTCATCTGTTTTCGCCCTTAACTCCGCATCAGTAAGCCTTGCCATCTGGTCTTCATATGACAGAACTTTCTCCGCAATTGGCTCCAGTCTCCTTACTTCTCTTTCACTGTAACTGCCAAATATTTTTTCAACTAAGCCCAACATTTTTATCACCTTCTAAGGTATCGTTAATCAAGTATATATTATATCACTACAGGAAGTGGATGACAATAAAAAACAGCCCTTTTAAATAATATTTTACACTATCTTCACATAATTTTCACAAAAGAAAAAAAATAAATGCCCCTGAATGGGGCTTTAATGCTGTATAGTTTTTAATTTCAATATCGGATTTAAAGCATAAAACACAGCAAGAGCAATTGCAGAATCTATAACGTGATGTATCATGGTTCCAACCCCTACCACCACAAATGCCGTGTAAAAATCAAATCCAAAAGGCATCACAACTAATGCTTCTAATCCTGCGTGTATCGGAAGGGTAGCGGCTAAAGCTACAAGGAATGAGTACCCTCTTTGTATCATTTTCGCCCCCACATATCCGAATACAGCGTGAACTGCTGCTCTTGCTGCAATCACAGGACCTAATTTAATCAAAAAGCCCAGTGCAGAAACCAATCCAACAAAAACCGCTGTGGCAGGGCTTACAACCATTGCCAGCATGACAGGCACATGAGAAGCTAGTGTTGCCGAAAAAGGCGGAATTACTATACCTAGCACACCTCCAAAAGCTAGAGGAATAACCAAGGCAAGAGCTGCCAGAAGTCCGCCGACAGTTATTTCTTTTGCTTTCATCATCAAATACCTCCCTGTATATATCCTCACAACTATAGTATACACAGGTGTATATACAGCTGTCAATATAAAATTAAAATTTTTATTCCTCTATTAAAAAACCCTTATCTCTTAGCGCTTTTTCTATTCTGGCAAGAGCTTCATCGCTTTCTGCCTCTACAGTATGAAGATGCACTCCCCCTGTAAGAGAAGACAAAAGCGCTGCCTTTTCTTTTTTTATAACCTCCATAAATTTTGCAACATCGTACCTAGAGGAAAGCATTAAAAGCCCTTTTAACTCTCCATAGTAAGGATGCTCCACAATAACGTCCAGTACTTTCCCCCCATTGTCAACTATTAAGTTTAGCTCCTCTTCTGTCCTCTCATACCCGTGTTTTACAGCAAAAACTCTTTTCTTTGTGCCTTCTCTCACAAGGTCTACTATATACCCTTGAGGAGTAGAAATTATTCTACTGCCCTTAGCTCTCAAAATAGCTATATCCTGAACTATTATCTGTCTTGTAACTCCAAAAATTTTGGCAAGCTCAGAACCAGAAATAGGCTCTTTAGCCTCTTTTAAAATCTCAAGTATTTTTTCCCTTCTCTCCTTCGCCGTCATACTTTTTCACCCTGCCCAGCATCGCATCTGTAATAAGCCAGAAAATGCCCACAGCCATCAGCAAATCTCCCACGCTGAAAGCCTTAGGAAGAGGATATGGCTTTGGAAGCACAAGGACATCTGCCAGAAATTTAAGCCTTGTAGAGGAGGTCAAAACCTGATGAGTAGTAATTTTATCCTCCACAAGAGGTGGAATTAGGTGATTAAGTCCCGCCGCCTTTAGTGCTTCGATAGATACTGGCATTCTACCTCCATTTGCAAATATCACTATAAAATTGAGAAAAACTCCCAAGGCGATTATCCTGAAATATTTGCTATCTCTATTGTACCACAGCCCTATAAAAAGCAAAAGGTACACAAGGAAGTGGATGTATGCGCGGTATTCCATGATGATGGGAAATTTATCAGATAGGTTCCACAGTATCAACTGTATAATAAAAGCGGCTATAAAAAAATCCATCTTTTTTATTACAATGTCCCCTATTCCGCTTATTTTCCCCCTTCTCAAAAGTCCGTAAATTAGAGAAGCTCCAAGTGAATCAAATATCATGCTTAAATTCCTCCCTGTGCTTTTCAAAGGCTTTCTTAAAGGCATCTATGAGTTTTGGACTGAATTGCGTTCCTTCATGATCTAAAATTATCTTATAAGCTTCTTCCTGAGAAAAAGCATCTCGATAAGGTCTGTCTGAAACTAAAGCATCAAAAACATCAGCCAAAGAAAGTATCTGAGCTTCAATGGGAATTTTTTCTCCTTTTAACCCATCTGGATATCCACTGCCATTGTACCATTCATGATGATATCTTACCCACAAAGCTACATCCTTTAACGATGGAACTTCACTTAAAATCTCATATCCCTTCACAGGGTGTTCTCTTATAAGGTTCATCTCTTCATCAGTCAGCTTCCCGGGTTTATTTAAAACCTCCTCTTTAACTCCAATCTTTCCTATATCGTGTAAAAGTGCTGCAATTCTAATTCTCTCAATATGAGATTCACTAAGCCCTAGCTCCCTTGAAAGAAGGGCAGCAATTCTTTCAACGCTCTGAGAATGACCTGCTGTGTATTTGTCCTTCGCATCAAGCGCCTTCATAAGGACATTTATTGTGTCATAGTAAGACTGTTTTAAGTCTATGTAAAGCTTAAACATATAGCGAACCATAAATAGAGGAATAAAAAGGAGTACAAAGCTTATGTAACCAATTCTCACAAATGCCTCTGTCATGACAATACCTAAAAAGGCTAGAAAGAGGAAATTAGGAACCATCCATTTAATTTCTTTCATTATAACATAACTGAGAGATTTATTAGTAAGTAGTAACAATAATATTGCTATAATTGAGGTATTAAGAAGATAATATACTGAAGCAGCTATCACTGCAGGTATAAGATATTTAGGATATATGTAAGTGCCTGCAACTCCTCCTGTATATTCAAATACTAAACCTGCAATTCCCACGCTTAAAGCCAGTTCACTTATGTTAAATAACGTCTTATAGTAGGGCAAGTTGAATATATGCCTCAAAGTACCATCTTCACTTTTAACAATTTGAAATGCTGTACCCATAGAAGCAATTAAAGCACCACCATAAGGTCCAAAAATGAGTAGAGCCATTAAATCTACAGCAAATGCCACAGAAACAGTAATTTCTTTAGCAATGTATACTGGCATTGATTCAGCTAATGCAGCAAAAAAACCAAATAAAATTATATCTGGAATTGTATTTTTTGAAGTTCTTAGCATAGAATATATAAGGAAAGAAATTCCTAAAGCAATTATTATAGAAATATACACTTTTACTCTTTTGTTTAACATATTAAACCTCCTCTTTTCTTCAAAAAGCACACCACAAACCGCTTAGTGCCATGTTAAATTTGCGCCTCCTGCTAATGCAAGTGCCATTAAAGCCAAGAGTATCTTTATGAGTGTGGCTTTATTCATACCTGAAACCCCCTTTGCTGTTTTTATTTCTTCTGCCCTTAGGCTTCAGGTATCGCTACGCTAAGTATGTAATAAGCGGTTTGGGTGTGTTTAAAAGCTAACGGGATATAATTGACATAACTCTTCTATTTATGGCATCAAGAGTCGCTTTTACAACAGATTCCCCCTCATCTTTTCTTATTAAAGAAGATCCTGTCAAAAGTTCTTCCTGGCTATTTGTCACATGGGTGACTCCTACAACCACTATCCTGCTTTTCGCTATATTAAATATATCGACATCTTCCAGTAAAAATAAATGGTTTTTGGGAATGAGCTTTGACACAGCATCCAATGTAGCGTTTGCAATGATTTTATACTTGTTCATTGTTGTGTTAGGTCCTTCAGCGAATCCTTCAAAGACTTCGTCTCCGCGGGTGAGTATCACCCTTGCTTCACTTGTAAGCCCACTATTTACAAAAGAATAGCTTGAGAATACAATCCTGTGTTCAGAAGGAGGTTTTGCCCCAACATCAATTTGGGCAACACTTATCACTTTATAATCTATGTCAATCCCAAACTGGGCCATTATCACAGATTGCACATCTCTCGCAATCTGCTTGGCATTCCTCGTGCTGTCAGCTAATACGTGGATTTCCGTTATTTCCTCATTTTCTACCACTATCCTGCTGGACAGCACTCCCGGAACTTTATTTATGTACATCTCCATCGAAGTTACCGTATCTTTTGTTATTTCACCCATTATCTTCACACCCTATTAAAATTTGTCCACACATTTTAAATATATTCTATATGCTTTTCAAAATTCCTTCTTTTCTGACAAAAAAATTGGGGATAGAGCCCATCCCCAACCTTCTATAAAATTTTACTCCTCTCCAATCGGCTCTATTAAGCCGTATTTTCCGTCTTTTCTTTTGTAAACCACATTTATCATGTCAGTTTCGGCATTTGTAAATACGAAGAATGTGTGGCCCAAAAGGTTCATCTGCAAAATCGCTTCTTCTGGCGACATAGGCTTTATTGGAAATCTTTTTGTTTTTACTATTTCAAAGGAAGTCTCCTCTTCCTCCCTCTTTTCCCCTTCATCGTAAATAGTAGGAACATCAAATCTTATGGATTCATTGGCGCCAAATCTATTCCTGAGCTTTGCCTTGTGCTTTAAAATCTGTCTCTCTATTTTATCCACTGCTCCCCCGATTGAAACGTACATGTCATCGCTTATCTCTTCTGCCCTGAAGATAATTCCTTTAAATGGTATGGTGAGTTCTGCTATGTGGTTATTTCTCTGAACACTTAACACTGCTCTTACCTCTGTATCCTGAGGGAAGTATTTGCTGAGTTTCTGCACATTTTTTACGACGGCATTTCTTAGGCCATCTGTTATGGTCATCCCATTTTTACCACTTACTATGATGTTCATAAGCATCAAACCCCTCTCATCCTCTATTTATTATAATTTTACATAAAAAACGTGCACACTGCAATATGTGGAAATAAAAAACACCCTTTGCCAGGGTGCGTTTTATAAGATTTTGCTCAAAAATTCTCTTGTCCTCTCATTTTTTGCCCTGTAGAAAATCTCTTCAGGCGTGCCTTCTTCTACTATCACTCCATCGTCCATAAAAATGACTCTGTCTCCGACCTCTCTTGCAAATCCCATTTCATGCGTGACAACCACCATTGTCATTCCTTCATTGGCAAGCTGCTTCATCACGTTTAAAACTTCCTTCACCATCTCAGGGTCAAGGGCACTCGTTGGTTCATCAAAAAGCATGACTTCTGGCTGCATGGCTAAGGCTCTTGCAATAGCAAGCCTTTGTTTCTGCCCACCTGAAAGCTTTATGGGATATTCATCTTTTTTGTCAAGAAGCCCAACTTTTGCAAGAAGGTCTACTGCCAGCTCTTCTGCCTCTTTTTTGTTCATCTTCTTTACCTTTACAGGTGCCAGAGTGATATTCTCTATCGCAGTAAGGTGCGGGAAAAGGTTAAAATGCTGAAAAACCATCCCCACCTTTTGCCTTACCTTGTTTATATTTACTTTGCCGTTGTTTATCTTCACTCCATCTATAAAGACTTCCCCTTTTGTAGGCTCCTCAAGAAGATTTATGCATCTTAAAAGTGTGCTTTTTCCGGAACCGCTGGGACCTATTATGACTACAACTTCACCTTTGTTGACTTTTAATGTAACGCCTTTTAGGACTTCTAAACTGCCAAAGTTTTTGTACACATCATTAACGAATATCACCTGCCCTCAACCTCCTTTCGAAGAGAGAAAGAAGTTTTGAAAAAGTCAAAGTCATTATGAAGTATATGGCAGCGATTACTATATAAGGCTCAAAATACCTGTAAGTCACACTCTGTATGATGTCTGCCTGACGCGTAAGGTCTGCAAAGCCTATCACTGAAACTATAGCCGATTCTTTGAGCATCACAATAAATTCATTTCCCAAAGCCGGAAGGATATTTTTTATGGCCTGGGGTATTATGACATACCTCATGGCCATTGCATGAGTCATCCCAAGAGACCGGGCTGCTTCATTTTGCCCTGGGTCAACAGCCTGTATCCCTGCCCTTATAATCTCTGCCACATATGCGGAACTGTTTATTGCCAGTGCTGAAACTCCTGCTGTAAAAGCAGGAATGTTCATGCCAAACTGCATAAGTCCATTGTATATGAGAAGTAATTGCACTAAAAGAGGAGTTCCCCTTATCACTTCTATATAGCTTGAAGCGACAAGCTTTATAGGTTTTATTGAGGACATCTTCATCAGAGCTATAAAAAGCCCCATCAGAACTCCAATTGTCACTGCAAGGAAAGTCAGTTTAAGGGTCATTATAAGTCCGCTTATAAAAAGTGGCGTGTATTTTACCATGCTCAAAAAGTCTACCGTCATAGCCTACCTTCTCTCCTTCACAAAATTTTAGTGGAGAAAAACTCTCCACTTTAAACTACTGCTTAAACCACTTATCTACAAGTTTGTCGTACTCTCCACTTTGCTTGAGCTCTTTTATCACCTCATTCACCACATTAAGAAGGCTCTTATTGCCCTTTGCCACTGCTACAGCAGAACCATTCTCTACCTCGTTTATCTCATCCATATAGAGAATTTTCATATCCTTGTATTCCTTCAAATAAGCTTTGGCAACTGTGTCTTCTACGACAATCGCATCACAGCGGCCATTTTGAAGGTCCATAAATTCATCACTGACTCGATTTAACTGCTTTAACTTTACATCAGGAATCTTTTTAGCAGCTTCTTCCGAAGTAGTTCCTATTTGAACGGCAATTGTTTTGCCTTTCAAATCGTCAAATTTTGAAATTGGACTGTCGTTCTTTACCACAACAACCTGCCTGCTGTCGTAATAGAGGTCTGAAAAATCCACACTCTTTTTTCTCTCTGCTGTAGGCGTCATACCCGCAATTACCATATCAACTCTTCCTGCCTGAAGAGCTGGAATAAGGCCTTTGAAGTCCATATCTTTTATTTCAAGTTTTACTCCCAGCTTTTTCGCTATAGCATTGGCAATGTCAATATCAAAACCTACTATCTCGTCTTTTCCTCCTTCCACTTTGTGGAATTCAAAAGGCGGAAAATCTGCACTCGTGCCCATCACAATTACGCCTTTTTGCTTGATTTGATCTACTGTATTAAACTTACTGCCACAGCCTGAAAGCATAAAAACCAGAGCAAAAATCACCGCAAAAGCTAAAAATAGTGATTTTTTATTCATATCTTTCTCCTCTCCCTTTTTTAATTTTTCTGAAAATTTCTCCATACCGTTTAATTTCTTTTGACGATTTCACTTTCACTTTTTATAATTATAATATCTTATGAATAAAATTGCAATATTTTTTTCAACAGGGTGTGAAACAAAGAACTGTGGATAATGTGGATAACTTTGTGAATAAGTCTAAAGTCCTAATTTAACAATGTGGAAAATAATCTGAAATGTAAAAAAGACACCATTTTGGTGTCTTTTTTACAATCCACATCACTTTCTTTTTGAAAAGTGAGGGGATTACCTGATTCCATAAGCTTTTTTCTCTCTTCTGCCACCCTGATGGTGGTTATAACTTCTTCTCTTTCGTGCTTCTCTACAGGCTTTGCACCTTACCGGAGCGTTCTGGAAGCCCATCTCTGCATAAAATTGCTGTTCCCCTGCCGTCCACACGAATTCTCTCCCGCAGTCCTTGCAAACTAACACTTTGTCCTGATACATTTAACTTGTCCCCTCACTTCTTTATTTTGGTTTTTATAATATAATCTCTTCGATTATATTATAGGTGTATTATATCACCTGTTACCTCAAATATCAATAAAATTTTAAAATTTTTCTACTAGCTCAAATGCCGAGTAAACCAAAATCCTTAAAGCAATCTCTAAAGCATCTTCATCTATATTAAACCTGGGGTGATGGTGAGGGTAAATTATCCCCTTTTCTTCATTTTTAGCACCTACGAATATAAAGGCTCCTGGAACTTTCTCTAAATAGGCTGAAAAGTCTTCCCCTACCATTACAGGCTTTATCTTCTCTAAAGCCTCTTCTCCGTAAAGACTTTTTGTCACATCTTCCACTATCTTAACTACTCTTTCATCATTTATCACAGGGCCATAGCCAAACTCGAAGTAAAACTCGTATGAAGCCCTGTGAGCTGTCACAATGCCCTTTATTATTCTCTCCAGGGCTTCAGGTATCTTCTTTCTAACCTCCGGGTTTAAGACCCTCACAGTGCCAGCCATTTCTACTTCATTTGGAATCACATTATCAGTAGTTCCACCGGCTATCTTTCCTACAGTTATCACCACAGGTTCAATCGGATCCAATTCCCTTGAGACTATGTACTGAAGATTGCCAATAACCTGAGCACTAATAGCAATAGGATCTACTGTTTGATGAGGCATTGCAGCATGTCCACCTTTTCCTATAATTTTCAGTCTGAATATGTCATCCGATGCCATCATAGGTCCATAGACTATCCCCACTTTTCCGACAGGTAAATAAGTCCAGAGGTGCTGCCCTATTATGTAATCAACCCCTTCAAGCACCCCTTTTTCTACTAATTCCTTTGCTCCCCCCGGAGGCACCTCTTCTGCAGGCTGGAATATAAAGCGTACTTTTCCTTTTAGCTTATCTTTCAAGCGGGATAAAACATAAGCCGTACCTAAAACTATGGCTATATGCCCATCGTGACCACAAGCGTGCATCACTCCCAGATTTTTTGAAGAAAATTCAAACTCATTTTCTTCTTTGATAGGCAAAGCATCTATATCAGACCTTATAGCCAAAGTCTTACCTTCTCCCGCCCCTTCCAAATCTGCCACGACACTGTTCTGAACTGGCCTTGAAATTTCTAAATTGCCAAAACAAGAAAGAATCTCAGAAATTTTTTCAGCGGTCTTCACTTCATGAAAGGAAAGCTCTGGATACTGATGAAAATACCTTCTCCACTCAACAACTCTATCTCTTGCTTCTTCTATAACTTTTTCAATTTCTTCTCTCATCATCATTCCCCCCTTCTCTTCGCCCTTTTAAGCACAAATTAATTACTTTAATAATAAACCAAATCTAAACTATTATCAACTCCAGATAAAGAAATAAAAAAGCGGGAAAACCCGCTTTTTTAACGCTTTTTATCTATAAAGTAACTTTCGGGAGTATAATATCTAAGATATTCCACATATCCTTCTTTGTTTTTGGAAAGCTCCTCTAATTTGTCGCTCACTTTCTCAAAAACTTTATTTATCTCTTTGATGTTGCTGTCATCTTTTTCTTTGATTTTGTCAAGCAACGCTTTAGCATCGATGAACAAACCCTTTAATTTGCTGGCATCGCCAATTATATTGTCTTCCATTTCAAATATGCTCTCGATCTTATTTTCTTTTTTGAAAGCATTATAAAGGGGTATAAATTCCTTGTCTATATCATTTATCCTTTCAATTATCTGCTGCTTTGAAACTAATAGTTTTTTAAGTTCTTCCAGGTCGTTAGAACCTATAGCAACACCTATTTTCTCTGTAAGGTCATAGAGTTGCTTCAGATTCTCTATTTTCTCCTTTGTAAACTCAATTAATTTTTTTAAAATGTTTTCCATCCCATCAACCTTTCGTAGCGTAGACTTTTTCTCTCACCTTTTGAAGTGCTAAACTCCAGGTGTCTCTTAAGTCTACTGCAAATCCTCTTACTTCATCTAAAATTTCAATATCCTTCTTCACATTCGCATCAATCAACCTTCTTAACATGTAGTCATAAAGATTGTATAAATTTTTAGAAATGTCATAATTCATATCAAGAGTAAGCATCAACTCTGTAATAATATCCTGTGCCCTCTGTATTTTAGCATTTGTTTCTACATAATCTTTCTTTTGAAGCGCTGTCTTTGCCTCATCAATAAATCTTATTATCCCGTTATAGAGCATCAAAACCAGCTCTTCAGGACTTGCCGTCAAAATAGCATTCTCTTTATACTGCTGATACGGATTCAAACTTTCGCACCCCCTCACTTAGTCATAATCCCAATCTGCTGATTTAACCATGCGCTTTGCGTATTCATCTGCCCGACAAAAATTTCTAACTGTGTAAACTGCCTGTAATATCTCTCCTCTAAATCCTTTAATCTTTTTTGCATTTCTGCAATTCTGTCATCTATCTCTCTGATTCTATTGCCTATGAAGCTATTGTCATAAAGTTGTGTTGAGCTTCCTGCTTTGCGCGTTATAGCATTTATTGCAGTCCCTAGTACACCTTCTTTAAATGTGCCATTTTCAAAATAGCCATAAAGTTGCTGTGCAATGCCTTTTGACACCAATGTAGTGCCATCAGAGCTGTAAACACCTGTAAATATCTGCATAACCTTATCAAGATTGTTGGCAATCGCATCTTTTAATTTAGCTTCGTCAATATAAAGTTTTCCACCTTCATACCACTGACCTGTAGTAATTCCAATAGAGCTTAATGACCCTACGCCAGATACAGTAGAAGAAACGACCTGTCTTAATGAATAATACGCTCTCATTAAAGTCTCGTCATTAGCTAAGTTACCAGATCTAGCTTTTTCTTCCCACAATTTTATGTCATTTTCCTTCATCGCCTGCTTCTGCTCATCTGTGAGAGGCGGATAATCGTAATACCTTTTTTCTGTGAGTTTAGTGTACATCTGTGTAATTACGTCGTTATAGGTATCTACAAAGTTTTTAATCGTGTTATAAATTTTATCTACGTCTGTTGAAACAGTGAGAGTTATATTCTGCCCGCCCGCAGTTGTACCTGTCAATGTAACGTTTATACCAGCAACTGTAACATTATTAGTAGAGCTAGTTATTTGAACGCCATTGAAAGTAAATATTGCATCTTGCCCTGTTATTTTTCCAGAAGTCAAAACATCTGAAGGTAATTTTAAAACTGATGTCAAAAAATTTTGTGCCGTCTGATCAGTAGTAGCACTAAAATCAATTGTAGAAGAACTACCCGTCACATTAGAAACTAAAAACAACCTATCTAAATTTTGATCATAAGTAGCAACTATGCCTGTATCTTTAGAGACAGAATTTATAGCTGATATTACATCATTAATATTTGCATTCGTTGATATTGTAATATTTGAAAAAGTTTTCCCGTCTTTATTTTTCAGTACGAGAGTTATAGGTCCCCCAGTGGTATTTAGAGGATTATATTGAATCTTATTGTTACTGTCGATATAATACGCCCCAATCTTGTCGGTACTGGCAGTAGAAGCAGCTGTAGCTAACTGAGTAACAGATAAAGTATATGTCCCATTCACCGCATTTGTCCCCGCTGTAGCAGTAGCAACAGAAGTATTAGAGGATGTAACAGTTTTAGCCATAAAGGTTCCCTGCAGCCTCAAACTGGCGACCACATTATTTCTCAAATTCATAAGTTTTGCGTTTATGTCCCTCAAATCTTCCTGCTGCCACTGATACCACTGCTTTTGCTGATTCAACTTATCAAGAGGTAAACTTGCCACTTTCATAAGCTGTTTAACTATTGAATCAGTATCCAGCCCTGTAGCAAGTCCACCTATTCTTAGTAAATTGCTCACATTATAACTGTTCATACCAATGGGATCCATAACTACACCCCCTATATTTTCCTATCCACAAAAAGCCCTGCTATTTTCCACAAACCTGCTACAAGGTCCAATATTTTCTCCGGAGGAATCTCATCTATAACCTCATTGGTCTCGCTGTCGACAATTTTCACTACAATTGTATTGGTAGGTTTGTGAACAGAAAATTCAAAATATGTACGGTCAATAGTTATCCTCCTGTTTTCCTTATTAAGCTCTCTATTAAGCTTATCTTCATCCACAGGTTTGCTCAGAATATCTTTCACTGTTTTAATTTCATCCACAAGAACGCTTTCCTTCTTAAAATTTGAAGAAGGAATCTGTGCTAGATTCGCATTATTTATACTCTGCAACATCCCTGTTATTACCCCCTACAGTGAAAATATTTATCCTTTGTGAACCAACTCCTTTCTGCTACTATAAATATCGTCATGTATTTTAAAAAGTTTAAATTTTTTTACATAAAAATAAAGGGCAGACAAAACTCACTCTTGTTTTGCCTGCCACTGCCCTTTCATGTAAAGCACAATCAATCTATCCAGCTCTCTACTAAGCTCCAAAACTTTTGGAGCCTGTAAGTCGCTTTCATTTAATTTTTTCTTCAATTCCTTTATCTTCTCTGCAATCTCATTTTCCTCGTAATAATACTCTTTTATAACTTTATTCATCTTATTTCCTCCTGCGAAAGCCTAATATCATTATACCAGACAAAGATTAAAAATTGATTAGAAATCTTCTAGGCCACCGAACAATAATTGTAACAAATACTCAAAGCCAAAGTCAATTAATTGTAAAAAATTGGGTGAAGAAACTTTAGCAATAGCTTTAGTATGCAAAATTTAATCCAAACAGCCTAATTCATATATATAAATACTGGTCCCCTCAAAGCAATCCTCATACAGACACTATGGAGGAGACTATTGAAAAAGTAAAATACCTTGTAAAAGATTCTATAGCAAAGCAAATCCCAGAAATTACAAATATTTTATCCCTCCTTTCAGGAGGATTGGACTCAACTATTATATCGGCTTTTGCAAAAAAAGAGTTAAGCAAAATTCTCACCTTTTAAGATTGCGAACAAAGTTCCTCTTATAGCAGCATTTTGTGTGTAAATACCATTTGTCTAATTTTGCTAAGAAACTAAAATTGGCGGGCTTTACCCGCCATTTACTCTACTTGCAAGGTCTATTTCTGGATAAATTTCTTTTACTACCAAATTGATTTTTTCAGCTTCATTTAAGTTACCCATATCACGGTATATCTTGTAAATTGTTACATAATTATCAACATCCATTGTATCAAGGTTGAATGCATTCATCGCCAAAGACAAAGCCTCTTCGTACATACCCTGTTTTAAAGCTTTTTCAGCAAGATATCTGTACACTTCAGGATTTTGACTGTTTAGGTTTGCAGCCTTAATATAAGCCTCAACAGCTAAATCCTCTAACTCATATTTTATCATCAATTGCCCATATCTTTCGTAATCTTCTCTTCCAAATTTATTTACATACATAGCTAGAACTTTGTTATATAAGTCAAATTCCTGCAATTTGATAAGCAAATCCAGCAAATTAAAGTAATTTTCTTTTATTTCTTCAAATTTTGCTTTCATTTCTCCTACTATACTCATATACAATTTCTTATCTGAAGAATCGGGTAATTCCCACAATACTTTTTTGGCTTCCTCCATTTGATTTAAGATAATGTGACACAACACTTTGTAATAATTGGCCTCTTCTTGTGACTTTCCATATTCGTTCCCAAAGTATTGCAAAGCTTCTTCATATTTTTTCATCCCCATATATACAATTCCTCTTAATGTATTTAAACCTTCTAAATCCATATTTATATTGTCCAAATAGCTTTTAGCCGCATCATATAGACCAACACTTATATATAGCCTAGCCAAAATTGCATTGTTTAAAGGAGAACTCACATCTACATATTTACTGAAAAATTTATAAACCTCCTGTACTGGTTCATTTTTTATAAAAAGGTCAAAAAGCTTTATAAATACTTCCTGATAATTGGGATTTTCTTTTAATACTTCAATATATTCTTTTACTGCATCATTTAATTGATTTAATTTTTCTTTACACAAACCTATCATATACCTAGCACGGTAACTTCCCGTGCCCCCCATTGTTATAAACAATCCATCGTATTCTCCAATTGAAAGACTCTCTTTAAAAGCCTCTATAGCTTTTTCGTACCTCTTTTGATCCATATACATAAGCCCTTCAAGAAAACTAAAATCTGGAATGTCCTTATAATAATCTTTTGCGTCCTTTATAATTTTAAGAGCGGTACTGTAATCTTTTAGCCCTATATAACATCCTATCAGATACCTTAGAAGCCTTGTAGCATTTACACTATTTACATCCATACCTTTAGTGGCTATTAGTAAATGCTTTAATGCTTTCTGATAGTCTCCAATATTAAAATATTCTACTGCTAAATTAGCATGTTGAAATTTATCTTCCGGATGACTTTCCAAGTATTTAGAAATCAGTTTTATATATCGTTCGCTTTTATTTTTTTCTTTTCTTATGTCAGCGAGATATCCGTAATGCAGTATAGTCACATCTGCCTTTTTAGCAATGGGAGGCCTATTCTCTTCTATATTTCTTAAGTTTTCATGAACTGGATAAATATACTTTAACTTTCCATTGTTTCTAAATAACCTGTAATTATAATTTATTTCTGTAAGTCCACTGTTGATGCTGGAACCTGCATAGTTAACAAATTTAAATAGATAAGCCTCAACTGTGTCATCGTACAACAAAGACTTTATTTTGCTCACATCTTCTTTTTTTATCTCCTCATCAGCATCAAGAAATAAAATCCAATCTCCTGTAGCACTTTCTATAGCTGTATTTCTAGCCTTACTAAAATCATCCTCCCACTTTATTTGAATCACTTTTGCGCCAAAACTTTTCGCAATCTCAATAGTTCTGTCTGTAGAACCAGTATCCACCACAACTATTTCATCTACAATGTCTTTTACGCTATTTATACAGCGAGATATATTTTTTTCTTCATTTTTTGTGACAAGGCAAAGGGAAAGGGTTGAAGGAGAAATTTCTTTATACAACATTTTGAATTGGTCTTTCAGATCCATACTAAGCATCCCCTTTCACTTTATAAAGCACCGTTTCCCACATTTCTGTAATTTTTTCAAAATCAAAATTCAAAGCAGTTTGTCTACCTCTTTTAGCTAAAATTTCTCTTAATTTGCTATTTTTTATTAATTCCATAACAGCATATGCAATTCCCTCTATATCTCCTGGTTCCACTAAAATTCCATTTACTCCTGGAGTTATAAAACTTTCAACGCCCCCACACCTAGTGGATATCACAGGAATACCTGATGCCATAGCCTCAAGAGGTGGCATACCAAAACCCTCATACCACGATGTAAACACTAGCATATCAGAATTTCTATAAATTTCAGCTAATTCTTCTTGACTTGGCTTTTTAATGAAATTAATGGGATAGCTAAGATTTTTAACATTAGGTAGTTCTTGACATACCCAATTTACGTTGAATCTGTATCCTTTTCTCCACACCATCTCCAACGCAATAAGAGCCACTTCAAAACCTTTAAACCAAAGGTACGGGTGACCTACTAACAAAATAGAAATATCTTGGCTACTCTTTTCTTTTTTCCTCGGAAAATAAAAAGTCGTGTCAATGCCATTCGGAATTATTGTCGAATCTTTTCCATACCTCACCTTCAATACCTTTGCAATTAAAGGTGAAGCACTCACAAAAGTTACATCAGAAGAAAAACACTCTTTTAAGTGTTCTCTGATTTTTGAATTTGGTGACAAATCTCTATAATCACCAAACAACCATTCACTCCCTTGCTCCCAGTATATTACGTGAATCTTGTTCCTCTTTAATTCTATAAGTTGTCCCAACCAACCAGCAATTACTATATCGCAATCTTCTATATAATAAGAGAAACTGTCTTTATGTGGTAATATTATTTTTTCATCTATTTCAATATCTCTATACCAATTAGGAATTACATCATCATTTGTATCGCTTTTCAAAAAACCACAAATTGTATGACCTCTTTTCTTCATATATCTCATATTCTCTAAAAGCATTTTTAAACCGCCTGTCAAATTTTTGTGAGGTAATAAATAACCTATTTTTAATTTGGGTTTTGCATTTAAAGAATTGTTTTCAATGATTTGTGTATATAGATGAGTATTAATCTTTTCTTTAACACCTTGTGCTGTAGGAAAAATAGTAAATAGTTGTGCACCATTATTCCCAATAGGAATAAGTTTAAAGCTATAATCGTAATCTACAAAATCAATTATTGACCATCTGCTTTTATGCTCTTCATGAGGGTTACCTTCATAATCTTTCTGAATATCGGGGTATAATGGAGTAGAAATTAAAATAAAATTTTTGGTATGTTCAAGCAGTTTATCTAATAAAAGATAACCTTCTTCTTTTGTAAAATGCTCTAATACATCAATAAGCAATATTACATCATATTGTGGAAGTTTATCAATTACATCTAAAATATTGCTATAATACACTTTATCATAAGCATAAGTATGAAGAGGATTTTTATATCCTTCAAAGACCTCTACTCCCTCAACTCTATGCTGCCATTTTAATTTATCGTATCGTTCATAGGGTAATTCTAACACTTCCCTTATCAAAACTCCATATTTACCAAAACCTATACCTACGTCTAAAATACTACGAGGTTTATGTTTTTCGATTAAACTCAATATTTCCGGTATTACGTTGTACCAAGACGTTGGCATAAAAATTTCCTCCTGTAATTCCACACTTAATAAATTTTAAGGGAGGCATCGCCTCCCTTACATTTATCTGAGCAATTGCAGTACTGTCTGCGGTTGCTGATTTGCCTGTGCTAGCATTGCAGTTGCAGCTTGCTGCAGTATGTTGTTCTTTGTGAATTCCATCATCTCTTTTGCCATATCTACATCTCTTATACGAGATTCTGCAGCAGTCAGGTTTTCTGCTGCAACACCCAAGTTGTTTATTGTGTGTTCTAAGCGGTTCTGCACAGCACCAAGATCTGCTCTCTGTTGTGATACCTTGTTAATAGCATTATCAATAGTTGTAAGCCATGCGGCTATATCAGAAGATGAAAGTGTAGAAATTGAAACGTCCAAGGTATCAACACCAAGAGTAGTTGTATCCATTTTACCTATTGTCAATGTCATATTCTGTGCAGCATTTGCTCCTATCTGGAATGTCACACCTGTTGTAGATAAGCTGCCATCTAAAAGTGTCCTTGTATTAAATTGTGTCGTTGAAGCTATTCTATCAATTTCTGCTTTTAATTGGTTTATCTCTTTTTGTATATTCCCTCTATCTACATCAGTATTCGTATCATTTGCTGCCTGTACTACGAGTTCTCTCATTCTCTGAAGTATTGCATGGGTCTCATTCAGAGCACCTTCAGCTGTCTGAATTAAAGATATGCCATCTTGAGCATTCCTTATAGCTTGATTCAACCCATTGATCTGCCCTCTCATCTTTTCTGAAATTGCCAATCCTGCTGCGTCATCTCCAGCTCTGTTTATTCTGTAACCTGATGAAAGTTTCTCTAATGCCTTTTGTGTGTTGAAATTGTTAATTGAAAGTGCTCTCCATGCGTTTAAAGCACTTAAGTTGTGATTGATAATCATACTACCCTTCCTCCTTGAATTTTTATTTTGGCATCCCTGCCTTGATTTTGCCTCACAGTTGGCGCCAACTGTTTATCTTTTGTTTTCACTATATATATCGATATATTTTTGATTTACTTTAGCGTTTTTTAATAAATTTTTCTATCTCCTTCACAGCCTCTTTGCTCACACTTGCCGCCTTTATATTTTCATCCATTACTTCTATGAGTTCTTTTCTTAATACAGTCACTTCTTTTGGAGCGGTAATCCCCAGTTTTACTTTCCCTTCTTCAATACTTACTATCTTTACTTCTACATTTTCCCCTATAATTATGGATTGACCTATTTTACGCGTGAGAATAAGCATTTTTAAGCTCCTCCAGTATAGGATGTTTTATTAGGTATTTATCATTATCCAGTATAATCTGGACTCCTCTGTTGTTTTCAGCGTTTATAATTATAGGAGCTTTCAAGTTGGCAGTCATCTCTTCTATCTTCTCGGGGATTACCACAATCACAAATATTAAAAGGTGATTTACATCCTCTACCGCCAGAAAATTTTTTAACTCCTCATCAATTTCAAAAGTATAATCCGGCTTAAAAACTCTGGGGTCAATAACTACAAAGGCTATGTCAGGGTTATCTATTGATTGAAGCCATTTAAAAGGCATATCTTCCTCTTCATCGCCAATTATCAAGAAATTGTGTAATTCTTCAAAACCTGGAATACCTTCTTCAAAGTAAATGACATCCTCTTCATTGTAATGGATAATTCCAAAATTTTTTGTATTAAGTTCCATCCTAAATTCCTCACTTTCTTTTAAACTCATATCCTCTTATCAACGTGATTTCCTACATACTCTATTTTTATCGAAGGATATTGCCTTAGGTATATTTCTACATGAGCTGGTGTTGCAGATATTATAGGCTTGTGAGGGATTGCTTTTATTTCTACACCACCCAATTCCCAATTTATCTTTAAATATCCTTCAAACCATATTTTAGGCCTTGATTTTGGCATAAGGTCAACATTAAAATCTACTTCCTGGATCATAGCTTCTTCACTCAATTTTACAATTGCATCCTGATGAGTTTCTATAGAAACGAGTACATCCCCATCTTCAGCAATTTTGCCTATAGCATCAAAAGCTATTTGTTTACTCCTTTCTGCCTCATCGTGCACAAGGTCAAAGATATTTTTAAGCCCCGACTCATAAAAACACTGATATTGATCTATCCGAACTTGGGGAAGCTTTTGTTCTATTTCCATTTTTGCAGGTATTTGCTTTATCTCAAGATCGGCTTTAGGACTTTTTATAGAAATTTGGGCAGGATAAGTCTTTATCCCTATCCTGCCAAAAGTCTGGTGTATCGCTATATTCATCCTCATCACCTTAGAAAATCTATTAAACTGGGCTGTATTATGCGGGCACCTGCAGCCAGAGATGCCCTATACACATTTTCATCCATTTTGAGATTTGTAATAACTTGGGCTAAATCTGCATCTTCGTTTTTAGACAGTAAGGCTGTAAAGTTATAATTATCACTTTGGAGCCTATTTTGTATGAGGTCTAATCTATTTGACTTTGCTCCTACTTCTGCTCTTACAGCCAACACATTTTCCAATTGTTTGTCTATATCAGCTATCAGATTGCTTACAGCTTGGTGGTCTCCATTTTCCAAAGCAGTTTTGAGGTTATCCATCATTTCAAGAAGTTGAGATGTTCCTCCTACTACATCAAAGAGTCTATCTCCTGTCACATTTACAGCCATTCTATTTCCGCCCGGTCCTACTTCAAATTCTATGGAATTGCTATCGCCATTGTAATTATTAGAAGTTTCACTAAAAGGAGCTGTATCAGTCTTAAAACCAGCAAATATATATCTTCCATTGTATTGGGTATTACCTACTTGCACCATTTGGGCTTTTAATTGTATTATCTCTTGAGCGATCTTTTGCATATCACCTGCTGTCAATGTGCCATTAGCGCCCTCAACAGCTAATTCTCTTGTCCTTTGAAGTAAACTCCCTAGCTGAGATAAAGCGCTGTCCGTAATATCTAGCCAAGATTTTGCATCATCTGCATTTCTGGTATAGGCATCATTTCGCGCCATGTCCGTTCTGATGCGTAAACTTGTAACTACGGCGACAGGGTCATCGGAAGGCCTGGTAAATTTTTTCCCTGCCGCCAACATGTTTTGTCCTTTTTGAATTCTTTCAAGGTTGTTGTAATAGTCGTTTAGAAAAGTAGATATCATCATGTTATGAGTAACTCTCATTCAAAGCACCTACCTTCCAACTAATCCCATTCTGTTGATGATCGTGTCTATAAGCTCATCCATAGTAGTTATCACTCTTGCACAGGCGGCATAGGACTTTTGGTATTTTAACATATTCGTCATCTCTTCATCTAAAGATACACCTGATATAGACTGCCTGTTTAGGTCTATCTGCTTTACCATTACTTCCTGATTTTTCTTCATCACATTTGCCTGCTCTGCATCAACACCCAAGTTTGCAATCAAAGACCTGGCAAAGTCATCAAATGTAGCTTTATCAAGGCCATCAAGAGGTTTATCTCTTAATGCTATAAGTTCCAAGGCATTCCTATTATCGCCGGGAAGAGCTTTTGAATCTTTTGCAGCAGCTATTTTTAAAAGTCCATCTGATGCAAGTATAGTGCTGTTTACTTTTATTAATTGAGCATAAGGAAGGTCTTTATTATAAGGGAGAGAGGTGTCAAAACCGCCAAAAAGTAAATTTCCCGTACTGCCGTCTAAACCGTATCCCTGACTGTGCACCTCATTTATAACTTTGGCTATGTTGTAAGCCAGCTTGTTCCACTGTTCCATATAATAGGGGATGCCTTTTACGCCATTTGCCCCATCCCCATCTCTCATATCCAAAAGGCCTTTTAATACGCCGCTCGATGGGTTAACAGGGGATTTCGTGAGGTCCCATATTACATTCCCGTTTTTATCCATAGACATTGTAAAGGCAGTAGTGCCACTTACCAAAGCCTGTCCGCCTATATCTATTCTGAAGTTTCGGTTGGCATCTTCATAAGTCGTTATGTTTACTAATTTAGAGAGCTGGTCTACTAAGAGGTTTCTCTGGTCTCTTAAGTCATTCGCTACCTGCCCCGGAAGTTCGAACCTGTATATCTCTCCATTTAATCTGCTTATCCTTTCAGCATAAGAGTTTATCTCGGCAATTCTGGATTGTATTGTAGAGTTTAATTCGTTTAATTTGTCATAAAGGTGCTGGTAAACCGTGTTGAAAGTATCTGCAAGTGCTATCGCTCTTTCTCTTACCTCTGCTCTGACAGTCAAACTCTCGGGATTTTTTGAAAGCTCTTGTAAAGAGTTAAAAAAGTCATTTAAAACAGCTGTTATGCCGCTACTTGATGGCTCATTGAATATATTTTCAATTGCAGAGAGAACCTCAGCCTTTGTCTCCCATTCTCCCAAAAATTTGTTTTCTCTTCTGTATTGATTGTCTAAGAATTGATCGCGTATCTGCCTTATGTCCACAATTTTTACGCCTTCGCCTATAGCCTTGCCCCACTGGTCATACATTCCAAAGGTAGTAGGAGGAGCAATTGAAGCCATATCTACTACTTGTCTTGTATAACCAGGTGTATTGGCATTAGCTATATTGTGGCCTGTAACCTCCAGCGCTTTCTGGCTTACAAAAAGGCCCGTTTTGGCTATTTCAAGTCCCTGAAAAGTAGACATATCTATCCCCCTATGCCTTTTTGTCAATTAAACTTGTGTAGCCCTTAGAGCTTCCTTTTTCCCCGTAAATGCCCTTGTCTTCCTCCAAAGCTTCTGATATAGCCTTGATAGAATAATTCACATATTCCAGTGCCTGCTCAATTAAAGCCATGTTTAAATCGTTTCTCTGCTCCAACTCTTTTAAAACAGCACTTAATCTTTCCTTAACGTTGTTAAACTGTGCAGCTTCTTCGAGAGGAAGGCTTTTTATAACCTCGCTTATAGTCACACCTTCTCCTTTACCCATCTCTTTTAAAGTGTTTTCCCTTTTTTCTTCCAATTCGACGAGCTTTTTTATGAAATTTCTCTCCATCTGCACAGTCTCATCCAACTCTTTTATCTTCCCATGGATTATTATGTCAGTTTTTTTGGTCGCCAGTTCAAGCAAAATCTCATATATCGCCATTTCTTCCTTTAGAAGGCCTAAAAGCCTTTCACTCGCATTCATTTTTACGCACATCCTTAAAATTAAATTTTTTTGTTAAGAAGCACACCTTTGATGATGGCGTCAGCCACATCTTCAGCTTTAACATTGTAAGTGCCTGAGCTAAGCCTTGACTTTATATCCTCAATCTTTTGATTTTTTATTTTTTCAAACTGGCTCAAATTCTTGGCGAGTTTTAAAGCCTCTTCTGAAATTTCTACTTTATCCTTTATTTCTGATTTATTAGGCTTTACCTTCTCTATTGAGTTAACTCTATAGATTGACATTATTTTATCAATATTGTTATTGTAGATTTTCATTCTCAACACCCCCGTACTACCATTAATATCGACTCAACAAAGCAAAAGTTTAATCTCGCATCATTTTTTCTTTTTCTTTGTATCGTATACATACAACCTCTCACCTTTCGTTTCATCTTCATCTTTGGTTGTTTTAGATTCATACCCTTTTGTGAGCTCCTTCGCAAGCTCGAGCTTGCATTCATCACAAAATCTTCCGCTAAGTATTGGCTTGCCGCACCTTTCACACCTCAAGCCTATGTTGACATTGCTCGGCGAAAGTATGAGGCGTCCCTCTTTTAAGAAATCCATTATCTTTTTCGCAGAAACCTGCGTATTTTGAGATATTTCAAGCATTGTGGCATTAGGATGCATGTCCAGATAATCGCGAACTTTTAAAAAGTCTTCTTCATCCTGCTGATAACACACAGGGCATAAATCTTTTCCCGTATAGATATAAGGCCTTCCACACCGCTTGCAATTCCTTATTTCCATAATTTTCATCCCCTTTTATATAATCCCCATCACATCCTGCCAGTTGCAATAGTGACAACATAAACTTCTTTTGCCCCATTTTCCTTCAATGCTTTCGCACATTCGTCAAGGGTTGCCCCTGTTGTCAAAACATCGTCCACTAAAAGAACATTTTTCCCTTCAATTGTATCTTTATATGTAACTTTAAAAGCCCCTTTTACATTTTCCATCCTTTCCTCTCTGTGAAGAGCAGTCTGAGTTGTGGTATTCTTAACCCGCCTTAGAGCTTTTGACATGAAGATATTGAGCCTGTAAGAAAGCTCCCTTGCCAGAAGTTCAGACTGATTGTATCCTCTTTCATCAAGTCTTATCCTGTGAAGTGGAACGGGAACTATGACTTCAATATTCCAGCCCATATTTTTTACTGCATCAGCCATGTAATCGGCGAAAAATGAAGCTAAGTGCCTTTCATTGAAATATTTAAATTTCGCTATGAGTTCTTTTACCACGCCCTCATATTCAAATGGACTTACATTTTGTTTAAAATAATGCGGTGTTTTGAGGCAATCACTGCATATTTCTCCTTCTTTAAGGGACTTGCCGCATATTCTGCACCTGTTGCCATTGATAATTTCAAGAGATGCCTTACACCTATCGCACAAGTATCCACTTTTTATAGAGGCATTGCAAACAATGCAACTGGTCTTGGGAGGAAAAAGCAAGTCCAAAAAAGTCATTTATACATCCCTCATCGCTTTCTTCTTTCAATTATGTTATCGGCACAAATAAATTAAAATTTACACTTTTCTATAAATTATTGGATGTAAATTAAGGTCTTTTTTAGCCTGGAAAGAAGTCCTGAATATCTTTTAGAAATCCTGTTGTTGTCAATCATAAATTTTAAATATTTCTCCTGCCCTACTAAAACCACCAGCTTTTTTGCCCTTGTAACAGCTGTGTAAAGAAGATTGCGGGTTAAAAGCATAGGAGGTCCGTATGTCACTGGCATTATCACCACAGGAAATTCGCTGCCCTGACTCTTGTGAACTGTGATAGCGTAAGATAAGGTAAGTTCGTCCAAATCGGAAAAATCGTAAGTCACTACTTTTTCGTCGTCAAAATACACGGTAACTTCTTGAAGTTCCTCATCTATTGACTGGATTATCCCTATGTCACCGTTGAAAACTCCTTCTCCTTCCTCATCCCCTCTTTTCCAGGTCATTCTATAGTTGTTCTTGATCTGCATCACTTTATCACCGACTCTAAAAGTAAATTCTTTCATTGGTTTTTCTGCTTTGTCTTTAGAAGGAGGGTTTAATACCTTCTGAAGCTCTATATTTAAATTGTGCACTCCTATTATTCCCTTTTTCATGGGAGTAAGGACCTGAATATCGTTAACCGGATGAAAGCCATAGGCTTTAGGAAGCCTATTAGTCACAAGATCTAGTATTGTCTTTAACATGTCTTCCTGTGTAGGTACACTTAAAAAGAAGAAGTCGCCATTTTTGTTATTGTAGGTAGGATATTCGCCGTTATTTATCTTGTGGGCATTTACTACAATAAGGCTCTCTTTCTGCTGCCTGAAGATTTCTTTTAGCCTTATCACCTTTACAATTCCGCTGTCTATTATGTCCCTTAGTACATTTCCTGCTCCAACAGATGGGAGCTGGTCAGCGTCCCCCACGAGAATAAGTCTTGAACCGGCAGGAATAGCCTTTAAAAGAGCGTTCATAAGCAAAATATCCACCATAGAAGCTTCATCTATTATGATTACATCGTATTTTAAAGGGTCTTTTTCGTTTTTATTAAACCCTTTCCCTTCCTCTTCCGTATAAGTGTACTCTAAAAGCCTGTGAATGGTCTTTGCTTCTTTTCCTGTAGCTTCTGTTATCCTCTTTGCCGCTCTTCCTGTAGGAGCAGCAAGAGCTACTTTTTTATTGGCTTTTTCAAAAATCCTTATTATACAGTTTATAATCGTAGTCTTACCCGTGCCAGGTCCTCCTGTTATGACCACGACCGAATTCTTTATGGCTTCTTCTACCGCCAATTTTTGAGTTTTCTCTAAAACTATTCCTGCTTCTTTTTCAAAATCCCTTATTTCTTTTTGCACGTCTATTTTGAGGTCTTCGCACTGGGTTACTGTCATTGTGAAAAGCCTTTCTGCAGTATGAAGTTCTGCCACATAATAGGGGATGTAATAAACCCCTACAGTATTGTCTTCAAACTTTTCTATGTGTATTTTTTCATTTTGAGCTAAAAGCACAAAAGCATCCTCCACCTCTTCTTCACTTACTTCTAATAGGTCTGCAGTTTCTTTCTTCAGGAGGTCTTTTGGCACATAGGTGTGCCCATTTGCAGCGTACTGCATTAAAACATACCTTGCCCCTGCAGAAATGCGGTAGGTAGAATGCGGGTCGATACCTAAGCTCTCCGCAATTTTGTCAGCAGTCTTAAACCCTATGCCGAATATATCATCAGCAAGCCTGTAAGGATTTTGCTTGATGATTTCTATTGCATCATTCCCGTATTCTTTGTATATTTTTATAGCCATATGGCTAGAAATCCCGAATTGATGTAGAAACACCATTACTTCTTTTATTCCCTTCTGCATCTCATAAGCTTCACTTATTCTCTTTATTTTTTCATCACTTAAACCTTTTATCTCCCTCAACCTGTGAGGCTCTGTCTCTATAACATGAAGAGAGTCAAGCCCAAATCTTTCTACAATCTTTCTCGCGGTGACAGGGCCAATCCCAGGTATCAGGCCTGATGCTAAAAAGCGCTCTATCCCTTCCAGGGTATTGGGAGAAAGAGTCTGGTAATTGATAACTCGTATCTGGTCTCCGTAATCAGGATGGACTACCCATTCCCCCTGCACCTTTATTCTCTCTCCCACCGTAACAAAGGGCATTACACCTACAGCAGTCACCATATCCCCTTCAATATCCAATTCCAGAACCGTATACCCGTTTTGCTCGTTTCTAAAGATTATCTCTTCTACTACACCCTCTATTTCTACCATGGCTTTTCCACCCGTTAAAGATATTTTACAACTTAATTTTAACCTATTTAGAGGAGGATATAAAGGGTTTAGGCCTTTTATTTTTGTCAAAACTAATGTATAATATATTTTAGCGGAGCGGTTTTAAAAATCTCTGGCGTTACAAAAAATATATAAAAAACGCCACAAGCCCGGGCAAAACCCGGGCTTTAACTATATTCCTGCTAATTTTCTCAATATATCTACTCTATCTGTTTTCTCCCACGGCAGGTCCAAGTCATGTCTTCCAAAGTGGCCATAAGCAGCAACCTGCCTATAAATAGGTCTTCTCAAATCCAAATCTCTTATTATGGCTGCAGGCCTTAAATCAAAAACTTTCTTTACAATTTCTGATATTTTTTCATCAGAAATTTTGCCTGTCCCAAATGTGTTTATCTCAACCTCCAGTGGTGTTGCCACACCTATTGCATACGCCACCTGTACTTCACATTTCTTAGCAAGCCCTGCCGCTACGATGTTTTTAGCCACATACCTTGCCGCATAACTTGCTGACCTGTCAACTTTTGTTGGGTCTTTCCCTGAAAATGCGCCGCCTCCATGCCTTGCGTATCCACCATAGGTATCTACTATGATCTTTCTCCCTGTAAGGCCGCTATCTGCTTGGGGACCTCCTAGCACAAACCTGCCAGTAGGATTCACAAAAATTTTAGTGTTCTTGTCCATCATGTTTTCAGGAATAATCACATTTACCACATGTTCAATTATGTCTTTTTCTATCGTGTCATGGTCAACCTCAGGAGCATGCTGAGCTGAAACCACAACAGAGTCGACTCTGACAGGCCTGTCTTCCTCGTACTCTACTGTCACCTGAGTTTTTCCATCAGGTCTTAGATAGCTCAATGTGCCGTTTTTCCTGACCTCAGCCAATCTTCTGGCCAGCTTGTGAGCCAGCATTATGGGCATTGGCATGAGCTCTTCTGTCTCATCGCAGGCAAAGCCTATCATGAGGCCCTGGTCTCCAGCGCCAATTGCCTCGATTTCGGCATCTGTCAGCTCTCCTCTTCTTGCTTCTAAAGCCTTATTCACTCCCATGGCAATGTCTGGAGACTGCTCGTCAATGGAAGTGATTACAGCACAGGTGTCTGCGTCAAAGCCGTATTTTGCTCTGGTATAGCCTATATCCCTTATGACGTCTCTGGCTATCCTGGGAATGTCCACATAGCACTCTGTAGTAATTTCTCCCATTACCAGAACCAAGCCGGTAGTTACAGCTGTCTCACATGCCACGCGGGCGTAAGGGTCTTTTTTTAAAATTTCATCCAAAATGGCATCTGAAATCTGGTCACAGATCTTGTCAGGATGCCCTTCAGTGACTGACTCAGAAGTAAAGAGTCTACGCATTTTCTTCCCTCCTTAAGAGCAAAATAAAACCCCTTCTAAAAGAAGAGGCATACCCTCATCTTTCAGAAGAAAAAATCTTCTGAGAGAATTGGCACCTTATCCTTAAAAGGACAGGTTGCCGGGTTTCATCGGGCTCTTTCCCTGGTTACCCAAACTGTACAAAACCGTACAGTTTAGATAGCTGGGGTATTTGTAGTCCGCCCTTCAGACTTTCCCCATCCCCAGCAGGCGGTATTTGGGAAAGTCATAGCCCCTGCCCCAAGAAGCAGGAACTTGCGCCCTTACGGGCCTCTCCACTTACCCTGAATTAGTAATCCTTTCAGGGTAGAGAAGTCTCTTGGTACCTTCTCAGGAGAGAGTGGAGTCACCACCGCTACCTTGAGAACTCGCCAGAAATCATAGGCACTAAAACTTGTTCCATCCAGAGGTTCTAGCACCCTTCCTGGCTTACTCTCAAGGCTTTGTAAAAATTCTATTGCTTTATTTATTTCCCTTAAATGTTTTTTCTTTAAATGCTTGTTTCTAACTGTTTTCTTTACATGCTCTTTTAATTCTTCTAATTCTTCTACAGTCAATGCGTTGAGAAACTTCATATAATTATCTGGTATCTTTTCTTGAAGTACCAACCCTCTTCTTGCTATTACATAGGCTGCTGCTATATCTTTTGTTATCATATACTGTGGTGCATATTTCAACATCCCTATTATTGATGTGTAAGAAGGATTGACCTCTATTACTTCTATCCCTTCTCTTTTTGCTAGTGTTTTTATTTTTGAAAGAAGTGATTTATAGCTAAAATTGTGTCTTATCCTTCTTGATTTCCTCCCCGAAAAGTCTCCTCTTTTTCCTTTGTCTTTTATTTCTAATTCTTCAATTACAATTGCTTTTCCTTTTTCTTTTGCTATATTTACTATTTCATGAGCATACTGCCATCTGAAATATTCTCTTTTGTCTTTACTGTCGCTTGCAAGCTCTGGCATTGGTATATTCCCATAGCTTATTAGATTCCCTTTTTCATCTGTCTCTGCCCATGATATATTGTCTGGATATGCATTTACATCTATTCCTATGACCCCTTTCTCTTTTGTTATTTTTATTTCTGGATACTTTTCTTCAATAGAAAAATAAGCGTATATACTGCCATTTTTAAGTTTTAGCTCTACAGAGTAAGGTATGTTTGATTCTGCAATTTCCTGCAGAAGTCCTTCTCTTCTCTTATTCTTTTTATAGCCTGCTTCTATTTTGGCATATACATATTTTCTTTCCCCTACATTTATCCTTAAGAAAGCGACATTTTTTCTTACTTCTATTCTTGTGTTGAGATTTCCTTTTTTGCTTTTATCTCCTCTTGAATAGAGATTTCCTTTTCTTCTTTCTTGCCACTTT